>CALVAG010000004.1 GCA_944325445.1 uncultured Bacteroidales bacterium | reverse complement strand
CCCTCGACTTGCATGTGTTAAGCCTGCCGCTAGCGTTCATCCTGAGCCAGGATCAAACTCTTCATTGTATAATGTTTTATCAATCTAAGCTTATCCTGACCGAATTACATAAAGTATTGACAAGGTAATTTACCTTCCTTATACTCTTGCTGTTTTGTCTTAATGCTATCAATGAACTTAATTGCGCCTGAAAACTATTTTTTCAAAGCGGGTTGCAAAGGTATGTTTATTTTTTTTATTTGACAAATTTTAGTTAAAAAAATTGTCAGAAATAGTAAAGTTGCTACTTTTGCGCCTTATGAAAAATATATATGCAGATATTTTCACCTGTTTTGCCAAAATAGGGGCTTTCACATTGGGAGGCGGATACGCCATGATTCCGATTATAGAGAAAGAGGTAGTGGAAAAGAGAAAATGGATCGGAGAGGAAGATTTCATGGACATTCTGGCCATATCGCAATCTGCACCCGGAATATTGGCCGTAAACATATCGATATTTTTGGGCTACAGGCTTAAGGGAGTAAAGGGAAGTATAATAGCGACATTGGGCAGCATCATGCCCTCATTCGTAATAATATTGCTGATAGCCATATTTTTTACAAGCTACAGCCACAATGAGTCTGTCATAAAGGTCTTCCAGGGAATAAGGCCGGCAGTAGTGGCCCTTATAGCCGTCCCGGTAGTGAATATGGCCAAAAAGGCCAAATTGAACATATATACCGGAGCGCTTGCAGTTGCTACGGCAGTCGCCATAGTTTTCCTGCATATTTCACCTATATATATATTGCTGGTTGTGGGAGCCGGCTATTTCTTGCTTGATTTTATCAAAAAGAGAAGGAAAGGAGGCGCAAAATGATCTATCTCGAACTGTTCTATACTTTTTTCATAATAGGTATATTCACCTTCGGAGGCGGATATGCGATGCTTTCGCTCATACAGAACGAAGTCGTGGTAAAGCATGCATGGCTGACGGCACATCAATTTACCGATATAGTGGCAATCTCCCAAATGACACCGGGGCCGATAGGCATCAACAGCGCCACTTATGTAGGATATACCGTTACCGGCAATATATTCGGGTCGGCAGTCGCCACAATAGCGGTTGCACTGCCCTCATTCATAATAATCCTTACAATCTGCAGACTCTATGCGAAATTCAAGGAGGGAAACATCCTGCCTTCCGTCATGAAAGTATTGAGGCCCGTAGTCATAGGGATGATTGCCGCAGCCGCAGGAATCCTCGTGACAAAAGAGAACTTCATAGATATATACAGCGTAATAATATTCGTTGCCGCATTTGTGGCGGGACAATGGTTAAAAGTCAATCCCATACTGACCATAATCCTCGCCGGGGCGATAGGATACATTATATATTGATGCCGCTAACTGCCAAGTTCGCTTTTAATCTCTATATACTTGCCATCCTCTCCGAACCTTACCTTGCGCAACATTACGGAAGAGATAATCTCGATGATTCCGTAGACCATGACTACCGCACCGAAAAAGAGAGTAATGGCGGTCTTGGCTTCAAACGGTTGGAAAAAGCAGATTATACCGCATACGGTAATAAGAACAGGGAAGACATATAGCCATATGGGCAGTTTCATATATTTGGAACTCACCACCATATTCGTTATCTGAGAGCCTCCGAGCAGAAGTAGAAAGAGCCCGAACAACAACACAAGAATTCCCGTAAAGAATGCAGGAAAAGCAAAAATCAAGATACCGAATATAAGGCTTATCACCATAGCCGCGAAGGCAAAATATGAAAGAGGGGTAAACCCTCCGCCTATCTCCTTCTTGTTTCCCTTATACATCAGTATCAGCGATACGACAGATATCACTATCAGCAAGGCTGCAAGTATCATTACTATAAAATTCAACATCCCGTCCGGCCATATAAGAAGCGAGAGGCCTAACAATGAAAATATTATTCCCCTTATAAGAGAAGAGGTCCTGTTGGTGATGGAATAGATGATATTCATGATATAAAATGGTTGTATTTAGGTTATAACAGTTAAAATTAACAAAAGTTTTCAAATATTTGTTACGATTTATCATGTTTTTTGAAAATAATTTCTAACTTTGCCTCCGAAATGATGGAAAAACCCTCATACAGCACTATAGATTGTAATTTTTCTACAATTACAATTTCCACTACCATTACCCCTTTGGGGGTGTGATTTTTCTATATATTATCAAAATTCCTCATTTATCCTGCCTCAAGAGAGAGGCGGAATCCCAACAGGAAAACAAACTGTAAGTTTTCTGCATTGAAATATATCATTTTTTAAGTTCGAACCTCAACAAAAAAGAATAAAATGTTAGTTTTAAAATTCGGCGGCACTTCCGTAGGCAGTGTAAGTGCCTTGAACAGTCTCAAAATCATAGTAGAGAAGAAGAAAAAGCCATGTATAGTCGTAGTATCCGCAATCACCGGTATCACGAATCTGCTCACTGCCATGTTTGAAAAGGCGGTAAAAACAGGAAGCAACTACAAAGAAGATATAATAACTATTCGCGAAAAGCATATCTCGCTGGCGAAAAGCGTCCTTCCCAAATCGGAATACCATGCTTTTCTGGAGGAGCTCAACGAAGATCTGGAAAAGCTGGAACATCTGCTCAGCAGCGTATCGGTAATGAAAAACAATCTCAAGGTTCTTGAAGACCATATATTGTCGATGGGCGAGCAATTCTCCTCAAAGATGATAACCCGCATGTTCAAAGATGCCGTAAGGGTAGACGGAAGAGAGCTCATCGTCACAAAAAAGAGTGGGGAAAAATCCCAGATACTGTGGGATGAAACATGTATAAAAGTACAGGACACATTCAAGAATTTCAAGAAACTCGCCATTGTACCCGGATTCTGCGGAAGAACCGAAGACGGATATATAACAACATTGGGGAGAGGAGGTTCGGATCTCTCCGCTGCAATGATAGGGGCGGCTGTCGGTGCGGAAACCATAGATATCTGGACAGATGTGGACGGCATGATGACATGCGACCCGAACATAGCTCCGCAGGCCCATACAATCCCTGTACTGTCATATGCGGAAGCGGCAGAATTATGCCACTTCGGGGCAAAGGTTCTATACACGCCGGCAATATGGCCGGCCATAAAAAGCGGTATCCCGATCAAGATTCTGAATACGTTCAATCCGTCCCACCACGGCACAATCATAAATAATGATGGCGACAAAAAGAGTTCAAGGCCTGTAACAGGAATCACCCAGGTATCCGGCGTCTCCCTCGTAACAGTATTCGGCAACGGTCTGATGGGGCAGGTAGGCACTTCGTACCGTCTGTTCGGCGCAATGGCCGACAAGGGAATCAACATAATATTCATCTCACAGGCCTCATCGGAATACAGTATAAGTTTTGCCGTAAAGTCGGAAGATGGAGAGAAGGCCCTTTCGATAATCAAAAAAGGTCTGGAAGCCGATGCCATACACGGTTCGTACATAGATGCCTCGATTGAAGAGAACATGGCAATCATTGCGGTCGTCGGGAATAAGATGAGAATGACCCCCGGCATATCCGGCAGAATTTTCACCGCCTTGGGCAACAATAAGATAAATGTTGTCGCCACAGCACAGGGAGGGTCCGAACTGAACGTTTCGGCCGTTGTCAAAGAGAGCGATGCAAAAAAAGCCGTCGCAGTACTGCATGACGAATTTTTCGGAATGCCGGTAAAAGAGGCGGACCTTTATGTAATCGGTCATGGAGTGGTGGGGCACGAGCTGCTGCTGCAACTGAAAAAACAGAAAAACAACATATTGAAAAAAGAGGGTATAAAAATAAATCTCAAAGGGCTGGCCGACACCAGACGGGCGGTCATCAGCGATGCAGACCTGTTGGGATCATATCCGCAAAGCTGGAAAAGCGCAATGCCGCAAAAAAATTTCGAAGAATTTCTCGATGCGATGTATGCAGCCCCCTCTACAAAGAAGATATTTGTAGACTGTACTGCAAGCAAAGAGATTTCCGGCCGATACGACGAGGTTCTCAAAAACGGGATAAATATTGTAGCGGCAAACAAAATTGCGGCTTCGCAACCCTATCCCAAATATGAAAAAATGTTGAAGACAGCTTTGGAAAACAGGGCGGAATTCCTGAACGAAACCAATGCCGGTGCAGGCTTGCCGATAATATCGACCATAAAGGATATGGTAATGACAGGAGATAAAATACAGATGTTCACCGCATCGCTTTCCGGAAGTCTAAATTTCATATTGAACAAGGTTTACGACGGTGTATCGCTTTACGATGCTGTCATGATGGCCAAAGAGGCCGGATTCACAGAACCCGATCCCAGAATAGACCTTTGCGGAACGGATGTAAAACGCAAACTTCTCGTACTCGCACGCTGTTCCGGCTACAAATTAAAGGAAGAGGATATAATAGAGAATGATGCTCTGCTGCCGGCCGAGATGTTCGGAAAGGGCGATATCGACGAATTTTATAAAAATCTCAAATCCTGTGGAGAAAAATTCGAGCAGCGTGTCAGAAAGGCCAAAGAGAATGGCAAAAGGTTGAGATACATGGCAAGTTTCGATAAGGGGAATGCCACTGTAGGACTCAAGGAGGTCGGGCAAACAGACCCGAGCTATAATCTCGACGACAGCAATAACATAATAATGATCTATTCAAAACGGTATAATCCGCTTCCCTTGGTAATAAAGGGGTATGGCGCAGGAGCAGCGGTAACTGCGGCAGGAGTTTTTGCCGACATATTAAAAGTATTGTAGCAATGAAAAGAGTCAAAGTTTTTGCCCCCGGAACTGTTGCCAACATCGGATGCGGATTCGATGTTATGGGGCTGACCCTCGACGGTGTCGGAGATATGGTGGAGCTCACACTTTACAACGACAAAAAAGAGTTCGACAATGAAACCCGCATGCTTCCGGCTGCAACCTGCAGGGCCTGTACATCGGCAGTAAAAAACAGCAGCGGAACAGTATTGCCGCAGAGCGCCGAAAAAAATGTCGTAACCCCTGCCATAGAAAAAATGGTTGAAACCTATATGGAGGAAAGAGGTATAAAAGAACATTTTTATATCATGACAGAGATTCTGACAAAAATCCGTCCGGGCAGCGGAATAGGTTCCAGCGCGGCATCGTCCGCAGCAGCAGTCTATGCATTGAACATACTTTTAGGCAAACCTTTTACCGATGAAAAGCTTGTAGATTTTGCGATGGAAGGGGAAAAACTTATCAGCGGCACCGCCCATGCAGACAATGTAGGTCCTGCCATTTTGGGAGGAGTCGTCTTCATACGGGGATATAACCCTACGGATCTGATAAGGCTGCCCGTACCGGAGGATTTCTATTGCACCGTAGTACATCCGCATATCATGGTAAGCACAAAAGAAGCCAGGGATATGCTTCCGGAATCTGTCAGCCGGAAAGATGCAATCAGACAGTGGGGAAATGTAGGCGGATTCGTAGCGGGACTGCTCATGGACGACATGAAACTTTTAGGCAGGTCCGTAGAAGACGCCATAGCCGAACCGTACAGGAAAAAGTTTATTCCCGGATATGACGCCCTCAAGGCGGAATTGCTCGGTGCGGGACTTTTGGGAGTAAACATAGCAGGTTCCGGCCCCTCAGTATTCGCACTATCGGATTCCCGAAGTCTGGCCGATAGGGGGAAAGAGATAATGGAAAGACATTTTGCATTGGAAAAGATCGAAAATGAA
The DNA here is from genome assembly GCA_944325445.1 of uncultured Bacteroidales bacterium. Lineage (GTDB taxonomy): Bacteria > Bacteroidota > Bacteroidia > Bacteroidales > UBA932 > Egerieousia. The sequence continues at coordinate 174,950 of CALVAG010000004.1, read as the reverse complement.
ATATATGTGACAAAAGTGGGCAAAACCGGCGCACGTGTCGTAGAATAGACTAAAAAAAGAGAAGAGATGAAATTTTACAGCAACAGAGATAAAAAAAATCTTTACACTCTTAGAGATGCTGCATTTATGGGGCTTGCCCCCGATGGGGGGCTGTTTATGCCAGAACAGATACCGTCTGTGGAGATGAGCAAGATAATATCGCTGGCAAAGAACTCCTTTATAGATATGGCAGTATATGTCATGGAAAAATTCATGGGCGATTCTCTCGATGAGGAGAGGATCGGAGAGGCGTTGCAGAAAGCGATTCCATTCGAAATTCCGCTACGTAAAATCGGATATTCCCGCCACGGCCGGCCGCTCTACACCATGGAACTTTTCCATGGCCCGACATGCGCGTTCAAAGATGTAGGGGCAGGATGTATGGGGCAAATATTAAGGGCGCTTCAACAAGATAAAAGGGAACGTCTCATTATTCTCACAGCCACATCCGGAGATACCGGCAGCGCCGTGGCGAGAGGGTTCTACGATATACCCGGGATAGATGTAGTCGTTCTATTCCCGAAAGGAAAGGTCAGCCCGCTTCAGGAGTGCCAGATGACCACTCTCGGGAAAAACATACATGCCATCAAGGTAAACGGCACGTTCGACGACTGTCAGCGCATGGTAAAAGAGATATTCAATAATAGAGAGTTGCGCAAAAAGGTCAATGTGACCTCCGCCAACTCCATAAATCTTTTAAGGTGGCTGCCCCAGTCCCTATACTATTTTTACGGCTATTGGCAGTGGTTGAATGCCGAGTATCCTGGAGATGTAAATGCCGGGACTCTGCCACAGGTAACAATCGCCGTTCCGAGCGGCAATTACGGGAATATATCCGCCGGAATGCTGGCCAAAAAGATGGGATTGCCTATAAAAAGATTCATTGCAGCCTCGAATGCCAATGACATCATTCCGCAATATCTTAAAAGCGGCATATACTCTCCCAGGCCATCCGTACAGACCATAGCAAATGCGATGGACGTAGGAAATCCGAGCAACTACGAGCGTATTCTGGATTTATACGGCAACAGTTACGATGCAATCTGCAAAGATACTTCGGGCTACAGTTGCAGCGACGGGCAGATAAGAGCCGGTATTCTGGAACTCTACAAGGAGTACGGCTACACAAGCTGTCCGCACAGCGCAGTAGGCTACAATGCCGTCAAGGATTATATGGAACGTACACAGGAAAGGGATGTCATATGGCTCTCGACCGCACACCCTGCCAAATTCACCGAAGTTATAGAACCTGTAACAGGCGAAAAGGCGGAAATACCGCAAAGGTTGTCGGATCTTCTCTCCAAAAAGGGAGAATTCGCGGAATTGGAGCCGGACAGCAAGATATTGGAGAAGTTTCTGACAGATTTATAGGTCAGAAACTTCTCTTTATTATCTCTATGATATTCTCTGACTTGCTCATGGTATAGAAGTGGATGGCCTTTGCGCCTTTTGCAAGCAACTCCTTGCATTGCATTACGCACCACTCCAGACCGACCTGATAGACGGCGCTGTTGTCCTTGCATTTCACCAGCTCTTTCATAAGCTCGTTGGGGATGTCTATGGAAAAACTTTTGGGCAGAAGTTCTATATGTCTTTTGGTTGAAACAGGCTTTATACCGGGTATTATGGGTACATTTATGCCTGCGGCTGTCGCCTTTTCCACAAAATCGAAATACTTTTTATTGTCGAAAAACAATTGGGTTACAACATAATCGGCCCCTGCATCGACTTTTTCCTTCAGGCGCGCTATATCCATATCCAAATTTGGGGCCTCGTAATGCTTCTCAGGGTATCCGGCAACTCCTACGCAGAAATTCGTAGGCACTGCATCTTTGATAGTGTCATCGAGATAGATTCCCCGATTCATGTTTTCGATCTGCCTGACAAGGTCTATGCTGTGCGAATGGCCGTCGGCAACCGGTGTGAAGTTTTTTTCGCCCGGGACAGGATCTCCGCGGAGAGCCACCACATTCTGTATATCCAGAAAGTTAAGATCCAAAAGGGTATTTTCTATCTCGCCTCTTGTAGCCCCGCCGCATATGACATGAGGCACTACCTCCACTTTGAAACGCTTCATAATCGCCGCTGCTATTGCAACCGAACCCGGACGCTTCGTTATGGTCACCCTTTTGTAATTGCCGTCGGCATTCTCCCTGTAAACTACCTCATCTCTATGGGTAGTTATATTCAAAAAAGGCGGATTGAACTCCATCAACGGCTCCACCGAAGCATAAAGTTTATTCTTATCGCTGCCCTTCAAAGGAGGGACAAGCTCGAAAGAGGCAAACGGTTTGCTGCTTTTGGACAGAATATCTATAACTTTCATAATATGTATATTATCTCTTTTTTATATCAAAATATCGTGCATCTTCGTGTCCTATCAATATTGCACATATCGATGTAGAGGGCTTTATCGCATTGCTTTCCGTAAGTTCCACCCCCAACCTGCGTCCGGCATCCGTAAGGTCAAAGGCTGTCCTTTTCACCGCATGGTCTGGAATCATGTCATACCCTATGGCAGCCCTTACCACATGCTGCCCAAATGAAATCTGCTCTGTAGCCCACTCGGCAGCGGCTTCGGCAAATCTGGCGGCCAGGCTCCCGACAAGAAGCGAGTCGAAATCCTTTCCGTCGGACTTTCCTTTTTCACAATTCTCCGCCTTGACAACCATTATACCGACATGAGACGTATCGGGATAATGCGGAAAGTAATCGGCTGCCGAACGATATTCGCTATTCGAATCGAGCTGGCGCGGCATTTCTATCTCAGATACCACCTCTCCGCTTTTGCCTTCCTTCAAAATATAGAGGGTTTCATCTTTGGAATAGGCATCATAAAACTTCACCACGACTCCCACCTTCAAGCCTTTGGAAATAGCAAGTTCTGCAATTTTATCCATCGCCTGGCCTAAAAGTTCCTCAACCTGCACGGCATTCTCTCCATAAAGCAATTGCGGATATTTCCCCTTGAATCCCCAAAAATTGAAAAAAGGTGTCCAGTCTATATAGGGAACAAGGTCGTTGAGTTCAATATCGCCGGCATAAAAATTATCCTCTCCATAGCCGTCTGTCTGTTTGAAAGACTCTTTCGGGAAAGGGAAAGCCATTTTCCTCGCCTGCTCTACAGTATAAAATTTGAGCCGGCTGTTGCCATACTCATCTCTCAATTTCTGCTGCTCCGCCTTGATTTGGGCAATATAATCAGAAGAGGCCATAAGCCTTTTACAAATGGAAGCTGTTTTAGAGGCATCGTGCCCGTGAACCACGCAATAACTGTAGAGCGGAGCCAGTTTCACCGCCGTATGAAGCGATGAGGTCGTCGCGCCTCCCACATTAAGTACAATCGGATGCCCTACCTTTTCCAATATCTCCTCTTTTCTGCTCTCCAATATCCTGCAAAGTTCTTCCATCTGTTCCAATGAGGGAGTTATAAGACCGCTCACACCTATTATATCTGCCTTATGCTCTATGGCCGCATCGATTATCTTTTCGTTTTCGACCATAACGCCAAGGTCTATTACTTCAAAGTTATTGCAGGAGAGAACGATTCCTACGATATTTTTTCCTATGTCATGCACATCCCCCTTTACGGTGGCTATAACCACAACTCCCCTGCCGGAGCCTGTTGCAGAACTTTCCGAAGCCTCGATTGCGGGCTGCAATATGGAAACGGCAGCCTTCATCGCCTTGGCGCTCTTTACAACCTGAGGCAAAAACATCTTCCCTTCGCCGAACAGTGCGCCTACCCTGTCCATTCCCTCCATTAAAGGCCCCTGCACAATCTCTATCGGAGTACCGTATTGCGACAACGCCTCCCTCATATCCTCTTCCATAAAATCAGGAATACCCTTTACCAAAGCGTACTCTATCCGCTCCTTCAAAGGTTTTTCCCGCCATTGCGGCATCTTTCCGGAGTGCGAGGACGGCTCAGACACGCCACGCTCCGACTCTTTTATCTGTCTTGCAAGTTCTATAAGGAGATCCGTAGGGTTCATCCCATCCGGAAGCTTTTTGCCATATAGCGAAGCGTCATTCAATACCACTGCTTCGACCGCATGCAGCAATTCCGGCTCAATCTGATCGTATATCTGTAACATCGACGGATTTACGATTGCCATATCCAGGCCTGCGGCTATCGCATGATAAAGAAAGACAGAGTGCATCGCCTCCCTGACCTTGTTGTTTCCCCTGAAGGCAAATGAAAGATTGGAAATTCCGCCTGAGGTCTTGCATCCTTTAAGGTTCTCTTTTATCCATTTTACGGCACGGATAAAATCCACAGCATAGTTATTATGCTCCTCCATGCCGGTAGCGATCGTAAGCACATTTACATCGAATATGATATCGCACGGTGCGAATCCGACCTTTTTTGTAAGAATATCATAGGCACGGCTGCATATTTCAATCTTCCGTTCGAATGTCACGGCCTGCCCCTTTTCATCGAAAGCCATAACTATAAGCGCGGCTCCGAGCCTGTAAACTTCCGAAGCCTTGCGTATAAACTCCTCTTCGCCCTCCTTGAGGCTTAAAGAATTGACGATGGCTTTCCCTGCACAGTTCTTAAGTCCTGCAAGAAGGGTATCCCAATTGGAAGAATCTATCATAAAGGGAACCTTTGCAATATCCGGATCATTGCTTATGTAACGGATAAATGTCTCCATGTTGCCGGCGGAATCGGTCATGGCGTCATCAGTGTTTATGTCGATTACCGTTGCTCCGTCTTCAATCTGTTTTCTCGCTATTGAGGCCGCTTCAGCATAGTTTTCTTCCCGTATAAGTTTTGCAAATTTCGCAGAGCCCGCCATATTCGTACGTTCCCCTACGTTTACAAAATTATTTATCTCTTTATCTATCAACAGCGTATCGAGACCGGCGACCCATAATCCGTCTGACAGCGGATTTTTTCTGCCGCTGAACTTGCGCGGAGCGACTCCCTCCAATGCTTTTCTTATGGCCCTTATATGTTCAGGCGTTGTACCGCAGCAGCCTCCGGCAATATTTATAAGCCCCTCCCCTGCGACTTTTCCAATGCACTCCGCAGTAAACTCCGGAGCCTCGTCATAAAGGCCCATCTCATTGGGCAGACCTGCGTTAGGGTAGAGAATCGTGGCAACCGGAACGCCTCTGCCGAGAAACGATTTCTCTGCAACCTGCTCCATAAAGGGCATCAAATCCAGCGCCCCGAATGAACAGTTCAATCCGAATGCAGTAATATCATAGTGGCCGAGCGAGGCATATAGCGACTCTATCTGCTGACCGTTAAGCAACCTTCCGCTCTTGTCGTTTATGGTGGCCGAGACAAAAACAGGGAGATCCGCAGCCCTCCTTCTCTTCTCCTCCTCTATTGCACAAAGCGCCGCTTTTGCATTGAGTCCGTCATATACTGTCTCCACCAGAAGCAAATCCACACCGCCGTCCAACAATGCTTTAACTTGCTGTAAATAAGCATTATACATTTCATCGAAACTTACCGGTCTGTACTGGGGCCTGCTTACATCGGGAGAGAACGAAAGCATTCTGACGGTAGGCCCGACAGCCCCTGCAACAAACACCCCGCCTGCCGCTGCGGCCCTTCTCGCAATGAGCGCACCATTATAATTTATATCATATACAGAAGCCTGGCAACCATACTCCGCCTGGGAAATTGCATTGCCGCTGAACGTATTTGTTTCGATTATATCCGCACCGGCCTCAATGTACTTGAGATGAATGGACTCGATTATATCGGGCCTTGTAATATTGAGAATATCGTTATTGCCCTTGCCGCCGTTATAATCGGAAGCCGGAAGATTACACTTTTGTATCATCGTTCCCGTTGCGCCATCGAGTATGAGAATCCTCTCTCGCATCAATGCAAGCAACCTCTCTTTTGATTTTGTCCAATCAACGGCCATTTGTCTCTCTTTTTCAATCTGCAAAATAAAATGAAAAATATATAAAAACAAAGGGCATCCGCGACTGACCCGGATACCCTTTCGGGTGGAGAATGGGGCTCGAACCCACGACCTTCGGTGCCACAAACCGACGCTCTAACCAACTGAGCTATAACCACCGTGTATTCCGCTTTCGCAAAACGTAAGCGGAGTGCAAATATAGAACTTTTTTTCCAAACACAAAAAAGTGAAATAAATAATTGACTGTCGGGAATAAAAAATATTTATTTACGATTTTTTTTCTAAATTTGTAAGATTATGAATCAACAATACAAAAACAATATTAATAGATAAACTTATTTTTTATGGCTCGTGAAATAAAATTCTCCCTGCTTTATAGGGACATGTGGCAATCATCAGGAAAGTATGTTCCTAAAGTTCACCAACTTAAACAGATTGCACCGGTTATTATAGACATGGGATGTTTCGACCGTGTAGAGACAAACGGAGGAGCATTCGAACAGGTAAATCTGCTCTTCGGCGAAAATCCTAACAAGGCTGTAAGAGAGTGGACAGCGCCGTTCAACAAGGTCGGTATTCAGACACACATGTTGGAGCGCGGCCTGAATGCACTCAGAATGAATCCTGTTCCTGAGGATGTAAGATTCCTCATGTACAAGGTAAAGGCCAAACAGGGCACCAACATTTCCCGTTCATTCTGTGGTTTGAACGACCACAGAAATCTGAAAGGCTCTGTAATAGGTGCAAAAAAGGGAGGAATGATCTCTCAGGTCGCATTGAGTATTACCCATTCCCCTGTGCATACCGTAGAATACTACATGGGCGTTGTAGATAAAGTCGTGGAGTACGGTTGCGATGAGATATGCCTCAAGGATATGGCCGGCATAGGCCGTCCCGTCTTCCTCGGAAGGCTCACAAAAGCCATAAAGGACAAATATCCTCACATAGTAGTCCAATATCACGGCCATTCAGGCCCCGGATTCTCGGTAGCTTCCATGCTTGAAGTTGCAAGGGCCGGCGCCGAATACATTGATGTTGCAATGGAACCTCTCTCTTGGGGTAAAATCCATCCGGATGTCATTACCATTCAGGCAATGCTCAAGGATGCAGGCTTCCTTGTAAAGGATATCAACATGGATGCCTACATGGAAGCAAGAAGATTGACACAGACATTTATAGACGACTACCTCGGATACTTTATCGAGCCGGGCAACTACAAATCATCGTCTTTGCTTGTAGGCTGCGGTCTTCCAGGCGGAATGATGGGCTCGATGATGGCAGACCTCAAGGGATTCCACAGCGCAATCAACGCATCGCTCCGCAATCAGGGAAAGAAAGAGCTTACCCTTAATGATCTTACCGTTATGCTCTTCCAGGAAGTCGAGTATGTATGGCCACGTCTGGGTTATCCTCCTTTGGTGACTCCTTTCAGCCAGTATGTAAAGAATACCGCACTCATGAACCTGATGCATACTCTCAAGGGAGAACCTCGCTGGACTACCATAGACAAGGATACCATGAACATGATTCTCGGCAAGACCGGCAAGCTCCCCGGACCTTTGGCTCCCGAAATCGTAGAAATCGTAAAGAACAAAGGGCTTGAATTCTACGACGGCAACCCTCAGGACGCATTCCCCAACGAACTTCCCAAGTTCGAGCAGATGCTCAAAGACGAAGGTTGGGAGAGAGGCGAAGACGATGAAGAGCTCTTCGAACTTGCAATGCACGAAAGACAGTATCGCGACTACAAGAGCGGTATTGCAAAGAAACGTTTCGAGCAGGAACTCGAGGCGGCAAAGGCAAAGGCAGGCGCTCCTATCGTAGTTACACGTCCGGTTGTAGAGATGCCTAAATTCGACATCGATGCACTCGTTGCGAAATTCCCTAACGCAAAACCTATTCAGGCGACAGTCAAGGGTCAGGTTATCTGGCAGTATGACGTAGCGGACAAATCTACCGCCCCCGTCATCGGTACGGAATTCAAAGCCGGCAAGCCGATATGTTATGTACAGGCTTTCTACGGCCCTGAAGCCATAAACTCACCTGTCGACGGCAAGATTGTAGCGATCTGCGCACATCAGGGCGACAAGGTGGAGAAGGGCGAAATACTCGGCTTCATAGAGTAATTGACAGCGGCCGATAAGGCGTAAAAGGATGAGCGGAATTTCCGTTCATCCTTTTTTACTGCCGTACGGTGGGGGAACGAATTTTGCAGCCCTAATCAGACGAAGTCTGTTAAAAAGAAAAGTTGCACAGAGTGCAACAAATAATTGAGGGATGGCGGGCTCTGAAAGATTAACACTAAAAAGTCCAGAAAGGACCGCGACTGGAAGGAGCGCACCCCATCAGGGGCTAAAAAGAGAAGTTGCACAGAGTGCAACAAATAATTAAGGGATGGCGGGGCTATGAAAGATTGGCACTAGAAAGTCCTGAAAGGACCGCGACTGGAAGGAGCGCACCCCATCAGGGGTTAAAAAGAGAAGTTGCACAGAGTGCAACAAATAATTAAGGGATGGCGGGGCTATGAAAGATTGGCACTAGAAAGTCCTGAAAGGACCGCGACTGAAAGGAGCGCAACCCCGTCAGGGGTATCAGACGAAGTCTGTAAAAAAAGAGAAGTTGCACAAAGTGCGACAAATAATTAAGGGATGGCGGGACCGCCATCCCTTAATTATTCTGTGCCCCCGGGCGGAATCGAACCGCCACCGTGAGAACCGGAATCTCATATTCTATCCTTTAAACTACAGAGGCTATATCGGGCTGCAAATTTAGTCAATTTATCGAAAATATATATATCTTTGTGGTTTCATTTAAAGGTAAATGTCATAAAAAAGATTAGGGACAAGAGATGAAAGCATATGTTTTTCCCGGCCAGGGAGCCCAATTCACAGGAATGGGGAAAGATTTGTACGACAATAATTTGCAGGCAAAAGAACTTTTCGAAAAGGCTAACGGAATTTTAGGATTCAGAATTACGGACATAATGTTTTCCGGAACGGCCGACGAACTGAAACAGACGAAAGTTACCCAGCCTGCCATTTTTTTACATTCTGTCATACTGGCAAAAACGCTTGCAGACTTCAAACCGGACATGGTTGCAGGCCATTCATTGGGAGAGTTTTCCGCATTGGTAGCATCCGGAGCGTTGAAATTTGAAGATGGTCTCAAACTTGTATATCACAGAGCAATGGCAATGCAAAAGGCCTGCGAGCTCAAACCGTCTACGATGGCTGCAGTATTGGGCTTGGAAGACAAGGTCATAGAGGAGGTATGCGCCTCTACCGAGGGGACAGTGGTTGCCGCAAATTACAACTGCAACGGACAGGTTGTAATTTCAGGGGAAGTTGAAGCCGTAAATAAAGCTTGTGCCGCGCTCAAGGAAGCAGGTGCGAGAAGGGCTCTTGTTCTGGCTGTCGGCGGGGCGTTCCACTCACCGCTTATGGACCCTGCAAGGGTAGAGCTGGCCAAAGCCATAGAGGAGACAGAATTCAGCAGACCTGTATGCCCTGTCTACCAGAATGTAGATGCAAAACCGCATATCGAACCGGAAGAGATTAAAAAGAATCTGTTGATACAACTCACAGCTCCGGTAAGATGGAGACAAAGCGTAGAGAACATGGTCAATGACGGAGCGGACAAGTTTATAGAATTGGGACCGGGTGCAGTATTGCAGGGATTGATTAAAAAAATTGCTCCCGATGCACAAACAGAGGGACACCAATAGTTGATTATTCCCAAAATTTTATTAAATTTGAGGGATTTGTATCTTATTTTGCAGAAAACAATAATTAACTAAATACTAAATCTTTAATAACATATTTATGGCTAAAGAGAAAAAATTTATCACCTGCGATGGCAACTATGCCGCAGCATATGTAGCTTATATGTTCAGCGAAGTTGCAGCCATCTACCCTATTACTCCGTCATCTACAATGGCAGAGCTGGTAGACGAGTGGTCTGCATACGGGAAAAAGAACATATTCGGCCAGACCGTCAAGGTTATCGAAATGCAGAGTGAGGGTGGCGCTGCCGGCGCCGTTCACGGCTCGTTGCAGGCAGGTGCATTGACCACTACATTTACAGCCTCACAGGGCTTGTTGCTGATGATTCCCAATATGTACAAAATTGCAGGAGAGTTGCTTCCTGCCGTTTTCCACGTTTCTGCCAGAGCTCTTGCTTCCCATGCTCTCTCAATATTCGGAGACCATCAGGACGTTATGGCTGCAAGACAGACCGGATTTGCATTTTTGGCATCTGCAAGCGTACAGGAGGCAATGGACCTCGGAGCTGTTGCCCATCTGTCGGCAATCAAATCATCAGTTCCGTTCGTACATTTCTTCGACGGATTCAGGACATCACATGAAATACAGAAAATAGAGGCCATCGACAGCGAAGACCTTAAAGATATGGTAAGTACCAAATCATTGGCAAAGTTCCGCGCAAGGGCGCTGAATCCAAATGCGCCTGTAACAAAGGGAACTGCGCAGAATTCAGATGTGTACTTCCAGAACAGAGAGGCATGCAACTCATATTACGAAGCGCTTCCAGACATCGTTGCAAGATATATGGGCGAGATAAGCGAGCTTACCGGCCGCCGCTATCTGCCTTTCGACTATTACGGAGATCCTAAGGCTGAAAACATAATCATTGCAATGGGTTCCGTTACAGAGACAGTAAAGGAGACGATAGATTATCTGTCTGCAAAAGGAGAGAAGGTAGGTCTTATAATAGTAAGGCTTTACCGTCCGTTCTCTGCAAAATACTTTACAAGAGTTCTGCCTGCTTCAGCCAAGAAAATTGCGGTTCTCGACAGGACAAAAGAGCCCGGTGCAGTAGGCGAGCCGCTCTACACAGATATTAAAGCAGCTATTGCAGACCTCGGATTGAAAATCACCGTTGTCGGCGGAAGATACGGTCTCTCGTCAAAAGATACCAGCCCTGCCCAAATCATTGCCGTATACGACAACCTTAAATCGAAAGAGCCCAAGAACGATTTCACAATAGGTATAGTAGACGATGTCACATTCAAATCACTTCCTGTAGGTGAAGAGATAAGTCTGGCCAAGAAAGGCACATACGAGTGCAAGTTCTACGGTTTGGGTTCCGACGGTACCGTCGGTGCAAACAAAAACACCATTAAGATTATAGGCGGAAGCACTCCAAAATACTGTCAGGCATACTTCGATTACGATTCAAAAAAATCGGGCGGATATACATGTTCGCACCTCCGTTTCGGAGACAACCCTATAACTTCGCCATATCTGGTATCCACACCTGATTTCGTAGCATGCCACGTTCCGTCATACCTTACAAAATATGACGTTTTAAGGGGTATCAAAAAGAACGGTACATTCCTGCTCAACAGTCTGTGGAATACAGAAGAGACACTCAAACGTATCCCGGATTTCGTAAAACAGGAGATAGTTTCAAAGAATATAAACTTCTACATCATAAATGCCACCAAGATAGCTGAGGAGATAGGCCTCGGAAACAGGACCAACACCATTCTCCAGTCCGCTTTCTTCAAGATTACAGGTATCATACCTTACGACAAGGCTGTGGCAGAGATGAAACATGCCATAGACAAGAGTTACGGCAAGAAGGGCGAGAACGTTGTAAAAATGAATTACGCCGCTGTGGACAGAGGCGCAGAGTATGTGAAAGTCGAGATTCCTTTCGAATGGAAGAATATCGTAAACGGCAAGTTCATACCTGATTCATACAAGCGTCTTGCACCTGAATGGGTAAGAACAGTTGCAGATGTCGTAAATGCGCAAAACGGCAATGACCTTCCTGTAAGTGCATTCAAAGATGCCGCAGACGGCGTTATCCCGGCAGGTACGGCAGCATTCGAAAAACGAGGTATAGCTACTCACGTTCCCGAATGGAAACCCGAGAACTGTATCCAATGCAACCAATGTTCGTTTGTCTGCCCTCATGCTGCAATCCGTCCTTTCATCATGACGGAAGAAGAGGCTGCGAAAGCGCCTGCAAGCGTTAAGAGGGTAAAAGGCAACGGTCCGCTCAAGGATTACTACTTCACAATGCAGGTAGATCCTGCCGACTGTACTGGTTGCGGCAACTGTGCCGATGTATGTCCTGCCAAGACCAAGGCATTGGAGATGGTTCCCGCCGCTACTCAGGAAGTGGAGCAGGGCAACTTCGAATACATGCAGTCTACAATAGGGTATAAAGACGATATCGTTCCAAAAGCACAGAATGTAAAGAATTCGCAATTCGCACAGCCTCTGTTCGAATTCTCCGGAGCATGTTCCGGTTGCGGTGAGACTCCGTATGTAAAGGCCATTACACAACTCTTCGGAGACAGGATGATGGTTGCAAACGCTACGGGATGTTCATCTATATATAGCGGTTCATTCCCTTCATCACCTTACTGTACAGACAAGAACGGCAGGGGTCCGGCTTGGGCGAATTCACTTTTCGAAGATAATGCGGAATTCGGTTTGGGCATGAAGATAGCGGTAGACAAACTCAGGGGAACGATTGCAAGCCTGATGCTTCAGGGAATCGAAGGAAATGAGTGTTCTGCCGAGATTAAAGGACTCTTCACTGAGTGGGTAAACAACAAGGATAATGCAGAAAAGAGCCGTGAAATCGCAGACAAGCTCATACCTATGATGGAGGAGTGCAATTGTGCGGTATGCAACGAAATTCTCAAATACAAAGAGTTGCTCGCTGCAAGAAGCCAATGGATTATCGGCGGTGACGGTTGGGCATACGATATCGGATACGGCGGATTGGATCACGTACTCGCATCCGGTGAAAATGTAAACGTTCTGGTACTCGATACCGAGGTTTATTCCAACACCGGCGGACAGTCATCTAAATCCACCCCTGCCGGAGCCGTTGCCAAATTTGCCACTTCAGGTAAGAGAATACGCAAGAAAGACCTTGGCATGATGGCTATGAGCTACGGTTATGTGTATGTAGCACAAGTTGCAATGGGTGCAAACCAGGCTCAATTCTTCAATGCAATCAAAGAGGCGGAAGCATACAACGGCCCGTCACTGATAATCGCTTACGCTCCATGTATCAACCACGGTCTCAAGGCCGGCATGGGCAAGAGCCAGCGTGAGGAAAAATCTGCAGTAGAGTGCGGTTACTGGCAACTTTACAGGTTTAATCCCGCATTGTCAGAACAAGGCAAGAATCCGTTTACCTTGGATAGCAAGGAACCGGATTGGAGCAAGTTCCAGGACTTCATAAAAGGAGAGGTCAGATACGCTTCATTGCTCAAGACCTTCCCTCAAGAGGCCGGAGAACTGTTCGGCCTGACCGAAGAGTTCGCGAAACTGCGCTACAACTCATACAAGAAACTTTCACAGGAGTAAACACTCCGTTGGAACAGATAGGAAAGGCGGCTCGCATGAACCGCCTTTTTTCTATATCAGATATTCTATGACTCTTTTTCTGTAATCGAACGGAGCAAGGTCCGCCAATCTCAAAGAGGTTACTGCCAACTCTATGAGTTCTTCCTCCTTCATATTTTCAGGCAGCCCGGATCTTGCGCCGTAATACTTGCCGGCCTCCGTCAAGACCCGCTTGGGGAGCAGACCTATAAGTTCGGAACCGGTAACCTCAACCCCTCTATCACGCGCTTTCCTGCAAACCTGCTCATAGGCGATATGGACAGGAGTCGCATCAATATCGGTTACATTCATGGAGACTTGGGCCACTCCGTACTCTTTTATATACCATCCTATAGCCTTGCAACCCTTAAGCGGGCCGCGTTGCCATCTTGCCACTCCGTTTTCTACGATTTTCCTTCCTTTTTCCCTGACATCCTTTGCGATTTCCATCGCTACATCTGCAGAATCTGTATTCAGATTGAAGTTTATAGCTACGAGAAACTCTCTTGCACCTATGACGGATATTCCGCTGCGCCTTACCGTTTCATTATACATGTAAGGGCCGAAATCGGGTTTCCACCGCCGGTCCGCGATTTTTTTCTCAATTCCTTCATATTCCCCGGACCTGCATGTGGCAAGGTTCCTGCGCTCCGGGAAAAATGCCGCATTTTCATAACAGTAAACGGGAATACCGCTCTCCCCCACCCTTTTTGCCAAACCTCGCGCAAGGGCGATGCACTCATCCATCGTAACGCCGGATATGGGGACGAGCGGGCAGACATCAGTAGCCCCGATACGGGGATGCTCCCCGCAATGGCGGCTCATATCTATAAGTTCGGCAGCCTTAATTATAGAATTGTATGCAGCCTCTACGACAGATTCTGGCAAACCGGCAAAGGTCATTACAGTCCTGTTGGCGGCATATCCCGGATCTATGTTCAGCAATTTCACACCGCCGACCGATTCTATCGCCTCTGAAATCTGTCTTATTATATCAGGATTGCGCCCCTCGCTGAAATTGGGGACGCATTCTATAAGTCTGTCGGGCATATTGAAATAAATCTGACTATTCTGAATAGGGTTTCCCTTCTATATATAGCGTAATATCCTTCGAAATGCCGGATGCCAATTTGTGCGCATCCATTTCGAAATAGTGCACAGGATAGAGATTCTTGGGACGGAGATAATTTGCCGCCTCTATGAATTTTTCATCCGAAAATGTAAAAGGCATATTTTTAGGCAGGAAGAGTATGTCCGCCCCTTTGAACGCCTCCATCTCGGGTATGAGTTCCGTATCGCCTGCAATATAGACCCTGAACCCTCCGAAATTCAGCATATAGCCGTTACCCTCGCCCTTGATGTGGAACGGATTTCCGTTATCCCTGAAATTCTCGATATTGTAGGCAGGAGTAGCCGTAATGTCTATACCTTTCACGACAGCATGCTCCCCGTTTTTCAAAACCGTTACGGCGCACTTCCTTGTAAAAGGTATTGCTTCATACATATTTACCTGATTTGTAGAAGGGTCTGCCTTTGCAAAATCTCCTTTAAGATACCACCCTACGGATTCGCTGACCACAAATTCCGTTTCGGGAGTCGCTATGCACTCGATTGCCCTGCAGTCATAATGGTCGCCGTGGGCATGGGTAAGGAGAAGCACATCCGCTTTCTCCATATTTGAAAAATCGAAGAGATCGCTATACGGATCTACATAGATTTTTACCCCGTTCCACTCCAGATAGAGTGAAAAATGGGCAAGATGTTCAACCTTAAGCGTCCCGACAGGAGTTTCAAACGAATTTTGCTTATTACGATTATTCATGACCGAAAAATTTGAATTAAACAAAGAGAACTCTACAAATTTAATCAAAAAATATTTATAACTTTCGTCACTTTTTATTTTAAACGGCTATGAAAAAACTGATTTTACTTATTCTTTTAGGCATTATTGCAGTAGGCTGTTCCAAAGATAACGGCGGGCCTACGAATTTGGGAGACAGTTCTATATCCTCGTTCTCGTTTACCGCTGCAGGCAACGGTTCCCTCTCAAAAACTGCTACGGGCACAATCGGAGAGCTCGGAAACAACCATGTGATTTTCATAACAGTAGAGGAGGGCGCAGATCTCACCTCCTTAAGGCCTTCGTTTACGGTAGCCCGGAACACCGTAGTGACATACAACGGCTCGCCTGTAACCGAAAACTCCACCCCTATAGACTTTTCGGAGAGGGTAGAACTGACCGTAACTGCCGAAAACGGTTCATCCAGAGTATACAACGTACTTTGCAAACACGGACGGGAAGAGGTGGACAAGTATGTGTACAACTTTATGTTCCAATTCGACATTCCCGGAGTCTCGGTTGCGGTAAACAAAGACGAAGAGCTTGTCTATTCATACGGCTATGGATTTGCAGATCTTGAAGCAAAGGAGAAAACCACCGCAGACCATCTCTTCAGGCTCGGGAGCGTTTCCAAACAGCAGACCTCACTCTGTATAATGACACTGGTAGAGGAGGGCAGGCTTAACCTTTCCGACCATGTTTTCGGAGAGGGTGGAATCCTGGAGGAGGAATTCGGAACGGAAATGGCTGAAAATGCAAAAAAAGTAACGATTCAGAATCTGCTCGAGCATACCAGCGGATGGACGAGCGACGATGTAGACCCTATGTTCACATCGGACAGCAATTACGACGGCAAACCGCTGGAAGAGATCATAGCATATGTTCTTGCAAACGTAAAACAGACATATTATCCCGGAGCGGAATATTCATATTATAATCTCGGATTCGGCATGCTCGGAAAGGTTATAGAAAAGGTTACAGGCAAGGATTTCGAAAGTTACCTCAGAGAGGATGTACTCTCGAAGGCCGGAGTAACGGAAATCTATGTAGGAGGGGACAGAAGCCACAAGAGAGAGAACGAATGCGTCTACTACTCTCAGGACGGCATGAACGGTTACGGGAACGATATGGAGATGATAAAGGCGGCCGGCGGAATAATAGCCTCGGCACCTGCACTTATGAAACTCATGGCCCATATAGATTACGGCACAAAGGTCCCCGATATACTCAAGAAAGAGACATTGGACTTGATGTACACTCCATCGAAAGCATATGACCATTACGGATTGGGATGGAGATTGAACCATACCGTATTCGATAACTGGGCATCATACCATAGCGGAAACCTTGCCGGTACGGCCGCAATATGGATGAGAGGTTACAACGGAGTTTCCGCAACTGTGCTCTGCAATTCCCGCAGCTACCTCGAAATACCCGGCAACGACGGCGGTTCGTTCGATGACTATCTTTTCACTCTGCTGGAGGATATAGAAGCCAGATTCTGACAAAAAAGAGTCAGAGGTTATTTGCCAGGACAATGGCGGCGACCGCCTCTGCAATAACCGGAACCCTGAGGGCGATACATGCATCGTGTCGCCCTTTTATATTGAACTCTTCTATCTGTCCGCTCGTAAAATTAAAACTCCTTTGAGTCTTGGATATGCTCGAAGTAGGTTTGACCGCCACTCTGAATACAATTGGATTTCCATTGGAAATGCCGCCATTGATTCCGCCGGCACCGTTTTTCCCGGTTTTTCCGGTCGGATCCATTATAGGATCGTTATGTTCGGAGCCTTTCATCCGGGATGCTGCAAAACCGTCTCCGAACTCGACCCCCCTCACTCCGGGAATAGAAAAAAGAAGGTGGGACAACTGAGATTCAAGAGAGTCGAAAAAGGGCTCTCCCAATCCTGCCGGCACATTGCTGCATCGGCATTCCACTATTCCCCCTACGGAATCTCCTTCTGAAATAGCCTCTTCAATGATTTTATCCCATTTTACGGAATCGGCCTTCACCGTTCCGCCCAATTCTACAAGTTCGGCTTCGATTTTTATATTCTTCCCGGCATCGCTTCGATCTATCGCCTTTTTAGCCAATACGCCTGCCGCGACCAATGTCAAGGTGAGCCTGCCTGAAAAATGTCCTCCCCCTCTTATATCATTGAATCCGCCATACTTTATACCGGCCACAAAGTCCGAATGGCCCGGACGGGGAATCTCCCTGAACTGCGAATAATCCGATGAACGCGTATTCTCATTCCTGAAAAGGAGAGCAACAGGCGCTCCGGTCGTATAACCGTTGAATACTCCGCTCACGATATTCGGCAAATCGCTCTCCCTGCGCGGCGTGGTTCCCTTGCCCCCGCTCTTCCTTCTCGAGAGGTCGTACAAGAAATCCTCCTCTTTAAGCGCTATTCCGGCCGGCACTCCGTCTGCCACAACCCCTATGGCCTCACCGTGAGATTCACCGAAAACGGATATTCTGAATTTATTACCGTAACTGTTCATATATTCCAGATTTAGAGTATTACAATTTACTTAAAAATGACGGGAACGATTTGTCTATGCATTTCAAATCATCTATTTCCACCGGTTCATCCACAAAAAGCGAAGCGGCCACAAGACTCATGGCTATTCTATGGTCATTATGGCTGTTTACCGCACCGCCATGCAGAGCGCCTCCCCTTATATACATATAATCGCCTGATATCTCTATATCCGCCCCCAAAGCCGTATATTCCGCATATATGCTCTCCGCCCTGTTGCTCTCCTTCTGCAACAGCCGTCCTACACCCTTTATTTCCGAGATGCCGTTACAGAATGTCGCATAAAGCGCAGCGACAGGAAAAAGGTCCGGAGCATTGGAAGCATCGAATGCAAAGGCCTTCAGTTCTGCGGGAGACTCTATCCGGATATCGTACAGGCTCCCTCTCCGCTCATATTTCAATTCGACACCGGAATGTTCCAATATTTCAAGTATGGCCTTGTCTGCCTGCGAACTCTCCAACGGCATGTTCAGCAGCCTGTAGTCCCGGCCGGATTTGCCTGCCCGGCATTCCCTCATCGATGCAATGGCGTAAATGACAGCAAAAAACGAGGCGGAACTCCAGTCCGGCTCAAGATAGAGAGAAGCGGCTTTATAATGTTCTCCTCCATTTATTGTAAACACGAGGTCGTTTCCTCTCCACCTTTGCCCGATTTCGATTGAAAAGCGTTTTAAAACGTTTATCGTAAGTTCTATATATGGCACACTGGCAGGATTCGTTACAATAAGTTCCGTACCATACGGCAATAGCGGCAGCATCATCAGAAAACCTGAAACCGTCTGGGAACTTTCCGAACCGTCGATTTTTATAGAATCGAGCCTCTTCATCCTGCCGCTTATAACAAAGGGAAGGTAAGCGCCTTCTCCTGCACTGTTTTGCCAAACGCGGCAGTCGAGCCCCAATGATGAAACGGCCTCCGCAGCACCTTTCAGATTCCGCCCTAAAATAGATCCGTGACCGGTTATCCTTACGGATTCTTTTCCGCCTGATTCACTTGTAAGATAAGCTGCAAAGGGGAGCATAAGGCGTGTAAGCAATCCGGATTCGCCTATATCGAATTCCATGACACCGTCTTTAAACGCACTTTTATTCTGCCTGAACTTTCTGCAGACCATTTCCGCTCCTTCGCTCTCTATTATAAGCTCTCCATTATCGCCGTACGATACAGCGCCACCCAGACCCGAGACTCTCTCGACAGCTCCGTTTATATCATTGCACGGCTCATAATTTTTAAGAACGCTCTTTCCTTTGGCAAAAAGAGAAGCGACTATCGCACGCTGGGCGACCGATTTTGAACAGGGTATTTCAACTTCGCACTTTTTAAGTCCGTAACCGAGCCGGACCCTTTTTTTTGCGACCAATGCTTCGAGTTCCGCCTTTGTATATTGGCCGGGAGCCGTCTGGCCGCCGTGAACGCCCTCCTTCTCCATGCCTTTACCGTAACTGACATAAGTATAAGGCGCGCCAGCCCTAAGAGAGAGATATCGGCTGAATTTGCCGCACTCGCCCATTGCAAAGGCGACAAGATGCGAAGCGTCATAATCGCGGTAGAGTTTCATCACGCGCGTAACATCCGCAATATCGTTTGCCGTTGTTACGATTTTAGCTATGTCCGCCCCGCGTCTCAGGCAGGCATCGGTAATCTGTTTCAACTCACTGTATGACGGAGTCTGCACGTAATTATGGTAGGATATTATGAGCTTTGTCCCATTCTCTTTTGCATAGAGTGCTACAGGCTCCGCATACTCCAGGGGAGCCTCTATCTCTATGTCAATATATTTGACGCCGTGTTTTATAGCTGCAAGCATCTGTTCACGTGCATACCCTACAGAGGTCTCCGCAATCCGGCATGTAAATATGAGATTGTCGTGAGATGCTATCAATTTTACAGTCTCCTCTACAGGCAGACCGCAAAGGTCTGCCCGAATCTCGGCCATCGGGCTCTCCTTTAAAATGGCTTTGCAGGCATCGAGTGAATGTTCCTGTACGCTAACGCAGATCACGGCAAATCTCCTCCAGTTCTTTTATGGGTATCAACATATCGCAGACATCCTGCAAATCCTTGGGCAATATGAAATGGATCGAATTCCCCGCCACCTTTTTATCCTTCTTGAGCGCATCCAAAAGCATATCCATCTCTACCGCCTTCCCGCTTTTTATATTGCACGGCAACCCGACAGGCAATCCTACTCCGCTCAAATCAGCCTCCAGCCTGCCTGCAAAGCCATTGGAGAGCCCCAGCAGCTTTGCTGCCACCTTTGCGGCAAGCACCATGCCTATGGCCACGGCCTCCCCATGCATTATAGGGGCAAAATTTTCGTCGTCCGCACACACTTTTTCTATTGCGTGCGCAAAGGTATGGCCGAGATTCAGCATCCTCCGCTCCCCCCTCTCGAAAGCATCGCGCTCCACCACACCGCTTTTATACTCCGCACACTTGGAAACAAGCAACTGCAGCCTCTCCTCGCCATACAGCTCCGCACCGTCGCAGAGAGTCCCTCTCTCCTTGAAAAAACCATTCAGCCCGGTAAAATAGTCCACCGCCTCCCCGTATGCCGCGGCATCGAAAAGGACAAATGTTTTAAGCACTTCCGCTATTCCTGCCCTGAACTGCGGTGCAGGCAGGGTTCTCAACACCTCCGCACATATATATATCCATTCGGGCTGCGTTATCGTTCCGATTATATTTTTATAGGCTTCGAAATTCACCCCATTCTTGCCTCCTATCGAGGCATCCGCCTGAGCAAGCAGTGTAGTGGGCAAAAATGCGAACCTGACTCCACGTTTGTATATCGAAGCCACAAAACCGGCAATGTCGGTGGTTATGCCACCTCCTACCCCGAGGATGAAAGAGCCTCTGTCCGCACCTTCGTCGAGAAGCCGCTCTATTATCGGCAAAACGCTCTCCATGCACTTTTTCTGCTCACCGGTCTCTATCCCTATTATCCTGCACCCGTCGAAATACCGGCAAAGATGTTTCAAATTGTTATCCATTATAACGAAAGCATCATTGCCAAGCAGAGCCTTCACGCTGCTTAAATCTTTATTTATCTGAATTTTACTCACTGCAACACAATGTTTAAAAGATATGCAAATTTATAAGTATTCGTTAAAAAAACATATAGCACAAAAAAAATTGTGAACAGCGTAAAAAATTTTTACTTATTTTTGTAACGCAAATAACACTATGGGACAACAACGATTTACATACTCATTCTATTTTTACTTTTACTTTAAAAAAAGGTAAAGGCGGGAGTCGGTATGTAAGCTATATTTATAAATTGAAAGGGTTTATGGAGCTCCTGCCTGTTCGGGCAGGGGCTCTTTCAGTTTAAAACCGCACAATATTTTATTATATGAAAATTAAAATTGCCATACAGGGAATAGGAGGTTGCAACCACTACATTGCTGCAAAGGATTTTTTCGATGGAGAAGAGATAGAGACCATTGATTGCAACACCTTTAAAGAACTCGCAAAACTTGTGGCGGATGACAGCAATATTTTGGGCATCATGGCTATCGAAAATACGATTGCAGGAAGCATTCTCCAGAACTACCGGCTTTTAAGGGAGAACAGACTGACAATAGTAGGAGAATACAAACTGAGAATTTCCCACTCGCTCGTAGCTCTTCCCGGCGTAAAGATGGAAGATATAAAGGAGATAAACTCGCATCCTATGGCGCTGATGCAATGCTCCGAATTTCTGGAGCGGTTTCCGGATAAAAAACTTGTAGAGAAAGACGATACGGCGGGAAGTGCAAAATGGATAAAGGAGAACGGCCTTGCAGATCACGCTGCAATATGTCCGGCCGGTGCAGCCGAACTGTACGGGATGAACATTTTAGCGGAAGGAATTGAAACCAACAAACGCAATTTCACACGCTTTCTGATTGTCTCCAACAAGGAGGTTTCCAAAGAGGTACTCACCTATCTGTATAAGAGGGAAAGAGTTAAAAATCCGGATATGCCTCCTAAAGAGAGCAACCAGTGGGTAGACAAAAGCTCTATCGTCTTTACCCTGCCCCATGAATCGGGAAGCCTGTCGAAAGTACTGGCGGTGCTTTCGTTTTACGACATGAACCTCTCCATGATACAGTCTATTCCGATAATAGGCAAAGAGTGGGAGTATCAGTTTTACATAAATCTTCTGTTCAAGGATTATCCGCGGTATATCCAGGCTCTCGATGCAATTATGCCGCTATGCAGGGAACTGGAGATCCTTGGGGAATATGCAGAGGGAAAACAAAGCGTTTAAAAAACGGAAAAAACTAACGATTATGAAAGAGATTAAACCGGCAGAAAGGATTTCGGATGTACAGGAGTATTACTTTTCCGTAAAACTCAAGGAAATAGCACAGATGAATGCCAAGGGAGACAATGTAATAAACCTTGGAATAGGAAGCCCCGATCTGCCTCCGTCAGAAAAAACCGTAGAGACTCTGGCAAAAAATGCAAAAAGAGAGGATTCGCATGGATACCAGCCGTATGTCGGGATTCCCGAATTGCGTAATGCCTTCTCCGGCTGGTATAAAAAATGGTATAATGTCGAACTGGACCCGGCAAACGAAATATTGCCGCTCATAGGGAGTAAGGAGGGGATAATGCATATAACGCTGGCCTTTATCAATGAAGGCGACGGAGTGCTCGTGCCGGACCCCGGTTACCCTACATACACATCTGTTTCCAGACTGGCAGGCGCCGAAATTTACAACTACTCCTTAGATGAAAAGAGAGGTTGGGAACCTGATTTCGAGGCTATCGAAAAGGATGATGCAGAGGGGAAAATCTCTTTGGAAAAGACAAAACTCATGTGGTGCAACTATCCCAACATGCCTACCGGGGCAAACGGTTCCCCCGAACTATTTGAAAAGCTGGTCGCATTCGGCAAAAAGCACAACATAATAATATGCCATGACAATCCGTACAGTTTTATCCTGAATGACAAACCATTGAGTATTCTTTCGGTTCCGGGGAGCAAGGAAATATGCATAGAACTTAACTCTCTGAGCAAGGCGCACAACATGCCCGGATGGCGCATAGGGATGCTTGCGACAAATTCCCATTTTTTACAATGGATTTTAAGAGTAAAGAGCAATATGGACTCCGGCATGTTCAGGCCCATGCAGCTGGCTGCGGCAGAAGCCCTGTCGGCCCCAAAAGAGTGGTATGAAAACATGAACCGCGTTTATGCCGGAAGAAAAGCCCTTGCAAAGGCGATTATGGAAGAGATAGGAGCGAATGTAAATGACAACCAGGTCGGACTTTTTCTTTGGGGCAAAGTCGATGGAGAGGCGAAACTCCTTTGCGACAAGATTCTTTACGGAGCAAAGGTCTTCCTTACCCCCGGGTTCATCTTCGGCGGCAACGGGAAAAATTATGTCAGGATCTCCCTCTGCTGCAATGAGAAGCAGTTGGAAGAGGCATTGGAAAGAATAAGGAGAATTAAAAAATAACAGATATAGAAATCGTTAAAAGTTCAGCATATGAAAATAGAAAAATTGCAAATCGACGGCATAGACAATAAAAGACCTATTGTTATAGCCGGTCCGTGCAGTGCGGAAAGCAGGGAACAAGTATTGAACATTGCACAAAATTTGGCCTCTAAGGGAATAAGGATTTTCAGGGCAGGAATCTGGAAACCCCGTACAAAACCGGGAGGGTTCGAAGGCGTGGGCGCCGTAGGGCTTCCATGGCTTAAAGAGGTAAAAGAAAAGACGGGTATGCTTACAGCAACCGAGGTTGCAACTCCTTACCATGTTCTCGAGGCACTCAAGGCCGGAATAGATATCCTTTGGATAGGAGCCAGGACCGTAGCAAACCCTTTTGCGATGCAGGAACTTGCAGATGCACTCAAGGGGATGGATATCCCTGTTCTGGTCAAAAATCCTGTAAATCCAGATTTGGAACTGTGGATTGGAGCGATAGAGCGTATTTACGGTGCCGGAATCAGAAAAATAGGTGTCATACACAGAGGATTCAGTTCATATGAGAAAAAACTCTACAGAAACCTCCCGCTATGGCATATTCCTATCGAACTCAAAAGAAGGTATCCGGAACTCTCCATATTCTGCGATCCGAGCCATATAGGCGGAAAGAGAGAACTTGTAGCCCCGATATCCCAGCAGGCGCTCGATTTGAATTTCGACGGCCTTATCATAGAATCGCACTGCGACCCCGACCATGCGCTCAGCGATGCCGCACAGCAACTTACTCCCGATGTTTTAGATTATACACTCAGTATGTTGGTAATAAGAGACAATGCACAGACGACCGAGGATATCACGGTCCTAAGAAAACAGATAGACGAAATAGACGAGCAGCTGCTCGCCACACTGGCAAAAAGAATGAGGATTTCAAGGGAAATAGGAACATACAAAAAAGAGCACAATATGCCTATTCTGCAATCGGGCAGATATAACGACATTCTCGAGAACAGGGCCAAACTGGGCAAAGCCATGGAACTGAACCCCGATTTTATCGCCGAAATAATGAAATCCATACATGAAGAGTCTGTCAGAGTACAAATGGAAATAATGAAATAGCGGAAACAATGAGAATACTTGTCATAGGAGCCGGAAAAATGGGCTCATTCTTCACAGACCTTTTCAGTTTCAACCATGACGTTGCCGTTCTTGAAAGCGATCCCCAAAGATTGCGCTTCATATACAATGCCCTGCGTTTCACAAAATACGAAGAGGCAAAAGAGTTCTCCCCGGAACTCGTATTGAATTGCGCAACTCTTAACAGGACAATAGAGGCGTTCGAAAATATCATTCCATATGTGAATAAGGATTGCATATTGGCCGATATCGCCTCTGTAAAGACCGGGCTGAAGGATTTTTACCGGAACTGCGGATTCCGGTATGTCTCCACACACCCCATGTTCGGACCTACCTTCGCAAATCTTGGAAACCTGCAACAGGAGAGCGCGATAATCATAAAGGAGTCCGACTATTTGGGACGGATATTCTTTAAGGACCTGTTCAGTACGCTAAAACTCAATATTTGCGAATACACATTCGAAGAACATGACCAGGTGGTGGCCTATTCGCTCTCCATCCCTTTTGCCTCAACCCTGGTATTTGCATCCATCATGAAGCATCAGGATGCCCCGGGCACGACATTCAAAAAGCACCTCGCGATTGCAAGGGGGCTGCTTTCAGAGGATGATTATCTTCTTACCGAGATACTCTTCAACCCCAACACGCCTCATCAGCTCAATAAAATCATAAATGAATTGGGCAAACTGCTGGAAATTGTCAATAAACATGACAGCGGCGAAATGAAACATTTTTTGGACGGAGTAAGAAAAAATTTAGGATAAAAACCATAATTCATTTTGAATTTCGGCAGAGAATCTCCATATTTGCGTTCAATCTTCAGGGCAGGGTGAAATTCCCGATCGGCGGTAAAGTCCGCGAGCCCCTCAGGGCAGAGCCGTTGGAATTACGGCACCGACAGTATAGTCTGGATGGAAGAAGATAGTCGCATTATGGGGTACGGCTGTGCCGGAACGTTCCGCCTTATAATTCCGATATTGTTTTCCCATTGGCCTTGTTGATAAACTTTTTTTATTAACTAAAAATTACGTTTATGTCAACAAGATTTTTTTTATTTACCCTTCTATTGACCTTTATGCCGTTTGCCATCTATGCAGACGGCTTTCCGGAAGAGACACGGCTCGGCGATGAAGCAGACACCACGGCCATTCTTCTCAATGAAATCACGGTTTCCGCCGGTATTCAAAACAAAAGGAGTTCGCCTCTCAGACTTACGAGCATAGATGAAAAGCAGATTAAGATAAAGTCTGCAGGGAAGACCTTTCCCGAACTGCTCAAAGAGGTTCCGGGAGTCTTTGCCACAGCGGAAACCGGCAGCTTCGGAGATGCCAAGATAAATATCCGCGGATTCCAGCAGGAAAACATCTCCGTACTGCTGAACGGTATCCCCATCTCGGGACTTACCAGCGGTTCCATGTTCTGGAACAACTGGCTGGGACTCACCGATGCCACATCCACAATCCAACTGCAAAAGGGCATAGGGGCATCCATGCTGTCGGACAATTCGGTAGGCGGCACAATCAATATAATTACAAAAAGCCCGCTTATCGAGCCTTCGTTCGAAGTAGGTTACAGCTACACCGATTACCAGCTTTCAAAAGGATATTTCAGCTATAACAGCGGAGAGATAGGCAACGGATGGGGTATTTCGCTGACCGGTTCCTATTTATGGGGGCACGGCTATGTAGAGTGCACAGATGCTTCTGCCGGGGCATATATGCTGAGTATAAGCAAAAGAATAAACGAGCGCCACTCGCTTCTATTTACCGCGTTGGGCGGACCTGAACGTCACCAGCAACGCAGCCAGCGCATTACCTATGCCGAAATGGAACAGTACGGACGCAGCTACAGCAAAAACTGGGGATTTTACAGAGACGGAAACGGCAAAACCGTTCAAAAAAACATAAGTGAGAACAACTATTTCAAACCATACTTCACCCTCAACCATTTCTTTACAAACAACGACAATTTAAAAATCAACAGTGCCGTCTATATGGCAATAGGCAACGGAGGAGGAGTCTGGACAGAAAGCAAGGGCCAGAGAATCATCTCTTATCAAAAAGACGGCCATATAGATTGGGATGCCATAATTGCAGAGAACAGGGCAAGTGCGGAAAACGGGGAATCTTCGCAGAATATCATGAGCGACTATATGGCCGGCCATATCCAGTTCGGGGCCCTTACAAGCGCAATCTGGGATTTGAATAACAATCTTTCGTTGGAAGGAGGGCTTCACTACCAGCTTTACAATACATGGGAAAAGGAGAAGATCACAGACCTACTCGGAGGAGATTTCTGGTATGAGGATTACAGCAACAATTCGCTTGCCGGCCTTAACGGCAGGAATCCGATAAAAAAAGTGGGCGACTATATCAGAACCAACAACGGCAAAAACCACAACTACGGAACGCTCTATGCCTCCATGGTTTACAAAAAGAACCGCTTTGTTGTCAATGCCGGAGCATCATTGTATGGAGCGCTTACAAAAAGGTGGGACAAATACAATTATACCAAAGGCAACTATTACAGCAAGGCTGCAAAGGGCATAGGAGGCAGTTTCAAGGCAGGAGTACTCTACAAGATGGACATGAAGCAGAGCTTCTACCTGAACGCTGCCGCATATAGCAGAATCCCATACTCGAATGTCTACTTTTCGAGCGGGAACAACCGTATAAGCGAAGGGGTCAAAAATGAAAAGAACCTGCTTGGAGAGTTGGGTTACCGTTTCGTACATTATCGCGGAGCAATCGAGACTACGGTTTACGGAGCATACTGGTTTAACAAATCGCTTATGAGCGATGCCTATCGTCCGCTGGAAGAGGATGCCTACAGATATATGATTACAGGGCTCAACGCTCTCCATTACGGAATAGAGATAGAGGGACATTACAATCTTTCCACATGGGCAAAAATCTACGCAAACGCATCTTTCGGAAGCTGGAAATGGAAAAACGACGTGCACGCGTCCATTTACGACGACTATAGCGGCCAAACCATAGCAGAAATCAATGTCTACAGCGACGGCCTGCCGGTAGGAGACGCCCCGCAAACCCAAATAGGCGCCGCCGTAGAGATTACCCCATTCAAGCATCTGGCATCTGCTGCGTCCAGGCAGCTTTCTGATTTTACGATTTCTGCAAACTGGCAGTACGGCGACAGATATTGGGCGGATTTTGAACCGGATTCACGCACAAATCCAGACGATACCGCAGATCCGTACAGAATTCCGGCATACCATATTGTCAATCTTAATGTAAACAACACATTTGAATTAGGGAAGATAGATCTATCGGTATTCCTGAGTCTCAATAATATTTTTGACAGCAAATATATAATAAGAGGGCTCGACGGAACAGACCACACAAGGGAGAGCTTTACCGGCTATTGGGGCGCTCCGAGAAATCTGGTTATGGGAATAAGCCTGAATTTTTAATTTTTCACCATTACCATAAAAAGAGTTGCCGACAATTTAAATATTGCCGGCAACACGTTTTATATCTCTATTCACAGCCCTTATTCTACTCGACTATAGAGCCTGCAACTACATTTGCCACTAAGGCCCTGAGCCTTACCACACTTCCCTTGTCTGCAGGATGCACCCTGTGAGCCAAAAGAATAACCGATGTTTTAGAGACCGGATCTATTATGATCGATGTTCCGGTATAACCTGTATGCCCGAATGTCATTGTAGGATGAAACAGGTTTCCGTTATTTGAAGCATAGGGAGAATAGTTGTCCCATCCCAAAGAACGGCCCAACTGCTTAACCTCTTCTGGAACCCTTATCATGGTTTCGACGGTAAGTTTTCCGAGAATTCTCTTGCCGTCGACTTCACCACCGTTCATAAGGGCGGCTGCAAGTATCGCCAGATCTTCGGCATTCGAAAAGACTCCTGCATTACCGGAATTTCCATGGTTCATAACGCGGGCAAGAGGATCATGCACTTCACCGAGAAGATACTTGCCGTCAGGCTGTTTCTCGGTAGGAGCGACAAGCTTCATTATCTGCTCGTTATTATTCAATTTAGGATTATATGCAGTATGGGTCATGCCCAATACGTCAAAGATATTCTTCTGCGCATAGTCGCACAGCTTTTCACTTGTAATATTCTGTAAAATATTCTGGAGAGTTATAAAATTCAGGCAACTGTATTGAAAATCCGTTGTAGGCCTGAACTCCCTTTTCATCTTGCATATATAACTCATCAAAGAATCGGGATCATCCTTGCCGCAAGCCTTGATTACCACTTCGGGAGCGACATATGAAGGAAGTCCGGAAGAGTGTGTAAGCAGATCCACTATTCTGATATGTACCTTTTCTCCGGTTTCAGGGTCTACATAAGGCTCGAAGCCCGGGATATACATATCCACCCTGTCGGTCAAACGATAGCATCCCCTCTCCAACAGCTGCATCATCGATATTGTAGTACCTACGACCTTGCTGCAGGAAGCCAGATCGAAGACCGTGTTCTCTGTCATCGGTTCTACAGGATCGACGCTCTTATTGCCGTAGGCCTTCAGATAGACAAGATTTCCATTTCTGACAACGGCCAAAACGGCACCGGGAATCTCCTTATTCTCTATAGAGGCATTTATTATCTCATCTACCTTCGAAAGGCGTTCCGGGTCCATTCCCTCTTCCTGAGGCGCCTTACGCTCTATGGCAAAAGAGGAGAGTGCAAAAAAGATTGCAATTAAAGATAAAACAAATTTTTTCATACGCGAGTTGATTTTGATAAACAAATATAGCCTTTTTTACAATAGGGCATACCGGTATAATGCAAAAAGGGCCGGTAGAATTTTCAACCGGCCCTGTCTCTATAAAGCATTCCGACAGTCTCTACTCCTGCTCTTTTGCCGCAGGACGTTTTGCACCGCCTTTACGCCTGTCTGAACGTCCTCTGCCACCTCTGCGCTCGTTGCCTCTCTGGCCACCCTGTGCAGAAGCATTGGTGCTTACACCGGCATTTGGAGTAAGGTCTCTCTTGCCATATACCTCGCCGTTGCATACCCACACCTTGATACCCAATACACCGACTTTGGTATGAGCCTCAGCCAAAGCGTAATCGATATCCGCACGGAAAGTATGGAGCGGAGTACGTCCCTCTTTGTAAAGTTCGGAACGCGCCATTTCAGCACCGCCGAGACGGCCGCTGATAAGCACCTTTATACCCTCGGCACCCATTCTCATGGTCGTTGCAATGGCCATCTTTATAGCCCTGCGGTATGAAACACGCCCTTCAACCTGCCTTGCTATATTGTTGGCAATTATATTGGCGTCCAATTCAGGACGTTTTACTTCAAAGATATTTATCTGAACATCCTTGTTCGAGATATTCTTCAACTCGCTCTTAAGCTTGTCTACCTCGGAGCCACCCTTTCCGATTATGACACCCGGACGCGCCGTGTGGATTGTGACGGTAATTAATTTCAGCGTTCTCTCAATAACTATCTTTGACAAACTTGCCTTTGCAAGACGTGCATTGAGATATTCACGGATCTTTGTATCCTCCAATATCTTCGCCGCATAATTCTTGCCGCCGTACCAGTTAGAGTCCCATCCGCGGATAATTCCGAGCCTGTTGCTTATTGGATTTGTTTTCTGTCCCATAATTACTTAGCCTCCTCCTCTGATTTAACGGCTTTTTTGCCTAAAATAATAGTTACATGATTAGAGCGTTTACGTATCCTTGCAGCCCTGCCCTGAGGTGCGGTCCTGATTCTCTTAAGAGTGCGGCCCTGACCTACCATGATAGTCTGCACCAATACGTTTCCGTTCTCCAACTCTTTTCTATCGGCTTCATTCTTTGCCTCCCAGTTCGCAATTGCAGAACGGAGAAGTTTTTCCAAACGGTTAGAAGCCTCCTTCTTTGAATATTTAAGGATATCCAAAGCGCGGTTCACCTCTACTCCCCTGATAATATCTGCAACCAGACGCATCTTGCGGGGAGAGGTAGGAACATCATTCAGCTTTGCTATAGCTGTCTGTTTTTTTATCTCTTTAAGCCTATTGGCCATATTTCTTTTACGAGCTCCCATTTTCTGTAATCTCTATTATTAATTATTAACGATTACCCGAATGACCTTTAAAGGTTCTTGTCGGTGCAAACTCTCCGAGCTTGTGACCTACCATATTCTCAGTAACATAAACAGGAATGAACTTATTACCGTTATGAACAGCTATAGTATGACCCACAAAGTCCGGCGAAATCATACTGGCTCTCGACCAGGTTCTCACAACATCCTTCTTGCCGGAAGCATTCATGGCAAGAATTTTTTTCTCTAAACTAGCCTCGATATAAGGCCCTTTTTTTATTGAACGACTCATAATAATCTAAAGTTAATTCCTATTTTTTCCTTCTCTCGATAATAAGCCTATTAGAAGCCTTCTTAGGATGCCTTGTCTTGTATCCCTTAGCAGGTATACCCTTTCTTGAGCGAGGATGTCCTCCGGAAGCACGTCCTTCACCACCACCCATAGGGTGATCTACAGGGTTCATTACAACACCGCGGTTACGAGGTCTGCGACCCAACCAGCGTTTACGTCCTGCCTTACCATGAGACTCGAGGTTATGGTCAGGATTGGAAACTACGCCTACAGTAGCGCGACAGGTAACCAATACCATTCTGGTTTCGCCTGAAGGCAATTTGAGAATAGCATGATTTCCCTCTCTTGCCGTAAGTTGTGCATAACAACCCGCGCTGCGCGCCATTGCCGCACCCTTACCAGGTTTTAACTCTATATTATGAACATCAGTTCCAAGAGGAATTTCGGAAAGGGGAAGGGCATTTCCGATTTCGGGAGCTACGCCCGGGCCGGAAGCGATCACCTGTCCTACCTTGATTCCGTTAGGAGCTATTATATAGCGTTTCTCGCCATCTTCATACACCACCAATGCGATTCTTGCACTGCGGTTAGGATCATATTCAATAGTCTTTACGGTAGCTTTATATTTATCCTTGTTTCTAAGGAAATCTATCACACGATACATTCTTTTGTGACCGCCACCGATATAGCGCATTGTCATCTTACCGGTATTGTTGCGTCCGCCTGTCTTACGAAGTGGCTGCAACAGGGATTTCTCCGGTACCGTGCAAGTAATATCATCGAATGCGCTTATTATTTTATTTCTCTGACCGGGAGTTACCGGTTTAAATTTACGTACTGCCATCGCTTAAATGTTGCTGTAGAAATCAATCTTATCTTCACCGGCCAGTGTAACAAACGCCTTCTTGAAATGGTTTGTACGGCCTGTCAATAAACCCGCTTTCGTGTAGCGGCTTTTCCTCTTTCCGTGGTAATTGACAGTATTTACATCAACTACTGTCACCCCATACATCTGCTCTACCGCAGATTTAATCTGCAATTTGTTTGCTCTGCGGTCAACTATGAAACCGTAACGATTCAATTTATCGCCCAGAATCGTCATCTTTTCAGTTACTAAAGGCTTAATCAAAATTTCCATCGCATTCGGTTATTTATTTGCTACATAGAAAGCGTCCTGAACACCGTCTACCAATACGAGGCGTGTAGCATTCAGTATCTTGTAAGTGCAGATTTCATTTACTGTAATGACACTTACATTCTCTAGGTTGCGTGATGACAAATATATATTCTTTGAATCGGCCGGAAGCACGAACAAGACTTTTCTATCGTTTGCCTTAATATTATTAAGGATAGATATGAACTCTTTTGTCTTGGGAGCTTCCATTGCGAAAGGCTCTACCACTGTAATGGCATTCTCCTTTGCCTTGTATGAAAGAGCAGAGTAACGCGCAAGTCTCTTCAATTTTTTATTGAGCTTGAATCTGTAGTCTCTCGGATCCGGTCCGAAAGCCCTGCCTCCGCCCACATAAATATTGGACTTGATGCTTCCATGACGTGCACCGCCCGAACCCTTTTGCCTGATAAGTTTTTTGGTACTGTAGGCAACCTCGGAACGGTCCTTTGTCTTATGTGTTCCCTGACGTTGGTTTGCAAGGTACTGCTTGACGTCTAAGTAAATGGCATGGTCGTTCGGCTCTATTCCGAACACTGCCTCGTTCAGAGTCACTTTCTTGCCAGACTCTGTTCCGTCGATCTTTAATACTGATAATTCCATAGACGTTTATTCCTCCACAATTACATATGAACCTTTTGCGCCCGGGATAGAACCCTTAACCAGAATAAGGTTATTTTCAGGGATAACCTTGATAACCTTAAGGTTCAAAATTTTTACTCTGTCGCCACCCATGCGGCCTGCCAATCTTTTTCCCTTAAACACTCTTGAAGGCCAAGATGATGCACCCAAAGAACCGGGAGCACGCAATCTGTTGTGCTGGCCATGGGTCTGTCCGCCTACGCCGCCGAAACCGTGACGTTTGACAACACCCTGGAAGCCTTTACCTTTAGAGATACCTGTAACATCTACCCAAGTCTCCTCACCATCTTCGAAGATGTCGGAAACGGTTACTTGATCGCCCAACTGCAACTCTTTGGCAAAATCATTTGAGAATTCCACCAATTTGCGTTTGGGAGTGGTATTTGCCTTTTTAAAATGACCCAACATAGGGGCGCTGGTGTGTTTCTCTTTTTTCTCATCATAGGCAAGCTGTACAGCGGCATAACCATCTTTTTCTTCTGTACGTATTTGCGTAACGACACACGGACCAGCTTCAATAACGGTACACGGTATATTTTTACCGTCGGTACCGAAAACGGAAGTCATTCCGATTTTTTTTCCAATTAATCCAGGCATTGGTTTTAATTAGTTATTAAATTAAACATAACCGCATCGCCAACATTATTAGTTGGTTACGGTTCCCAGCATATTTTACGGGGTTGCAAAGATAACACTAAATATTTAATTTCCAAAAACAAAAGGTACTCTTTTCACACATTTCGAAAAAGAGCACCCTTGTAACAAAACAAAAAACAACATTTTTAAACTCAGGTCAAGATCATTAATCAAACAGAAACCATTCTATGATAAAAAAGTGTAAACTTTGAAGTTAAAATAATGCTTAACAACAAAACTCTTTAACCTGCTTTTCGGCCGCAAATATATTCCACTTTTATTAATTATACAAATAATGTAACAAAAAAATAACATTATTTATATTAACAAAGTGATACTTTTTTAAACTACTCCGTATAACTGCTGTTATCCCAACAGTGAGTACACAATTCGCATTTAGGAAGCCCTATGGCCTTTACGAGGTCATCCAGCCTCAAGAATTTTAAAGATGTGAGCTGCAAGTGCCTGCACATGATCTCCACCATCTCCTTATGTTTGGGATTATCGGGATTCGCATACTCTTCATAAACGTAATCCGGAATGTTGTCCCTGCCTTCCATATCCCTTATGACACGGCGGGCATACAGATCGTACGTGCTGCGTGAAGTAGAAAAATTCAAAAACCTGCACGGGAAAATAAGCGGAGGACATGAAATTCGCATGTGCACCTCCTTTACGCCGGCGTCCAGCAATTTTACGACATTGTCCTTCAATTGGGTTCCCCTTACTATACTGTCATCCATAAAGACGATTTTCTGGCCTTTCGTAAATCTCTCATTGGGCAGAAGCTTCATTTTCGCCACCAGATCCCTCATCTTCTGGTTCTGCGGCATGAAACTTCTCGGCCATGTAGGGGTATATTTTACAAAGGGGCGCTTGTAGGGTATCTTCTTTTCATTCGCATAGCCGATGGCATGGCCCACTCCGGAATCCGGAATGCCGGCCGCGAAATCAGGATGGATATCCGTATCCGTACGCGCCATGGCAGCCCCGCACCTGTAACGCGAATCTTCGACATTTATCCCCTCATATTGTGCCGACGGATAACCGTAATATACCCAAAGGAATGAACACACCTGTTTTCTTTTTCCCGCAGGGGCAACGACTCTCACTCCGTCTGCGCTCAGCTGCACGATTTCGCCCGGTCCCAAATCCCTGACAAAATCATACCCCAGATTTGCAAAGCTGGAACTCTCGCTGGCACAGACATAGCCCTTATCGTTTTTCCCTACGGAAATAGGAGTACGACCGAACTTGTCGCGGGCTGCATATATTGCATGATCTGTAAGGACAAGAAGCGAACACGAACCTTTTACCTTCCTTTGCACGAGTTCTATTCCCTCCTTTATACTGTCGCACATACCTATTAATATGGCTACAAGTTCAGTAGCGTTTATGGCTGAGTCGGAAAGTTCCGCAAAATGATATCTTTTTTCGAGAAGTTCCGCCGTCAGTTCCTCTATATTATCTATTCTTGCCACTGTCACTACGGCATAACGTCCCAAATGAGATGTTATCGTAATAGGCTGCGATTCGGAATCCGATATGACTCCCACCCCCATATTGGAAACCCCGAAACGGGGAAGTTCGTCTTCGAACTTGTTCCTGAAATAGCCGTTTTCGAGGGAGTGGATAGACCTTACGAATTTACCGTCTGCATAAAAGGCCATACCGGCCCTCTTTGTACCGAGGTGCGAATGATAGTCCGTTCCGTAAAAGACATCATTCACACATTCATTACGTGAAACGCAACCAAAAAAACCTGACATACTGTATCTGCTTGAATTAAATTATTTTTCTACCATACCCAATTTTTCAAGAAGTGCTTCGGGCTTAGGATCGCGGCCTCTGAAATTTCTGTAAAGCACATCCGCATCTTCGGTATTTCCCCTGGAGAGGATATTCTTCCTGAAACTGCCGGAAACCTCTTTATTGAAGATGCCCTGCTCCTTGAAAAGCTGGAATGCGTCGGCTTCAAGAACTTCGGCCCACTTATACGAATAATAGCCGGCTGCATATCCTCCGGCAAAAATATGCGAAAACGACGGAGAAAAGGCAGTGCCCTTTACTACAGGCATGATCTGGCATTTTGCAACAGCCTCGGTCTCGAACTGCTCTACACTCTCTGACGGGACCTTCTCCAAGGTATGCCATGCCATATCGCATATGCCGAATGTAAGCTGCCTTACCTGTGCATATCCGCTATTGAAATTTTTGGAATCCACTATTTTCCGGATAAGTTCATCGGGCATCACTTCACCTGTCTTGTAATGCTTTGCCCATGAAGCAAGATACTCTTTCTCAGTTGCCCAGTTCTCCATTATCTGCGATGGCAGCTCTACGAAATCCCATGCCACATTAGGGCTTGCAAGCGAGGGGTACCGTACGTCAGAAAGCATCCCGTGAAGCGCATGGCCGAACTCGTGAAGCAGGGTGGTGACTTCATAAAATGTAAGAAGCGACGGTTCGTTCTCCGTAGGTTTCGTAAAGTTGCACACTATAGATACCAGCGGTCTTTGCTCCACTCCGTCTTTGTCGTATCCCTGCTCCCTGAATGAAGTCATCCATGCGCCGGAACGTTTCCCGTCACGAGGGAAGAAGTCGGAATAAAAGAGCGCCATATGCCGGCCAGAAGCATCCGTCACATCGTAAACCTTTACATCGGGATGGTAGCCGGGGATATCCTTCGCCTCCGTAAACTTCAGGCCGTAGAGCGAATCCGCCAATGCAAATACCGCCTGCTGCACATTCTCCAACTTGAAATAAGGTTTGAGCATCTCATCGTTCAGCTTATATTTCTCATCCTTATATTTTGTTGCATAATAAGTAAAATCCCAGGGCATCAGCTTGCCTTCAAGCCCGTTGGCATTCGCATAATCCTGAATCTGCCTTACATCCCTTTTTGCAAAGGGCAGCGACTTCACCAGAAGGTCATTCAGGAAATCCTCCACGGTTCCGGTACTCTTCGCCATCCTCTCCTCGAGAATATAATCGGAATACTTGTCGAATCCCAGAAGTTCAGCCTCTTTGATTCTAAGCTCCACTATCCTTTTCACAACATCCTCATTGCTCGACTCGCCATCCATGCACTTTGCATTCGAAGCTCTCCACATCTGCTCCCTAAGACTCCTGATGTCGGAATATTTCATGAACGGCTCCATGCTGGGATATTGCAGAGTGTAAACCCATCCGTCCAGATTTCTGCTCTTTGCCTCTGCAGCGCCCGCCGCAACCGCAGATTCCGGAAGCCCGGCAAGTTGGGACGAATCCGTAATGTGCAGTATATAGGCATTCGTAGCATCCAATACATTTTTTCCGAATTTGAGACTCAACAGGCTCAGCTCTTCCTGGATTTTGGAAAACTCCTCTTTTCTGTCTGCAGGAATATTCGCACCGTTTCGTGCAAAATTTCTGTAGGTAATCTCCGTAAGCCGTTTCTGCTCCGGCCCGAGATCGAGGCTGTCCAATTGTCCGTAAACCTGCTTTACCCTTTCGAACAGTTTATCATTCAACAATATGGACATGCTGTATTCTGTCATTACAGGAGATATCTCTTCCGCTATGGCCTGCATCTGCTCATTCGTATTGGCCTCGTTCACGTTAAAAAATATGCCGGAAACTCTCGAAAGGTCGCTTCCCGCATATTCCAGGGCCAATATCGTATTTTCAAAAGTGGGATCTTCCGGATTGTTCACAATAGAATCAATCTCCGCCTTACCCTTGGCGATTGCGGCATTGAATGCCGGCATATAATGTTCCGTCCTGATTTCATCGAAAGCAGGAGCACCGTATCTCAATGTGGATTTTTCTAAAAGTGGATTTGACATATTATCCGATTTACAAGAACTTAGCAAAAGGCCCGCGGCCATAAACAACATTAAAAATCTTTTCATATTATGGTACATGTTTATATTCCTACGGTTTAATTTGTCTGGACTACCAGATATTTTGTCTGCTCCCAGAATCTTTCCGGATTCGAAATCGAGAGTATGACCTCATCGTTTATCTTCTCCAAAGAATAGGAATCCGCAGGATGTACTGAAAGGACCTTGGCCCTCTTCGCATTGGTATTGATTGATGTAATTTTTCTATAATCTATCGTGACAAAAGAATTCTGTTCAGACTGGTACGAGACTTTCGCAGATTTGAAAAGCCCGCCTTTTGTAAGGACTCCGGCTGCAATCAACTCCTCCTTGGAGGCCACTATATAATATACCGAGTAGATTTTCCTGTCCTGGGAAGCGACCTTCTCCTTGAGTTCATCGGTATTTCTGTTCAAGGTCTCCACCTCCTCTTTAAGATTGGAAACCACCAGGTCCAAAGAGGCTATCTGCTCCGTCTTTACTGCAAGCTGCGCATCCTTCTCATTCAACTGCCTTGTAAGACTCTCTATCAGGTCGGATTTCTGCTGCAGTTCCGCCGAAAGGGCTTCGAGCCTTTTCCTGAACTGTGCAGATTCTATTCTATTGTCTCTTTTAAGATCATCTATCTGCTTCTTATACTTTTCTATAGCCTCGCCTATTGCCTTCATGTCGCTTCTGATTCTCTCTTTAGACTCGGCCGGCACATCGAGACCGTCCCGGCTCCGGGCCTGTACGGTAATGATATTCTCACTTTCGCGGATAGATTGCAACCCCTGCTCCACCTCATTCAGCACTGCAAAAACCTCATCCAGCTCGTCAGACCGGATTCCGTACTCCCGCTGCAATGAATCCAACCGGGTTTTAAGATCTTTATACTTTCCGGAATTTTCGACGCATGATATAATGGATACGGTAAAGAGCACCGATAACAGAATGGTAATTATTCTCTTCATGGCTACCTGTTTTTATGCGCCAAAATTACTACTATTTTACAGATTTTAGAAATAAAGACCAATATTTTTAATGACAACTCGGATTTATGTTCGCACAATTCGAACACATTGGAATACAAAAGATTAAAATATCTGTTATCTGTCAGCACCCTGGCTTTTTCCCTATTCTTGCGATTATGGTGATACACTCTGCACTCATCGCTGCAGAATTTCTTGTCGCTCCTTCCCACGATTTTCTCTCCGCATACCGGACACACTCTCTGATTCTCCATAGACCTCCGCCCTGTTAGACTCTCCGCATTTTCAAAAATAGTCTTTTTTTTCAGAGAACGGAGTATGGAAAAAGAGCGGAAAAATATAAAATATACGATATTAAAATTATATATACTTTTCATACCTTTGCCGACATTGGAATTGCAACCTGATACCATAATATGCGCATCATATCGCTTATAGCCACTCTATTGATAACCTCGCTATCGGCAGGGCAAGGGATGGCCCAATCCGGATACAAGCCTCAGACAGACAGAAATTTCATTGTAATAAACAAGGCCGAACAGAAACTCAGGGTATTCGACAAAGAGGCCTATGTCATTGCGGAATATGACGTAGCCGTAGGTACAAATTACGGCGACAAAAAGAGCATCGGAGATTGCAGGACGCCGGAAGGCGTTTTCACGATAAAGAGCATCGAAGCCTCACAGGATTATCACTACGACTTCAAGGACGGACGCGGTCTGGTAAAAGGGGCATACGGCCCCCGTTTTATAAGGCTGACCGTTCCGGGCAACAACAGCATCGGTATCCACGGGACGCTTCCGGAACACCAGTCATCCATTCCGGGAAGAGCCTCCCATGGCTGCATAAGGATGAAAAACAACGATGTTCTGGAGTTGTGCAGGTATGTTCATAAAGGAATGAAGGTCGTAATAATTCCGGACCTGCTCCGGTAACTATTACGACCATCTTCTCAATTTCACACTCCCAAAAAGCTAAAAGAGTGAAATCACTTCAAATGTTTCGTACGCGTGCCACATATTGTCGGAATCGGTGCGCGGTATATAATCTGAACCTATTGTAAAAATCGCATCGAAGTCTATCGTTGTGCCTATGGTTGCGGAGTATCCGGCAGGACTCCAGTCATAAGGAGTGATACAGGAAGGATCTGCATCGAACCATACGGTAAAGTTCTCGCCCTTATATGAGGCGGTCGTTGCAAAACAATATGTTTCGCCCTGATATACCGGACAGTCCCATGAGGTTTCCGGCGCCAGAACCGTCACTGTTCCATCGTTGCTCAGGATAAAATCCAAATCTGTAGGTGAGGAGAAAAAGTTCTTTATCCTGTAATATGTCGTCGTGTTTTTCGCTACCTGAAGGGTGTATCTTTTCTCCTCCACGGTCATATTATCCACGACATCGCTAAGGTAATTCGAAGATGTAGGTCCTATGAATTCGATTATGCCATAATCTTCATATTCCAGCATATCCAACGGCAAGACACCGTTTCCCACATAGGCGCTCGTACCTGCAGGGGATCTCAGGCTTTCATCGAAACTCAAATTAAAGGAATATTCCACTCCGGGCACGAGATCGGTCTGGTCGTAAGTCAGAAGGACTTTGGCGGTATATTCTCCGGCCTCGAAGGTCACCGAACCGTCTACCAATGAAAAGATGCTTCCTTCGGCAAGGGATATGTTCAGATTCAATACGGATACGGCCGTTCCTCTGACTATTTCAATCTCCAGATTGTTTCCGTCCAAAATGTAGCTTTCGGTCACATCCGCAAAAGATACGCATTCATTATCGGGCAAATATTCGAATGAATCCTGACCGCATGAGTAAATCAAAAAAGGCAATAGAAGTATTAAATATTTCAGATATTTCATATTTTCATCGTTTTAAGTGAGATTAATAACCGGGATTCTGTTCGTCTCTAATCTGCGGATTGGCATCGATTTCAGATTGGGGGATAGGCCACAGCCACTGGTAACTGTCTGCAGCGATCGACAGGAATTCGGTGTTCGTTCCACCGGCATTCGATATTATCTGGTCATCCTGGGCCTCAGAGCGTGAAAAACCTTTGTTCCACCTTTTGAGGTCTGCAAATCTGAATCCCTCTCCGAACAGCTCCTTTACGCGCTCCTCCCTTATTTCTTCAACCAGTTTGTCGCCGCTGTACGTCGTTTCGGCATATCCGGGAATTCTCTTTGACCGTAAGGCATTCAGATATTTGCAGGCATTGGTTTCATCATCTCCGGAACCGCGCATGGCAAATGCCTCTGCTGCTATCAGATATTGTTCCGCAATACGGAAAGGCTTGATTTTATTTATATAATTCGAATTGGCCTCCGGACTTCTCAATTCGGGATTGCCGGGGAACTTGTAGAACAGATATACATTGCCCGCTATCGAGCCGAAAGTGACCTCTCTCTCCTTGAACCACGTACTGAATCTTATATCATTCGCGTCATAGGCATCCACTATCCATTTCTCGGGAATATAATTCGGGCTGTATATCCCGCTCGAATTATAGCCTATATAATCATAATCATTGGAGCCCGGAAGCGAACCTTCGCTGAATCCTGCCCAGAATTGTACGATACACTCCTCCCCGCTGTCATTTGTCCATAATCTGTCGAAATCAGCTTCATTATCTATGAGAGGATATGTCCCTGAATCGACCAATGAGGTAGATGCGGCTATTGCAGTAGAATAGTCCCCTTTTGTCAGGGCCACACGGGCCTTGAGAGCCTTTACCGCATCTGATGTAAGATATATGGAGCCGACCTGGGGCCCTACAGCCGCAAGTTTCTCCTCCGCGATACCTATATATTTTTCGATATAGTCATATGTCTCTTCCAAAGAGGATCTTCCCACATACGCCGCTATATCGCTGGGATTCTCTACAGGCCCGTCGAGAAGCATGAGGCCCATGGTATTAGCCGCATCCGCAGCATTATAGTTGCCGCAATATAACTGGGAGGCAAAATACATCGAGTATGCCTTTAAAAATGCCGCTTCACCGAGGACAACGTCGAGCTGGCTCTTTTCCGAACCCGTCATGTCCGGATTGTTTGCCAGAAGTTCCGCTATCCCCTGCTCCAGGAAATTGGCCAGAGTGACGTTATAATACGATCTTTGCCAAAGGCTCTCCACGTAACCGAAGATCGAGGTTATCTCCCATTTGTAATACTCGCCGTTCCTGTTTCCGAAAGTTATGGATGCATGGAACGAATCCGTCATAAGTTCAGGAATATAGATAGGATATTCGGAACACAATCCGTCCCGGAGAGACAGATAGATATCGGCTCTGAATTTCAGCACATCATCGACGGAGGTCAATGCGTTTTCCGTGCTTATGGAGCCATCCGGCATTTTGGTCAAGTCACATGAAACGACCAAAACCGCAGATATTATCAAAAATAAAAACTTTTTCATAGAATTAGGATTTACTGTTAATTAAAATGTAACCTCCAGGCCGAATACAATCTGTTTGGAATTCGGATAATTTCCGGAAGAGATTGAATCGTCTACCTCAGGGTCGATTCCGTCGTATTTGGTAAAAGTCAGCAGGTTTCTGCCGGTAGCATAAATTTTCAGCCCGCTGAGAATCCTGCTTTTCTGAATAATATGGCTCGGAAGCGAATACCCGATCTGCACATTTTTAAGCCTTACGAATGAAGCATTGTCTATCCATCTCGAATCGTGCCTTATAGCCTCGCCTGCCCTGGGGATATCGGTTATCTGTCCGGGAGTTGTCCATATATTCTTCATTCTGACACTCATATTGGACTCATCGGCAAAAGAGTCGTTCTCTATGAAGTATCTTCCGTAATTCTCTATATATTTTCCGAACACGCCGGAGAATGTGGCATTAAGCGTTATGTTTTTCCAGCCGAAATTGATATTCAATCCTCCGGACCACGGAGCGAACCTCTGCTTCCCGAGGAACTGCGCATCGCTTTCCGAATATTCGTCGGTAATGTTGCCATCCTTATCGTACCAGAGCTGCTTGCCGGTTGCAGGATCGACTCCCGCATATTTGACATAGTAGAATTCGCCATACGGTTTGCCGACCTCATATTTTATACCCGTCCTTCCGTCTACGAACTCACTCCTTCCGCCGAACAGCTCCGTAATTTCATTTTTATTATAGTTCATGTTCAACGAAACTCCCAGGAAGAGATCATTCTTGTTGATAATATCATATTTTATCTCCAGATCGACGCCTCTGTTCCTCATATTGCCTATATTTCCCCATCCTCCTGCAAATCCTGTCTGGAATGAGTAGGGGATATACATAAGCATGTTTTTTGTCATTTTATTGTAGAACTCTACATTTACCGACAATTTCCTGAAGAAAGTGGCATTGACACCCACATTCAGGTTTTCCAATGTCTCCCATGTCAGGTCCTGATTGCTCAGGGAGCCTAAATACCAGCTTACCATTCCGTCATATATCAATCCTGAATTGGTAAGTCCGTACGCCAGATAGTTATCTATTCCGGAATTACCCATCGTACCGTATGAGAGTTTCAACTGAAGGTTGTCGAGCCATGTGGCACTCTGCATAAAAGGCTCCGCCTTGATGTTCCACATCGCCCCTACCGAATAGAAATTGGCATACTTGTTATTTTCTCCGAAAAGCGAAGAACCGTCAGTTCTGAATGTTCCGTCCAGATAATATTTGTTGTCATAATCATACGACAGCCTTACAAAGAAGGAATTTTGAGAAGTCGCGGAGAATGAATATGTAGGCATATCGGCAGTGGTTCCCTGGGCGACCGTTGTCATTCTTATGTCGCTCTGCCCTTGAGAAGAGGCTCCGAATGATTTGTCCTGGGTTATGATAGATTCATGTCCGCCCAGGATATTAAAGTGGTTTTTCTCTCCAAGCATGAACTTGTATTCCGCCGTATTGGTAGAGGTAATCCTGTAGAATCTCCTGAAACGCTCTTCGGTAAGCGTCGTAAGGCCCATGTCGTTCGGCAATACCTTTCCGGTGTACCTGTAGTCCATTGCATCTACCGCCTGCACTGCACGTAATGTCAGGCCTTCTATAGGGGTTATCTCTTCATATATGTTTACATTCATGCGCGCGGTATTATTGTACGACGGCTGGGCATCCATCCGGTGGAAATAGTTCCACATTCCGATATCCGATATGTAATCCAGCTCCTCCCCGTAACCTATGAAATTACCGTTGTCGTCTGTCAATATCTCGTAAGGGACGGCATACGGCAGACACCATGAGGCGATATTCATAGGATTGTAATATCCGGTACTTGTCGTAGAGTATCCCGCTTCCGATTGCTGCTGGTAAGAGAGGGTGATATTCGTTCCCATTTTCAGCCAGTCGGTGACTTTCACGTTCATGTTGGAACGCAGATTATATCTTGTCAGATAGGAATAGTACTCGTTTCCCTGCTGGTCGAACGTGCCGAGAGAGATATAATAATCCAGTTTCTCGGTCCGGCCCGATATGGAAAGATCAGCTTTCCATGTAGGAGCGTTTTCCCTGATAATCCATTTCAGCCAATCGAACGTTATGTCGTTTTTAAGCCTGAAATTCTTCATCTCCTGAAACTGCGCATTTTCCAGCAATGCGGGATTTGTAAGTTCCCTGAATGCGAACCACTCCTCGGAGTTCATCAGATCGAAACCGTAATTTGCTATATTCGAAAAGCCATAGGAAGCATTGACGGTAACGGTGGTTTTCTCGCTCTGGCCTTTCTTGGTGGTAATATAGATTACGCCGTTGGCCGCTCTTGAACCGTAAATTGCGGCCGAAGAGGCATCCTTGAGAACCGTTATGTTTTCTATGTCGTTAGGGTTCAAGGAGGTAAATATGGCTACATCTACGGGAGCCCCGTCCAATATGAACAACGGGGTGTTCGAGGCATTGATTGAATTGACACCTCTCAGGCGCATCGTAACATCGCTTCCGGGCTCGCCTGTGCTGCTGAACACCTGCAATCCTGCCACCTGCCCCTGAAGCGCATCTCCGGAACTTGCAGCCGGAATACCCTGGAATATCTCCTTTTTCACGGTGGTCGCCGCGCCGACTATGGAACTTATTTTCTTTGCAGAGCCATATCCGACCACTATCAGTTCATCCAGCAGTTCCGAGTCCGAATCCATGACAACGGCGAAACTTCTGCCCGGAGCGGCTTTAACCGTCCTGTCTTTCATTCCTATACATGAAAAGAGTATATCATCCCCCTCTTCGGCTTCGATGGCATAGTTTCCGTCCATATCAGAAAACGCCACCTCCTTCGTCCTCAGGTTTTGAATTGTAACGCCGGCCAGGGGGAGATTGTCATTATCTACTATTTCTCCGCTCATTATCGCATTCCCGAATTCCTTAGGGAAAAGAGTGATTTGAAAATCTACGATTTTATAGCCGATATCGGTCTTTTCGAACAGCCTGTCCAAAGCATCGGAAATAGAGGCATTCTCGAGGGACAACGACACCGGCTTATCTACATCGATAAGGGTATTGTTATAAATAAAACTGTAAGAAGTCTGCCGCTGTATCTTTTCAAGAACATCGGAAATTTTCTCCTGCGACACCTGAAGGGATATCTGCTGTTGTGCGAATATTCCCGTCGGGAATAAGAAAAACAGAAACATCCCCAATACAAGGAGTCTGGTTTTGAAGGTGAATTTAAGTTTTTTCATAGCTCTACTGATTTGGTAAAATAGATAACCTACATTACAAATACACGTAAAGCCCTGATGTCCCTAAATTTTTTACTTACACGATATGAGAAAATATTACTTGTGAAGTGTTATGATATTTTCATTTATCCCGTATTTGATATTTGAAGAGATGCTCAACAAATCCAAGACCCTCGTAATGGATTCCGTCTTGAAACGTGCGGTAAAACGATAATTGCCTATCACTTCATTTACCGGATTGAATGTGACGCCGTACCATCGTTCCAGAATTTTTATCACATCATCCATCGGAGTGTTGTTGAAAATAAGATAACCGTCTTTCCATGCGAAACTGTTGTCCAGCTCCTCTTCCGGCACCTCCTTTTTAAGATCCGGCATGGGGGCCTCTCCGTCATATACGACCATCTCCTCCGCA
The DNA here is from genome assembly GCA_944325445.1 of uncultured Bacteroidales bacterium. Lineage (GTDB taxonomy): Bacteria > Bacteroidota > Bacteroidia > Bacteroidales > UBA932 > Egerieousia. The sequence goes on along the minus strand of CALVAG010000004.1, from coordinate 130,009 downwards.
GGCTTCATCTTAACTCTCCTTATATTCCCGTCCCTTTCGGAAATAAGTTCTACGGCCCCGTCGATAAGGGTTAATTTAACTGAATTGTCATCTCCGTAGGCTTTCATGTTAAACTCCGTTCCGGTAACCTTTACAAAAACATTCTTACCCGTTTCGACAATCATGGGCCAGTTTTTCTGCCGGTTTACCTTGAAATAGGCCTCTCCGTTAAGCCGGACACGCCGTTCCAAAGAGTCGAATATGGCAGGGACCTTCAATGAACTTTTGCTGTTCAACCATACTTCCGACCCGTCGGGCAGGACAATCTTCCCCTTGACTCCCGGATTTACGACATACTCCTGCCACTCGCTTCCGCTCTGTCCGAAATAGGCCGAATCGGCCATTTTCACCGGAATATTATTTACCGCCAGCTGCTCCGTCTTGTATTCTAACTCCCTGTTCCTCTCTAACTGGACTAATGTAAAGAGGGCAAGAGGGATGAAAAGAACGGCCGCTATGTTTACCGCAGCCCGCAAAATCCTTTTACCGCCCTCTCTCCTCATCTGCTTTTCCCGTAATTTTGAAAAGTTGTAATACTCCTTTTCGCTTGCTACGCTGTTCGGCAATGTATCGAAAATATCGTGAGCCTTTTTATTGCTGAAATCATCTATCTCTTTCATAATATAAAACTGTCCGTCCGTATATAATACACTTTTTTAAAAATTATCCTAAAAAATATGACACAGAATTATCAATATGGGAATAAAATGACGCAATCTGCTTCTGAAAATATTCAGCACTTTTCTAATCTGATACTCGACAGCCTTTACCGGAATTTTCTCCTTTTCCGCAATTTCCCTATATGTCAGGCCCAATTCCCTGTTCATATAAAAGAGTTTTTTCATTCTCTCAGGAAGGTCGCTGTAAGTCTTTCCTATTAATTTTTCAAGGGTCAATGCGTCGATTTCGCTTGTGACCGACTCGTGCAGCAGGGCATAATAGTCCAGCATATACTCTTTCCGTTTGTCGGAAGGTTTATTCAGTTTATTGTCTCTGATAAAGTTCAGGGCCTTATTGCGGGCTATGGTATAAATATAACCCCTTATGTTGCAATCGTATCTCAGCCCCTTACGTTTGTGCCACATGGCTATGAACGATTCCTGCGCGATATCCTTGGCTGCGGATTCATCTTTTACGTAAGAGGTAAGGAAATAGACGACATTATTGAACTCCATAAGGAAAAAGAGTTCAAATGCCCTTTCCTCCCCTATTCTGAACAATTCTACAAAAAGATCCCTTTTATTCATCATTGCTCCGCTCTTTCACAAATTTAAAATTTTTTAGGATAAATGCTCACATAAGTGTTATTAAAAGGAGACCTGAACTTTGTAAAATTTTCTATTATGAACAGAATCCGTCAAATAGCTTTAGCGCTGCTGCTGATACTGTCGGCATCACAATTTGCAGGCCCGCTATATGCCTGCACATCTGCAATCATCACCGGAGGATTGACACCCGATGGAAGACCGCTTATGTGGAAACATCGCGATACCGATGAAGTAAACAACAGAATCCAGTTTTTCAACGGTGAAAAATACTCTTTTCTTGCACTGGTAAACTCATATTATGCAGACGATGCCCAAAGGGCATGGGCAGGTAACAATGAGGCAGGATTCTGCATTATGAATACCGCCTCCTACAATTTGAGCGAAGATGACACGCTGGCATCCCGCGCAAGAAGCGCAGGAAGGATGATGTACAAGGCACTCTCCATATGCAAGAATCTGAAAGATTTTGAAACCATGCTTGACACACTCGCCAGGCCGCTCAGCGGTGAAAGCAATTACGGAGTCATCGATGCCGAAGGGGGAGCCGCCTATTATGAGGTAAACGAAAAGGGCTGGAGAAAAATCGACGTAAACGACCCCAAGGTCGCCCCTCAGGGATATCTTGTATATACAAATTTCTCTTACACCGGAAGGCCTGACGACGGTATGGGCTATATAAGATATACCACTGCGGACCTGATCATAAAAAACAGAATATCCAAAGCAGGAGAGATTACCCCCAAATGGATATTCTCTTCTCTCTCCCGCTCCTTTTACCACTCAATGTTGGGAATAGATTTGAGAGATGATATTTCAACTGTATCGGGAAACGGTTTTTTTATAGACCAGGATTTTATACCGCGCAAATCATCGACTTCCGCGATTGTATTCCATGGTGTGAAAAACGGTGAGAACCCCGTTGAAACCGTAATGTGGGCCATCCTTGGCTATCCCCCCACATCCGTTGCCGTTCCGCTCTTCATAAAGGCAGGAGAAAACCAACCTGCATTCATGATAAAAAATCCTGAAATTCAAAATAATGCCATGATGTGCAACCTCTCCCTCGCATTAAAAGAGAAAGTTTTCCCGATAAAACGCGGAAATGGAGAGAAATATCTCGATTTCAAACAATTATACAACAACAGCAAAACCGGGTTCATCCAGGTTCTGGAGCCTCTCGAAAATAAAATCATCGAGGAGGAAGAAGATTTCCTACACACGAATTACGGCAAACGCTACTCTAAAAAAGAGTTCGATGAATTTTACGCTAAAATCGAAGATTTGATAACAAGTACCTACGCACCATTGATACAATAATTGTTATAAACGATTATAAACGTTTAAGTATCGTGTCATATAAGATTATTCACCTTTATTTGCAACATATAACTGTTACAAAATAAAGGGATATGGAAAAATCTTTAAACAAAGTCGAACTCAAGGGAAATGTAGGGCAGGAACCCAAAATCGTAAAGTTGGAGGGCGGGGCCACGGTCGTCCGCTTTTCGCTCGCCACGCACGAGAACTACAAAAACAGGGAGGGGGAGTGGAAAGAAGAGACGGTGTGGCACAACATCGTAGCATGGTCGAGCAAATATATGCCGGATTTCAATGCGATAAAAAAGGGGATGTTCGTGGAGGTCACCGGGAAACTCCGTTATGGAAAGTATACGAATCCGTCAGGGGAGGAGAGGAATATAACCGAAATTCTGGCTCTTAAAATTGTAGTCCCCCTTAGCGAGATTCCCAATAATTAATTAAATTTGCGGAAATTTTGTCCGCAATGAGCAGAGAGATATTCATTTACAATACGCTTTCACGCAAAAAGGAATTATTCGAACCCGTAACACCCTCAATGGTAGGATTATATGTATGCGGGCCCACAGTCTACGGCGATGCACACCTCGGGCATGCACGCCCTGCCGTAACATTCGATGTTCTGGTACGTCTGTTCAGACATTTGGGATACAAGGTGCGTTATGTAAGGAATATCACAGATGTAGGACATCTCGAGCACGATTCAGACAATGGAGAAGACAAAATCGAGAAGAAGGCCAGAATAGAACAGTTGGAGCCCATGGAGATTGTCCAGACCTATACAATCAGGTTCCACGATGCAATGCGCAGGCTCAATACCTGTCCGCCGAGCATCGAGCCACGGGCCAGTGGCCATATCATAGAACAGATTGCGCTTGTACAGAAAATCCTCGATGCAGGTTTTGCATATATAAGCAACGGCTCCGTCTATTTCGATGTGGAAACCTATAACAGAAAGCACCATTACGGTGCGCTTTCCGGCAGGAATCTGGATGACACGCTCTCAAACACCAGGGCTTTGGACGGGCAGGAGGACAAACACTCGCCTTTCGATTTCGCCCTTTGGAAAAAGGCATCCAAAGAGCACATCATGAAATGGCCTTCGCCATGGAGCGAGGGTTTTCCAGGATGGCACCTGGAGTGTTCTGCCATGAGCGAAAAATACCTTGGAGAGGAGTTCGACATACATGGAGGAGGAATGGACCTGATGTTTCCGCATCATGAGTGCGAACTTGCGCAGAATACTGCATCGCGCGGCAAGGGAGGAGTACGCTACTGGATGCACAACAACATGATTACCATAAACGGGCAGAAGATGGGAAAGTCGCTGGGGAATTTCATCACTCTCGACGAACTTTTCAACGGCACCAACAAACTTCTCGAGCAGGCCTATTCTCCGATGACAATAAGGTTTTTCATCTTGCAGGCTCACTACAGAAGTACATTGGATTTCAGCAACGAGGCTCTGCAGGCCGCAGAAAAGGGCATGAAAAGGATGCTTCAGGCCGCATCTGATCTCAAACATCTGAAAACCGAAGCTCCCGGCACTGACGTTTCAGACGAACTCAAAGAGCTTAAGGAAAATATCTACACCGCTTTATGCGATGATTTGAACACTCCGGTCGCATTGTCTTATCTGTTTGAGGCAGTCAGACTCATAAATACCGTAAAAGAGGGTAAGAAGGGCATTACGGAAAAGGATAAGAATCTTCTCGATGAACTCTTTACAACCGTTCTTACAGATATCCTCGGCATAATCGATGAAAACTATTCCGATTCCGCAGGGGAAAAAGGAGTCATAGACGGGCTTATGGAGATGGTTCTTCAAGAGAGGGCAAAAGCCAAGGCCGAAAAGGACTGGGCAAAATCGGACTTCATAAGAGACCGGCTTAAGGAGATAGGAATCACAGTAAAAGACACCAAAGAGGGTGCGGAGTGGACTCTATGACAAGAATATTCTGCATATTATTCTGTATTCTTGCCGCATATACGGTAAACGAATACTCCTCTGCCGATGAGATCCTGGCTCAGGAGTCTTCTATATCTGTCATGCCTAAAGATACCGGATATATCCATGATACGGAAAAGATATTGGCCGAATGTATAAAGAGCGACAATTTCATGGCTCCCCAATTCGGCAATAATGCAGGCCAGAAGAACAATTATCAGAATCTCACATTCAGAAAAGCCCCCGATTCGGGAAAACAGATTATCTATAAAAAGAGCGTGGCGGCGGTATCTTCAATATCCAAAAATATCAGAATCTGGGATATCTCGGTAACTGCCATGCTGCATGAAATATCATCGGACTATTACATAATTTCGCTTGGTAAAATCCGCTGTTGATTATACTTCTGACAAAGTATAGCCAAACACTTAAGTTCAATATTTTATAAGAACGACAGTGTAGTGTGCCGTCATGTACGGTTTAAGACTGGAGTATAAAAATTCAACATTAAAAATATTTATCATGAGCGATTTTAAAAACATAGAATCTTCAATCGAAGAGAACAGCAATATATCCAAAAAAAACAGGACATCTGCATTATCTTACCTCTATGCCGTTATAGGCGCATGCGCAATAGCCGCAACCTTTGCAATAACAATGAATTCGAGTGCAAGTTTTGCCATAATATTCCTTGGAATAATATTCCTGATCATAGGGCTGGCAGGAATTTTCAGACCTAAAAAATTCCTCTGCTATACACCTACAAACGAAGAGGTAAAGGAGCATATCTACTACTTCGATGCAAAAGACAAAAAGGCCGTATATGCAGCAGTGGAATCGGGCGACCTCAATCTGGTAAAACTCATCAGAAGCGGCAGTACGAATATGAGGGCAATAGTTTACGCTACGCCCTCAAAAGAATTCATAGTCATGCAGATGCAGACCTATATTCCTCATGAATATGTACCGGTGGAAGAGCCTAAGGTCATAACCCTTAACGGCAATACTTCTCAATCCAATTAAAGAAATACCTGTTCCAGAGAATCGAGTTCTGCGGTTTGTTTATCCAGTGGTTCTCGTCGGGGAAGAGAAGCATTTCAGACGGAACGCCCATCATCTGGGCAGCATTGAATGCAGCCATTCCCTGCTCTACAGGCACTCTGTAATCCAATTCTCCGTGCGTAATTAATATAGGGGTGTCCCATTTCCTTATTAATTTGTGCGGAGAATTTTTATAATGTCTCTCCGCTACAGGATTCCTGTCCCAGGGGGCGCCGCCGTTATCCCATGTAGGAAACCACATCTCCTCCGTGGTCATGTACATGTGCTCCTGGTTGAAAATTCCTGCATGCGCCAAAAAGGCTGAGAACCGGCCTTCATGTATTCCGGCCAGATTGTATATCGAATATCCTCCGTAACTTGCCCCCGCTGCGGCAATCTTCCCCACATAGGGCTCTTTCCTTATCTCATCCGCCGCTTTCAGGTAATCCTGCATGTTCAATCCTATGTAATCACCGGAAATCTGCTCGCACCACTGCTGGCCGAAAGCCGAAGTGCCGCGCCTGTTGGGAATTACGACAATATAGCCTTGCGATGCAATAAGCCTGTAGTTCCACCTTGTAGACCAGCCCTGGCTTGCCGTTCCCTGCGGCCCTCCGAGACAGATTAGAATGGCCGGATATTTTTTGCTCTTGTCGAATTCGGGCGGATAGAGCACCCATTCATGCATCTGCTTGCCGTCTACGGTTGTTATCCAACGCTCTTCCATTGTCGGGGCCTTGAGCTTTTCGAGCGTTTCGCTGTTTTCGAACGAAAGCTGGGTCACAGCCCCGTCTGCAATATCCACGGTCACAATCTCGGCCGGATGGAGCATCGAAGTATATGTTGCAAGAAGCTTGCCCCGGCCTGCCATCACCTGTACGGGAGAAAAATCAGACATCACGTTCTCCGCAGTGATTCTTCTCACACCGTTGCCCAGATGAATGTCGGAGGTCTTCTCACCCTTTGCCGGCTTGTATTTCAGAGTGCAATCCTTATCTATATCCACCTCCAGAATGGCCTCCACTGCATTTATGCACGAGGTAAAGTAGATTTTGTCAGATTCAGGAGCCCATGTTATGCTTTCAACATTATACTTATAGTCTGCCGACAGCTCTCTCATCTGCCTGCTTTGCAGATCCATTATAAAGAGCCTGTTCTTGTCCGCCTCATATCCGGGCCTCTCCATGCTCAGCCATGCAAGATACCTTCCGTCGGGCGAAAAGAGAGGATTGGTATCGTATCCCATCATACCCTCGGTAAGGTTTATACTGCTTCCCGTCTGGATATCATAGAGATAAATATCCGTATTGGTAGAGAAGGCATACTCCTTGCCTGTCAGTTTCCTGCATGAATATGCAATATATTTAGAATCAGGGCTCCAGGCAAGCTGCTCCAGTCCGCCGAAGGGCAAGGTCGGGAGTTCATACGGCTCGCCGTCAAGAATGTCGTGCCCCTCTCCTACCGAGCTGCCGTCGAACGGGGCCACAAAGGTATGGGGTATCTCCTCAACGAAATGGTCCCAGTGGCGGTACATCAGGCCGGTAATGATTCTGGCATCCGACTTGTCCAGGTCGGGATAGAGATCAGAGGGTTTTGTTGCAGACTTTACGTTACTCATATAAATGAGTTTGTCTCCAGATGGGGCGAACTCAAAGGCATCTACCCCCTTTTTTACATCGGAGACCTGCCTTGCATTGCCGCCGTCTGCATCAGCGACCCATATCTGGCCTCCGCGCAGGAAGGCTATCCTCTCTCCGTTCTCAATCCAGCGGGCATTGTTCTCGCTCTCCGCACTATTTGTAATACGGTGATTTTCGCTGCCGTCTGCATTCATTATAAAAAGTTCCCTGTTGCTCTTGTTCTGCTCAACCGAGGTATATGTTACGCCATACAATATCCTTGTACCGTCGGGCGAGAGCTGCGAATCGCTCACCTTTCCGAGCATGTGCATTATTTCTGGAGTATATTGTCCATCGGAAACCTCTATTGTCTGTTTCGATATTATCTCCGCACTTTCACCCGTGCCGCTGCCGCATGAAGTACAAAGAACCGGTGCGATTGCCATAATTGTTAAAAATTTGTTTCTCATAAATGAAGTGTAAAGATGTTACAATGTAAGATTGTAAAAATACACTATCTTTGCGGCATCGCAAAATTAAATTAATTATAGAGCATTATGATTTATTCACAAGAAGTACAGCACATGTGTGTTGTAAAGAAGGGACCGAATCATGGTCCGGCTCCTATTCCTGAAGAGGGCAAGTGGGTAAAGGCCAGAGAAATAAAGGATATCTCCGGGCTGACTCACGGAATCGGTTGGTGCGCGCCTCAGCAGGGAGCCTGCAAACTTACCTTAAATGTAAAAGACGGTGTTATTCAGGAGGCTTTGGTAGAGACTATAGGCTGCTCGGGAATGACTCATTCTGCAGCTATGGCATCCGAGATATTGCCCGGTAAAACCATACTTGAAGCTTTGAATACCGACCTGGTATGCGATGCAATCAATACGGCAATGCGCGAGCTCTTCAAACAAATCGTTTACGGACGTACACAGTCCGCCTTCTCCGAGGGCGGCCTTATGATAGGCGCAGGACTCGAGGATCTGGGCAAAGGTCTCAGGAGCCAGGTAGGAACTCTCTACGGAACTTTGGCAAAAGGTCCCCGCTATCTCGAGATGACAGAGGGATATATAAACAGAGTCGCACTCGACAAGAACGATGAAATCTGCGGCTATGAATTTGTCCATCTCGGCAAGTTCATGGAAGAAGTAAAGAAAGGCACAGATGCTAACGAGGCATTAAAGAAAGTTACCGGTACTTATGGCCGTTTTACTGCTGAGCAGGGTGCTGTTAAATACATTGACCCACGTAACGAATAATTAGGAGGAAAGAAAATGGCTATAAGAGAAGTTAAATTCGAGAGTCAGGACCGTAGGATTGCGCAGATAAACAAGGCGCTGAACGAAAACGGCATTTCAAGCATTGAGGAGGCAAACCAGATTTGCGACAAATATGGAATAGACCCCTACAAAACTTGCGAGGAGACACAGCCCATCTGTTTCGAGAATGCAAAATGGGCTTACGTGGTGGGAGCTGCCATTGCAATAAAGAAAGGCTGCAAGAATGCGGCAGATGCCGCCGAAGCCATAGGAATAGGCTTGCAGTCATTCTGCATTCCCGGTTCAGTTGCAGATGACAGAAAAGTAGGTCTGGGGCACGGCAACCTTGCTGCACGCCTTTTGAGAGAGGAGACAAAATGCTTCGCATTCCTCGCGGGTCACGAATCGTTCGCTGCCGCCGAAGGCGCCATCAAGATTGCGGCAAAGGCAGACAAGGTTAGAAAAGAGCCCCTGCGCTGCATTCTCAACGGACTTGGAAAGGATGCCGCACAGATTATTTCCAGAATCAACGGCTTTACATATGTTCAGACAGAGTTCGATTACTTTACTTCTGAACTCAAGATTGTGCGCGAGATTCCCTATTCAGACGGTCCCCGTGCAAAGGTTCGCTGCTATGGTGCAGACGATGTACGCGAAGGCGTTGCAATCATGTGGAAAGAGGGCGTAGATGTATCCATTACAGGTAACTCTACCAACCCCACCCGTTTCCAACATCCTGTTGCAGGTACCTACAAGAAAGAGAGGACTCTTGCAGGCAAACCCTATTTCTCGGTTGCATCGGGCGGCGGTACGGGAAGAACACTTCACCCCGACAACATGGCAGCAGGTCCCGCTTCATACGGTATGACCGACACCATGGGCCGTATGCACTCAGATGCGCAGTTTGCAGGTTCATCATCTGTTCCCGCCCACGTTGAAATGATGGGATTCCTCGGAATAGGAAACAACCCCATGGTTGGATGTACTGTTGCAGTTGCAGTGGATGTGGCTACTGCACTCAGCAAGTAATCAAAATTGCCTGAATGGCGGTTTTCGGAATTTCGCAAGCCTTGAAATCCATCCATTCATATAATTTTGTGGATAAAACAACAAGTCTCTGTAACTTTTGAAGTTATGGAGACTTTTTATTTATCCGCGTCTGAACTTTTTAGTTTATATCTTTACTCTATGAAAAAGATAATCGCATATAAGGGGTATTATGCAGAATTCATGACAAAATTGTCGGAGCAAGAAAGGAAGAAGATACTGCGAGCATTGTTGCTGTTTGAAACAGAAAACAAGATACCGCATCATTATATAAAGTTCATACGGGACGGAATTTACGAGTTCAGAGTGAATTATGGCAACAATGAGTTCTGTTCAACTGTTTCAAGAAAAAGACGCAGAAAACGCCTAAAAGCGAGATAGACAAGGCTCTGAAACTAAAAAATGAATATTATGAAAACAAATGACATTTACGATGTAAGCGCAGAACTTGAAAAGGAGTTCGGAGCAAAAGGTACACCGCAGAGAAAAGCAGCGATAAACCATGCATGGGAGGAATACAATGCGCAGATTCTCCTTGATACCAGAAAAAATGCAGGACTTACACAAGCAGAACTTGCTAAGCGCATAGGTGCTATATTTCCAGGATAGAGCGAGGGCTGACAATTCCTACAGTAGCAACACTTTATAAAATAGCGGCAGCGATGGGAATGACGGTGGAACTTCGGCCTTTATGATTTTAATTGTATCTTTCGGTCCTCTCGTCCTTGATAACGCCGCTCCAGTTCATGCCGTAGGCAAAGTCGTATGTATGGCCGTCGGAATCGGTATGGCAGCGCATATCGCGCGGGGTATCTTCTGCCTGAGCCTCGACTGTCTCCATATCGGCCGGCATCTGGAACGGAAGCAGCCCCGAAGGTTCGTACCTGCCGGTTGCCAGATCGAGGATAACCTGATTCTGCACATCGAATGTAACGAAGAGGGCATCTGCATAAGGCTCTATCTCTTTCATCACAAACGGGTTGCTTATCTTTACGGAAACAATCACCGGACGCCCGCCCATCGCCTTTTTGGTATTCACCACAAGTTCCATATCGCACCTGTTTGCGGTAGAGGTTGATTTGCCGCGATAGCTGCGGTTGGTAAAATTCTCGTAAGGGTCACCTCCGGCAATGCTCGTCTGGCGGGCCGTAGTTGCAGTATAGTCATTATATTGCAGGCTGATAGGAAGATAACCGTTGCCGCCGTTCTTTACGTCATCCATGCTGTAGCCCCAGCCTCCCTTGGGCGATTCTATGAAAACCAACGCCACATCTGCCTCTTCCGGGTTATCCACAAGGTCGAAATATTTTGACCCCAGTGACGCGCTCACCGGTGACACTTTGCTCTCGGGCACAGTACCGCTCCAGAAATTTTTGTACTCCGGACAGTAACGCTGTGGAATATACGCCTTTTTCCTTCCCTTCAAAGGGAGCACGTTGTTATGATTCTTGAGCATTACGGTACTCTTCACCTGCGCCTGATACCCCTCCGCCATATATTCGGGGCAACCTACAACCTCAACGGTATGCGCAGGGTCGAGATATGGATTTTCAAACAGCCCGGTCCTGAAGATATTTAGCAGAAGACGGCGGGCGGAGACTCTCATACGCGCCTGCATCCACTCCTCACCATGCTCCTCCACTCCCATCCTGTATGCCTCCAGGACAGGTTTCATATCATTGTTGCCGCCGAACTGGTCTACACCTGCCATAAGAGCCTTATAATGCCGTTCCGCTACGGTAAGATGTTCCACTCCCCACGGCTTTCCACCGTGAATGCCGGGATGCAGTTCATCAGCCGTAACGACCCAGTCCGTGCAGATAACGCCGTCATAACCCGCCTCCTTTCGCAACTGGCGGGTAATGATGTCCGGGTCATAACAGTTTGCGACATTCTCGCTTCCCTGCCCGTAAGAAATAGTATAATAAGGCATGACAGCCGAAGCTGCTCCGGTCTTGCCTTTCAGTTTGAATGCGCCCTCCAAAAAGGGGATCTTGTGCAACGCAAGATTTCCATTGGGATAGACAGCGTACTTGCCAAAGCCGTAATGGGCATCGCGGCCGCTCTCGCATGCGCCTCCGCCCGGCCAATGCTTTGCCATAGCATTCACGCTCCGATAACCCCAGCCGCCGGAAATTTCGGCATCTCCCTTCGAAGTCTGGAATCCGTCGCAATAGGCGCGCGCCAAATCTGCGGCAAGCCTCGGGTCTTCGCCCATGGTACTGCTGAAACGATACCAGCGCGGGTCTGTGGCTATATCTATCTGCGGAGAGAGAGCCGTTGCAAAACCCAGCGCCCTGTACTCCTCCGATGCAATTTCACCGAACCTCTCCATCAGCTGCGGAGAGAATGTGGCGGCCAGCCCCAAAGTGGAGGGCCATGTGGAAATCTTTCCGCCTCCTCCGGCATTGAACTCGTCATCTGCCTTTGCAGAGTGCCGCGGATCCGATGAATTATTTGCAGGAATCCCGTGGCCCAACCCCTCCACGTAAGCTTGCACTGCATTGTTCCAGCGGGCCGCCACCTCGGGAGATTCTATAATGGTAACCAGAATATGGCGCAGATGATCGTCTTTAAGAAACTTTTTCTGGTGGTCCGTAATCTCCCACGGCTTTGCCTCTCCTGCCGAATAGGGCTTTCCGTTGTATGGAGAGATATCGTAAGAGGTTGCCGGTACCGCCTGATGGTTGCTGTAGAGCATCAGCCCCGCAATCTCCTCAATGGAGAGTTTGCCTGCAAGGTCTTCCGCCCGTTTTTCTGCCGGCAGGCGCCAATCTTCGTAGATATCCAGTTCACCGTCGCCGTCAAGATCCTTGAAGGCATATCCGTCCTTATATATGATTTTCACCCCCGATTCCGGAGAGTAACCGAGCGTTGCCCCGCCCTTCTGGGTAATCAGACGGTAGCCGTCGCATCCGCTCTCTTTCCATTTCTGCATATCACAAGAAGTTAGAACCATTACGCCCGCAAATAAGCAGAGCAACGGATTTTTCAGTTTCATAATTTACAGATTTACAATTAGGTATTCCGACAGAAAACTGTACGGACACCATTCCAGGCCGCCTACAGCACCTCTAAAAGTTCCACCTTGAAGACAAGTGCCGCATACGGAGGGATGGACTCTCCCGCACCCCTCTCGCCGTATGCAAGGTTGTACGGGATATACAATTCCCACTGAGAGCCTTCATTCATAAGCTGCAGGGCCTCGACCCATCCCTGGATTACTCCGTTTACAGGAAATACTGCCGGAGCATTGCGTGCATAGGAACTGTCGAACACCGTACCGTTTACAAGTTTTCCCTCATAATGGCACTTCACCTTCCCTTCCGCCGCAGGCTTCGCACCCTTGCCCTCTTTCAGGACTTTGTACTGCAGTCCGCTCGGAAGAGTGACAACCCCCTCTTTCCTGCCGTTTTCCGCAAGAAACTTCTCACCCTCCTCCTTCATCTCCCTTATCTGCGACTGCTGCAGTTCCCTGAAGAAGCCGTTCAAGAGTTCCTGCGCCTCATGCGCCTCCATTCTGCACCTCTTTCCGGCAAAAATATCCTCCATTGCAGCGGCAAAGTCCGCAACCTTGAGATTCTTTACTCCGGAAGCCTTTATATTGTTGGCAACGCTCATCCCGAGCGCGTAGCTCACACGATCCATATCCATGCTCATACTTTACCTCTTAACAATTTCTGTCATCATTGAACTACCAGATTGAGACGCGCTCCTCTTCGGGTCTCCACATCTTGTCTCCCTCCTTGATTCCGAATGCCTCAAAGAAGAAGGGGAAGTTTCTTACAGCCACATTCACGCGCTCCTCTGCAAGCGAGTGCACATCAATTTTGTTAAGGCGGGCCTTTGCCTCATCGGTAGCATTGTCTGCCCACAGGTGAGCATAGCCTATAAAGAAACGCTGTGCTGCGGTAAACCCGTCTATCGGCTCAGGTTCAACTCCGCCAAGAGCATTGTGCAATGCAGTCCATGCAATGCTTATTCCGCCATGGTCTGCTATATTCTCGCCTAAAGTCAGGGCTCCGTCTGCATGGATGCCGGGCAGAATCTCCACTTCGCTGTACTGTTTTTCCAGTATGGCCGTCCTCTCCTTGAATGCAGCTTCATCCTCCGGAGTCCACCAGTTGGTCATATTGCCCTCCTTGTCGAAAAGACGTCCCTGGTCGTCGAAACCGTGAGTCATCTCATGGCCTATTACAACTCCTATCGCACCGTAATTTACCGCATCGTCTGCATCTGCATTGAAGAATGGCGGCTGGAGGATTGCTGCCGGGAAGCAGATTTCATTCGTAGTAGGGTTATAATATGCGTTTACGGTCTGGGGCGTCATTCCCCACTCGTCGGGGTCTGTAGGCTGGCCTAACTTGCTCAGGTTGTCTGCAACGTACCATGCGCTCGCCGCACGCAGGTTCTCGAAATAACTCAGTTCGGGGTCTATGTTCAAAGTGCTGTAATCCTTCCATTTGTCGGGATAGCCTATTTTAACGGTAAACGCATCGAGTTTTTCGCGTGCATAGGCCTTTGTGGAATCGCTCATCCATGCAAGGGAATCTATATGCTGGCCGAGCGAAACCTGAAGCTGGCGTACCAGATCCAGCACCTTCTGCTTGTACTCTTCAGGGAAATACTTTTTCACATACATCTGTCCGACAGCCTCGCCGAGAATGCCGTTAGGAACACTCATTGCGCGTTTCCATCTCGGTTTCTTCTCTGTAACGCCGTTCATCTGAGTGCTGAAGAAGTCGAAAGAGGCATCGTAATATTCATCTGAAAGCGACCCTGCGGCGCTGCTCAGCAGACCTGCCGCCATGTAGTCCTTCAACTCGTCCAAAGAGGCGGAAGCGAAGAGTTTGCTGAAGCCGTCGAAGAACGAAGGCTGCTGAACTATGATCTTCTCCTGAGCCGGTATTCCCAACACCTGGAAGAACGTTGCAAAATCGAAACCGTTCCACCTTTTGCAGATCTGCTCGGTGCTCATGGGATTATACTGCTTTGTATAATCGCGGTTCTGAACGCTGCTCCACGAAAATTCGGCCAGCCGGTCTTCTATCTTCACGGCATTTGCAGCCCTCTGTGCAGCATTGTCATAACCGCTTATTTCAAAGAATCTGGCAAGCATCTTTGTATAGCCTTCATGCAGTTTTGCATTTGCAGTATCCACATAATAGTCGCGGTTGCCCATGCCCAATCCGCTCTGTGCAAGGTACAGAATCTGCATCTTGCTGTTCATAAGGTCTGCAGAGACGCCTACGCTGAAAAAGCCTCCTTCACCATATTTATTCTGATTTGCAAGCACCTTTACCAGTTCATCCTTGCCTGCCGCCGCATATATGGAATCCACATACTTTTTGACCGGTGCGCCGCCCTCGCTGTTAAGCCTTGCAGAATCGAGCCCCTGCTTGTAGAGGTCCACTATCTTCTGGTCTACGGTCCCCTGCTCAGGAGAGAGTTTCGCCATCTCGGCAAAGAGTTCGTTCAGGCGGATTTCGTTATTTTCGCGAAGTACGTCGAACGAGCCGAAACGGGCAAATTCCGGTTTCAGAGGATTGTTCTTTTTCCACCCGCCGTTTGCGTAAAGATAAAAATCCTCACCGGGAGAGACAGACAAATCCATATCCTTCACATTTATTGCAGGAACCTTGTCCCCGCTGCCCTGGCATGCAGCCAGCATCATTACTGAAAAGACAGACATCAATAACTTTTTCATATTATTAGAATTAACATATTTATCATTAAAACATGGCATTCCGACAACAAGAGCACCTTTTGCCGGAATCCTGCAAAACTACAAAAAAAACCTAAAAGGGGAACATCAGAGGCAGAACGGCAATCATTACAAGCCCCATTGCCACCTGCAACGGCAACCCGACCTTTACATAATCCATGAACGAGTATTGTCCGGCCGGCATTACGAGCGCATTGGGAGGGGTGGAGAATGGAGAGGCAAAGCACATGCTCGAGGCCACGGTAACCGCAAAAAGAAACGGCACCGGATTAACCCCCAACTGCACGGCGCTCTGCAGCGCGATTGGCGCCATCAGAAGCGCGGTCACGGTATTGCTTATGAACATCGTCATCAGAGAGGCGGTAAAATAGATGCCTCCCAGGAGAAACACAGGGCCCATTTCACCGAGTTTCTGTGCCAGCATCGTTGATATATATTCAGATATGCCGGTCTTTTCAAGCGCAAGCGACATTGGCATCATCGCCGCGAAAAGCACTATCGTCTCCCAGTTTATAGTCTTGTATGCAGCCTCGACGCTGCGCAGGCATCCTGTAATAACCATAAGCACGGCGGCTATCATCACTGCCGTCACCGGCTCTATCTTGATAAAGTCAAAAACCATTACAACTATCATGAGCAGCATGATAAGCGCCGCCACAGGAGCCTTGTAGTTCAACGTAACCTTGGCAGCCTCATCCAAAGGCTGCCCGAGCACCACCCAGTTCTCCTCCTCGCGTGAGAGCCGCGCTATATCTTTCCAGTCTCCCTGGACAAGAAGTATATCCCCGCCGTGCATCTTCTCCTCTCCGAGATTCTGCAGCAGGTACTCTTTCTTTCTGCATATACCCAAGACATTAACATTGAACTTGTCGCGGAAATTCACCTCCTTTACAGTACGGTTCACCACCTGCGAAGTGTTCATAAGCAGCACTTCGGCTATTCCTATATCATAAAAATCGAGCGAGGCCCCGGCCGTATTTTCAGAGACATGGCCGTCCAGAGGCATAAGGCCGAAATCCTTGCATATCCGCTCGACCTGCTCGGGAGTTCCCGAAACATACAGTATATCGGCTTCTTCAAGAACGGTATCGGGAGTATAGAACTGTTTTACCGTATTCAGGAAACGGTGCTGCGGGGCAGCCTGCCTTCTTATCTCCAGAATATTGATTCCATATTCATGCCGTATGTTGAGTTCCGCGATTGTTCTTCCGACTGCCGCAGAGCCTTTCTCCACACTCAGCCTGAAGAGATTGTTCAGAAGCCTGTACTCCTTTACAAGCTGGTCCAGGGATTTGTTGCGGCGCCCTTCCACACCTTTTTTCTCTTTTTTTACCAGGAACCATTTGGTAAGCGGCATGAGCAGAAGCGTTCCAACTGCAATACATACCAGACCTACGGGAAGGAAGGAGAAAAAGGAAAGAGAACCGTAACCGGCTTTGTCCAGCGTATCCGATATTATAAGGTTAGGAGGCGTACCGATTAGAGTCATCATGCCGCCCATGCTGCTTGCAAAGGCCAACGGCATAAGCAGACGGCTCGAATTTATGCCGGAACTCATTGCCATGCTCACTACAATCGGCAGCATGAGCGCAACAGTTCCGGTATTGCTCACAAAAGCTCCTATGCCGGCCGTTGTAAGCATTACCAGCAAAAAGAGCCTCGTCTCGCTGTTCCTGGCAAGTTTGAGTATCTTGCTGCCTATCATCTTGGCCAGACCCGTCTGGAATATTGCCCCGCCGACCACAAAAAGGCCTATCATCATGATGACCACCGAATTCGAGAAGCCGGAAAGCCCCTCTTCGGGAGTCAGTACATGGAAAATGAGCAAAACAAGAAGCGAACATATCGCAACGAGATCTGAACGGACCTTGCCGCTCATAAAGAAAATGGCGGCCACTACCAGCGTAATCAGCGTTACAAGCATCGGGAATCAAATAAAATCGTAATCACCACAAAGATAGCAAATCAAGCCTTAACCTCTATGATTTCCTTCATATCTGTAGTGAAATTTTTTGAAAGGTGCTCGCGACGCGCTCTCCACCCCTCGTTACGCTCCTCGTTTACCCCTCCCTCCACGGCAAGCCTGAGCATCTTTTTCCCATACTTGGAGTTCAGATTGTCCAGCAGCCTGTTTATGCTCTCCAGCCGCTCATTGTCCGCTTCATGAAAAAGATTTTGCTGTACATACCTGTCAGACGAAATTTCGGTTGCAATGACACCGGCCTTCCTGTATGAATAACCCTCCCTGAAAATCAGCGAAAGAGCCCTGAGTGCAGCCTGGACAATCTCCACCGTATTGTTGGAGGGCTGCTGCATTGTAACAGTTACGCTGTTGTAATATTTGTCGGAACGTTCGTTATAGAAATTTGTCATTATAAACGCAGTAATGCAGGTTGCGACAGATTTCTGCCGCCTGAGTTTGGCCGCACACGAAGAGGCGAAATTGCTCACCGCCTCCTCAAGCGAAGGCAGATCCGATACTCCCTTTGCAAAACTGCGCGAAACGCAGACAGATTTGTTTGCCGCATATTTGCGCGGCTCTATGACCTGCTCTCCGTAAAGTTCCTGATATGTTCTCAATCCGGGCAATTTCATGTAGTGCTTTATACACGCGGCGCTCTGCCTCGTAAAATCTGCGGCCGTCACAATTCCCTGACGTTTGAGAAAGGCCGAATAGCGCCGCCCTATTCCCCATACATCCTCAATTTTCGAAAGTTCCAGCGCCTTGAGACGCTTTCTTTCATCATCTATGGCGCAATAACCGTTATACCCCCTGTAGCGTTTCGCGAACCTGTTGGCCAGTTTGGCCAGAGTCATATTGGGCGCGACACCGATGCTTACAGGGATACCGGTAAATTTCCTGACGGTTTTTATCACCTCCCTGCATTTTGTCTCTATCTGCGAAGCCTTGAAACCGGTAAAATCTACAAACGCCTCATCTATCGAATAGACATGTATGTTGGGCATGGAATCTGCCAGTACCGACATCACCCTGCGGCTCATGTCGCCGTAAAGCATATAGTTGCTTGAATAGAGTATTATGCTTTCATCCTCTATCTGATAGGCAGGCAGCCCCATCTTTATGCCGGCATCCTTGGCCTGCTGGGAACGCGATATGACGCAGCCGTCATTGTTCGAGAGCACGACAACCGGTTTCCCCTTCAGCGACGGATTGAATACAGTCTCGCAGGAGACGAAAAAGTTATTGCAGTCTACTATGGCGTACATCCTTTATGCAATAAGCTACAACACCCCATAACGTATCGGTATCATTGCCCGGGTCGAGTTCTCTCCTGCCCCCGTCGGCAGTAACCAGCCACACCCGGCCATCTCCGGCAGCCACTCTTCTCAAGACAAATTCATTGTCAATATAGCAGACAACCATACATCCGTCCGACAGCTCCAGCGCTCTGTCTATAATCAATACATCGCCATCTTCGACACCCATATCCGCCATTGCATTCCCTTTTACCCTTGCGTAAAAGGTAGCTGCAGGATGGCGCACGAGTTCACGGTTCAGGTCTATCGACGCACTTGCTATGTTGTCCGCATCAATGAACATGGCATTTTACATTTACAGACGGGTCCTTACCGCCTCTTCTAACCTTGTCATGGCCTTTTCGAGCACCTTTACCGAGGTGCCGGCATTCAGGCGCATGAACCCTTCGCCTCCGGGGCCGAACGTTGCCCCGTCGTTAAGCGCCAGCCCCGCATCATCTACAAAAAGCTTCACCAGCCCATTCTGGTCAAGGCCCAACGCCCTGCACAGCTCCCTGCAATCGAGCCATATAAGGAATGAAAATTCGGGTCTTATAGGTGTTATGAGTTCCACGTCATTAAATTTCAAACCTTTCAGCCTCTTCTCCACAAAAAGCACATTGCGTTCTATATACTCCAGCATGCCGGCCCTCCACTCTCCGCCTTTTGCGTATGCGGCAATCGCGCTTTTGGTAGCGAATATCGTAGGGCTGTTCAACTCATTGACATCCATCCACCTGTAAAATTCTTCGCGCAACTTGGGATTGGGGACAACAGCATAGGAACTTACGATTCCGGCTATATTGAAAGTTTTCGACGGTGCCCCGAACGTTATGCTTATCTGCGCAGCCTTATCGCTTACACTTGCAAAAGGGAGATGCTTTGCACCGAAAAGAGGCATATCCGCGTGAATTTCATCGGATATGACAATGACACCGCGGTTGTGGCAGATTTCGGCCAATCTCGCAAGGGTCTCCATGCTCCATGCTATTCCGCCGGGATTGTGAGGATTTGAAAGTATGAGAAGTTTGGGCTTCTCACTCTCCAACAGTCTGTCCAGCCCATCGAAATCCATATCATAAGAGAGTACTTTTCCGCACTCGGCGCACCTGCGCTCCTTCAGCGGAGAGTAGAGCAGTCTCCTGCCGTTCTTGCTTGGGACGTTTATGAACGGAGGATAGACCGGAGGCATGACTACAATCCCGTCGCCGGGCTTTGTGAAAAAGTTTATGACATAACCTATCCCCTTTACTACACCAGGGATAAAGCTCAACCATGGAAGCTCCGCCTTCCAGCCATGCTCCTGTTCAAGCCATGCGGCGATTGTGGGGAAATACTCGTCAGGAATTGTATTGTAACCATACACGGATGTATTTACCACCTCCTGAAGGGCCTCTTTTACACACTGCGGAGACTCGAAATCCATATCCGCAACCCAGAGCGGAATAAGGTCGTCTTTTCCATAATGTTTCCCGAGTCCGTCCACCTTTTCCGAAAAGGTTCCCTTTCTCTCTACTATTTTGTCGAAATCCATATTCATATGTTTAAATGATAATTAAAGTTTCTTGATTTTGTCTATGCACGAGGGCAGCTCTTGCGGATAATGGGTTACCATTATCAGTGTCTTGCCCGGCCTCCTGCAGAAAGTTTCGATTATCTCCCGGGTAAGCATCCTGTTGCAAGTATCCAGCCCGTGCAGCGGTTCGTCGAGTATGAGCAGCTGCGGGTCCTTTACAAAAGCCCTGGCCAGAAGCGCAAGTCTCTGCTCTCCGGATGATATTCTCAGAAACATCTTCTCCGCGATGCCGCCTATCCCGAACATGTCCATCCAGAAGTCGCATAAAGGCATTTTTTCTTTTGGAGGCTTGACATAAAGCCCCACCGTATCGAGCAGCCCGCTCGCCACGATATCCCTGACCGAAACATTTTTCTGAAAGGCCCTGTGCAGTTCCGGAGATACATATCCTATCTCCCGCTTTATATCCCATATACTCTCTCCGGAGCCTCTTTTCCTGCCGAAAAGTTCTATGTCGCATGCATACGACTGCGGGTTGTCTGCCGTAATAAGGTTGAGCAGCGTACTTTTCCCGCTTCCGTTATGGCCCGACAGCGCCCAATGTTCCCCCCTTTTTATATCCCAGCTTACTTTATCGAGAATGGTCTTTCCCCCGTATGCTATTGTAACATCCTTAAGGCGCACCACATACTCCGAACCGCTCTCCTTTGCTGCAGGCAGATTAAGAATGGCCGCGCGCTTTTGCTCCGAAAGTTCCCTTCTGCCGGTCTCCGCCATGAACGGAGAATCGCGCAGATACTCCTTTACGGTATATTTCCTGAAATCCGCACACTCCTTTACCGTATAGACATGCGTGATGAAATCGGGAAGCGCAAGTAGGTCGGAAAGCAAGAGGATAATGCCCACCTTTTTTGAAATCTCCTTCAGCGCCGCCGAAAACTCTTCGCGCGATTCCGCATCCAGCCCTATGAAGGGATTGTCTATTATAAGCAGTTCCGGCTCGGAAGAGAGCGCCTTTATTATCTGCACCTTTCTGAGTTCTCCGCTTGAAAGGTGCACCAGCCGGTATCCGGCATGGGCCTTCATGTCGAAAAGGTCTGATTTTTCCAGAATTCCGCTGCCGAGAAACTCCTCTACCGTAGGATAGCCCTCCTGTTCGGTACTGTTCCACCTCTGCTGATAATAGTATGAGGAATCGTCTGCTCCATAGGCATCCTTGAATGCCAGAAGCTTTATCTTCTGATACACCCACTCGGGTGTCTGCTCGAACATATACTCCGCCTTTCCCTGTATGAGCGGAAATGTATCCATGATTATATTGGCCACCAGAGATTTGCCGGCGCCGTTCCTGCCTACCACGGCAACCGCTTCGCCTTTGTTGAAAGTGAAATTCACCGGAGCCTTCAGTCTCTGCTCCGGATTGTTTACTACTGCATCCGTTATTCTGACTTCCATTTGAAACTATCGGTTATCTCTGAACAGCATTCAAAAATATAACATATCTTTACACTGCATAATTCAAGCAGCAACATGAAATCCATCCAATATACCGGACTCAACTATAAAGAGGTAAAGGATTTTGCCGGAGACAAAATCCTCGCACCGTACTTCTGCATGGGGTTCAGCATGCTCTCCCTATATACCAAAGAGGGCTTTATGACCGTCAATGAAGGAGATTATATCATACAGGATGACGACGGCGAATTTTCAGTCAGCCCCTCTTAATGGCATTCGTGGGAATGGCATCCCTCGCCGGAATCCTTCACGTTGCCGGCAAGGTAACTTTCCACCAGTGCGTCCGTATCTCCCGAGCAGCCTCTGAAAACCTCTATATTGTTTGATTCCAGTACATTCTTGGCACCCTGCCCCATATTGCCCGCAAGCATCACCTTTACACCCATACCGGCCAATATCGGAGCCACGCCCGATTTACAGCCGCAGCCCTGCGGAGAGGGATAACTCTCTTTTGATACGACCTTTCCGTTTTCCACACCGTATATGGTATAATAACTGCAATGGCCGAAATGGTCATCGACAACCGAATCCCGCGTAGGGACCGCAATTTTCAGCTTCTGTTCCATTACTTGAGAATATTTGTTTTACCCTCGCAAAATTAGCGAAAATATCTGCACGTTATTTTACTGCCATCCTCCGCCGAGAGCCTTATAAAGATTCACCAGGGCAATATACTCGTCGCGTACGGCATTACCGAGATCTATCTCCGCATTGAAGTAACTACGCTGGGCATCCAATACATCTATGTAGTTTACATAACCGTTTACATATTGGGCTCTTGTAACCTCGACATATTTGAGGGCGGCATCCTTGAGGTTTCCCATGAGCACCTGTCTTTCGCGTGCGGAAGTATATGAAATCAGGGCGTCATTGACCTCCTTGAAAGCCTCCATCACTTTCTGTTCGTATGCATAACGCTGCTGCTCGTAAGCCTCTATTGCAGCCCTGTATTGCGCCTGTTTCTTTCCGAATGAAAATATCGGGGCTATTATCTCGCCGGCCACATAGGTGAAGGGAGCCGTAAGCAGTTTTGAAAAGGAGTCGTTTTCCGCACCCCCCTTGAGCGATATGGTAAAGCGCGGGAATCTGTCTGCCCATGCCATTCCGGCATCCGCCATAGCCGCTTTCAAGGCGAGTTCGGCCTCTCTTATATCGGGTCTGCGCTTTATCAGATCAGAAGGTATGCCTATCTGGAACATCAGGGAATCCATTACCTCCATCCCGTCATCGGAACGCGCTATCTCCCTGGGAAACTCTCCCGTCAGGAGCGATATTTCATTCTTCTTTATCTCTACCTGCCTCTTCAGGTCCGGGACCAAAGATGCCGTGGTAGCATATTCTACCTGCGATTGCTGATACGGGACCGTCGTGGTCAGTCCGCCGTCGTAACGCAACTTGGTATATTGCATGTTCTCCTCCCTTGTACGGAGCGTACGCTGTACAACGTCCAGTTCCTTGTCCAATGCCACCAGTTCGAAATAGGCGGTTGCCACCTCCGCTACGAGTGTCATTTGCATTGCCCTTTGCGCCTCCACGGAAGACATATACTCCGCAAGGGCCTTTTTGTTCGCCCACCTTATGCTGCCGAAAAAATCGAGTTCCCATGAAAGAGAGGCATTGAGCCCTATTTCGTCATCCTGCGTAAAATCCCCGGTAGAGTAATCGTAATTATCCCTTTTCGCATAAGCGTTCACGCCTATCGACGGGAAAAAATCGGCCTTGGCCACACGGTGGCGCTCTGCAAGCTCTTTGACTCTGGAAGCCGCCATAAGCATGTCGCGGTTATTCAGCAACGCCTGTTCTATCAGCTCCTGCAAGAGAGTATCTGAAAACATCCTGCTCCACTCTATGTCTGCCATGCAAAGGGAATCCGTATAATTGCCTGCAACTATCGTCTGAGGCAACTCCAGCTGTGGCCCGATACATTTTTTTGAAACTCCGCAACCCTGCATCGCAAAAAGCAGGAGAGCGGCAGCCGCAACGGTAACGCTCCTTATGTTAAACAAGTTTCTCATCTCTTTTCTTTTTAGAAAACCGCTCCTTCAACCTGTATATCCAGACAAAGAAGAACGGGACAAAGACTATTCCGGCCGTAATGGCCACTATCATTCCAAAAAAGACGCCCACTCCTATTCCCTGACGACTCGCTGCTCCGGGGCCGGAAGCCAGTACAAGAGGCAGCATGCCCAATATAAATGTAAGGGAGGTCATCACTATGGGGCGGAAACGCAATTCTCCGGCCTGGATGGCAGCCTGAACCACATCCTTGCCCTTCTCTACCTCCTCCTTGGCGAACTCCACGATAAGTATGGCATTCTTCGCGGCCAGACCGATTAGCATAACCAGACCTATCTGGAAGTAGATATTGTTCTCCAGCCCGAAAATCCAGATCGAGAGGAATGCTCCCACACAGGCTATCGGGAGGGAAAGCAGCACCGCAACAGGTACAGACCAGCTCTCATACTGCGCGGCCAGGAAAAGAAATACGAAGAGGAAGGCCAGCATTATCACCAGACCCGTCTGGCCGCTCTGCTTTTTCTCCTGATACGAAAGTCCGCTCCACTCTATGCCGACCTCCTTGGGCAACTTCTCCTTCACGATATTTTCCAGCACCTGCATCGCCTGGCCGGAACTGTATCCGTGGGCGGCCTCCCCCGTAATGGTAGAGGAATAGAACATGTTGAACCTCTTTATAGTACCCGGGCCGGTCGTATAGCTTGTGGTTCCGAGAGAGGTAACGGGAATCATCTCGCCTTCTGCACCCTTTACGAAATAAAGGTTCATATTGCCTCTCGAGGCCCTGTATGGAGCTTCTGCCTGAATATAAACCCTGTAAACCCTGTTGAAGAGGTTGAAATCGTTTACATATACGGAACCGGTAAATGCCTTTACGGTAGTGAAGATATCGGAAACAGAAACGCCCATCAGTTTCGCCATATCCCTGTCTACATCGAAATAGAGTTGGGGAATATCATTCTGCATGGAACTGTTTACCCTCGCAAGTTCCTTTCTCATTGAGGCATAATGGATAAGGGTATCAGTTGCAGCCTGCAAATCGGCATAGGTCATGTTTCCGCGCGATTCGAGCACCATCTCGAAACCGCCGGAAGTTCCGAGGCCCGGAATAACCGGAGGGGAACTCAGATAGACATTGCTCTCCGGATATTGCGACAGCTCTTCCCTCACCTGCTCCATAAATTCCGATATGCTTTCGGTCTTGCGCTCGTCCCACGGTTTCATAATGACCGTCATCTGGCTGCGCGACTGGTTGGTCCCCACCCTCGGGCTCGAACCGGTGACATTAAGCACATGTTCCACATCAGGCTGCGCCAGCAGATAGGCCATGGCCCTGTCCGTAACTTCGCGCGTCCTCTCCAAAGTCGCCCCCTCGGGCAGTTCCAGCTCCACAGTAAAGTAGCCCTGATCCTCCTGCGGGATAAAACTTTGGGGCACCAGTTTGTTCATGGCCCATATTGCGACAATCGCTATGCCGAACGCCGCGAATACCCGTTTCGAATTCTTTATGGATTTGCCTATGATTTCCGTATAATATTTTTCACCCTTTGCCAGCCACCTGTTTATAAACCTGAAGAGCCTGTTCTTCTCCTCGCCCTTTTTCTCCGTAGCAGGCTTGAGGAATATCGAACACATCACCGGGCTGAGGGTAAGCGCCACTACCGTGGAGATAATTACAGATACGGCTATAGTTATGGTAAACTGCCTGTAGAGCATTCCCGTAATTCCTGAAAGGAAACTTACCGGAATAAAGACGGCGCAAAGCACAAGCGACATCGCTATCAACGCTCCGCCCAGTTCCTGCATCGCAATTTTCGTTGCCTCATAAGGGGAGAGCCCCTGTTCATGCATGATTCTGTCTACGTTTTCCACTACCACTATCGCATCATCGACCACCGTACCTATGGCCAGGACAAGTCCCAACAGCGTAAGGGTGTTGAGCGAAAATCCGAACATGAGCATCACTCCGAACGTTCCTATGAGCGATATGGGTACTGCGATAGCGGGAATAAGAGTCGCCCTCCAGCTCTGCAATGAGAGGAATACCACAAGTATGACAAGCACAAGGGCCTCGAAGAGGGTCTTGTACACTTCATGGATAGACTGCGAAATATAGGTTGTCATATCGAACGGTATCTCATACGATATGCCCTCCGGGAAATTCTCGCTTATCTGCTCCATCGTCTCCTTTACGGAATTGGCCACCTCCACCGCATTCATGCCGGGAAGCATCTTTATATCGAGCACGGCGGCATTGCCCCCGTTTATTCCGCTCTCGGTATTATAAGACGATGCTTCGAGCGAAACCCTTGCAACATCTCTCAACCTTATAATTGACCCGTCGCTGCGTGCCCTGACTACAATATTTTCGAATTCGCTGACAGTTGAAAGACGCCCTTTCGCCACTATCGGACGGGTGACGTCTACCCCGGTCATGGGCTGCTGTCCCAAAACGCCGGCCGCAGACTCCCTGTTCTGCTCCTTTATCGCATTCTGCAGATCCTGGACCGTAAGCCCGAGATTGGCCAGCCTTTCGGGCTGCACCCAAATCTGCATGGCATAATAGCGGCTGCCCACATTGGAGACCTGTCCTACGCCCGGAATACGCCTGAGAAGGTCGAGTACGTTAAGAGTGGCATAGTTGCTGAGGTAAATTTCATCGAATTTCGGGTCATTTGAAAGCAACGTTATTGTCATCAGTTTGTTGGAGGCCTGCTTGTCTACAGATATTCCGTTCTGTATCACCTCCGCCGGCAGACGGGATTCCGCCTGTTTTACGCGGTTCTGAATCTCTACGGCCGCCAGATCGGGGTCCGTATCTATATCGAATGTTATGGTTACCGAAAAATTCCCGTTATTGGTACTGCTCGATTCCATGTAAAGCATGCCCGGCGTACCGTTCAGCTCCTGCTCTATAGGCGTTGCGACAGCCTGCGAGACCGTTTCGGCACCGGCGCCGGGATATGAAGCCGAAACCTTGACTACAGGGGGGACGATTTGCGGATACTGGTCTACAGGCAACAGAACAAGGCCTATCAGACCAACCAGCACTATTACAATCGAAACGACAGTGGAAAATATCGGCCTGTCTATAAAAAAATCACTCTTCATCGGCTCAGCTCTCCTCCTGCTCCAGTTTTTGAGGTTCAACTATTATGGGGCTCACCTTCATACCGTGTCTCAATTTGTGGAATCCCTCTACTACGATTCTTTCATCCGAACCCAAGCCTCTCTCCACTACCACATTATCGCCCACTTCCGGACCGAGTTCGATAAACCTTTTCTCCACTATGCTGTCTCTTCTTACGACAAAGACAAATGCACCGCCCTTCTCTATCACCAGAGATTTGTTCGGAATCACAATTGCATTTTCACGCACGTCGAGCAAGAGTTTCACCTTGGTCAGCTGCCCGGGAAGCAGGATTCTGTCGGGATTTGCCATCTCTGCCCTTACAGAGAATGTACCTGTATTCGGGTCTACCTGCGGATCTGCAAAATCCACCATACCCTTCAACGGATATTGCGTATTGTCGGCAAGGGTTATGGTTATATAGGGATTCCATTTCCTCGAAGAGTCCTTCTGTCCCAAATTCACGTTTCTCTCCTTGCTTTTCAGATAGTCCAGGCCTGTCATGCTGAAATCCACGCGCACGGTATCGCTCTTTACTATCGTTGCAAGAAGCGACTTTCCTCCGCCCGGTCCCACAAGGGTTCCTATATCTACATTCCTTTCACTTATATAGCCTGAAATGGGGGAACGTACGGTAGTATAGCCCAATGCTATCTCCGCCTGGGTAAGGTCCGCCTCGCTCATTACCACCTCCGCCTTCGCGCTCTCGTACGAAGCAATGGCATTATCGAGGTCGAGACGGCTTGCCGCATTCTGCTCGAAAAGGGGGCGTATTCTGCCTAAATCGCGTTCTGCCTTGAGTGCCAGAGCCTTGTTCTTGTTCAACTGAGCCTTGGCTTTTTCTACGCTCGCCCTGTAAAGTTTCGGGTCTATGACAAAAAGCACCTCATTTTTTTCTATATATGTACCCTCCTCAAAGAGCATCTTTTCCAGATACCCCTCAACTCGCGCCCTTATCTCCACAAACTGCTGCGCGCGTATCCTGCCCGCATATTCGCCGTATATATTGACATCATCCACTACTACAGGCTGCGCCTCGATTACCGGATAGACCGGTTTGGGAGGTTCGGGCCAGAGCAATATTATGCCGCCGGCGATAACTGCAGCGCATCCGAAACCTATCGCATACCAGCTCCATTTGGGCAACTTCTTGAAACTCTTTACTTTGTTTTTAATCTTGCCGATGCCTTTTTTCCCGACATCCACAACTTTTTCGGTGGGGATATTTATCTGCATATACTGTTATTTTCAAATTTTTACCGTAGCCTTTACTCTTCTACAATATTTACGCCAAAAATTCCGGGATTCTTCAGCACAATAAAGTATCCGACAGCTATATCTTAACAAAATTAGCAATATTTTCTCTTGTCCGGCATGCAATCAGGCATATTCCTATCTAAAGCTACATCGATTCGTTGCAGAACTCGCAACATAACAAAAAAAATGAGGCGCTCAGGTTTCCCTAAGTACCTCATTCCCAATGTAGCGCAGACCAGGATTGAACTGGTGACCTCATGATTATGAATCATGCGCTCTAACCAGCTGAGCTACTGCGCCTTACAACGGCACTCGCAATAACATGCAAGAATTTTGTTGAGATATCAGGACTCGAACCCGAACCAAGAGAGCCAGAATCTCTTGTGCTACCATTACACCATATCTCAGAACTTTTGCGGGGACAAATGTATGAATTTATTTTTTTTCTACCAAAACTGTTGCATAAACTGCAACCGCTTCTTCCCTGCCGACAAAGCCCGCACCCTCTGTCGTAGTAGCTTTCACCGAAATTCTTTCAGGCGTAACTTCAAGTATTTCAGCCAAAACGCTTCGCATTGAATCTATATATCCGGCAACTTTGGGTTTTTGCAATAAAATCGTACAATCTGCATTCACCAGCGAAAAACCTCTCTCCTTTACCAGACAATAACTCCTTTCAAGTAAAATCTTGCTGTCGATTCCCTTGAATTCATCCGAAGTATCCGGAAAATGTTTGCCTATGTCTCCAAGAGCCAACGCACCCAACAGTGCATCGCAAAGAGCATGAATAAGCGTATCTCCGTCTGAATGGGCCACGCATCCTTTGGTATGCTCGATTTTTACACCGCCCAAAAAGAAAGGCAGACCGTCGGCCAGCAGATGTACATCATAACCGTTACCTGTTCTGAACTCCATAATGCTCTATTTGGTCATTGCAAAGGTACAATTTTTGCGTTAACTTTGTAGATTGGTATAAAATTTACGGCAATGGGATTTTTTTTCTTCAAGACTCCGGCCCACAGGGTTTTCAACTATCAGCCCATCTATTACGATGAGCGCAAAGAGGCCATAAAGGAGAAGATAGAGAACGCGGAAAAGCGGGCTAAGGGCGAATATGTTCCGGGAGAGACCATCAGGAAAGGATTCAAAAACATAAGATACGAATCCAGAAGGAGCAGAGGTGCTAACAAACTCACGAGGTTTGTCTCGATAATCGCCGTCATTATCATTGTTATAGCACTTATCTATTTTACAGACGGCATATCACTTTTTTTCAGTTAAATGATTAAGGTACTCCCCTCAAATATCGCAAATCTGATAGCGGCAGGCGAGGTAATCCAACGCCCCTCTTCCGTTGTAAAGGAACTTATGGAGAATGCAGCCGATGCAAACGCATCGCAGATAACCCTGATTGTAAACGACAGCGGGCGCACTCTCATTCAGGTTATAGACAACGGATGCGGAATGGACGAAGAGGAGGCCGCTCTCTGTTTCGAAAGACACGCCACTTCCAAAATAGAGAAGGCGGAAGATATTTACAACATAACAACTTACGGATTCAGAGGAGAAGCGCTTGCCTCGATCGCCTCATGTGCGGAGGTCACGTTAAAGACGAAGAAAGCCGGCGAAGAGCTCGGCACAGAGATACGGATTGCAGAAAACAGTATAATTTCAAAATGCCGGACAGCTACCCCCCAGGGTTCCAACTTTGCAGTAAGAAACATCTTTTACAACCTTCCGGCAAGGCGTAAATTCTTAAAATCCGACAATGTGGAATATCGGCAGATTCTCGCAGAATTTACACGTATAGCCATCCCGAAACCGGATATAGAATTCAAATTCATACACAATTCCAGACAGATATTCCACCTGCATGCGGTACAGAACATAAAACAGAGAATATTGCAGATAGAGGGCAGGAACATCGCAAAAGACCTCATAGATATAGAGGCAGATACCAATGTCGTAAATATAAGGGGATTTGTCGGCCGTCCTGAAAATGCAAAAAAGATACAGAACAATCAGTATCTTTTTGTAAACGGGCGCTTTTTCAAAAGCCCCATGCTGCATAAGTCCGTTATAAAGGCCTATGCTAACCTGATTCCCCAGGGATATACACCTTCGTATTTCATCTTTCTGGATATAGCTCCAGGCAATATGGATGTCAATATCCATCCCACAAAAACCGAAATAAAATTCGAAGATGACTCAATAATTTTTGAAATACTTTTGGCGGCGGTAAAGGAGGCGATAGGAGGCAATTCCCTCTCTCCATCTATAGATTTCGACAGGGAAGGGGCTCCGGAAATACCTGCAACGCCGTTGGATTACACAAACATCCGTCCGCCAAAAATAAATTATGACCCGCTCTTCAATCCTTTCAGGGATCTGGACAACGGGGAACCGATGCGCCGGACACAGCAAAGGGAGCACTCCGGCTATGATTTGAGCATGGAGGGCAAAAAACTGTTCGACTGCCGCTCAGCAGAAGATACAGCGCCCGCCGGATTTCTGAAAATCGGCAGCAAATACCTGATTACTTGCGCAGGGAACGAACTTGTAATCATAGACATAGCACGCGCCAAAGAGCGTATTGCCTACGAACGTTATTTAAGTGCCCTTGAAAATGCCAGACCTGCAATACAGCAGACGCTCTTTCCGCAAACGGTAGAGGTAGACAGCGCCTCATTCGCACTCCTTGCACAGATGGAGGAAAAGGTAAAGGAGTACGGATTCGAGATAAGGCCTTTCGGGAAAAACAGCATAATCGTATCCGGGCTGCCGGCGGCTTTCGAAAACCAGCAAATCGATGTAAAAGAGAGTATAGAGAGCCTTATAGAGGCGTTAAATGAATCCCATGACGGTCCGTCTGCAACTCCGGCTGCCGAATACAGGGAAAAAATCGCTCTCGCAATGGTAAAAAACATTAAATACGACCGGCAAAATATTACCCGTGAAGAGGCACAAACCGTAATAGAGAGCATCTTAGGATGCAAAAACAACTCCTATACCCCTTCCGGACGACCAATAATGAAGATTATACCGGCAGAAGAGCTGTCGGAAATGCTTAAAAAATAAATATTTGAAAATATGTTCAACAGAATACCGCCTGTAGTAAAAAACATTATAATAATAAATATAATCATGTTCGTCGCAACACTGATTATAGGCAATTTCATGTACGAAAAGCTCTCGCTATTTTACTTCAAGTCACAGTTTTTCAAGCCATACCAGTTCCTTACCCACATGTTCATGCATGGCAGTTTCGTACATATACTCTTTAACATGTACACGCTTTTTTTCTTCGGGTCCGTATTGGAAAATGTCTGGGGCGGCAAGAAATTCCTGCTTTACTACCTTGTAACAGGAATAGGGGCGGCAATCCTGCACAGCCTCGTACTCCACCTTCAGGCAACGGGATTGGAAAATGCAATTACGGCCGGCAGCTATCAGGCATACGAACAATTGAGGATATTATACAATACTCCGACAGTAGGTGCGTCAGGCGCCATTTATGGTCTGCTGCTTGCATACGGGATGCTCTTCCCCAACAATATAATAGGGCTTGTCTTTCCGCCCGTAGCGCTGAAGGCGAAATACTTCGTTATAATATTCGGAGCAATCGAACTTCTGCTCGGCCTTACGGGACGCGACAGCGGAGTAGCCCATTTCGCCCATCTCGGAGGCATGATCTTCGGATTTTTCCTGATAATGCATTGGAAGAAAAACAACAGGATGTATTATTGACCTTTTAATGAAGCGGCGCGACAAATATAACGGCAGGCGGAAAACACCTCTCTTTTTTTCCGTTTCATTCCGGCTCGTACTTATTGTAGCTGCAATGGCAATGGCGCTCTCATATATCTCCGTCTTTACCGACCCGTCCGTTTTCTCCTTCCCCATGTTTTTCGGGCTCTTTTTCATTCCCATCGCCATTATAAATTTCATTCTTCTGATAGCCGCCCTCGTAAAAAGAAGCCGCTCGGCATGGATTCCCCTGATAGTGCTGCTCCCCTTCCTTCTCTTCGCAGACTCGTTTTTCAGGATAGGAAACGATTCAAAAGACGAAGAGACAGAGTACAAAGGCAGCCTGAAAATCGAGAGCTACAATGTAGGGATGTTCTCCTCGGCAAACCCGGAAATGGAGAGAGAAAACTGCAGAAAACAAATTGCAGGGCATTTGGAAAAAGAGGGGGCGGCAATCGTATGTCTCCAGGAGTTCTACGCCGCCGATTACCTCCAGGCAGACACGATCTTTTCGCGACAATATCCGTACAGGCACTATAAACTTTTCAGAACACGCGACGGACACCTTTTCGGAAACATTATCTTAAGCCGCTGGAAAATCGCAGGAAGCGGGAGCATGACATTCCCTGCAAGCACCAATCTCTCCATTTTCGCCGATATAGACATCGGGCACGACACTCTGCGCATATACAACAACCATCTTGAATCTTACAATATCTCCTTTACCTCCATAATAAAAAAATTGACGGACTCCCAGAAAGAGATACAGGAAAAGATGAAAGGGACCACCATAAAGCGTTCAGACCAGGTAAATACGATTTTGGAAAATATAGGGCACAGCCGCCATCCGGTAATAATTTGCGGAGACTTCAACGACACTCCCCTCTCCTATGCCTATCACAGGCTTTCGAAAGGGAGAAAAGACTCGTTTAAGGAGGCGGGAAAAGGATTTGCCGCCACTTTTGCACCGTTATGGCCGCTGCTCAGAATAGACTACATACTCTTCCCAAAAGAGTTTTCAGGAATCTCGCACCACACCCCGAGGATAAATTTATCGGACCATTACCCCGTAATTGCCGAAACAGGATATAACGATTAAATCACAGATAAAATGAAAGAACAGATAGATGCCGCATTGAAAGTGCTCAGAGAGGGCGGAATTATAATATACCCCACCGATACCATCTGGGGAATAGGATGCGATGCCACAAACGCAGACGCCGTAGAAAAAATCTATAAAATAAAGAGACGTTCCGACAGTAAAAGCCTTATCGTATTGGCATCGAATACCGATATGATAAACAGATATGTACATCAGATCCCAGAAATAGCCTACCAGCTGATAGAGTTGAACGACAAACCTATGACGATAATCTATCCCGGTGCGGCAGGATTGGCGGAGAATGTAATTGCAGAAGACGGGAGTGTAGGGATAAGAATCCCCCTGAGCGACTTTTGCATCAATCTTATAAAAAGATTCAAAAAACCGATAGTATCTACATCTGCAAATATTTCAGGTACTCCTGCCCCCCAATCATACAATGAGATAACACGGGAGATTTTGGATGCCGCAGATTTTGCAGTATCTCCCGAATGCGAAGGAGCGGCCACTCACAAAGCGTCCCAAATCATCAAGATAGGGCTCGGCGGAGAAATAGAGATAATCAGAAAATAGCTAACCCAACATATTGTAGACCGAACAGCAGGCCACCACGGCCGCTGTTTCGGTTCTCAACCGCGACTTTCCCAGATGGATTATCCGGAAACCGCATTTGAGGGCCAGTTCAGCCTCTTGGGAAGAGAAATCCCCTTCGGGGCCTATCATAATGGAAATCTTTACATTTCCGCCACTGCAGGATTCCAGAACCTGCCGTAAAGAGGACTTTTCCGCACCCTCTACAGAACCGCAATAGGCTATCAGCCTGATTCTGTCCTTGTCGCACTCCCTTATATAATCCTCAACCCGGCAGCACTCTCTCAGCAGGGGAATACGCCCTTTCAGAGATTGTTTTGCCGCCGACAATAACAATTTGCCGCATCTGTCGGTCTTTATGGATTTCCGTTCGGAACGGGAACAGATTACAGGTACAACGGTATCTATCCCTATCTCCGTAGCCTTTTCCAGAAACCATTCGTAACGCTCGATATTCTTTGTAGGGGCTACAGCCATCTCAAGATCATAATTATGGGCTCCGAAATTCTCCTCTCTCCCAATAATTTCCAGCAAAGTCCCGTCTTTACGGTATTCCGCTATCCTGCATCTGAGCAGAGTGCCCTTTCCGTCCATGACCGAAACCGTATCCCCTACCCGATGACGCAACACTTTCATACAATGCGTGCTCTCGATTGCGTCGAGCACGGCCTGGTTCCCGTCAATATTCGAAGTGTAAAAAAGTTCCATAACCAAATTCCCTGCAAAGTTAGAATTTTTATTACTCTCCCCTTAATTTTATTACTTTTGTAACCTGTACAGGCAATTTAACACAAAAACGGTATGGCAGAGATTAAAACTACAAGGTATGTCGCATTGGACGTGCTTAGAGGCATGACCGTGGCAGGTATGATTCTGGTAAACAATCCAGGTTCATGGTCGCATATATTTTCCCCGTTGGCCCATGCACCGTGGGCAGGATGCACCCCTACAGATTTGGTTTTCCCGTTTTTTCTCTTTGTAGTGGGAGCGGCAATGGCCTTCTCGTTTGCCAAATACAACGAAGCCCTGAACAGGGCAAGCGTCAGGAAACTCATAAAAAGGGGAGTGCTCATATTTGTTGTAGGGCTGGCACTAAATGCATTTCCGTTCTACCCCACATCGCCCAACCCCCAACTTACATTCGGTGAAAATTATCTCGAATACCTGCAAAATATAAGAATTTTCGGAGTGTTGCAGCGAATTGCAATGTGCTACATCGTAGGAGGCCTCATTGCGCTCTGGCTGCAAAAGCCCAAAAAGATTGTTCCGGCAATGGCCTTCCTGATGATTCTGCACTGGATTATATTGCTGCTTATAGGCGACAGCAGCGCCGGGCTGGTAAACGGCGCAAAAGGCGCACTCTCGCTTGCAGGCCAGGGCTCCGGAGCCATAGATATCGCTCTTGTAGGGGAAAGTCACGTATATCACGGCTACGGTATAGCGTTCGACCCTGAAGGATTGTTGGGAACGCTTTCAGGTGCATGTACAGTATTGTTCGGATTCCTTATAGGAAACAAAATCCGCACAAGCCGGAGCAAGATAGAGACGGTCTCGTTCCTATATACGACAGGCATGCTCTCCATTGCGGGAGGTCTGGTCTTAAGCATCTGGTATCCCATAATAAAGGCGTTATGGACAGGTTCATATGTCCTTTATGCAGGGGGCTGGTGCATAATGATGCTTGCATTCTTCATCTACTTCATAGATATAAAAGGCAAGGAAAGATTCTTTACTCCTTTCAAGGCGCTGGGTATGAACCCGCTCTTTGCATTCGTAATGGCGGGAGTCTTTGCCAAGGTATTCGGAAGGATAATCAAATGGACTGCGGAAACAGTTTCAGATGGCGCAGTACAGGAAAAAGTATGGAGCGCCTCGAGCTGGTTCTACAACAACGTGTGTGTAGCAATAACAGGAGAAAGCAATAACATATCATCGCTTATCTATGCACTGATTTACGTTGCCATATTTACCCTCATGGCCATGTGGCTCTATAAAAAGAAAATAGTGATAAAACTGTAACGCAGTGGCATATATCGGACTCATATCGGATACGCATTGCCTTTTCGATGAACCTGTAAAGGAGTTTCTGCAGCCTGTAGACCAGATATGGCATGCAGGCGACTTCGGAAATGTACAGACCATGGATTCGATTGCAGCATTCAAGCCTCTGCTCGGAGTCTACGGCAACTGCGACGACCAGACAATACGGCGTTGCCAGCCATATACCCGCTCCTTCACAATTGAAGGGATGAAGGTTCTGATGATGCACATCGGCGGCTATCCGTACAGATACGATTATAAAGCGCTTCAACTCATATATGCACACCGGCCCGATATCTTCGTATGCGGCCATTCCCACATTCTCAGAGTAATGAATGACAAAAAGTTCAACATGCTCGTAATGAACCCGGGAGCAGCAGGCATACAAGGATTCCATACCGTCCGTACCGCTTTACGGTTCAAAATCGAAAAGGGCAAGGTAACCGACCTGGAGGTCGGCGAATGGCCGAGGTCCGCGGCACAGGCCGTACAATAAATTTTAAAATTCAGTATTTATTACACGGACTCTGGAAATTCCGGTTTTTATCCCCTTATTTTACAGTAAAAACCGATTTCACATGTTTTGTAAAGTCTATTGCGCATGTTGCAACGGGATAGACGCCATTACCGTAACGGTAGAGGTAGACATCACTCCCGGCATTTCATTCAATCTGGTAGGATTACCCGATGTGGCTGTAAAAGAGAGCCTGCAACGCATCTCAGGCGCACTCGGCCATTTCGGTTTCAAAATTCCCGGTAAAAGGATTCTTGTAAACATGGCGCCTGCAAATATCAAAAAGGAGGGGTCTGCATTCGATTTGGCGATAGCCGTAGGAATACTTTACGCATCGGGGCAGATAATAAAAAAGGGCGACGGCACGGAACTTTATATCGAAAGGAAACTCTCGGGCCATCTTATAATGGGAGAACTTGCGCTCGACGGTACGCTGAGGGATTTCCAGGGGGCATTGGCAATCGCCGCATCCGCAAATAAAATGGGATTCCGCTCCTGCATATTTCCCCGCCGCACGGCAATGGAATGCACCGAAATAG
The DNA here is from genome assembly GCA_944325445.1 of uncultured Bacteroidales bacterium. Lineage (GTDB taxonomy): Bacteria > Bacteroidota > Bacteroidia > Bacteroidales > UBA932 > Egerieousia. The sequence goes on along the minus strand of CALVAG010000004.1, from coordinate 93,521 downwards.
ACAATGTTTCAATTTTCTGGGCAGAGAGCGTAGAGGATGTAATAAATATTCTGGAAAGCCCTGACCGGGCGCAGAAGCATCTTTGCAGCAAGATTCCATATAAAAGCCCTCATGAGCATGATACTCTCTACGAAAACGATTTTGCATATATCAGAGGACAGGAGATTGCGAAAAAAGGATTGGAAGTGGCGGCGGCGGGAGGCCACAATATACTGCTTTCCGGAAGTCCGGGATGCGGCAAAACACTTTTGGCCCGCTCTTTAAGCAGCATTCTGCCCTCCATGACAAAGGAGGAAGCAATCGACACGAGTAAAATCTATTCCGTGGCCGGATTGCTTAAAGAGTGCGGAGGACTTCTCAAAGAGAGGCCGTTCAGGGCGCCGCACCATACGGCAAGTACGGCATCGCTTACGGGAGGCGGCAGCAATGCCCTCCCCGGAGAGATTTCGCTGGCACATAACGGAGTGCTGTTTCTCGACGAATTCACGGAATTTCCGCGTCACACCATAGAGGTATTGCGCCAGCCCATGGAAGACGGCTTCGTACAGATAAGCCGTGTCAGGAAAAAGGTAATCTATCCATGCTCGTTCACGCTCGTGGCGGCAATGAATCCATGCCCTTGCGGTTACTACAACATCCCAGGCGGCAAATGCACCTGCAGCTCCTCCGCCATCAGAAAATACCAGTCAAAAATATCGGGCCCCATTTTAGACAGGATAGATATCCAGATAAACCTGAAACCGGTCCCGGCAAAAAAGATAAAGGAGGGCGACCTGTCGGAACGGAGTGCCGATATTGCAAAAAGAGTGGAGCATGCCCGGATGATACAGAATGAAAGATACCGCGGAGAGAAATTCACCACCAACAGCAGGCTGCCTGCAAATCTTATAGGCAAATATTGCAGATTGGGATTTACAGAGGAAAAACTGCTTAAAAGCATAATGGAAAAGCAGCAACTGTCGATGCGTTCCTACACAAGAATCATAAAAATAGCACGTACAATGGCAGACCTCTCCGGCTCGGAAAGAATCAGGAGCGAGCACATTGCAGGAGCGCTCTGTTTCAGGAATGAAATCTAAGAGAGGGGAAGCGTCTCCTCCTTGCGGTAACCCATTCCGGAAACGGCACAGACCAGTTCCCCTCTGCCGTTTCTCACCTTCACCTCGCAATAGGGTATTTTTCTATGGTCGTATACCTCTACCGCCTCAGCGGTCAGGAGTTCGCCTTCCGCAGCGCTTTTCATAAAAGAGATTGTGCTCTCTATGCTCAAGGTCAATTTCATGTGGCTGTTCATGACGGCAGCCATCGCAAAATCGGCAAGCGTAAAAAGTGCGCCTCCCTGGCACACGCCGCCGGCATTCAGATGCTCTCTGCCCACAACCATCTCCGCACGGGCATAACCTTCGCGCACCTCTGTCAGCCGTGCACCGGCCCCGGATGCATATTTGTCGTTTTTGTTTAGAAAATCCTTTATATCCATAGCGTTCACAAAATTAATAAAGAAATATATTAACTTTGCACTCCGACAGTTTTTTTACGATGAAAGAGTTCAAAATAGAGAATCTGGAAAGCATCGGCAAATGCGCCGGGCAATTTCTGGATTACATATCGGAATCCAGGGAGATTGAAAGCAACATATTTGCATTCTACGGTGCCATGGGCGCGGGAAAGACCACATTCATAACCGCATTGTGCAAAAGGCTGGGAGTAACCGATATTGTAAACAGCCCTACATTTACCATCGTAAACGAATATGTTTCGGCAAAGGGATTCCCGATTTATCACTTCGATTTTTACAGAATCAACTCCATAAAGGAGGCATACGACATAGGTATAGAGGAGTATTTTTCCGCAGAGGCCCTTTGTTTTATAGAGTGGCCAGAAAAGATAGAACAGATTCTCCCCGAAGGCTATATACCTGTTGCCATAGAGAGCTGCCCGGACGGAAGCCGCACAGTGCGCATCGGCCGCTAAACGTAGCTTTTAAGAAGCTTGGCCATCTTGGAAGCAAAGACAAAGTCGTTGAGTTCCCTGCACTCCGATTTCAAGATATCCCGGCTGCTTCCCTCCCATAACAGTTTTCCACTATAGATAAAGCCCACCTTATCTCCTATCTCGAGCACGGAGTTCATATCGTGCGTATTGATTACGGTAGTTATCCCGTACTCCTGAGTAATCTCCCTTATAAGATTGTCTATGAGAATCGAAGTCGAAGGGTCGAGCCCGGAATTCGGCTCGTCGCAAAAAAGATACTTGGGATTCAATGCTATGGCTCTGGCAATGCCCACCCTTTTCTGCATTCCGCCGCTCAATTCGGAAGGCATTTTTTTATTTACGTTTTCCAGATTCACCCTTTTCAGGCAAAAATTCACCCGCTCCATTTTCTGCTCCAGGCTCCAGTCCGTAAAAAAATTCATCGGGAACATGACATTCTCCTCCACAGTCGCAAAATCGAAGAGGGCGCTACCCTGGAAAAGCATCCCTATCTCCTTGTGCAGCTCCTTTTTGGACTTCGAATCGAGCGCGGTAAGCAGTTTGTTCTCATACCATATCTCACCCCCGTCGGGCTTGTACAGCCCTACCAAGGTCTTAAGCAACACCGTCTTGCCCGAGCCGCTCGCACCTATTATAAGCGAACACTCCCCCGGCTTGTACTCTATGGATATATCCGACAGGACAGGTTTCCCGTCGAAAGATTTATATAAATGATTTGCCTTTATCATTACAAAATGAGTTCCGTTAATACAAGGTCGAAAATAAGAATAAGCACGCTGCTCACCACTATGGCCTTTGTGCTCGACCGCCCCACTCCGAGCGACCCTCCCGTGGCATAATAGCCGAAAAACGCAGCCACGGATGTAATCAAAAAGCCGAATACCGCCATCTTTATCATACTGTAATAGATATAAAAGACCTTGAATGCGAACTGCAGGCCGTCGATATACTGGCTGTATGTTATTATTCCCGTAAATATCACTATTGCGGCGCCGCCGATAAGACCGAGGAAAAAGCTTATGAGCATAAGGAACGGGCTTAATGTTACGGAAGCGGCTATCTTTGGCAAAATGAGATAATTGGCAGAATTTACCCCCATCATGTCCATTGCATCTATCTGCTCGGTTATACGCATGCTGCCTATCTCCGACGCGATGTTGGAACCTATCTTTCCGGCAAGCACGAGCGCAATCATTGTGGAGCAGAATTCCAGCACAAGACATTCGCGGGCCATATATCCGACATACATCTTCGGGATAAAGGGATTCCCCATATTGTTTGCGGTCTGAATCACGATTACCGCCCCTATGAAAAGCGATATTATGCCTATAATGGGAATAGAATCCAAAATAAGCTTCTGCGATTCAACGGCATACTGCTTCCAAAATATTCTGCCTTTGTCGGGTTTTTGAAAAACCTGCCGCATCAAAAGATAATACTCGCCTATAAGCTGAAGGGATTTTTTCATCACTCAACAAATTTGCCGCAATTTAACAGAGTTTTTTGAATTTTATTTTATAATTCGGCAAAAACAAAAAGGTCGCAACGTAAATGAGCAGCACTATGTTCATCAGCAGTGCGTAAATTATGGCGGGAATGGCCATCTCGCCGCTGTTGAAGATAAACGGAGAAAAGGCGATTGCAATGGCCTGTGCCGCATTCTGCATCCCCACCTCTATGACTATTGTCCTGCGTACGGCAGGCGTAAAGCCGGATAAACGGGAAAGCAGCGAACTGCAAAGCATTGCCGCAAGGATAAGAGAAGCCGTTGCAAGCCCCAGCAGGGCGAAGTTCTCCATTATCTCCTTCGTATATTGCAGGAAAAAGAGCAATGCAAGAAGCATCAGGGCCGGAAAGGCGGCCTTGCCCAAAACCTTGTTGACCCTTGAGGCAGCCTTTGGGGCAATCCTGCGGAAAGCGGCCCCGGCAGCAATCGGGACAAACAGAAGCACTATATTCTGAACCAGCAGTTTGCTCACAGGAAGATTCACTTCCGCTCCTGTCTGCTGCGACACTACATGCGAGGCAAGCTCCATAATAAACGGCAGGGTAAACAGCGTTATGACACTGCTTGTAGCTGTCATCGTTACAGAGAGGGCGACATCGCCCTTGGCCAGCATGGAGAATACGTTCGAGGAACTGCCTCCCGGGCAGCATGCAATAAGCACCAGCCGTATTTTCGGATGACACGCTTTTGTCTGTCTTGAACCTGCAGGCTTTATTTTGCGCTGCGGGTAAGCTTGAACCCTATCTTTAAACCGTCGATTTTTTTCACGAGGTTGTTGAGCTCACCGAGTTTTGAATCTCCTACAGAAGAGGTAAGCTTGCTTACAAAGTCGAGCAGTTTGTCTGCGCTGAACAGAAGTTCCATACCTGAAGTCGTAACGCTTACCTGAGTATGCAATGCAACGCCTTTGAACTTCTCATTCATTCCATAATCGAGTTCCAGAGTCTTGTTCTCCTTTGAGAAGGTATATTTGCCGGGCAATTTGATTTTACCGTGGTTCGTGGTAAAGGTACCGTCGTCGTTGAAAGTATAGCTGAAAGTTCCCTTCTTAATGCCGACTTTTGCCAGATATTCGTTAAGTTTCTCCTCTACCGAGCCCAAAGCCATGTTGGACGCTGCATTCGCCAGCTTGTTGTCACCGCCGAGGCTTACGGCTATACCGTCGTATTCCCACTGGCCGGCCACGTTTTTAGGAGTAACGTCGAGCTGCTCCACAACGGCGTCGGCAGCCTTTTTCAGATTGTCTTTGCTAAAAAGATTCTTGAGCGATTGCCCGTAAACCTGAGTCCCGCAAAGTATTTTTTCATAAAAATTCTATTATTTTTTTATAAAAAAGTAATTTTGCATTCAGTAAATTCACAAAAACGCACAAATATGTTAAAAATCGGTGACAAGATGCCGGAGTTCAAGGTCGAAGACCAGAACGGCAACATAATCGACTCCTCCTCTTTTATCGGGAAAAAGACGATTATATACTTTTATCCTAAAGACAATACATCGGGATGCACGGCAGAAGCCTGCAACCTGCGCGACAACTATGCAGCCCTTACCGCCGCCGGATACAATGTGGTAGGAGTAAGCAAGGACAGCGCGGCATCGCATAAAAAGTTCATAGACAAATATTCGCTGCCCTTCACCCTTTTGGCAGACACCTCTACGCAGATGCTGCAGGCATTCGGAGCATGGGGAGAGAAAAAGATGTACGGAAAGAGCGTAACGGGCACATTGCGCCGTACATTCATATTCGATGAAGAAGGTATCCTGCAACGCATTATCGAGAAAGTAGAGACTAAAAACCACGCCGCACAGATTTTATCATAAAAAAACACTAAATTTGTAATTCGTGTACAATTTTATTCAGACGGTTTGAAACTACTTTACGGCATATTCAACAGATGCTACTACCTGCTTGCAGGATGCGCAGGGCTCTTTAAGCCCAAGGCAAAGGCTTTCTACGAAGGCAGAAAAGGATTGATAGATAAAATCAGGAAAGAGGTAACCGCATCATCCCCGATAATCTGGGTACACTGCTCCTCCGTCGGCGAATTCGAGCAGGCCAGACCGGTGATGGAATGGTATGGCCAGAATGCTCCGCAATACAAAATCCTGCTTACTTTTTTCTCGCCCAGCGGCTATCAGTTGAGAAAAAACTACGATGGAGCGGCATGGGTCTATTATCTTCCGGTAGATACAAGATCCCATGCCCGCGCCTTCCTCGATGCAGTTTCACCCGAAAAGGCGATTTTCGTAAAATACGAATTCTGGTACAACTATCTCACCGAACTTAAAAAACGGGGAATAGAGACTTATCTGATTTCGGCGATATTCAGGCCTTCTCAGCCTTTTTTCCAATTTTACGGCGGTTTCTTCAGGAAAATGCTCCGTTGTTTTACAATGCTCTTCGTACAGGATACTCCTTCAGCGGAATTATTGGCCTCGATAGGAATATGTAAAAACGTAAAGGTATGCGGAGATACCCGTTTCGACAGGGTTTGCCAGATAATCGGCAAAAGCAAATATTTCCCCATAATAGAAAAATTCACATCCGGCAATCTCACTCTTATTGCCGGAAGCACATGGAAACCAGATGAAGAGATAATTGCAAAAGTCCTGAAGAATTTCAAGAAGATAAAGCTCGTCATCATCCCGCATGAAACATCGGGCAATCGCATAGAGGAGATAGAGGAAGAGTTCAGGGATTACAATACCCTGCGCTTTTCGTGGTTCGACAAAAAATATACCTCCGGAACAGAATACGGTTCGCAGGAGTGCTCGCTTCTTGAAGATGTCCAGAATAAAATAGACAGCTGCAATGTCCTGATCATAGATTGTGTCGGAATTCTTTCAGCTATCTACAGATACGGGGATTTCGCCTATATAGGCGGAGGATTCGGAGCAGGAATCCACAATATTCTCGAAGCGGCGGCATACTCCATTCCCGTAATTTTCGGCCCCAACCATAAAAAATTCAAAGAGGCCAGGGATCTCCTGAAAGCCGGAGGCGCCCAAAACATAACGGATTCCCTTTCGCTCTACTCCGTAGTGAACAACTATGTCAAACATCCGGAATCTCTTAAAAACAATGGAAATATCTGCGGGGAGTATGTAAGGCAAAACCGCGGAGCCACTCTCAAAATAGTGAAGGAGACCGAAAAAGAGTATTTTACAACAAACAACCAATAATCGTACAACTCATGACCAAGTATTTTACCACTATCATGGCGGCACTTGCGTTTGTCTTCACGTGCCAGTCGTGCAATTCGGGCAACGCGCAACAAAATGTAGATCTGGATGTCTACAAACTCCTCGGCGAAGCCGCCCAAAAACAGACATTCGAACTGGATTCCTTTCCGGGAGAGGAGAATGTAAATTATGCTACCGATATTCTTACCGGAGCACAGTCCGTAGAGGAATATCTTCCGCTTCTGAAGGGCAAGAGGGTATGTATTCTCTCCAACCAGTGCGGGATTGTAACCCCCGGTGTACATGTCCTCGACACACTGCTCTCATTGGGGATAAACGTAACCTGCATAATGTCCCCCGAGCATGGATTCAGAGGAGATGCCGATGCCGGTGAAGCTGTGGGCAACTCTGTAGATTCAAAGACAGGAGTTCCCATAAAATCCCTGTACGGGAGCAAGAACAACACCCCTGCAAAAGAGACAATGGATATGTTCGACGTCCTGCTCTTCGACCTGCAGGATGTAGGCGTAAGATTCTACACATATTATGTCACAATGGTAAACATGATGGCCACATGCGCAGAATACGGCAAGGAGTTCATTGTCCTCGACAGACCCAACCCGATAGGATTCTATGTAGACGGTCCGATTCTCGACATGAAGTATAAATCAGGTGTCGGAGGATTGCCCATTCCCACAGTACACGGCATGACACTCGGAGAACTTGCCTCGATGGCGAACGGAGAAGGCTGGCTCAAGGATGGCGTGAAATGCGACCTTAAAGTCGTAAAATGCAAGAACTACACTCATGCAAAACTCTACAGGCTGCCGCTTAAGCCATCTCCGAACCTTCCCGACATGCGTTCGATCTACCTCTACCCCTCTACATGCTATTTCGAAGCCACACCGGTGAGTCTGGGCAGGGGTACGAACAAGGCATTCCAGATGTACGGCCACCCCAATATGCTCGGATATGATTTTACATTCATTCCGCGCAGCATTCCCGGAGCGAAGACTCCTCCCCAATTGGACAAAGTATGCCACGGAGTGGATTTGAGGACAAATCCCTCCATAGATGAAATCAATGCAAAAGGAATAGATTTCTCATACATCATAGATGCCTACAATAATCTCAATTTGGGAGACCATTTCTTCAGAAATTCCTTTGAACTGGAGGCAGGGCAGGCCTATGTAAGGAAAATGATCAAGGAGGGAAAGAGCGCCGAACAGATAAAGGCGATGTGGCAGGATGACGTAGCCAAATTCAAAGAGCAGAGAAAACCCTATCTCCTCTATCCGGAAAACTGATATCCAAAACGCATAAAAAGACAAAGGCAGGAACTTTCACCGTTTCCTGCCTTTATTATTTCAGATTCTACAATCACGCTGCAATTCTAATTCAAATGGAATCTCAATCCTATATCTACCTTTACCTGTAACGGCTGGGCGGTCCTTATGCTCGCAGGAATATCGGAGTCGAAATAATAGGCCACATTAGGTTCAAGATAGATGCCGAATCTCTTTACAAACCTGTATTCCAGACCGAAACCTCCATTGATAGAGTACTGAACCCCCTCTATATTCTCTCTGAACCTGCGCACTTCACCTTCATAATTGGTCAATTTATACGAAGCCCTAACGCCCTTCTCTATTGTACCGCCCACATTTGCATATAGATAAAAGTTTTTCCTATCCATAAGGGATACATACAGATTTACAGGTACGCCTATATAGTGGAGTGTCTGATTGACATCGTAATATCTCTTGTTGAGCAATCCTTCATACCGGCTTTTGAGCATGGAATAATTCAGGCCGACTCCCAATGAAAGCCCTTTTGCAATCTGCATCTGTGCCTGTACCCCCACATTCAACGGTATGGCATAATCCACCTCTGAAATTCTCTCTATGGATTCCGGAGACTGGGACGGAGTCTCCACTACACCCATTCCCGGAGGGATAGGGGCGCTCATCTGAATATTGCCGAAACCCGCAGAGCCGGATTTCGCGGTTCCGATACCGGAATTTACCGACAGCGAAGATAACACTCTCTTCCTTTTCCCGATATTTTCATCTTCTGCCCGGAACTCATCGTAATCATCGGGAATCAGTTCGGAAAAACCTTCATCTGCACTCTCATCCCTATTTTCTCTCTTCCTCTCATCCCGGACATTGTCATCCCCGACACCGTCATTACTGATATTCTCCCCCTTTTTATCGGAGTTTTCCGAAATATCTTCATTCTCTGCAGCAATTTCCGACAGTTTTACCGCAGTTTCCCGGCCGGGAACAGCGTCTCTGCTCTCCGCCAATGATATACGGCTTCTCTTTATCTGCTTCGGAAGCGGCAATGCAGAGTCTTTTATAGTCTCGACAGGCAACTGTTCGATAAGAGAATCGGCGGCTGCCACAGCAATGGTTTTATTTTCTGCAGGAAGAGTCCCGACGGGTTCCCTTAACAAAAAGACGCCCAAGAGCAATACCGCCGCTGCAGCCATAGAAGAAATCCTGTAATAAAGCATCCTTCTCTTTCTTTTCAACTGCACGGAATCCAAAGATTTTGCTATAGATTCCCAGCACGCATCCCCTACAGGCTCGCTGTAATCCGCAAATCTATCCCGCAAATCTTTATATATCTCGTTATCTTCCATAATTTTCACTTTTCAACTTCTCCTGCAGCCATGCCCTTGCCCTGCTGAACTGCGATCTCGCCCCGCTCTCCGTTATCCCCAGCGCCTTGGCGATCTCGCTGTGCGAATACCCCTCGATGGCATACATGTTAAAAACTGTCCTGTATCCTGCCGGCATACTCATTATTATATTGAGCAGCGTTTTGGTCTCCATATTCTCTATGGCCAGCCCTGTTGTGGAGTGCATGGAGACCGCCGAATCCAGCTCCTGCGAAAACTTGAGAATATCATCTCTCCTCAACTGCATGAGAGCGGTATTGATAAAAATTTTCCGCGCCCAACCCTCAAAAGAGCCGTTGCCCCTATATGTCCTCAATTTCGAAAAGAGCGTGATAAAACCGTCGTGCAGGATATCCTTGGCCAATTCCCTGTCGCCCACATATCTGACACATACGGGATACATTCGCGACGAGAGTTTGTCATACATCGTCTTCTGTGCCCTCCTGTCGTTTTTAAGACATCCGTCTATAATAGACATGTATGGATCAGGAGTGGGTTTTCTTTGCTCCATAACTCACAATTAGTAGATGCAATAATAGGAATAAAAGTTGCAAGAATAAAAAAAATTTAAAGTATTTTTGTGCTAAAGTAGTTCTAAGATGATTAGTTTAAAAGGCTTTACAAAAGCGTCGGTTTTAACCATTTTCATACTTGCGCTTTTCCCCCGCATTTCTTATGCGCAAGATATCATAGACAGCATAAGTATCTCTAAGAACTTGAAAAATGAAAACTTCCTCGATGCCGTACAATCATATAACAACAGAGATTTCGACAGGTCGAAAACCCTTTTCTACAAAGTTCTGGGAGATGACAAAAACAACGATGCGGCATATTACTATCTGGCGAACATTGCCATAGAGGGCAAAGACCTTCCTACAGGCGAGCTTCTGCTGAAAAAAGCCATAGAGATAGACAGCTCCAACTATTGGTATCACGACCTTTACGCCAAATTGCTCATAGCTTCCAAAAAGATGGACGAGGCCGTAAAGACATACGAAAACCTGATAGAGAAGTTCCCGTCGAAGACCGATATATACTATACGCTTATAAACCTCTATATGAGCCAAAGCGATATAGAAAAATCCAAACGGACACTCGACAGGATAGAGACCATTTCTGGAAAGACGGAAGCCACCGCCATTGCCAGATTCAATATATACAGTATAGGCAGGGAGTGGAATAAGGCGCTCGAATACCTTGTGAATTTCGATAAAGAGATCCGCTCCGCAAAAATAGAGACCCTCATAGGAGACCTTTATACCAATATTTACAATGATTCGCTGGCCCTGCAATATTACAACAGGGCATTGGAGACCTCCCCCGATTTTGAACTCGCAAAATTCGGAATAGCCGAACTGTACAGAAAAAACGGAGAGTATGATCTCTATTTCAAATACATAATCCCGTTTCTCTCCAACCCCAATCTCAATCCGCAAGTGTTGAAAGATTATCTTACACGGGTACTGTCCACTCCCGGTTTTATCAACCGCAACAAGCAGGAGCTCGACACCCTTGTCTCACTTTGCGCCGCGACTCACCCGTCTGACTCCACGCTCACATATATATGTGCATCATATTTTTCACAAACAGGGAATGCGGAGCGCGGCACGGAATTGCTGAAAAAGAATTACGAACTGTACAATAACGATATCCGGGCGTTCTTCACATATCTGTCTCTGCTTTTTTATGACGAACAATGGGATGCCGTAGAGAGGGAGTGCAGAGAGGCCTCGGGCAAGTTCAGTGAAAACCCCGACATAATACAGGCGTTGGGGCTCTCATACTACCACAGAGATATGAAAGCCGAAGCCATAGAGACATACAAACACCTGACAGGTACCCTGCAAAAAAGGGGAAAGGATACGACCTTCCTGGTTTCGGCATACACCACATTGGGAGATCTCTACTACGAAACAGACCAGAGCAAGCAGGCATTTGCCAATTATGAAAAAGCCATAAAGCTGGACGGCAATTACCTTCCTGCGCTCAACAACTATGCATACTATCTCTCGCTGCAGAACCGGCAACTGAAAAAGGCATTGGCAATGAGCAAGATTACTATAGAAAAAGAGCCGGACAACCCTACATATATAGATACCTACGCATGGATTCTCTATCTGATGGGGCAATACCCCGAAGCCAAGGCAATGCTCAAGCACGCCATGCTCTACGGCGGGACAGAGAGCGGAGATATCCTGGACCATTACGCAGAGGTCCTGTATGCATTAAAGGAGTATGATCTGGCCTTTATCTATTGGGAGCAGGCCAAATCCAAAGAGCCGGAACTCGATTTAACAGAAAAAATCAAGCAGCGCAAGGCTGCCATAAACAGAAAATAATGTCGTCCTATTTTAAATATAGCTGTCGGTCAGTTCTGCCGTTTCTGCTTCTTTTTTCATACGCGATTTCCGCATATTGCCAGAATATAGATGAACACAGGGCCAGAATAGAAAAGATAGAACAGGAGATAGAGCTTCTTGACAAACAGATTTACTCCACCAACCAGAAACAGAAAAACACCCTCGACGAACTGGTCTTCATCAAGCGCAAGATAGAGAACAGAAAAGAGATTTTAAAGGAGCTCGACACGCAACTGAAAAAACTCGACGGGGAAATAGAGCAGAAAGACCGGAGTATAAAAAAGAGCGAAAGGGAACTGGATACGCTCGAAAGGCATTATGAGCATCTTATCCTCAACACATACAAAAACCGGGATACAAGGGTCTGGTTCCTATATATTTTATCCAGCAAAAATATCGGCCAGGGTTATAGAAGATGGGAGTACCTTAAAAACTACGCCGACGCCATAAACGAACAGGGAGAGACCATCAAGAGCCTCAGAAAAGAGATTATCGCCCAAAAAAACAACCTCGTAAAATTAAAGAGCCAGACTATCGTTTCGCAAAGGGAGAGAGAGACGGAGTACGCCAACCTGCTTGCAGAGCAGAAAGAGATGGAGGGTTATTCAAAAAGGCTGGCCGCCAACCAGAACAGATATAAAAAGGAACTCGAATCAAAACGTAAAGAGGTAGACAAGCTGAACAGGGAGGTTGAAAGATTGCTGGCTCAGGCCATAAAGCAGCAGGAGCAAAAGAGTACAGACAAAGAGGATTATCCGGTATTCGCCGCCTCTACGGCCCAACTTACGGCAGATTTTGCATCCAACAAGGGAAAACTGCCATGGCCCGTAGACAACGGAGTGGTAATAGAGAAATTCGGACAGCACTACCACCCGCTTTTCAAGGGGGTGAAACTGCCGTTCAACAACGGCATAAATATCTCTACCTCGGCAGGAAAGAGCGTAAAAAGCGTATTCCACGGCGTTATTTCGCGTGTTGTGATAATACCGGGCTATAATCAGTGCGTACTGGTAGAGCACGGCAACTATTTTACATTCTACTGCAAACTTGCAGACGTTTCGGTAAAGGTAGGCGACAGAGTCAATACAGGCGACATAATAGGCACCCTTGCAATCTCCAACAACACCTCCACCCTCCACTTCGAACTCTGGAACAAGACCGTAAAGCAGGACCCCGAACTCTGGCTCGCAAGATAAAAGGCACTTTTACAGCAGGCCTCCCCTGCAGGACAAATCAATAGGTAAAAGTACTCTCCCCGATAAACTCCCTCAAAACCGAATTCGGCGGAATTCCCTTCTGCTCTTTAGGGTCCAGGTTTATTATATAGGAGAGGAACTTTATCAGACGCAGGCTCTCGGAATAGGCGGCTGATGCGGGAGAGATTCTGCGCAAAAGCGGCTCCGCATAATATTTCAGCAAAGGAAGTTCATAGATAAGGAAGGAATTGAACATTACATCTGCATTTTCCTGATATGGAAAGATATTCCGGTATTCTCCCTTTCTGACGCTGTTCCAGCGCAAGATGGTCTCCTCGGCAGAGGTACCGCGGAAGTTGTTGTCGCGCACGAGCCTTCTGAGCAGACGGTTGTCGGTGGTGGATATGCAGTTGTTTTCGTCAATGGCCAAAGAGGTAAGGGCAGAGGCATATATCTTGAACTTTTTCTCATCGTCTATTTCAGATGTCAATTGCGGATTAAGCGCATGTATCCCCTCCATTATGAGAATATCGTTCTCCTCCATCTTTACCGTCTGGCCGTCGTAATATCTGACGCCTGCGGCAAAATCGAATTTCGGAAGTTCCACCTGCTCCCCGTTGAAAAGCTGGTTGAGCTGTCTGTTGAGCAGGTCAAGATCCAGTGCGCGGAGATTTTCGAAATCGTAATTGCCGTCGCTGTCCTTGGGGGTCTGTTCACGGTTAAGGAAATAATTATCCATTGCAATCACCACGGGATTCAAGCCCAGAACCTTGAGCTGGACTGCAATTCTCTTGGACGTAGTTGTCTTTCCGCTGCTCGAAGGGCCTGCAATAAGCACGAGCTTGACCCTTCCCCTTCTTGCATTGATCCTGTCCGCTATTGCGGCATACTTCCGCTCATGAAGGGCTTCTGAAATCTGTATGAGTTCCGTTGCATGGCCCTGCTGGATCGCATAGTTCACGGTTCCTATATCGCGTGCTCCGAGTATCGCGCACCAATCGCTGTTTTCCTTGAATATCTCGTACAGATTTTCCTGATAGATCACCTTTTCCGGCAGACTGTACGGAGGGAACGGTTCAGGGAACTGCAGACAGAAACCGCAGTTGTATTTTACCAGGTCGTACTCCTTCAAATAGCCTGTAGAGTAGAGCAAAGGGCCGTAAAAGGTATCGCCGTAGCCGTCGAGATAATATGTGGTGATAAAAAAGTACCCGAGTCCTTTGGCAAGACCTGCCTTCTCTCGTTGTCCGTTTTCCATAAAGAGCCGTACCGCATCTTCGTTGGAATCTTTTGTCTTTATGAAGGGGATATCGCGTTCCACAAGCTCATGCATCCTCTTTTTTATAGATGCTATATCCTCGTCGCATATATTTGTAATTTCGGGCAATCTGCCGTTGGGCGAATCCTCGCTCTGTCCGTTATTGCAATAAAGCTCCCCGTAGAGTCCGTTGGGGAGAGAATATTTCAAAGCCAGCTGATATTTATCGCCGTAAATATCCTTTACCGCCTTTTGGAGCAGGAAAGAGAGCGAGCGCATATAGGTTCTTCTCCCGTCTGCATCGGCTATGGTCAGAAATGTAATGGAATGGGCCATATAGAGCTTGAAATCCAAAGATTTCAGTCTGTTATCCACATATGCCGCAAGGATGGGGCGTTTAATGCCGTCGTCGCACATTTTATCTGTGTAATTCATGGAGTTTATCAACTCCAGCAAAGTCGCTCCCGTTTTACAGACATGATATTCGCCCGTATCGCTGCAAAAGACCCTTACGCTATCCATATTTCAATCATTTAATATAGTTTTCAAAAATTCTCCGGTTACAGAATTTTTATCTTCTGCCACCTGCTCAGGAGTTCCGCACGCCACGATTCGGCCCCCCTTCTCTCCTCCTTCCGGCCCCATGTCTATAAGATAATCCACACACTTCAGCACATCTGTATTGTGCTCTATCACAACCACGGTATTGCCGCTCTCAACTATCTTGTCGAGTACGCCGAGCAAAATCTTTATATCCTGGAAATGGAGCCCCGTAGTAGGTTCGTCCAGAATAAAAATCGAATTGCCGGTCGCCTTTTTGGAGAGTTCGGCCGCAAGCTTGATACGCTGGCTCTCGCCTCCGCTCAATGTGGTAGAGGGCTGCCCCAGCTTGACATACCCCAGTCCTACATCATCCAATGCCTTGAGCTTTACATATATCGCCGGTATATTCTCAAAAAACAGGAGCGCTTCGGATATGGTCATTTCCAAAACGTCGTTTATGCTTTTTCCCTTATATTTTACTGCAAGGGTTTCGTTGTTGTACCGCCTCCCGTTACACTCCTTACATGTAACGAATACGCTCGGCAGAAAGTTCATCTCAATTGTCTGCACACCGGCGCCCTTGCAGGTTTCGCACCTTCCCCCCTTGACATTGAAGGAGAAACGCCCTGCCTTATAGCCCCTTATCTTTGCATCCGGAGTATTTACGAAAAGTTTGCGTATTTCGCTGAAAAGATTGGTGTATGTAGCAGGATTGCTCCGCGGCGTACGGCCTATGGGGGCCTGGTCTACCTCGATGAGCTTGTCTATGTTTTCTATTCCCTCGACAGATCTATACGGAAGCGGCTCTGCATTCGAACGATAGAAATGGCGGCTTAAAACAGGCATCAGCGTATCCACCACAAGAGATGACTTTCCGCTTCCGCTCACGCCGCTCACTCCGACAAAACAGCCCAACGGAATCTTCAAATCCACATTTTTGAGATTATTTCCGCATGCTCCCTTCAATTCCAAATATTTACCGTTTCCGGTGCGACGGTTTTCCGGCACCTCTATTTTCCTCAACCCCCTAAGGTAATCCGCAGTATAACTGTTCAGTTCCTTAATCTTGGGCAAAGGCATCTTCATCAACTTTTCCGGAGTCCCGTTATAAAGCAGCCTACCGCCATTCACACCGGCGGCTGGCCCGAGATCTACAAGCCAGTCGCTCGAAAGAATCATATCCCGGTCATGCTCCACCACCATGACGGAGTTGCCCCCGTCCCGCAACTCCTTAAGAGATTTTATAAGTTTCATGTTGTCTCTCTGGTGCAGGCCGATGCTCGGTTCATCCAAAATATAGAGTACATTCACCAGTTTGCTTCCTATCTGGGTGGCAAGCCTGATTCTCTGGCTTTCGCCTCCGCTCAAACTTCTTGTCGCCCTGCTAAGGGAAAGATAGTTCAGCCCTACCGCCTTTAAAAAGCCTATCCTCTCCTTAAGCTCCTTGAGAATATCGCCGGCAATCAGATTCTGCTTTTCCATAAGCTTTTGCGGCAATGAATCCACCCACTCATAAAGCACATCTATATCCATATTGCTGACCTGTGCAATGTCTTTGCCGTCTATCCTGAAATAGAGAGCCTCTTTTTTCAGCCTGCTGCCTCCGCATTCGGGACATACCCTCTCCTGCATATAACGCTCCTTCCGTTCCATGCTCTCATCCGACTCGTTCAGCTGCTGCTCCAGCTTGGCTATCACACCGGGGAAGGGGGCCAGCTGGGTCCCGTCTGCAAGATTCACCCTAAAAAGAGTGTCACTCCCGTAAACAAGGGCGTTTATAACCTCTTCCGAAAGATTTCTTACCGGCTCGTTCAGGGAAAAATCCATCCTTTTGGCCATCGCCTCCAGGATTCTGAACCAATTATTGTCTCTATAAGCTCCCAAAGGGGCGATTCCGCCCTGGTTTATGGATTTGTTTTTGTCCGGAAATATCCTGTCTATATCTATGCTCGCCAAAAATCCGAGTCCCTTGCATTTGGGACATGCCCCCTGCGGAGAATTGAAAGAAAACGTATGCGGAGCCGGTTCCTGAAACGACATTCCGCTCTCCGGACACATCAGATGCCTGCTGAAATATCTCAACTCCTGAGACTCGCTGCCGTATTCTATCACAGCTACAGAGCCTTTTCCCTGCTCGAGAGCCGTCGTAACGGAACTGCTTATTCTTTTACAGTCTGCCTCCGACGGAATGAGCTTATCGACTACCAGTTCTATAAAATGTACCTTATAGCGGTCCAACGGCCGCATATCCGCCACATCGCACAGTTCTCCGTCTACCCTTACCTGCTGATAACCCTTTTTAAGAAGCGTCTCGAAAAGTTCCTTATAATGTCCCTTGCGCCCGACCACGACAGGGGAGAGCAAAAGTATTTTTTTCCCCTTGTAACTGTTTATTATAAGTTCGACTATCTGCTCATTGGTATATTTTACCATCTTCTTCCCGGTAAACGGAGAATAGGCATCTGCGACCCTGGCATAGAGCAGACGTAAAAAATCGTAAATTTCTGTCATTGTCCCTACGGTGGAACGGGGATTCCTTCCTGTAGTCTTCTGCTCTATGGCGATTACCGGGCTCAGACCGCTTATGCTCTCCACATCGGGACGCTCCAATATGCCTATATATTGACGGGCATAGGCAGAGAGAGTCTCCATATAACGGCGCTGCCCCTCCGCATATATGGTATCGAAAGCGAGCGTAGACTTACCGCTTCCGCTAAGGCCGGTGATTACAACAAGCCTGCCAAGCGGAATCTCTACATCAACCCCTTTAAGGTTGTGCGCCTTCGCTCCTATTATACTGAGTTTATCCATTACAACTCGCGGGCATTCTCGACCGGAACCAGCACCTTGTAGCTTTTGCCTCTCCTGTTGTCCAGTTTATTGGAACGGATCCACTCGTTGCAAAGCTTCAACATCTTGAAGTTCGTATTATGCTCCGCCGCAAAATCGCTCCAGTTATCAATCTTGCCCTTTACAATAACCTCATTGCATTCGAAAGGTCTGAACTTGTCCTTATCTTCCAAATAAAACCCGTATGCCTTTGGATTGTTCATAAGAGTCTTGAAAGCGAGCGCCCTGTACAGGTAACGCGCCGTCTCTATCGGAAGCTGCATATCGTAATAATCCGTTATGGACTGGTATCCTATTCTCTGCTCTATATTTTTCATTCCTATGTTATATGAGGCCGCGGCAAGTGTCCAGTTCCCGAACTTTTCGTATGCCTTTTTGAAATAGACGCAAGCCGCCCTCGTACTCTTTTCCACATTATAACGCTCATCCACCTGCGCAGAGACCTCCAGACCGTATTCCCTTGCAGTGGAGGCCAGAAACTGCCAATATCCGCATGCGCCGGCAGGAGAGACTACAGGCTGCAACGAACTTTCCGCCACACAGAGATAGAAGAAATCGGGGTGGATATTCTCCTCTTCGAGTATCTTTTGGATCTGCTCCTGGTAGCGGCCTGCAAGCTGCATGATATATGTCATTGAGCCATGCCAGTATGAGATTGTTGTAAGTTCCCTTTGCAGGCTCTCCCTCACATCCCTGTAATTCAACGGGACTCTCTCTCCGGCAAACGAAGCGCTGTCGGGAAGAGGTGCGGGGAGAACCTTCTGGTTCAGGCTCACGTCTCCTTTCCAGGCTACAATATCCTTCCATTCCGCAGCGGCATTGCTGGCGGCCCTGTTGGCAGATTTGCACGAAATAATAGAAAATGCGGCAATCACAGCCACAACCGATATGACATAAGAGTTTCTCATCTGTATTGTTTTTATAATTTGTTCTTTATCATTCGCCCCTCAAAAACGGATTGGTAGTGACCTCCGATGCGATTGTGGTCTCAGGCCCGTGTCCGGGCAATACTCTGGTATCGGGCGGCAGTTTTACGATTTTATCCAGAAGGCTCTCCATTATCTGGTCGTAATCCCCTCCGGGAAGGTCTGTACGCCCTATGCTTCCTGCGAACAAAGTATCTCCGCTAAAGAGAATCCCCTCTTCGCTGCAATAATAGCAGACTCCCCCGCGGGTATGCCCCGGAGTATGTATAACCTGCAAACGGCTATTGCCGAAATCAATGATTTGGCCATCTTCTATATCGACGGTATCGGCCGGCGGCTCCTCTATACTGTACCCGAACATGCCGCAATACTGCCCGGCACGCTCAAGCTGCCCCTTATCGAGAGGATGGATATATGTCTTTATATTCCATTTCCGGACAACGAACGAATTACCCATAACATGGTCGAAATGGCCGTGTGTGCATAACAGTTTTACCGGTTTAAGGGCGTTCCCCTCTATAAAATCTTCCAGACGCTGCCGCTCGCTTTGCGTCTCCAGCCCCGGATCTATTATAACGCACTCTCCCGTAGAATCGTATGCCACATAGCAGCACTCTCTCAAATCATTTACATAAAATGTCTTTACCTGCATATTTTTCCTGATTTCAAATCCTATAAATGACAGTATGTCTCTATCATATTGCAAAAATAGTAAACAGACCGCTTTTTTAACAACTATTTCGTATTTTTGCCAGACAGATTTAAAGAGTTTTGTCATGCACATAGCTATTGCGGGAAATATAGGAAGCGGGAAGACCACGCTCACAAAGCTGCTGGTTAAAAACTACGGATGGGAGCCTAAATTCGAAGATGTGGATATCAATCCATATCTGTCGGATTTCTATAATGATATGCAAAGATGGTCTTTCAACCTGCAGATCTATTTTCTCAACAAACGCTTCAAGGATGTGGTGGATATAGCCAATTCCGGCAAAAACGTGATTCAAGACAGAACGATATATGAAGACGCCTGTATCTTTGCCCCCAATCTGCTTTCGATGGGGCTTATGTCTTCACGCGATTTCGACAACTATACCTCGCTCTTCAATCTGATGCTCTCTCTGGTAAGGCCACCGGACTTGCTGATATATCTTAAATCCTCGATTCCCAATCTTGTAACCCAGATTCAGAAACGTGGGCGCGAATACGAGGCCTCCATCCGGCTCGATTACCTGCAGGGGCTCAACGACCGCTACGAAGAGTGGATTCAGAACTACTCGGACGGCAAGAAACTGATTATAAACGTAGATACTGTCAAGTTCGAAGAGAGCCCGAAAGATTTGAGCCATATCATAGACCTTATAGACGGGCAGCTCAACGGCCTTTTCTAACGGCATAACCGTACAAACGGTAATTCTGGTAACAACATCCGTCATTTATATACACCCCGGCAACAGCCGGCCGCTAACTTTGCACTCATAAATACCCCCATTTATGAAAAGCACGATAATTACAATGATTGCAGCGGGAGTTCTGGCCGTCGGGGCCGTATCCTGCGCACAAACAGAAAAGGGAGAAAAAGAGATGCAAACCGCAGAATTGAATCTTACCGCCGGGTGGGACAAGGTCTTTCCCCAGAGCGACAAAGTAAATCACAGCAAGATTACTTTCCACAACCGTTACGGCATTACGCTTGCCGCAGATCTATACATTCCGAAAAATACAGAAGGCCGGATGCCGGCCATTGCAGTAAGCGGCCCGTTCGGCGCCGTAAAGGAGCAGGCCTCCGGGCTGTATGCGCAGACATTGGCCGAACGCGGCTTTCTTACAATCGCATTCGACCCTTCATTTACGGGTGAAAGCGGCGGAGAGCCCCGTTATGTGGCCTCGCCCGACATCAACACCGAAGATTTTTGCGCCGCTGTAGACTATCTCTCCACACGCAATGACGTAGACCCTGAACGCATCGGCATTCTCGGTATTTGCGGATGGGGAGGCATGGCTGTAAATGCTGCGGCATTGGATACGCGTATCAAGGCCACCGTAACATCTACGATGTACGATATGAGCAGGGTGAATGCAAACGGATATTTCGATGCCGCAGACAATGCAGCCTCCCGTACGAGACTGCGCGAAGAACTGAATGCACAGCGCACAGAAGATTACCGCAACGGCACATACGCTTTGGCCGGTGGCGTGGCAGACCCTCTCCCGGATGATGCACCGCAATTTGTCAAAGATTATCACGCATACTACAAGACTCCCCGGGGCTATCACAAGCGTTCGCTCAACTCCAACAACGGATGGAACAGGACTTCGGCTCTCTCTTTCATCAACCAGCCGATTATGGCCTACGCTTCAGAAATAGGCAATGCGGTACTTCTGATTCACGGAGAGAATGCCCATTCACGCTACTTCAGTGAAGACACCTACAAAAAACTCACGGGCGAGAACAAGGAACTGCTGATTGTTCCGGGAGCCAACCATACCGACTTATACGACAACAGAGACAAAATACCTTTCGACAAGATAGAGCAGTTCTACAGGAGATACCTGAAATAAAGAAGACCTCTCTACAGGCTCCAGTAAGACAACTTGGAAATCTTGTCTTTATAGAGACCCTTTATATCGGCAAGTACAGCCTTTTCTTTTGTCAGGGAACAGAAATACTCCTCGCTCAAGCCGCGATACGGGTTATGGGCCACGGCAACTACAACGGCATCGTAACCCGGCTCCGGTTTATCCACGAGCTGCACGCCGTATTCCCGCAAGACTTCATCCCTGTCCGCATAAGGGTCCATGACATCCACATTGCACCCATAATCCTTGAATTCGTTCACTATATCCATCACCTTGGAGTTTCTTATATCCGAAACATTCTCCTTGAAGGTGATGCCCATCACAAGGATTCTGGCCCCGAGTATCCCCTTGCCGAGCGAAATAAGCCTCTTTACTATCTTTTTCCCTATATAGCCGCCCATGGAATCGTTTATGAAGCGGCCTGCGCTTATTATCTTGCAATGGTATTTGAGCGCACTTGCCTTATGTACGAGATAATAGGGGTCCACCCCTATGCAGTGGCCTCCCACCAGCCCGGGATAAAACTTCAGGAAATTCCATTTGGTTCCCGCCGCCTCCAGAACGTCGAAGGTATTTATGCCTATCCTTCCGAATATTATGGAGAGTTCGTTCATAAGGGCTATGTTTACATCTCTCTGGGTATTCTCTATTATTTTCGCAGCCTCGGCCACCTTTATGTTCGGAGCGCGGTGGACGCCGGGCCTGACCACCAGTTCATAGACCTTTGCTATCTCCTCCAGAGCCTCCGCATCGCATCCCGAAACTATCTTTACGGTATTGGGCAGAGTATGCACCTTTTCTCCCGGATTGATTCTCTCGGGAGAGTATCCGAACTTGAAATCTTCTCCCCCTTTAAGGCCGCACCTCTCTAAAAGCGGAAGGCAGTCCTCCTCCGTGCAACCGGGATAGACCGTAGATTCATACACCACATAATCGCCTCTTTTCAATACCTTTGCAACACTTCCAGTCGCGCCGAGCAGCGGTTTGAGATCTGGTTCGTTATACTTGTCTATCGGCGTAGGGACCGCTACTATGAAAAACGAGGCCTCGGCCAGCTTTTCCAGCGAGGAGGTAAACTCTATATCCCTGTTTTCGAACTCCTCCGGAGAGAGTTCATGGCACGGGTCATCTCCGCCGCGCATCTTCGCAAGTCTGTTTTCATCTATATCATATCCTATGACCGACAGCTTCTTCGCGAACTCCAGCGCTATGGGCAACCCCACATATCCCAACCCCACGACTGCGAGCTTCGCCTCCTTTTTTACCAGTTTGTCATATATTTTCATAACTCCTCCTGCAATTTTACAACCTTACCATCCTTAAGCATGTATCTCTCCTTGCTTTCCGGGCATACCGCCATACCCTCCGCATCGAATTCCAGCCTGCAGCCCCACTCGCTCATCCATCCTCTCTGCCTTGCCGGATTTCCGACCACTATGGCATACGGGGGCACATTTTTCGTTACAACGGCTCCCGCCCCTATAAACGCATACTCGCCTATATCGTGGCCGCAGACTATAGTGGCATTGGCGCCTATCGTAGCGCCTTTGCCCACGCGGGTCTTTGCATATTCGGACTTGCGGCTGACAGCGCTCCGCGGATTGACGACATTGGTAAACACGCATGACGGGCCCAAAAAGACATCGTCTGCACAGGTAACCCCGGTGTAGACAGAGACATTGTTCTGTATCTTTACGTTATTGCCGAGCACCACACCCGGAGAGACCACGACGTTCTGTCCTATGTTGCAACTGCAGCCTATTACGCAGCCCTCCATTATATGGCTGTAGTGCCATATTTTCGTTCCCTTCCCAATCGTGCAACCCTCATCCACGGTTGCCGTGGGATGTGCATAATACTCCTCCATAATCACACCTGACTGAAAAAACTCTTTATACTCTCTGTTATCTGCATCTGCATCCCCTCTGTCAGCTCCGTATGCATTGGAATGGAGAGGACCTCTCCGCACAATCTCTCCGCCACTCGAAGTTCCCCGCCTTTACGTGCAATGGAGGCGAACGCCTGCTGCCTGTGCAGCGGCAGCGGATAATATATCATGGAAGGTATTCCCTCCTTTGCAAGATGCTCCTTGAGCGCATCGCGCCTGCCCTCTTTCACCTTTATTGTGTACTGATGGTAGACATGCGTCCCCCACTCCGCCTCTTTCGGGAGTTCCAGCCCCTCAACCTCCCCGAGGGCCTCCGTATAATAACGTGCGGCAGCCCTGCGTGCAGCATTATATTCGTCCAGATACTTCAGTTTTGCATCGAGCACGACAGCCTGTATGGTATCCAGGCGGGAATTGCAGCCTATTATCTCATGGTGGTATTTTATCCTCTGCCCGTGGTTGGCAATCATCCTTGCCTTTCGGGCCAAAGCATCATCGTCTGTAAAGAGCGCTCCGCCGTCTCCGTAACAGCCCAGGTTCTTCGACGGGAAAAAGGAGGTGCATCCGAAATGGCCTACCGTTCCGCCATATTTTGCCTTGCCATCCGCAAAACGGCAAAGCGAGCCCAAAGACTGGGCATTGTCCTCCACAACATAAAGCCCGTGTTTTGCGGCAAGCGCCATAATCGGCTCCATGTTGCACGGCTGCCCGTACAGGTGTACCGGAATAACCGCCCTTGTACGCGGCGTTATAGCCTTTTCGATGCTTCCGGCCGTAATGTTGAAAGTTTCGTAATCTACATCTGCAAGCACGGGAGTGAGGCCGAGCAGCCCTATGACCTCGGCGGAAGCCACGTAGGTAAAGGCCGGAACTATCACCTCGTCGCCGGGCCGCAAACCGAGCGCCATAAGGGCTATCTGGAGCGCATCGGTCCCGTTGGCACACGTTATCACATGCCGGCATCCGAGCTTTTCCGCAAGGTTGGAGGCAAACCGGCCCACCTGCGCACCGTTTATGAATGCAGAGCTGTTGAGAACCTCCGCAATGCCGCCGTCTACATCATCCTTGATTTTAAGATATTGACCGTAAAGGTCTACCATTTGTATCTTCATCTCTTTACAACTAATCCCATCCGAAAGGATGTCTTGCCAGGGGCAATTTTGCGAGCGGATGGTAATCTCCCTTCAACCCTATGGGCGTTGCATGGCGTATGTCGCTTACTATCTGTATGCAGTTGCGCGCTTCAGAGATTCTGAACCCGCGCCCGGAGAGAATCTCCTGATAACTTTTCGTATGGAGTTCCGTAAACCCTTTGCTGAACTCGAACTCCTCTCCGTCTATCATTATTGTCCTGTATGTCCGCTTCTCTCCCTGAACCGCATTTTCAGGCAGGTTGTCTGCATTTATGCTCAGAAAATAGCGCACCCTTGCCCTCTCGAGTTCCAGATAGCCCGCCACCCTGTCGTGGCTCTTTATATGTACGATATTCCGTTTAACGCCTCCGAATATCCATTGCAGCATATCGTAAAAATGGACTCCTATATTGGTGGCAACACCACCGCTCTTGTGAACATCTCCCTTCCAGCTTGCATAATACCATTTGCCGCGTGAGGTAATGTAAGTAAGGTCTACATCATAGATTTTGTCTTCGGGCCCCTGCTCGATTTTTCTCTTCAATGCCACGATGGAATCATGCAGCCTGAGCTGCAAAATATTGTAAGCCTTGTGGCCTGTCTCCTGCTCCACCTTCATCAGTGCATCTATGTTGTACGGGTTCAAAACCACCGGCTTCTCGCAAATCACATCTGCTCCCAGACGCAGCCCGTATCTTATAAATGCGTCATGGGTATGGTTGGGAGTGCATACAGAGAGCCATTTTATCTCATTTTCGGTTCCCTTTATCTTGGAAAGATATCTGTCGAACTGTTCGTTTTCGGTAAAGAAGGAGGCATCCGGGAAGTAGCTGTCCATTATGCCTACGCTGTCGAACTTGTCATACGCGGCCACGAGGTTGTTTCCCGTATCCTTTATAGCCCTCAAATGGCGCGGGGCAATATAGCCGGCCACACCCACCAATGCAAAATTATCTGTTGCCATACATGTTTTCGTAATACTTCTGATAGTCGCCGGAGGTAACGTTGTCCATCCACTCCTGATTCTCCAGATACCATTTTACGGTCTTCTCTATCCCCTCCCTGAACTGCAGCTGAGGCTCCCAGCCCAGCTCTTTCTTCAGTTTCGTAGAATCTATGGCATAGCGCAGATCATGTCCGGCACGGTCTGTGACATACGTTATCAATCCCAAAGAATGGCCTTTCGGGTTGCCGAGCAGCCTGTCTACGGTCTCTATTATAACCTTTATCAGATCTATGTTCTTCCACTCGTTGAAGCCGCCTATGTTGTAGGTGTCGGCTGTCTTCCCCTTGTGGAATATCAGGTCTATCGCACGGGCGTGGTCCTCCACATAGAGCCAGTCGCGCACATTCTCCCCCTTGCCGTAGACCGGGAGGGGCTTGCCCCTGCGTATGTTGTTTATGAAAAGCGGTATCAGCTTTTCCGGGAACTGGTAAGGGCCGTAATTGTTGCTGCAGTTGGTAACAATGGTGGGCATCCCGTATGTGTCGTGAAAAGCCCTTACGAAGTGGTCGCTCGAAGCCTTGCTCGCGCTGTAGGGGCTGTGAGGATTATAGGGAGTGCTCTCTTTGAAAAACTCATCTCCGAACGGGCCTCCGCCGCACTCGTTCCCCGCAGGATCTCCCTCAGGCCTTGTCAGCTGCAACGCCCCGTAAACCTCATCGGTAGAGATATGATAGAACCGTTTGCCCTCATACTTTTCGGGAAGCGACTCCCAATGGCATTTCGCCGCCTGCAACAGGGAAAGGGTGCCTATCACGTTTGTCATTGCAAATGTGAACGGATCCTTTATGCTGCGGTCCACATGGCTTTCGGCAGCAAGGTGTATCACCCCGTCTATCTTCTCCTCCTTCATCAGGGCGAGGATTGTATCGAAATCGCAGATATCCGCCTTTACGAACCTGTAATTGGGCTCGTTCTCTATATCCTTGAGATTGGCCAGATTGCCGGCATAGGTAAGCTTGTCCAGATTTATGATTCTATATTCAGGATATTTCCTTACGAACAGCCTCACCACATGGCTGCCTATAAAGCCGGCGCCGCCGGTTATGAGTATGGTTTTCATGACTATCTCTCCTTTGCAAGTTTCAACAAATATTGTCCGTATTGATTTTTAGCCATAGGCCGGGCCAGTTCGGCAAGCTTCTCTTTGGTTATCCAGCCGTTGCCGTAGGCTATCTCCTCCAGACAGGCCACCTTAAGGCCCTGACGCTTCTCTACAACCTCAATGAATGTCGAAGCCTCGCTCAACGATTCGTGCGTTCCGGTATCGAGCCATGCAAAGCCGCGCCCGAGTGTCTGCACCTTAAGCTCTCCGGTCTTCAGGAACTCCTGATTCACAGAGGTTATCTCCAATTCCCCACGGGCCGACGGTTTAATGTTCTTTGCAACTTCCACAACCTTGTTCGGATAAAAATAGAGCCCGACCACGGCATAATTGCTCTTCGGGACCTTGGGTTTTTCCTCTATGCTCAATACATTGCCCTCGCTGTCGAACTCGGCTACGCCGTAACGCTCCGGGTCATCCACCCAATAGCCGAACACCGTAGCGCACTTCTGCTCTTCGGCCGCCGTGACCGCAGACTTCAACATGGAGGTAAAACTCTGTCCGTAAAATATATTGTCTCCCAAAACAAGACATGCGGAATCGTTGCCTATGAACTTTTCCCCTATTATGAACGCCTGTGCCAGACCATCGGGAGAGGGTTGCTCGGCATATTCGAAGCGGACTCCGTAATCTGAGCCGTCTCCGAGAAGCCGCTCGAAACCGGGCAAATCGTATGGAGTGGAGATTATCAGTATCTCCCTTATGCCGGCCAACATCAATACCGAGATCGGGTAATAGACCATCGGCTTGTCATATATTGGAAGCAGTTGCTTGCTTACTCCCTTTGTTATAGGATACAATCTGGTACCGGAACCTCCGGCAAGCACTATTCCTTTCATATCATCCAAATATAGTTAATTTTCGTTTATCCCCATCAAATTGCGGATCTCCTGCTTGGCGCTTTTCCAACGCGGGATATCTACCTTCGGACCTATCACCTCCACCACTTTCGCGGAGATTATGGAACCTACTTCGCCGCATACTTTTATAGGCATCCCATGTGCATGCGCATACATGAAACCGGCGGCATAAAGGTCTCCAGCCCCCGTAGCATCTATAGTGGCCGCCGGCCAGGCATCTATCTTATGATACTCGCAGCCGCATTTGACCATCGAGCCGTCGGGGCCCAGTTTCACTACGGCTATGTCGCAAAGTCCGGCAAGCTCGTCGAGCGCTTCGCGCGGCTCCTTTTTTGCAAATATCCTGGCTTCCGCCTCGTTGGCAAAGACAATATCCACATAATTCTCTATGATATCGTGCAGAAAGGCATCGTTGCTCTCAACCACATTGTAACTTGCCATATCCAGGGCTACAACCGAACCGGCCTCCTTTGCAAGTTCCACCGCCCTTCTGAGCAGCCCCTGATTCTGGACAAGATACCCTTCTACATAAAAATAATCGTAGCCGCTGAAAAACTCGGGTTTAAGATCGTTTGCAGTCAATTCTATTGCGGAGCCCAGATATGTGGCAAAGGTCCTTTCGCTGTTCGGAGCGGTTATAAAGACCATCGCCCTTCCGGTAGCCTTGCTTCCCTTAAGAAGATTGGAATCTATTCCTATATTCTCCTGACCGCTTTTAAAGAGAGAACCGAGCTCATCGTCTCCGACCTTTCCTATAAAACCGCTCGGCATCCCGAAAATCGCACATCCGGTTATGGTATTGGAGGCCGAGCCTCCGGGGACATATTGCGCATCCAGCGATTTTATCGTCTGCCATATCTTGTTTCCTGTCTCTTCATCTACATGCTGCATGCTTCCCTTAGGCAGATGAAACTTTTCCAGCAATTTTTCATCCGGCAATATCGCCAGAATATCTATGAGCGCATTGCCCATCCCGAGTATCGACTTCTCTCTATTTTTCACTCTATATCTTTTATTTGCCAAACCACTATTCTTGCAAAGGTAAAACAAAAAAGAGGAATTTTCCGATTTTTGTAGCGGATGCTATTATTTTTTATTAGGTTTGCATCCGCTTATTACATAAATTTTTCAATCATGATTTTAACCAAATCTCTCGGCGAATTCAAAAAAGCGTTTGAATCCCTGCCCGATAAAGAGAGCATAGGCTTTGTACCTACAATGGGAGCGCTCCACGAAGGGCACCTTTCATTGGTACAATCTGCAAGAAAAAAATGCAGGCATGTAATTGTGAGCGTCTTTGTAAATCCTACCCAGTTCAACAACAAACAGGATCTGGCAACATATCCCCGTACGCTCGATGCAGATGCCGCTCTTTTGGAAAAAGAGGGAGCGGATATTCTCTTTGCTCCGCAAGTAGAGGATATCTATCCGGAAGAGGATACCCGGATATTCGATTTGGGCGGTCTTGACAAATACGGCGAAGGGCCTCGCCGTCCCGGGCACTTCAACGGTGTGGCACAGGTGGTAACACGCCTTTTCGACATCGTACGTCCAAAATACGCTTTTTTCGGCGAGAAAGATTACCAGCAGCTTGCCATAGTAAAATATTTCACAAAAGCTCTCGGCTACGATATAGAAATTACGGGCTGCCCCATTGTAAGGGAGAGCGACGGACTGGCAAAAAGTTCGCGCAATACGCTCCTCACGCCGGAGCAGCGCCTGGCTGCACCCCATATCTACAAAACAATCTGCAAGGCAAGGGAACTGAAACATACTCTGTCGCCGCAGCAGGTAATAGAGAAAATAAAAGAGGAGATAGACAGTAACGGACTCCTCGAAACCGAATATATAGAGATTGTAGACGGCACCGATTTAAAGCCCGTTACAAAATGGAGCGATTCAGACAATCCGAGACTTTGGTGTGCAGTTTATGCCAGACCGGTAAGATTAATTGACAACATAGCACTATAACCTAATATTTATGTACATAGAAGTATTGAAATCCAAAATACACCGTGTTACAGTCACTCAGGCGAACCTCAACTATATAGGCAGCATAACCATAGACGAGGAGCTTGCAGAGGCTGCAGGACTTTTGGAAAATGAAAAAGTTCAGGTCGTAAACATTACAAACGGCGAACGGATAGAGACCTATGTAATAAAGGGAGAACGCGGAAGCGGTTCGATATGTCTCAACGGGGCCGCAGCGCATAAATTCGCTCCGGGCGATCTCGTAATTATCATGTCCTATGCGATAATGACCTTGCAGGAGGCGGAAAATCACAAACCTAAAGTCATATTCCCGGATTCGGCGACAAACCGGCTCATAAAATAGCGGCGGCCTATTGCATAATATGTCCGTTAAAAAAGCCATACAATATCTCCTGCTTCTTGCACTGGCCCTCCTGTTGCTTTATGTCTCTTTCAGAGGCGTAAAGTGGAGCGATTTCATAGAGGGGATAAAAAGCTGCAATTTCCATTGGATTGCACTCTCTATGGCAGTTGGTATATTAGGATTCATAATCAGAGCATTAAGATGGCGCCTGCTCCTGAAACCCTTAGACAATGCCATCTCTTTAAAACAGACTTACAACGGAGTTGCAATAGCCTATCTCACGAACTTTGCTATACCCCGCGCGGGAGAGATAGCGCGCTGCGCCGCAGTCACGAAAAAGGGGAGCATAACATTCGAACAGGCCATAGGTACAGTGGTAGTAGAGAGAGGCGTGGATTTGCTGTGCCTGCTCTTTTGGATGCTTTTTACCATGTTGCTCAAATGGGGAGAATTCGGTGGCTTCATAAAACAGGAGCTCCTTATGCCGTTCGGGCAAAAATTCACCTCACCGGTCCTCGTTGCGGCAGGCATCCTCTTCATACTTTTCATAACGGCCGCTGTCGCATGCTATATATACAGGAGGAGACTGATACAGATAAAGGCTGTAAAAAAGGTTGCTGAAATTCTCAAGAGAGTCACAGAGGGGATTGCAACCATCATTAAAATGAAAGAGAAATGGCTCTTTCTGCTATATACGCTGCTGTTATGGGGCACATATTGGTGTACAAGCTATGCAACCATTTGCGCCTTTCCCTCCGTCGGGCATCTGAACGGTGCAGATGCGCTCTTTCTTATGATTGTAGGAGGGTTGGGATGGGTCGTACCTGTGCAGGGCGGGCTCGGTGCCTATCACTTCATAGTGAGCCTGGCATTGCTCAAGGTATATGAAATTCCCCAGACAATGGGAGTCGTATTTGCTACGATATCGCATGAATCCCAGGCCCTCGTAATGATAATATGCGGCGCGGCAGCCGTAATCGGAATCTGGAGCCGCAGAAGGGCTGCAACTAAAATTGCGAATAACCGATGAAATTAAAATTAAATATAGAGTTCTTTACAGAATGGGGTGAAGAGCTGTATGCAGAAATAGAAAAACCTTACAGGCTCGAATATGCCGGGAACGGAATCTGGAGCGGCGAAATAAGGATAAATCCGGCAAGAGAACAAAGGACAGTAGAATACAGATACTTCGTAAAGAACAGTAAAGGAGAGATATTCTACGAAGCGGGGAAAAAGAGGGCCATTGCAATAAACGGCTCCACTTCTGCAATAGAGGCATTCGACAGCTGGTGCCCCAATTCAAGTCTGGCCCCTTTTCTCACTGCGCCCTTCAGCGACGTTCTCTATAAAAACAGTTCGTCCCAATATACATATACACATAAAAACAATTACGAGATTATCATACGCCTTATCGCCCCTAAAACGGGAGATAGACAAAAAGTGCTGATTTGCGGCGCATCTGCAGAATTGGGAGAATGGGAACCCTCAAAGGCCAAAGAGATGACAAGGGTGGAAGGTGAGAGATGGGAATACAGCATAGATGGCTCGCAGGCAGAAAATCTGGAATTCAAATTCATACTGGCAACCGCCGGATCTGCAAAAGAGGTACATTACGAATGGGAGGCCGGGGATAACAGAAAAGTTCCCTTTTCGAACAGGGAACGCCACAAAAGCCTGATTTTAGAGCAGGGGATAATCTCATTCGAGACCTCCTCGATGCCTAAAATAGCGGGTTGCGCGATACCGCTTTTTTCGCTCCGTTCCAGACGCAGTTGCGGTATCGGGGACTTCGCAGACCTGAAACTGCTTATAGATTGGGCGGCAAAAAGCGGACAAAGGATAATACAGTTGCTCCCTGTAAATGACACCACATCCACAAACGGCTGGGCAGATTCCTACCCGTATAACTGCATCTCGGTTTTTGCGCTTCACCCCATATATATGAATCTCGATGAACTCGGGGAACTGCGGGAGCCCAAAAGTCTCAAAGAGTTCAGGCGCGACCAGAAAAGGGTCAATAACGATTACTTCCTGAATTATCCCGACGTATGGAGCCTTAAAACCGGATATTGCAAAGCGCTCTATAAGGAACGGAAAGAGGAGACCTTTGCCGAACCGGGATTCTACACCTTTACAAAGGAGAATGGAGAGTGGCTCTACCCGTATGCCGCATTCTGCACATTGAGAGATTATTTCAATGAGCCCGATTTCAGAAAATGGGAAACGATAGATTTCGACGGCGTAAAACTGGAGTGCTCCGCCTTCTCCTGCAAGATAGTGGAAACGCTCAAAGAGAGCGGACACAGCCTCAACGACGATTTCAACTATCATATCTACCTGCAATATCATCTGCACAAACAGCTATCGGAGTGCAAGGAATACGCCCACAGAAAAGGGGTGGCGCTTAAAGGCGACATTCCCATAGGAGTAAGCCGCAACGGCGCCGACAGCTGGCAGAACCCGCAGCTGTTCAACTTCGGGATGCAGGCAGGCGCACCGCCGGACGCCTTTTCAGATGAGGGGCAGAACTGGGGATTCCCCACCTACAATTGGGAGAGGATGGCCGCCGACAACTACAGCTGGTGGAAAAAGAGACTGGCACACATGCAGAACTACTTCGATGCCTATAGGATAGACCACATCCTCGGCTTTTTCAGAATATGGGAAATCCCCATAGGCAAAAGGGAAAGCGCATACGGCCATTTCTGCCCCGCCCTGCCGCTCTCCGCCAAAGAGATAGAGGAGACCGGGGTAAAGTTCGACAAGGCTCTTTTCATCGAAGACCCGTACGGCAAAAGGAGATACCACCCTGCAATCCTTGCCAAAAAGAGCAGAACATATTGCAGCATGAGCGCTGCGGAGCGAGAGAAATTCGACAGGCTTTACGACAACTTCTTTTTTGAACGCCATAACGGATTCTGGTACAACAATGCCGTAAAAAAACTGCAGCAGCTTATAGCTGCCACCAATATGCTTGCCTGCGGCGAGGATTTGGGAATGCTCTCCAATCCTGTGACCGAATGCATGCAGAATCTGCATATTCTCTCATTGGAAGTTCTAATGATGCCCAAGCAGCCCGGGGCCGATTTGGGAGAACCGGACAAATACCCCTATCTGAGTGTCTGCACGACAAGCACTCACGACAGCGAAACATTACGTATGTGGCTCGGGAAGAGGGTCTGTAAAGAGGAACCGATGGATGCGCCGGCAGAGGAGTGTCTAAAAACAGTGAAAGAGGTGCTTTCAGCAAAGAGCATGATTGCCGTTCTCCCTCTGCAGGACTGGTTTTCCATAGAACCCAAACACAGGAACAGATATTTCGAAAGCGAAAGGATAAACGACCCTTCGGACCCTCATAATCAATGGAGGTTCAGGATAGATATCTGCCTTGAAGACCTTATTGAAGACAAGGCATTCAGCAACAGGATAAGGGAACTGATTGCAGAAAGCGGAAGAGAATAAACAGCAACAACATTAAATAAAAAAGGGGCGGCCACGATGACCGCCCCATATTTTCACCCGGAAATCATCTGTTAATATTCAGGATTCTGCTGTGCCGCAATATCGGGGTTCGCATTTATCTCATCCTGAGAGATAGGAAGAATAGTACGGAAGAAGCTTCTGTCTATTGTCTTCGATCTTGTAGGAGGAGTAAGTTGAGCAATCTCATCATTGTATGTGATGCTCTTGTCGCAACGCATCAAATCGAAGAAACGGTGCCCTTCGCAATACAACTCCTTGCTTCTCTCATTGAGAATCATATCGAGATTGATTGTTGAAGCAGTAGCGGGAGTAAGACCCGGAGATCTCTTGCGGATTTCGTTCAGATAATCTGCAGCTGCCTGAGGGTCGGAAGTCGGTTTGAGCAATGCCGCCTCGGCTGCTATAAGGTACATCTCCGAAAGACGGATAACCTTGATGTTTACAGCAGATGCGGAAGCCTTGCCGTCGCCGGGCTGATCAACACCACCCAGATATTTGTAGCAGCAGCCCATACGTGTCTCGCTTATCTCATCGTAGGTCATTATACCCCAACGGATATCTGTAGGATCCTCTCCGAGGCCTCTCTTCTCGTCGATTCCATCCTTGCTGAGGAAATAGTCGCTGGCCATGAAATAACCCAATACGCTGCCGAAATCCCCGGCTCTTGCATAGTAACCGCCCAGTGAACCTGTACCGAGGTCATTTTCGGTATCGAGCACGATAAGTTCGAAGATAGACTCCGAGCCGAACTGTGTAGACCATGAAGCTACCCACTCATCATTTTCGTAAAGTTCATACGGGCCGCCTATAACCTCCTGAGCGGCTGCCAAAGCCTTGTCGTAATCCTCCATATAGAGGTAAACCCTTGCCTGGAGAGCCTTGTTTGCATAGTAGCTTACAAAACCGTTTCTTGCGTCATGGTCTGTAAACAACCCCTCTGCTGTAGTAAGGTCAGAGACTATTCTTGCATAGTTCTGCTCTACAGTAGCGCGCAACTCGCGTGCAGATGCATCCAACACCGTTGTAATATCGGGAACGCCCCATGCGGATTTGTCCTCATCGTAACATTCGCCGTAAATACGTACAAGGTCGAAATAGAGCATAGCCCTTAATGTGAGGGCCTGAGCCTTATAATCGTCGAAATTCTCAACGCCGTCGCCGCCTGTAGCCTCAATGGCTTCGATATTTTCGAGCAAGTTGTTGATTTGAAGTATCAGATTATAACCTGTCGACCAAAAACCAGAATAAGAACCTGAATTCTGATGATGATTGAATACATAGAGAGCATCGCTGCCGCGGCCCTGAGCCTTGATAGTCATATCTCCGCCCTTTGTATCTGCATAAAGGAACATATTTCTGCCAAGATAGCTTGAACTCAGCAGGCCGTCCATAATACCGTTCATTACAACCTCGGCATCCCTTGCAGTCTGAATCGCAGTAGATGCATCTCCCGAGTTTGTAGGCGCCTTATCGAGGAAGTCGTCGCAAGATGAGAAGGCGAAGACCGAAAGCGCTAATACTATTGTCAATATTTTTTTCATTGTCGTTGCTAATTAAAATGTGAACTCTAAACCAAATGTATAAGTCTTTCCGATAGGAGTTTCCCATCCGCGTGTTCCGTAAATGTTAACCTCAGGGTCAACCTCCTTGAATGCGCTCCATGTAAGAAGATTCTGTCCGTTGAAGTAAACTCTTGCAGAACCGAGGCCTATCTTGTTTACCAAAGCCTTAGGGAAGGTATATGAGAGTGTAATGTTCTTAAGTCTGAGGAAATCGCCTGTATGGAGGTGACGTGAACTTATCTGCATTGCATCCGTAAGGTCTATACCTCTGATTTGAGGGATAACCGTCTTCTGTCCCGGAGTTGTCCAGCGGTTTTCCGCAACTCTCTTAGAACGGATTCTCTCCCAGTAGTAACCGTCATCGTCTGTATCCTTTTCAGCGGCATCGTAAAGGGTTGCTCCCAGTCTGTAGGTAAAGTTCAAACCCAATGTAATGCCCTTCCAGGTAACGTCTGTATTGAGACCTCCGTAAATCTTGGGATTGGCATCGCCGAGTATCACTTCGTTGGCCTTGCCGTAATCGTAAGTTGCAGCCCTGCCGTTATACATGAAATCTCCGCCTGCGGCAGGATCAATATTTCCGTTCTCGTCCATTTCATTTACATAGTAAACGCTCTGTCCGGTTGCAGGATCTACGCCTGCCCACTCGTAACCGTAGTATGCAAGGGTAGACTCGCCCTCACGGTAAAGATACTGGCAGCGGCTGTCGCTTCCTGTAGGGTCGTACCAGATTATATCCTGTCCGTCATACAGTTTTGTAACCTTTGACTTGATCATTGAAGCTGTCAGGCTTGCGCTCCAGGTAACATCCTCGTTTTGTATAATGTCTCCGCCGATTTCGATCTCCCAACCTTTGTTGTTGATCTCGCCTATGTTCTGGAGTGTAGAGCTGAAACCTGTGATTGTAGAGATAGGAACATCCTGCAGAAGGTCTTTAGAGTCTCTGTTGAAGAACTCGACTGTACCCCACAACCTCTGGTTGAAGAATCCGAACTCCAATGCAACGTTTGCTGTGTAGTTTGTCTCCCATGAGAGGTTCTCGTTTGCAACGTTTGTAAGCAATCCGCCAGGCTGGCCGTTATACGGATATGTATAACCTACCAATGAACGCCATCCGTAGCTGTCTGAAGGAAGTGTACCGTTTACACCGTAAGATGCCCTGAGTCTCAAGTTGGAGATCCAATCTACATCTTTAAGGAAACTTTCATTGTTGATTCTCCATGCTCCTGATACAGACCAGAAGTTACCCCAGCGGGCCTCAGGAGAGAGTTTAGAAGAGCCGTCCCTTCTGAAACTGCCGGATACATAGTATCTTGAATCATAGCTGTACTCTACTCTCGAAAGGATAGATGCCATCGAGCTGCCCCAGCTGTAAGCATTTGCATCGAGCACACCGGCTGTAGCTACAGTCTCCAGGGTACTTGTAGGAAGGAACGTTCCGCTTGCGCGTATGAACTCGGTATCCCTCTCCTCTGCCTCGAAACCTACAAGTGCAGAGAGCACATGCTTGTCTGCAAAGGTCTTGTTGTAGCTCAGGGTTGTAGATGATACCCAGTTTCTGTATTGGGTGCTCATATCCGTAACGCTGCCGTCGGTATCAGTTGCGTTGAAGTGGTTTGCACTATAGTAGATATGGTCTTTTGTCTCTGCGTTGTCGTATGAGAAGAGGCTTCTCAAATCCAGACCGTCGAGAATATGTATTGTCAGGGTCTCGCTCGCATTTACGCGGAATGTCTTCGACGAGTTGTTCCACTCGTTATCGTAATAGAGCAGGTTCCATGCCAAGCTGCCGAAGCGGTCTGTCCATGGCTCGCCCGTCTTGTAGTCTGTAGGCCAGTAGAAAGGCCACAGGAGGTTGCGGGTCTGCATGAACATGTTGGAACTTACGTTACGGGTATCGTTGTAACCCGTCTGGTCTGTATGGGCGATATTTACGCTCGTTGCCAATTCTACGTGCTTGCCTATTTTCGAGGTTACGTTAACCCTACCTGAAATACGTGAGAAGTCGTTGAATGTAGAACGGCCCTTGTCGCTTGTATAGGCGAAAGATGAGTAGTAGGTAGACTTGTCTGTACCGCCGCTTACAGAGAGGTCGTATGTCTGGTAAACAGCCGTACGGAAAAGGGCATCCTCCCAATCGTAATATTTGCCTGTTCTATCTTCACCGTCTGTCATACCTGTAATGTTGATATGTGCATAACGGCCGGTTCCCTCTGTCGAGAATTGATATCCGTGCTGGTTGAACCTGTCATTCAACTGCCAGAGTGCATAAGCATTTGCCTCGGCCTCCGATTCACCGTTGGTAGTCTGGAGATCGTGGAAAATTTCATACTCCATCTGAGCCTGATCCTGAGGGCTTGCAGCCTCATAGTTCTTTGTAGCCCATGAAGGGGTGATACCTACGGATGCCCTGAATGTAACGGTCGGCTTGCCGCTCTTACCCTTCTTTGTGGTAATCATTATGACACCGTTTGCAGCACGTGAACCGTAAAGCGAAGAGGCAGCCGCGTCCTTCAACACGGTAATGCTCTCTATATCGTTGGGGTTCAAGGTGTTCATCACGTTGTTCGTGCTATAGGTATAGTCTGACATCTGACCTATGTTACCTGAAGATACCGGAACACCGTCCACAACGTAAAGAGGCTCGTTCGATGCGTTCATTGAACCGATACCGCGGATACGGATGCTCGGTGTAGAACCTGCCTGTCCTGAAGAGGTGGTTACCTGCAGACCTGCGATCTTACCGCTCAAAGCGTTTTCGAACGAAGTATTGGGCACATCCTGGATTGCATCTGCCTTGACTACGCTGGCAGCACCGGTATATGTACCTTTTGTAGCTGTACCGTATGCGACAACCATCGCCTCGTCCAGCTGCACTGCCTCAGGGTGCAGTTCCACGTTTATTACAGCTCTGCCGTTCACGGCCACGGACTGTGTAACGTATCCCATTACTGAGACAACCAGTGTGCCGTCTCCCGGGACATCGCTGATTGAGTATTTACCGTCATCGCCGGTAAACACCAGATTTGTAGTGCCATCTACATGGACACTTGCGAAAGGAATAGGATTCCTGTCATCCGAACCGATAACCGTTCCGGTTACGGTTGTTTGCGCGAACATTGCACCCGAGACAAAGATGCACAGCGCAAAAAGAATGATTTTCTTCATAGATTATAAGATTAATTTAAAAATGGGTTTTTTGTTTAGTGTTTTAGTCCTGCAAACTGTTATAAAAAACAGTGGAAAACTCGCGTTTTCCGTTGGTGAAGTTAAGAATTATTTTTAACAATTGCATAATTATTTTGTCTGAAGTAAAAATTTTCTGCCTGCAATATTCTCATAATATATTAAATACAAGCATATTAACCTATACATACCCTGTTTTCCGCTCAAAATGCTTTGAATTTTAATTTTTTTTATTATAACTTCGTAGACAATCCCGTTTTTCGCCGGCGTAGGCCCGTGCAACGGCATTATACGGGTATTTTTTAATAATCGATAAACTAAACTTATTATGAAAAAATTCATTCTGTTAGCGTTTGCGCTGACCATCTCCATAGGTGGACTTTATGCGCAAATTTCAGTGAGCGGAAAGGTTACTTCATCTGAAGACGGCTCTCCGGTTCCTTTTGCAAATGTGGTGGTAAAAGGCACAACGAATCTCGCTGTTACCGATGATAATGGAGAATATATCATCAGTAACGTTCCGAGCGACGGCATTCTTGTCTTTTCATCTGTCGGATTTCTGGATTTGGAAGAACATGTTGCAGGCAGGGACAGAATAGATGCAAGATTGCATGTGGAGACCAACATTCTCGATGAGGTAATGGTAGTTGCCTACGGTACGGTCAAAAAAGGGTCGTACTCCGGTTCCGCAGCCGTTGTAAACGATGATGCCATAAAAGACGCTCCGGTAGTGAGCTTCGAGCAGGTTCTGGCCGGAAAGGCGCCGGGCGTGCAGGTATCGTCATATTCGGGTTCTCCTGGTAGCGAGGTGGGAATCAGCATCCGCGGTTTCGGCTCGTTCAATGCAAGCAACCAGCCTTTGTACGTGATAGACGGTGTGCCTGCAACAAGCGGTGACTGGGGCTCCGGGAACATCTCTACCAGCGCCATGAACTTCTTGAATCCGAGCGATGTGGCTTCCGTTACCATTTTGAAGGACGCTGCAGCGGCCTCGCTTTACGGTTCACGCGCATCCAACGGCGTAATCCTCATTACGACCAAGAAGGGAGAACAGGGAAAACTGACCTCTACATTCAAGGCCAGCGTAGGTCTCTCTTACTTTGCATACAACAACTATCCTTTGGCAAGCGATTCTCAGTCAGAAAGGCTGCACAGGGAGTCTTGGTACAACTACGGTATGGACAACCCTTCTGCATGGAACGGGGCCTATGCCTCTCTGAACGACTATGTAAACGCTCAGGTAGAGAAGAACTATCCTGCAAGGGACGAGACCAAATATATATATAAGGATTGGGAAGACGTGCTCTTCAGGACAGGCGTATCGCAGACATACGAATACAATATCTCAGGCGGAGGAAAGATGGGAAACATCTACGCTTCACTGGCCTATACAGACCAACAGGGCGTGGTCGATATCGCATATCTGCGCAGATTCTCGTCTACTGTCAATGCAGAGACCTCCATAGGCAAGAGATTCAGGATGGGCGCCACGCTCCAATATTCATGGCAGTACCAGGACGGACACCAGGAGGGATACACCACAAAGGATAACCCGTTCTGGATATGGAAGGTGGTACTCAACGACAGATGGCCTTACGCTTATGCAGACGGTACTCCGTACACAGACCCCATGAACCCTCAATTGTCTACTGTAAACCCCGAGCCTTACTACGACAAACAGTTGAACGACGCCAAACAGAACCGTCTGTTGCTTAAAGGCTGGGCTGAATTCAAATTCACGGATTGGCTCAAGATAAAGACAATCCTCAGCAGCGACCAGCTTTGGGTTCACGACCGCTTCGGCTGGTTCTACGGACACCCCAACTTCTATGCATATTCAGATATAGGAGGTTACATGTCCGACAGATACAGAGAGGTGAACAGAATCGTAAGTTCTACCACGCTGAATTTCGACAAGACATGGAACAGGCACCATGTAAGCGCAATGGTGGGCTGGGAAGCGGAAGAAGAGAAATATACCAGCTCATATCTGGGAAAGATAGACTTCTCATACCTGGGAGCGACCGAATCCATCATGGGCGCAGGATATGAAGGCGCGTACACATGGTCACGCGAAGAGGGGCTTCTCTCTGTCCTGAGCAGCCTGAGTTACGATTTCGACGGCAGATACTTCATCACCGGAACATACCGCAGGGACGGTTCTTCACGTCTTGCACCGGAAACCAGATGGGGAGACTTCTGGTCAGTTTCAGGTTCATGGAGATTCTCCAACGAAGAGTTCATGAACTACTCATGGCTCAACGACGGTAAGCTCCGCGGTTCTTACGGAACAAGCGGAACGCTCCCTACAGATTACTTCGGATATATGTCTGTCTACGACTTTGAGTCGTATGGCAGCGTAGGAGCAAGTTACCCTGCAAACGTTGCAAACACAGACCTTACATGGGAGAAGAACAAAAACTGGAACATCGGTCTCGATGCTACGATATTCGACAAATACACATTCTCTGTAGAGTACTTCAACAGAAAGACTACAGACCTGCTTCTGGATGCGACAATCCCGAGCACGACCGGATTCAGCACCACACTGATGAACATAGGTTCGATGGTGAACAGAGGATGGGAAATTTCCCTGAACGTAGATATACTCAAGAAGAAAGACTGGGATCTCTCCGTTGGCGTAAACTGGTCTACAATACATAATGAGGTATTGGCACTCTCTACAGAAGACGAGATGATAGAAGATACCCCGTGGGTATGGAAGGAAGGCTATGCATTCTACCAATACTACACAAGAAATTACCTCGGAATATGTCCTGAAGACAACTATATGGGCAACAGCGGCCTTAGAGCAGGTAACCCCATGTATGCAGAGGGCTCTTTCTATAGCAAGGGCCAGACCGTGGACCAGGATGTGATGCTCAAGGACGGAACCGTTATCAAGGAGGGCGGCACAATGCCTAAGGACAGTTACAACTACTATCCTACAACCAGAGTAAATTCCAGCAGTATGATTCTCGACGGCAAGACAGCCATTCCTAAGGGATTCGGCGGATTCAACGTGAACCTGCGCTGGAAAGACCTGACCTTCTCTATGGCATGGTCATACAAATACGGCCACTACATCTGGGACGAAGGTACAGAGCAGTTGGCAAACGACGGTTACTACTCATTCCACAGGAATATCCTCAAATCGCAGACAGATACATGGTCTGAAAGCAATCCGGACGGAACTGTTCCAAGACGTGTTGCAGGTAATACCGAAGGCGGTTACTATTACTCGAGCAGATTCCTGAAGAAGGGCGATTTCCTCAGGCTCAAGAACCTCACCCTTTCATACTCTATTCCTAAGAATTTCATCAACAAGATGGGGCTTACGAATGCACGCGTCTATCTGGCAGGAGCGAACCTGCTCACATTCTCGGGACTCGATATAGATCCTGAAATACGGTCAAGCGGATATTAC
This sequence comes from uncultured Bacteroidales bacterium, assembly GCA_944325445.1. Lineage (GTDB taxonomy): Bacteria > Bacteroidota > Bacteroidia > Bacteroidales > UBA932 > Egerieousia. The sequence goes on along the minus strand of CALVAG010000004.1, from coordinate 52,455 downwards.
AACTACTCGATGCCGGCACTGAGAACTGTGACACTGGGCGTAGAGGTTAGCTTCTAAATCATTATTAACTTTAAAAATAAAGAGACATGAAAAAATTAATATATAAATTAGCTGTCGGCATTACTATAATTTCGGGGCTCTCTTCATGCGATGGATTCTTAGACAGACTCCCTACCGATTCTGTCGTAGCCCAGAATGCAATGGCTACTCTTTACGATGCGGGAGTAGTGGTAAACGGCCTGTACACCGATTTGAAATATTATACCATGTACGGCTCATATATGGCATATATGGGAGACATGAGGGCGGACAATATCTACCCCACAAACATCGGAGGCCAGTCAAACAATATATATGCAATGACATACGAGTCTGAACAGAGCACCTATTTCAGTTTGTGGAATGGCTTTTATACAACGATAATGAGAGCCAATACCGTCATTCAGAACATAGAGGCGCTGGAGGTGGAGACAGATAGCGACATAGCTACGAAGAACGACTACCTCGGCCAGGCTTATGCCGTAAGGGCTCTCTGTTATTTCGACCTTGCAAGGCTCTACGGCTATCCGTACCTCAGAGACAACGGCGCTTCGCTCGGAGCCGTTCTTATAGAGACACCTGTAGCTCCGCATGAATCCAGACTTCCGCGCAGCACAGTGGCACAGACCTACCAAATGGTACAACAGGACCTCGAAACGGCTTTAGGACTGCTTTCGAAAGAGAAGAATACAGGCCATTTCAACTGGTGGGCAGCCCGCCTGCTCCAGGCAAGGGTTCACCTCTATAAAGGCGAATATTCTCAAGCATATACAGCTGCCGTGGATGTAATAGACAATTCACCTTACAGATATGTGCCCAACAACGAGTACCGCGATTACTGGGGAAGAGAGGGAGACGATGAGTCCGTTCTCGAGCTGCTGGTGAGCACAGACGGCGATATAGACCCCGACGGAGGTTTCTACACCATTTACCACAACCTCTGGTTCGGAGAGCCGAACTCTGGAGGAAGCCTTATCCCTACAAAGAAATGGAGAGAACTCTTTACCAATACTCCCAATGACGTACGCGGACAGATGATAACTTACGACGATCCTAACGGAGAGGGTAAAAAGACAGGCGAACTGTGGCTGAAAAAATTCATAGGCAATGTAGACAGAGGCTACACATTCAGAAGAAACAACCCCCGCATCCTGCGTATTACCGAAGCATACCTTATTGCAGCGGAGGCAGGATTGGAGAGCGGAGCTTCGGATGCAAGCGACTATCTCAACATTATCCGCAAAAGGGCTGACCCTACTGCACAGGATGTCGTTGCTACATTGGATTTGATTCAGGAGGAGCGCCAGAAAGAGTTCATCGGAGAAGGACACCGTTTCTTTGACATAATGAGACGCGGCGGCACCATAAAGAGGGATATTGCAGAAGACCCGCGCGATTATGCAGGCGGAGTCGGCTATACCAACTCCTTCGACTGGGACTCATATCAGGTTGCACTGCCTATTTCAAGGACAGAGAGACTAATCTATCCCGAACTGCAGCAGAACCCCGGTTACAAGGAATAAATACCGGATATAACAGCACAACGGAACTTCCCGCAGGCGAGGCCTGCGGGATTTTTTGTTGCCCAAATCCCTAATAATGGGTATTGTATATATATTTTTACAGACTTACCTTTGTACTGTCAACTATTAAACATTTTATGTCATGAAAACTTTTTTAAAATAGGTATTTGCATTTTTACCGGTCCTGGTTCTTACAGGAACTCTGTATGCAATGACGGAAAGCTGCCCTAAAGATTGTGTAATCACATGCGAAAATTGCGGCAGCATCGAAGTAAATCACACGCATATGGATGATAATGGTTTTTTATTTTTGCAGGGATTGCAAACATCAAAATACTATTCCCAATCCAAATAATTAAAAATTACCCCATTAGCCCAAAATCAATGAAACAAGTCCTTCTATGTCTTGCCCTACTGGCTGCATCCGTATGCCTGTACGCACAATCGCAGTATGAATTGTCAGGAACGGTCAAGGCTGCCGACACAAAACTGCCGCTCGATTACGCATCCGTTGTTATTGTAAACAATGAATCCGGGGTCAAGAAGTTCCTCTACACCGATACCCTCGGCCGCTTTTCGCTCGAATTGGCCGGAGGAAGGTACTTTCTGGAAGTATCATACACCGGATATGAAAAGCAGCAACATCAATTGGAAATTGCAAAAGACTCCCTGTTCAACGTGGGACTGACACCGTCAGCCGAACAATTGGCAGCCGCCGTAATAGAAGCGAGCAGGGTAGAGCATAACATGGAAGGATTCAAATTCCGCAATATTTCAAAAAACAAGAAACTCGCAGATATACCGTTGCCCAATATTCTTATGACTACTCCGGGTGTCTGGGCCGCGAACAACAGCATCAGCGTTTACGGCAAACAGGCAACGGTTTACTTAGATAACAGACTCTTGAGTGCCCAGAATCTGTCGGATTTCCTGAACAGTTATTCCGGAAAGAATATCAAAGAGGTGGAGGTGATTTCAGATCCCGGGTACGAATATGGAGATGCGGCTGCGGTAATAAAGATAACCACCAATATAGAACAGGGAGGAAGGCTCATTTCCGATATCGGATATGATGGGTTTACCGAAAAGAAAGACATTTTCAGACATTCCGACATCGTCACATACAAAAGAGGGAATACTGTAACCGATGCAAATCTGGCGTATATGTATATGAATATCAATGATTTGTACACAGACAACACATCGGATGCAACCGGAGAGCCGACCGGCATCCGTACAACGGAATCAAACGGCAGATTACCCTACTCTGTAATGGCAAACATGGGATTGACACATAATTTCAACAGGAAATCATTCCTTTCCATGAATCTCAACGGGCGCTTCCTCAAACGGAAAGAAAAACAGTATGAAAGGGATTTGTTAAACGATAACCCACTGGGAAACTCCAATTCCAATACACTCACAAGAAACAATACGGTAAATTTTTCCGCTCTCTATTCCAACACATTTGAGAATGACGGCAAGTTGGAAATCAGAGCCAACTACTTTTATGCCGATAAAAAAAGCATCTTGACGGATACATTGCTGCACAACGGTAAAATACGCTCTACGAACGGTACAAACACTTCCAATGCAGTTGCAGTAAGTTCGAATTATACCACCACGCTGTTCACAGACAAGGATAAATTCACGGGCGGAATAGATTACAGCTATATATCCAACAATGTCATAGATAAAAGATTGAATATGGACAAAGAGGGATTATTTGAAGAAGAGTCCGATTATGACGAAACACTCGTATATGGATTTTTCAACTATACCTACCCGTTTGAAAATGTAGGTATAAGGCTGGGAGGAAGAGCCGAATACAGCTATATAAACGGAACATCTTTCTTTAACTTCAGACCTGATCTGCTTTTGACTTTCTATCTCAACAAAAAGAGGGGAAATATATTGAGGTTGAACTATTCAAGGGGAGCGATACGCCCCACTGTATCTCATCTTGACCCTACGCCATACTATATCGACAATACCGTGTATATCGGCAATCCCGGTCTCGATCCGGCATTCAGACACAGTACAAGTTTAGGATTTACATTGAGAAACAAATACACGATATCTGCAAACTACAGTTATACCAGCGATATCATTACCTCTTACAGCTATACATCAGACGATATACTGTATTCGACCTATATAAACGGCAGCCGTTCCCAGACAGCCGGTCTTTCTCTGCAGGCAAACATAAATCCCTTCAACTGGTGGTCACTGAACTTCAACGTTTCCGGAGCATATTCCAAAATGGAAGGGGAGGAGATTGAAACCGAGAATACAAATTACAGTATAAACGCAATGTCGCTGTTTTTCTTCGGGCGCGGGTTTACCGCAACAGCCATATGCTTTTACAACAGCAGTTCAATCAAAGGATTGAATGCAAAAGAGCGTATGCCCGTATATGTCACTCTGAAAGTCAGCAAGTCCGTACTCAAAAACAAGCTGAAACTTTCATTGGATTGCAGCGACTTGTTCAATTCAGACAAGAACCGGACCATGAAATATAATCTTGGAAACGGCGTTGTCCGTGAAACCAAGTACGGCATAAGCAGCAGGACATTCGGGATATCGCTGTCATACAACTTCAACTGGGGCGAAAGAGTTGTAAGACAGATGAAAAATTACGGCAATCAGGAAATCGGCAACCGCTTGTCTTCCGGCAATTAATATGTCGCAAGGCCAGCTCTGGCCGCAAGTCTGAATTACGCCATACTATTGGAAAACATAATAGCAGCAAAAAAAGGGCCGGCATGAAACCGGCCCGGAATTATATGGGAAGATTATTTTACAGACATGCGCAAACGCTTTATTGTCTTCATCATCTCTTCTCTGAGTTCATCTGGCATTGATACCTCAGACGAAAGTTGTGCCTCAAGTGCGGCGGCAATCTTCTCCCTGTTCACGGAGTAGTTGCACCATCCGAGCGATTCGCAAAGCACGAGCCTTTTCTCCAAATCCACGGAAGTGTCTTTCATTATCGAGAGCAGATTGTCTACCTGCCAGTGAGAAGGATAGTTACGCATGGAGCGCAAATCCTGGACGGCTCTCTTTGAATTTACATCAAAAGGTACAGACTCTCTGAGATAGACTTTGTCACCATATTCTTCAATGAGTGCCGAATCTATCTTAAAACATGCAAGCGCAGAGCCGGCAGCATAATTGACCCTCTGCACCTCAGGAGTGTTATCTATGGCATTGCAAAGATACTCCACGAGGCTCTCGTCTCCCACCTTGCCTGCAAAATGGGCAGACTGGCGCCTTATCATTTCATACAGGTCGCCGAATCCCTCCTTGACAGCCTGCAGGAAGTTGGCATCTGCGCAGACGCTCAAGGCATATAAAGCCTGAAGCCTTACGGTCATGCTCGGGTCGTTTTCGTAAACCCCGTATGCCAGGTCAGAAAAGTCGAACGCCACATTGCCGTACATGTAGAGTTTCTGCAGCTGCTTCAACGCAAGGGCGCGCAATGCAGGATTTTCGTCTTCGAGAATACCGCTCCAGTACTCTTTCAATCCGGCCGCATTTTCGCCGCTGTTTCTGAAAGCCGGAGAGGCCCCCATAGCCGGTGCTCCCTTGGTAAGGAGAATATTGTTTATATCTGAATAATCGAACCCGCTCGAACTCTTTCCTTCAAGCGCCGCCGGAGTGGCGAATCTGAAGGTGGGGTCCCCCACAAGATGAGACTCCAACGTTACCACCTCATTCTGCCAGAAGCCTGCCCTTGCGCCCATATAGAGCAGAGAGATAAGCTGTTCAGCCCATTTGTCCTGCAATACGTTCACGGTATTGCCCTGGGTAACCACGGTATTGCCGTCGTTGAAGATATGATAGCCGGCAACATATCCCGCCTCATGGAACGAACCGTTGTAGCAGGCGTTGAAAATGGTAACCCTCGGAGCTGTCTTGAGTTTTGCAAGATCGGGAAGCAGGATATCTTTGTCTGCCGCAAAGGTAGAATCCTGAGCCTTGTATTTGATAATCTGCTCCTCGGTAAACTCATCCGGATTCAGGCCGAAATGGGCCGTCACATCCTTTATATAGTCTGCCTTGCGCTCATCCTTTACCCTTGCATATCCCATGCGGACCGTATATTTGAGCTGCTCTATACAGTCACCGGTATTGACTGCCGGATAATCCCCGTTGATATACTGCGTATCGGGAGCGCCGTGCTCGTAAAACATAAAGAGATCTGTACCGGGCCTTTGCAGCTGGGTAAAGAGGGTATATTTCATCACCGGGTCCTGCCTGAAATTATAGAATTTGTTTCCCTCGGAACTCTTGAACGCATCCGGGAAATAATCCCTGAAGGCTATAGCCTGCTGCCTCCATGCCGTAAGGCAGTCTGAATTATAGCCGTGGCCTGCAAAATGGATGAACCTGTCCAATGTGTTCCGCTCCTCCTTATGGGCGGCAACCACCTTTTCGAGATAGTTCCCCAAAAGCTCATACTCGCTCTTGCCGCTCTCCTGCACCAGCTGCTTGGGAACCAGAATCCTGCCGGAATAGTAAGCCGGCATTATCACCTGGGCGCCGCTGCTGAGCAGATTGTAATAGAAATAGCGTGCATTGGTACTGTCCTTCCCGATATACTCGAACTTCATTGAAGGAGTATCGTAAAAACGGTCGCTGGTAACGGAAGATTCCACCATGGGGAATGCACTCTCATTCATCTTGAAGGCAGTGGTAAGGTGCTGCCCTTTCCTCACGCGTACAATAGGGATGTCGCCTATGAAGACCATTCCCTCCAAAACAGGTTTTTTGGCGGCAAGTTTGGCAATCTCGCCCCTTACCTGCTCTGGAGTCTCCCAATTTGCAGAAACTATATATGTTGCGAGCCCTTCGCTCTCCAGCACGTTTCTGTACTCCATAACCTGCTCGCGGCACTCCGCAAAGGCCTCGCTATCTATAAATATGGCAAATGCCGACGGCAATTTCGCATTGCATTTTATAAGTTCGTCTACCTGCCAGGATTTCGCCGCACTTGCCGGAAATGCCGCAAACAGCCCTAAAAGGGTTATAAGAGACAAGTGCAAAATATTCTTAAAATATCTTTTCATATTCATTTCCGATTCCTCCATTATCTCATATAAACCTTCAATCTGTTAATTGTCTTTTGCAACTCATCCTCGAACTCGGGGGCAAGAGTCTCTCCGCTGCCGAGAATCTGTTCGCATGCAGCGATGATCTCTCCCTTTCTCTCCGAATACACATACCAGCCCAAAGCCTCGGTAACGCCGACCTTCAACTCTACAGGCTCGCTTTCATCCTTTATGATGTCAAGCATGTCCGAAACCATGGAAGCGGCCGGGTTGTTCCTTGCAGAAGAGATATATGAAAGGCGGCTCTTTGCAGACTTCTCCTTGTCGAGCAGTCTCTCCAGTACGAAATCCGCCATATCCCTGTTGTTCTCTATCGCACCGACATATGTTTTGAGGAATTTCTCCTTATCGTAGATGTAATCTGTCTGCTCCACTCTCTTCTCCATATCTGCCTTGAGCAGGCCGGTATTGAGCAGCCCTCCGGAACGCAGCACATTGAATGCCACCCTTTCCGAGAGATAATCATCGAGATAGAGCCTGTTGAGGTAAGGCACGAAATCGTTGCGGCCCACCTTGCCCATAAAGTAAGCGGCCTTTCTTCTTATGAATTCATAAGGGTCGCTCACGGCAAGTTTCAGAAGGGTAGAATAGTTGGAATCGTTGTAATATGCCAGAAGGTGCAGGCACTGCAGCCTGAGCATATAGGAATCGCTCGACTTGTAGGTCTGCAGCAGAAGGTCAGACATATTCTCATACTCCAAATCGAAGAGCTTGTAAAGAGCCAGGCCCTTTATGTCTACAGGCAGGTTGTGCTGCAGGACAGCAAGCCAATAGCTCGTATCCTTAAGATTCATCTTTATTGCGGGGAGCTTGCGGGTGGGAGCGAACCTGAAGGTAGGGTCTCCTATTATGTGCGACTCCAGAATATTCGTAAGTTGCGCCCATGTCCCCACTCTGAATCCGCACGCAAGCAGTCCCAAAAGGTCGGACGAGGATTTGTCCTGAAGCACATTTACGGAATTGCCTATGCAGACTATAGATTTTCCACCGGCAAATATATACTCTCCGGCAATGAAACTCCGCTCCCTGAAATCACCGTTATAGCAGGCATCGAAAATCGTAAGCCTTACGTTCGGGGCTATCTGCGGTATCTCCTCCACTATAATGCCAGTCTTGAGGTCTTCCAATGAATCCTTGGCCATCACCTCCTTATCGAAGGCGCCTTCGAACCAGAGCGAATTTATACCGTATTTCTCCATCATCTTGCTCTTCGCCTCTTCCACATCTTCGCCCCAATCCTTCATCCTTCTCAGATAAGAACGGATGTTATATTTCGCCAGTTCGAAAAAGGCATCGTCGTATGTTGCATCGGGAGTTCCGGTAAGATACTGCCTCTCGGTATCTCCATGCTCATGAAAAAACATGATATCGAGATCCTCTCTCTGCACCTCGTCTATAAGCGTCTCCTTCATGTAAGGATACATGTAGAACATATAGAACCTCGCCCCGTCTGCGCCCTTGAAGCAATCGGGCATCTGCTCGCGCAGGGTAACGGATTCGTCTTTCCATGCGCTCAGGCTGTTGGAGAATGAACCGTGCCCCGCATACGAAGCCACCTTATCGAGATAGTTCACATTCTGCCTCTCCGCAACAACCTTGTTGAGATAGTCGTTTATCTGCCTGTAACCCTCCTCGCCCTCTCTTGTAGGCTTGATGCGGCCTGTATAGATGTTGCAATGTATCTTCTGCGGACCGTCGCCGGCAAGGTTGTAATAAAAGAGATTCGTATTTACAGTATCCCTGCAGATAAAGTTGAATTTCAGGTTGAAATCGTCGTAGAAACGGTCCGAAGGGACAGACGAGTCGTGCATGGGAGCGCTTTCGTCCATCTTGAAAGCAGATGTGAGGTGCTGCGCCCTGCGGACCATAGGGATAGGTATATCGCCTATGAAAACGGCCCCTTCGAGAGCCTGCTCATAATAATATTTCTCCAAAAAGAATTTCACATGTTCGGGACTCTCCCAATCCGCCACTAAAATATAGGCCGGCAACCCCTCCTTCTCCAGCATGTCGCGGTATTTGATTACCGCATCCTCGCAATGCTCGTAAGAGTCGCTGTCTATGAAGATGGCAAAGGTTGAAGAGATCCTGCTCTCCGGTGCAATAATCGTCTGCTGCCCTTTTGCCGCCGGCAAAAGAAAAAGGCAAAGAAGTATTGCAGTCAAAAAATGTTTCACCATAAATATTGTTATTGTTAAGTAATTATAAATAAAAGAGTTCCGGTCTCATAAAAACCGGAACTCCAAAAGGTCCGTTAAAATGTTATACCCACTGCAAAGTTCAGGAAGGTCCTGTTTTTAAAGAGCTCTTTGTTCGTTGTAGCTCCGTACCAGTCTACCTCCGCCGAGACAAACAGCGAACCGCTGTTTTTAAAGAGGCCAGACAACGAATAGGAGGCATCCACTCCGAATGAGTTGTACTCCGCGCTCAGATATGCAAAATCTCTGAGCGTAAAATCGTTATAGCACTCCGTATCTGCATTGTCTCCATGATAGTCTATCTTGTTGCCGGAATTGAACTGCCTTCTGTAGTCCGCTCCAACCAATATGGAGTGCTTTTCATTGAAAATAAAGTTCTTGCGGGCAAAGAGACCGAAGTTTACATTGTCGATATTCTGAGTGCTTCTCGGAAGATAGTAGATATCATCGAGATTTTCTGTATAGAAATCCGCACCTGCGCTCCAGTTGTAGGCATTCCCGCGCGTAGTCCTCATATATTGGAACTTGCCGCTGAATCCGCTCATGCTGTTGTTGGAACGGATGCTCTTGCTGATTATAATCCACTGGTTTACGTCGAAATCATTATCTCTCTGCTGTACATAGTGGATACCGTCTATGCTTCTGTCTGCATATTCCAGATTAAGGAAGAAGGCATTTTTATCGGACGGTGTATAACTTGTATTCAACCCTATGGAATAACGCTCGTCTACTGTAGTGCCGACCATCTCGGGATTGGAATAGCTGTTGGTGACATCCTCAACCTCTCTCGAATAGTTTCCTCTCAAAAGCAACTCGAACTCAGATGTTTTGAAGGTATACTCCAATCCTCCGCCCATCATGTTGGCATTGTATATCCTGAGATTGTCGCTGTTCAACGCGCCCAGCTGCGTTTCGAGGAAGAAACCGGGAAAGTTCATTATATAGACCGTAGGATAGACCAGATGATTCACGACATTGGCCGTTCCATCCTCCCTTCTGGAATGGTAGGTATAATATGCTCCCAAAGAATGTTTGTCTGAGAGCAGAACCGTAACGCCCGGTTTTACCAGGAATTTGGATACGGTTGTCAAAGGACGCGGGTCTACCTGTTTTGCAGCCTTGCCGTTCTGGTAGTCTACCTGCACGCCGAGTATCACCCTCTCCCAAAGAACCGGAGATGCAGCCTTGAAGCTCATGTCGAAAAGCTGGTTTATCCAGTCGCTCTCATACGGGTCTGCAATATAGAATGGCGTTCCGCGGAAAGGGTCGAACAGAGTGGCATTGTACTGCGCATCCCTTATCTTGTTTCTGCTGTAGGAGAACTGTCCCCACATATAGGCATCGTTCAATTTCTCCACGCGGCCGCCGCCGTCTGTATAAAAGCTGTAGCCGAAGTTTTTCTCTCCCGACTGGGGTCTCTTGAACGAACCGTTTTCATTGGTAAGCCTGAACCCTACACGGCTGTAATAGTCTATATCATCCAACTGGATGGACGATACGTTATCTGAGTAGGAAAAGTGAAGGTTCTCCGTCTCTATGCGCTCTATTGCCGCAGGGGTATTTGCACTCAACTCACTCTGCGCAGACAATGCAGAGGGCGCAAGAAAGGCAATTAAAGCGAATCCTGTAAGTATTATGTAATTAGTCTTTGTCATAGTATTCTCTCCTTGCAATTATTTGTTGAGTGACCAACTCCATGAAGGAATTTTCTCTCCATTTCTTCTGTGTTTAGGTTCAGACATGACTTCGAAATCGTCTGTAGAGTTGTTGGTATCCTGATAGATTGGTGTTCCGTCTGCCCTGTGGTCTACCACCTTCCTGCATACGCTCATATTATTGTAAGTAGCACCCACTGAGGCTGCACCTGCATCTACGAAACCGGGGATTCTCTTCATGTTCAAATCGTTCGGAGTAGGTATAAGTTCCACGCCGTCTATAATCTGCTCGGCAGGGATTCTTGCATAGTAAGGCGTGGTATAGCCGACCTCATGCTGCATGGTCTCGCCCACTACCCAATAGCTGTTATCGTTATACTCCAGTTCTCTGCCGGGATTGTAGAGGCAGAATGCAGAACCGAATACCGATGTAAGCCATTGCAAAGAGTTTACCCTTCCGCTCCAGAATACATATTTAAGATCGGGCACGTCTTTGTTCTGGCGCTGCTCGTTGCCACTCCAGGTCTCGAATTCCACTTTGGAATTGTCCATAAGGGCCTTGACTCCGGTACCCGTTGTATTGAGAGTATGGTTCGCACCCTCCTGAGCCACTATTACCGATTCGCCGGGATAAAGGGGATAATCCTTTCCAGTTCCCGGGAACTGCCATACAGTACAGCCGTACACGTAATTGTTCAAACCGTCCTCATCGGGCCAGTCCGGCAGGTTTTCAGTTGCCGTGCTCGGTTCCAACTGTGCAAAGCAGAGGTGGTCGAGATAATATACCTCATCGCTGTTGTTGTATATCTCGTAAAACTGGTTTCTGAAGTAGTAACCCGGGCTTCCCGCATAGAAAATCTCCTTGAAACAGATCTGTCCTATGGGAGCCGGCCTTATTGCAATTGAATAACCGCCCGCTGAAGAACCGCTCTCGGCCTCCTCTTCCGTAACCGTTTGGGTCAATGCCGTATTCTGGACCGAACCGTTCAGATAATAGGTTGTACCTTCGTTCTCCACACCTCCAGAAACGGAAACGGTATAGTTTCCCGGAATCAGCTGTTTGCCAATGGCTATACCCTTCTCATTGGTAACAGCCTCTACAACCAGATTCTCATCGTAATTGACGAATCTCACGTTAAGCCCGGCAGTATTGAAATTGGGGTCCTGCTCTCCGTTGCCGTCTGCATCTACAAATCCTGTCATGGCATTTACCTTGAACGCCACATCTATATATTCGGCAATTTCTGCTTCTCCGGCCTCCTTCATCATCTCTATGCAGGAAACGAGCGGAAGTGCAGCCAAAGCAGAGATTATATATATTTTTAAACTTTTCATATTCGATATATTATTAAATGCCTCTAAAAAATCATCATCTTATGGTTAAAGAAAGCGCCGCTCCGAAATAGAAGGTATTGGCATTTCGCCGCACGAACGAACCGGGGGTTTTCGTACTCTCCCAGAGAGGGGTACTGCGGAACATGTTGTTCGCGAAGAACGAAATTCTCATGAAATCCTTTATCTCCTTGGTGACATTTATATTCAGGCACAGCAGCGGCGGCATCGCCCCCTCTTTTATATGGCGTCTCGAATTGAGAGTCTCCCTTATATCGAGCGCTGCAAACTCGTCCGCCAAAGTTTCGTCCTCCCATACAGCGGGGTCGAAATCGTAAACCTTGCCGTCGAGCCTGTTTATGTACATGACAGGAATGGAGTCATTCCCGTAAGTGTTGTAGCTGCGGTCGTACCATGTAACGCCGGCCGTAAGGGTGACTACGAAACCTATGCTCGGGATGTTGTGGGTAATCCTCAAATTGGTATTTACCGTTTCGCTGTGGCTTACCGTATTGCCGGGCTCGAATACGCCCATGTGAGGATAAAGCTCGGCAGTGGTCTTTCCGCCGGGGTTATTGTTGAAAGTGTAATAGTTTGTCCATGATTTGTATTTGTACCATGCTCCGTTCAGGCCGAACGAGGTGCGGATTGCATCTACCCTGCCGAAGTCTATATCGAACTCCATACCGCTGTTCTCGTATGCAGAGTAGTTTGTAGGTATTCTGTAGCTGAGCAATACCTTCTCCTTCTCGTCTACCGTGAGTACGGGCAAATCCGTCTCGTTCTGCAAAAGGTCGTCATCTGCGTCATACTGGATATAATCTACGCTCTTGAAGGTGTCGAACGTCTTGCTCATCATATAGCCGCTGTTTGTCTTATCCTGGAAATAGGTAATACTACCTCTTATCTGTCCCAGTTTGAAGTCTATACCCACTTCCCACTTGTCGGTTTTCTGCAACTTGAGATCCGGATTCTCTGCGGAGAAGACTCTTGTGGTGGCTATCTGGAACTGCTGCGCCTCCGAGAAGCCGCTCTGCCCCAAGTTATTGAAATTCAGAATATCGAAGTAGGCATTATCGGGATAGAGATAACCGAGAGAAGGGCTCTTGAGAGTAACGCCGTAACCTCCCCTTATGCTCAGTGCTCCGGGCAGAATCTCATACGAAGCGTTGATACGAGGGGCGAAATCGCCTTTAAGGCCGAATACTTTGTCGAAACGGACACCGGCAACTACCTCCAGTTTGCGCTGCAGGATATCTACAGAAAAGTTCTCCTCTACATAGGCTCCCAGATGGTGCATGAAAGGCACATCCTTGAAAGCGCGCTCTCTCTGTGTGGCAAAATCTTCAGACAATGAACGATACGGAGGATTGAACGGGTCGAATATCTTTCCTTCGCCGAGGTTGCCGGAAGTCCTGTAATCGACTCCGACCAATATCTTATGCCTTGTAGCGCCCCAGTCTCCGGAAAAGAGGGCCGAAGTCTGGAGGAATGTGGTCAGCTCCTTGCCGAGGAGTTCATACTCGTAAAAATAGCTCGACGGCAGCATCCATGCCTTTCCGTTCATATCTTCAGGACCTATATTGGTGACCTTGTTGCCATCCTCGTCGTAAATGTCCACTCCGGGGAAGCTCGAAAGGATTGCACCGTCGGTCTTTGACGTCGAGTATGTCCAGTCTGCATTGGTAGCCTGATCTTCGAAGAAGGTCTTTTTATTGGTATAGTTTACCGAACCGGCATAGCGGATATTCTTGAACCACCCTTTATTGAAGGCAAAGGTACCGTTTGTGTTGAAGCGGAATCCCAAATCCTTCTGGTTGGCGGTTCTGTAATCGTTTTCGTCGTCGGGGTTAGGCTCGCCTTTGTCGTATGAATAGTACATGCTCAAAGAAGAGTTGGTAGACCATATCCCCACATTGTTGGAATATGCCACACGGCCTGTCACACGGTTATATGTATCGTAACCCTCCGTAAGGTCGAACTGTGAAAATGTATAGTCGCCTCCGTAGTTGAGAACACCGGCCTTGTCTCCCAATCTGAAACCGTGGCTTACCGAAGCCATATACATGTTCGGGTTCAAATCCATCTTTATGGAGAAGGGGTCCACTCCGGCCTTGCTGTTCACTATGACTGCGCCGGAAGCCACATCGCCGTACTGCACCGATGCTATACCGCGGATGACCTCGACCGATTCCACATTGTTTGTGGTAATGGTTCTCATATCTATACCTGAATTGGGAGTGGCCATGCTGGTAGCGGCCGAAGAGCCCATTGCAAGAGACATCGTCTGCATGTTCGCATTGTTGGAAACAGGGGCGCCGTCCATAATGACAGACGTACCGAACGACGAACCCTCCCTTACTGCAAAGGTATTGGCGCCGTTGAGCATTATCTCATCCTGCGTACGGGTTACCGCTCCGGGCAGCAAAGACATTACGTCTGCCAGCGAGGTGGCCTGCAGGTGCTCCATTGCCGCCCTCGAAATCTTCGAAGCGGTAGAGGCCCCGGTCTTCTTGGTCTCTGCGGAGACTGTCACCTCCTCCAGATAGAATGAGGTTGCCTTCAATGTAAAATTGAAATTTTTAGACTGCGCCGTAAGTTCTATCTGTTGCGAAAAGTCTTCATATCCCAAAGAAGAAATCTCGACAGTGTACTTTCCTGCATCTATGTCGGTAATTTCGAAATAGCCATCGTCTGCGGTCGTGGCGAACAGACCTACATCCGGCAAATAGACAGTTGCATAAGCCAGCGGCTCCGGTTTTGTAGTAACACCGCCGCTTCCGGATTCAACCGCATAGACGTAACCGCTAAAGGTTGCCTTTCCCCCTCTGCCTTGCGCTGCCATACTTATGGAGCCGCAAAGAAGCAGAGTCATCAAAGCGATTTTAAGACTGAATAAGTACTTCATATGTGTAATGCTGTTAATGTGGTTTTGGTTAGTTTAATCTGTTTATGGTTTTCAACAATTCATTCTTTACATCCTCATCGGAAACCTTCTCATAGAGGGTTTTGCACTTCTGGAGAATCTGAGGCTTCATATATGAGAAATTGAACCAGCCCAGCGCCTCTGCGGCCGCCAGTTGCAGCTCCTTGTCGCTGTCGTGCTCCACTACATGGCAAAGCCCGTCCACGCTGAAAGGGTTGCAGTTGTTTCTCTCGCGCGAAATGGCGAATTTCTTGTCGCGGGCAGACGATTCGTCGCTCATTAGAGTCTCTATGTCTGCCATTGCGCTTTTATAAGAGCGTTCCGCCCTCTTTACAAGCGCATCGAACTCCTTTTCATCTATCCAGCGTTCATACTTCTCCCCGTATATTTCAAGAGCCTTTACGAACTCCTCGTTTTCAAATATCTCATCTGCCTTGCCAAGCTGGAAGAGTTCGCGTGCAGTAGTCTGGGGGGCCAGATAGAATTTCGCCAAATCCTGCAGCAGCATAGGATCCGCATTCTTGCCGGCTGCAATCAAGGCGAGCCTCCTTGTAAGTTCGAAGTTGTCGTACATGGCCACCTTTATGGCTTCCGACAGATTTTCATCCGCGATTTTGCAGTTTGTCATAAACGCCTCCAGACGGACATTCATATATGGAGACTCCTTTGCAATCTGCAGCAGTTCATCGGATGTTATGGCATTGTTCCTGTAGAGCATCTTTATGGCCAGAGCCTTCAGGTCCGCCGGAGCATCCGCCGGGCCGTCGAGAACCTTTCTCCAATATCCCGCATTGTCTCTTTGAGCGACTATATCGTGCTCCAGATTTTTATACTCTTCGTACTGCGGCGCAAAAGCGAACGTAGGGTCACCGAACAGATGCGATTCCAGTGTAAGCTGCCCTTTTGCCCAGTCTCCCACGCATACGCCCAAATTCAGAAGTCCCATCAACTCGTTTGTCCATGTATCCTGCAGGGTATTCACTGTGTTTGCCTTTACGGCAATCGTAGAGCCGGGGTTGAATATATAGTGGGCGGCAATATAGTCGTCATTTATGAAGGCGCCGTTGAAGCATGCATCCAATACTACAATCGTGGCGCCGCTCGCATAACCTTCAAGGTCGCTTATCATAGTATTCTTGTTTGCATAATTGAGACTGTCGAGATAGATTTTATCCTTGTCGAAAGCATCTGAAACCCATGAATAGGGAATGCCGTAAGTCTCCACCATCCTTCTCATCTGCGGGGCCGGATTGTCGTACCTTCTTATTACGGAGCGGAGATAATCTCTTGAAAGGTCTATCCACCTCCTGATATTTCCTCCGGTCGGGGTTCCGTTGAAGTATTGGGTATCCTCCGAACCGTGGTGGTGAAGAATCGCCAGATCCAGCTCTTCATCCTCGAGAGAGGTCAGAAGGCGGTCTCTTACAAAATCATCGAACGTATGGTCTATATAGGTCAGCGAACCGCCGTACTCATTCAGGAATGGAAACTGCTCCCTGAGTGCAGAGCCCTCATCCATGCGGGCATTCATCGAATCGGAATTATAGCCGTGTCCTGCAAAATGGAGTACATTCCGCATCTTTTCGGGATTTTCATGGGCCTCGGCCGCCTTGTTGAGAAAGTCCGCTATCGCCTCATATTCATTCTCGCCTGCCGGAGCCTTGATTCTTGCAGAGTAGATATCGCATGTAATCTCCTGCGGAGAATCCGCCCTGAGCGAATAGTAGTGCGCAAGGGTATTTACGGTATCCTGGCCGAGATAATCGAATTTGAGGTCGAAGTCATCGTAAAAACGGTCAGACGGGACAGAAGATTCTATCCAGGGGCTCTTCTGCGACATTTTGAATGCCGTAGTAAGATATTGCGCATCCCTTATCATTGGGACGGGTATTTTTCCGACAAAAACGGCTCCCTCCAACATCCGGGAGGCGTACATCTCTTTCAATTTGTTTTTAATCGAGTCCGGATTGTTCCATATATCCACGACGAGCACTCCTTCTCTATCGGAAGTCGTTATTGCATTCACGTAATTATCGACAGCTTCAGAAATAGCATCGTAAGTCTGCCTGTCTACCACTACTGCAACGCTGCTCTTCTTTGCAGAACAGGAAGCAAGGAAAAGCAGAACGACAGGGAGTGAAAATAAAAAGAAATTGAAATTTTTAACTTTTTGTAACTTACTCATTTTCAAGAAATATTATTAATATTATTTTTTCGGAGAACAAAATTACAATATTTTTCGTTACAATTGTAACGGTATTTAAAAAAATACCTACAAATGATGACAGTTGTTAAGTTTGCGAAAATAAAATAAAATAAAATACTTAAAAATTTTTACTGTAAAAGCCATGAGTTTCACTAAAAATCATATTATCACCACGCTGAAAATTCTCTCCATTTGCACTGTTGCATGTACAGTCATCTGCTCATGCGGCACCCGTGAAGGCTCCTTTTCCAAAAAGGAACTCTCGCTGATTCTGTCTGGAGATTCTTCTACCTTGATGAGGGTGCTTACAATCGAGAACAAAGCTGACAGTCTGTTATTAAGAAGGCCCTCATTATTACTCTCGGAAAGAGAAATCGCCTCTGATACTTACAAACTGTTAGCAAAGCGGCTTGTAACGACCGTTTCAGACAGCACTGTAGACGGCGTAGGCCTTGCCGCCCCGCAGGTAGGAATTTTGAAAAGGGTCGTAGCCGTACAGCGCTACGACAAGGAGGGAGCTCCGTTCGAAGTCTACCCGAACATCCGTATTACGGAATATTCGGCCGAAAAGCAGACAGGGCGTGAAGGATGCCTCTCTGTCCCGGATACGAGCGGCATTGTAGAGAGAGCGCAGAGCGTTGTGATATCATACACCTGCCCGCAGACCCTCGAAACAGTGAATGACACTGTCCAAGGGTACACGGCGGTGATTTTCCAGCATGAGACAGACCACCTCGACGGTGTGCTCTACACAGACAAGCTATACTGCGAGTAGCCTGCCCCGCGGCTGTTAGAGTTTTCCGTCGAGCAGCATCTCGTAGGTTGCAATATCCAAAAGCCCGTGACCGGAAAGGTTGAAGAGTATCACCTCCTCTTTGCCTGCCTCTTTGGCTGCAAGGGCTTCACGTATTGCAAGGGCGATTGCATGCGTAGATTCAGGAGCGGGGATTATGCCTTCGCAACGCGAAAAGAGCAGTCCTGCATTGAGCGCGTCCTTCTGTTCTATGGCATACGACTCTATCAGCCCGTCCTGCTTGAGCTGGCTTACGATTTGTCCGCCTCCGTGGTAGCGCAATCCTGCGGCATGTATCTGCGCCGGCTGGAAATCATGGCCGAGCGTGTACATGGGGATGAGCGGAGTCATGCCGGCGGTATCGCCGAAGTCGTAATCCATTTTGCCCTTTGTAAGTTTGGGGCATGCAGAGGGTTCAGCCGCCATGAAGCGGGTTTTCTTGCCATCTTTCAGATTGTGCCTGAGGAATGGGAACGAAATTCCGGAGAAGTTTGAACCGCCTCCGAAACATGCTATAACCTTGTCGGGATAGTCGCCGGTCATCTCAAGCTGTTTCTCCGCTTCCAGACCTATGATTGTCTGATGCAGCAGCACATGGTTCAGGACCGAACCGAGCGTATAGCGGCAGTTCGGGGTCTCCAATGCCATCTCCACGGCCTCAGATATGGCTATTCCGAGGCTACCCTGGCAATCGGGGTCTTTTGCAAGGATATCGCGTCCGAACTTTGTAACGTTCGAAGGGCTTGCATGCACCTGTCCGCCGTAGGTTCTCATCACTATTTTTCTATATGGCTTGAGATTATAGCTGTTCTTTACCATAAATACGTTCAGATCCAGACCGAAATGCTGGCAGGCGATGCTCAATGCAGAGCCCCACTGTCCCGCTCCGGTTTCCGTAGTAATATGCTTTATACCCTGTTTTGCGTTGTAATAGGCCTGCGGTATCGCGGAATTCAATTTATGCGAACCTACCGGGCTGACGCTCTCATTCTTGAAATAGATCTTTGCAGGAGTATCCAGAGCCTTTTCCAGCCCGGAAGCCCTTACCAATGGCGTAGGCCTGTAGATTTTCAAAAGGGTGAGAACCTCGTCGGGTATATCTATGAAACGCTCCTTCGAGAACTCCTGGGCTACCAGCTCTTTTGCAAAGAGAGGTTCCATCTCCTCCGGTTTGAGCGGCTCTCTTGTCTTGGGATTGAGCAGCGGTTGGGGAGCATTTGGCATATCCGCCAATATATTATACCATTGTCTGGGCATCTCGCTCTCGGGGAGCGTAATTTTTTTAGTCAGTTTCATTTTTTCAAGTTTTAAAGGATTTATAATATTATGCGCATATTTCAAATTCAGTTAAGGCCAAAACAAAAAGACCCGGATGCGTGAGCACCGGGCCTTTTGTATAGTTCTATCTGATTACTTAGATGTTAAATAAATACGGCAATGCTCACAAGAGTTACATCTTGTGCCACCACCAATACTGATTATTCAACATCGTTGTTTTCATCGGTTACAAATTTAACAAAACATTTTTTACAACTGCAAATTTTTTCACACTTTTTTGCGGTTATTCCAAAACGCCCTTTACGAAACGGGGTTTGCCGTAAAGGTCATTGAAAGCCCCGGCATTTCCAAATCCGTATTTTTCAAGCAGCTGCACAACCTGCTCCGGAAATCTCTCGTTTATCTCGAAATAGACTCTTCCTCCCCGCTTCAACAGCCTTGCCGCAGCATCCGCGATTTTCTCATAAAAGAGCAGCGGATTTTCATCCGGCACAAAAAGGGCCAGGCCGGGTTCATAATCCAGCACATTGGGGCGCATCATTCTCTTCTCGCTTTCGCATACATACGGGGGATTACTTATTATAATATCGTATGGCATCCCGACAGCATTCCGCTCCAGCTCTCCGCCCAATACATCGCACTTGAAAAAAACGGGCGCATTCGCCACCCTCTCCGCCCCCTCAGGATGCTGAGCCGAGGCAATGTCAAGGGCCTTTTTTGAAATATCGCATCCATAGAGCCTGCACTCGGGCAATTTCAACTGGAGAGCCCATGCTATACAGCCGCTGCCCGTGCATACATCAAGGAGTGCCGCAGGCTTTTCCGTTGCGCCGGCGGTATCATCCAGCACCATCCTTACCAGCTCTTCCGTCTCGGGACGGGGGATCAGCACATCTTCGCACAGATTGAACCTGTAGCCGTAAAACCAGCCGTACCCCAGGATATATTGCAAAGGCTCCCCCCTGCCCAGACGTTCCGCCGCACGTTGCAGCCGCTCCGCCGTATCCGCAGCCAATTCGATGTCCGGCTCTGTCAGAATTTTATAATATTCGATATTGGCTAACTCCTCCAGCAATATGCGCCCCGCTCCCCTTATCTCCTCCGGGCTATACCAGCCCAGTTCCGAAAGGGAAGATTTCAGGCTTTTTATGAAGGACCCCGGTGTCAAAGCGACTCCTCTATGAGAGTTGTAAAAAATTGCTGCAAATCTATGCCTGCGGCCCTCACCTGCCCCGGGACAAGGCTCATGGGGGTCATTCCGGGCACGGTGTTTATTTCAAGAAAGTAGATATCCTCTCCGTTGAGAATATAATCCATCCTCACGAGCCCCTTGCAGCCTAGATAGTTATATATAAACGCGGTCATCTCCCGCACCTTTTCGGAAAGAGTTTCGGGTATCTCTGCAGGGCAGACCTCGTTGCTCTCGCCCAGATACTTTGCATCGTAATCGAAAAATTCCCTTTCGGTAATAATCTCCGTAACCGGCAAGGTTATCAGCCTCCCGCCTTCGCAATAGATGCCGTTGGTAAGTTCACGCCCCCGCAGAGCCTCCTCTATAAGTACCGAATCGCACTCCTTGAAGGCCTCTTCCATAGCCGCCGCCAGTTCATCTTCGTGCTTGACTTTCGTAACGCCGAAACTGCTGCCTCCGTTGGAGGGTTTTACAAAGAGAGGCAACCCCAGATCCCTCACTATCTCTGCAGGCGTATATTCGCTGCCGCGCCTGAGGAAGAGATCTTTTGCCATTTTCACCCCTGCAAAATCCAGAAAGCGCTTGCAGGAGTGTTTGTCGAATGTAAGTGCGGATACAAAGGCCGAACAGGTGTTGAACGGAACGCCTAGCATCTCCAGATACCCCTGCAACAGTCCGTTTTCTCCGGGCGTGCCGTGAATGAGGATAAAGGCCATGTCGAATCTGATTTTTTCACCGCCTACGGTGAGAGAAAAATCGGTCTTGTCTATTTCCGTGCCGCCCACACTCCAGCTTGCACCGCGCAAAAGCACCTCATATACGTTATACCTGTCTTTGTCTATATGCGAAGCCACAAACTTGCCGCTCTGGATGGAAATCTGCCATTCAGAGGAGTTTCCGCCATAAATTAAAGCTATGTTTTTTTTCATTTTCAATCAAAGAAAGAGTCTTCGGCAGAAGAGCCCAAATCGCTGTCGCTGCCGTCGCAGTTCAAATCGATATTGAAACCGTGCGGAACTTCGAAGGTATCATACTTTGTAACGCCCAATGTTCCGTCGTCTATAACCTTTTTCATAAATATACCCCATATAGGCAGCGCGGTATTCGCCCCCTGTCCCAGAGCCATTCCGGCAAAGTGTACCTGCCTGTCTTCCGCGCCTACCCAGACGCCGGCCGTCAGTTTGGGAGTATAGCCTATGAACCATCCGTCGGACTGGTCATTGGTGGTACCCGTCTTGCCGGCAAGCTCGCCCTCCGGCACATAAAGCCGCCTTATCCTGTTGGCGGTACCCATATTCACCACTCCCTGCATAAGGTTTACCATAAGATAGGCTGTCCTCTCGCTTATGGCCTCCCTCTTGCTCGGGGTAAAGGTAGCAAGCACATTGCCCATCTTGTCCTCTATCCTCAATACGGCCAGCGGCTCCACATAAACGCCCTTGCCGGGGAAGGTATTGAATGCCCCCACCATCTCATAGACAGGGATATCCGCCGAACCTACGCAGAGAGATTCCACCGGGTCGAGCCAGCACTTTATTCCCATTGTATGGGCCATCTCCACAAGCGCCTGAGGCCCGAACTGCTTCATGAGATAGGCCGATATGTTGTTCGAACTCCGTGTCAGGCCCCATTTCAAGGTTACGGTCTGCCCTATCCATTCCTCTCTGTCGGTACTTTTGGGTGTCCATACATCCTCGCCTATTATAAACGACTGGGGGACGTTCACAACCTTGTCGCACGGGGTATATCCCTGCTGCATTGCCAAGGTATAGAGGAATGGCTTGAATGTAGAGCCTACCTGCCTTTTGCCCTGACGCACCTGGTCATATTTGAAATATCTGTAGTTTCCGTTGCCCACGTATGCCCTTATATAGCCCGTAGAGGGTTCGAGGGCCATGAGCCCGGCACGTATGAACGACTTGTAATAACGGATGGAATCGTTGGGCGTCATGGTAGTATCTATGTAGCCCTTGTCGTTCCATGCAAAGACGCGCATATCAACCGGCTTGTCGAAACTTTCGAGTATTTCCCTCTCCGATGCGCCGCCCTGCTTCATCATGCGATAGCGGTCGCTCCAGCGGCGGGCCTGTTTCATTATCAGATCGATTACATCTGCCGGCACGCTGTTGTCGAACGGTTTTCTCCTTTTCCATTTCAACTCCCTGTCGAATGCCGGCTGGAGATTTTTACTCAAATGTTCGACTACCGCCTCCTGCGCATATTGCTGCATCTTTGCATCTATTGGAGTATATATTTTAAGCCCGTCCTTGTCGAGGTTATATTTTGTGCCGTCGGGCTTGCGGTTCTTGTTCAGCCATCCGTAAAGGGGGTCTCTTTCCCACATAAGCGAGTCGGCCGAATAATCTTCGCGCTTGCTGTAATTCTTCGGGTTAGGTTCGCTTGCGCTCATGACCCTTTTGAGCATATCCCTGAAATGGGGCGCAAGACCTGAATTATGGTCCTGCCGGTTATATGAAAGCCTTATGGGGATCTGCACTATGGAGTCATACTGCGCCTGCGAGATGAAGCCGTATTTGTTCATCTGGCCAAGCACATGGTTGCGCCTTTGCAGGGAGAGCTCGGGATTTCTTACCGGGTTATAACGGGTCGGCATATTTACCATTCCTACAAGAAGCGCACTCTCCTCCACAGTGAGTTCAGACGGCTCTTTTGCAAAAAAAGTATTGGCTGCAGCCTTGACTCCGTACGAATTGCTGCCAAAGAAGACGGCATTGAAATACATGCTCATAAGCTCCTCTTTGGTATAGTTCCGCTCGAGCTTTACGGCGGTAATCCACTCTTTCAGCTTATTGTTTACAAGCACGAAATATTTTGCACCCGGGAATTTGGAACTTACGGTATCGCGCGGGAAGAGGGTCTTTGCCAGCTGCTGCGTGATTGTGCTGCCGCCGCCGCCCGAACGGCGGTTTCCCATAAGCACCGATTTTACAACCACGCGGGCCAGGCTCTTTACATCTATGCCGCTATGGTTATAGAAGCGGATATCCTCCGTCGCCACGAGAGCATCCCTCAAGCTCGGGCTGAGTTCATCGTATGATATATAAGAGCGGTTTTCGATATGGAACGTACTTATAACCGTACCGTCTCTGGCGATAATCTCGGTAGCCAGATTGCTTTTCGGGTCTTCGAGCTCCTCAAAAGAGGGTATATCGGCAGTGATGCCAACCACCAAAAGCGAGACGAGAATGATTATAATAGGGCTGAACGCCAACAGCCATAGCCATTTGATAAGTTTTTTCCTGTTCTTTATCTTCATGGTTGCACACAATATTTACGGCAAAAATAGAAATAAAATTTGCATAATTCCTTCTTTTATGCCTTACTTTGCAAACTCTTTATGGAACATAACGGTATGGGTGAGAATTTAGTAATTGTGGAGTCGCCTGCCAAGGCAAAGACGATAGAGGGTTTTCTGGGTAAGGATTTTACTGTAAAATCGAGTTTCGGACATATCAGGGATTTAAGCAAAAAGCATCTTGGAATAGACATAGAGAACGGGTTCAAGCCCGATTATCTGGTTCCGGACGACAAGAAAAAGATTGTGCAGGAGCTTAAATCGCTCTCCAAAAAGGCCTCCACCGTATGGCTGGCATCCGATGAAGACCGTGAGGGAGAGGCTATTGCATGGCACCTGCAGCAGGTGCTGAACTTGAAACCGGAACAGACCAGGAGAATCGTTTTCCACGAAATCACCAAACCTGCGATTCTGAACGCCATAGAGAACCCGAGAGGCATAAACATAGATCTTGTAATGGCACAGCAGGCCCGTAGAATTCTCGACAGAATAGTCGGATTCGAGCTTTCGCCCATACTTTGGAAAAAAGTGGCCCCGAAACTCTCGGCGGGAAGGGTACAGTCTGTAGCAGTGAGGCTGATTGTAGAGAGGGAGCGCGAGATCATGGCATTCAACGCCGAATCTTTCTACAGGATTGCCGGCATTTTCAGACCGGAAGGCGGAAAGGGCCGGTTAAGCGCAGTTCTGGATGAGAAATTCGAAGATGCATCCTCCGCCGAAGCCTTTCTCGAAAAGTGCAAAAATTCGTCATTCAGGATTGCGGATATAAAAAAGAGAGAGATTACAAGGACTCCCGCTCCGCCCTTTACCACATCGGCCCTGCAGCAGGAGGCATCCAGGAAGTTGGGTTTTTCCGTCTCGCAGACCATGAGAATAGCCCAGAAACTCTATGAAAGCGGACTTATAACCTATATGCGTACCGATTCCACGAACCTCTCCCAACTCGCCATAAATACCATAAAGCAGATCATAGGCACGACATACGGGGAGGAGTACTCCAAGGTGCGCCAGTACAAGACAAAATCCAAGGGAGCGCAGGAGGCCCACGAGGCAATCAGGCCTACATATCCGGCAAATGCGACAATAGAGGGGAGTGTGCAGGAGAAAAAACTCTACTCCCTGATATGGAAAAGGTGCATAGCCTCGCAAATGGCGGATGCAAAAATCGAAAAGACCAATATAACGATAGAGGGGAGCAATTTCGCCCAGCACTTCATCTCCCAGGGAGAACAGGTTGTTTTCGACGGATTCCTTAAACTTTATATAGAGGGGAAAGATGACGATACCGGAGATGAAATGATGAACGAGGGGGAGACAGGGCAACTTCTGCCCAGACTTTCGGCAGACGAGCAGCTCGGCATGATAGAGATTTCGGCCGTAGAACGTTTTACCCAAAGACCGCCGCGCTATAGCGAGGCATCGCTTGTAAAAAAGCTGGAGGAGCTGGGAATCGGCCGTCCGTCTACTTACGCCCCTACCATCACCACCATCACGCAAAGAGGGTATATAGTAAAGGAGGACAGGGAAGGCGTCTCACGAAGCTATCGGAAATTCACCTTAAAAGACAATACGATAGAAAAAAGCATCTGCACCGAGAATTCCGGAAGCGAAAAGGGCAAGCTTTTCCCTCAGGATATAGGGATTCTCGTAACCGATTTTCTGAAAGCGAATTTTTCGGATATCCTGGACTACGGCTTTACAGCCAAGGAAGAGGAGGATTTCGATAAAATAGCCGCAGGGAAAAAGAGTTGGAACAAAGTACTCGAGACATTCTACGGGCCGTTCCACAGGCAGGTGGAGGAGACATTGAAAGAGTCTGCGCATAAAAATGCGGAACGGGTATTGGGCAACGACCCCAAAACAGGCAAGGTGCTTACCGTAAGATTGGGCAAGTTCGGCCCTTTGGTGCAGATGGGAGCCAATGATGATCCGGACAAAAAATATGCCGGCCTTCAGAAAGGGCAGCTTATAGAGAGCATCACCCTCGAAGAGGCTCTCGAGCTCTTTACCCTTCCGAGAAAAGTAGGGGAGCTCGACGGGAAGGAGATTATAGCATCGTCAGGCAGATTCGGGCCTTATATAAAATACGACGGAAAGTTCGTCTCGCTCGGTAAATCATACGACCCGCACACGATAACACTGGAACAGGCGGCCGCCGTATTGGAAGAGCACGGCAGAAAGGAGGCCGACAAACATATCTCGGCCTTTCCCGAACATGACATAGAGGTGATTAACGGCAGATTCGGACCTTACATAAAACACAACTCGCAAAATTATAAGATACCGAAAGGAACGGACGCCAAAACGCTCACGGCAGAGCAGTGTCTGGAATTGATATCCAAGCAGAACCCCACTTCCGGGAAAAGCAGAAGAAAACGGTAGCCCCATATATGTAACAAAATGACACATGGTGCATTATTGTGATTATCAGAGCATAATACTTATTATTAAGCGCAGGATTCCATATTTTGGTTATTTTTTATAAGATATATGCTCTTATTAAGATAAAATTTCATAATTTTGCGTCTGATATTGTTACATTATAATGAGATGGCTAAATATCATATAGACGAAGTAGATAAAAAAATCCTTTCGATGCTGGCAAAAAATGCCAGAATGCCCTTTCTTGAAATCGCACGCGAATGCGGTGTTTCCGGAGCAGCAATACACCAAAGAGTCAAAAAGATGGAATCGATGGGCATCATTACCGGTTCCCGTCTGCTTGTAAAGCCCCAGACTTTGGGCCTGAACGTATGTGCATTCGTACAGGTAAGCCTTTCCGAGGCGAACAAATATCCCCAGGTAATAGATGCGCTCAAAAAAATCCCGGAAGTAGTGGAGTGTCACTTCGTAACGGGCAAACATGCGCTTTTGCTCAAAATTTACTGCTCTAATCACAACCATTTGATGGGGATACTCATAAATACCATACAGAACATCCCCTCCGTACTGCAGACCGAAACGCTGATATCGCTCGACCAGGCGATAGACCGTCAGGTATATATGCAGAATGCCGGAAATAAAGAGGACGAATAGTTCTATTTCATTAAAGAGAGTATAGCCGCTCCCGTCTTCAAATCGTCGGGAGTGGTTATTTTTATATTCAGCCTGCTCCCCTCGACGGTGGCGATTTTGTAGCCTGCATTTTCAAAGACAGAGGCATCATCTGTAAATGAGGGCGAATAGGCCTGGCTGTAGGCCATCTTCAACCTTGTGGAATCGAACAGCTGCGGCGTCTGCACGAAAAGATACCTGTCTCTGTTTACAATCCGCGTAGAACCGTCATCGAGCCGCTCCCTCATCGAATCTATGGCCGGCAAGACCGGTATCGCGCCGTATGCGTCCTCCTCCCCCATCCTGAAATCCAGCAGACGCTTCAAAAGCTCTTCCGGGACGAACGGCCTCACTCCGTCGTGAACCAGGACCTTTGCCCCGTCCGGTATATGCTTCATTGCATTCCTTACAGAATGGAAACGGGTTATTCCTCCCGAGACCAGCCTGTGCCTGAACCATATGGAGTGGTCGAGACAATATTTTTTCCAATACTCCTTGTAATCCGACGGCAAAACCAGTATAATCTCCTTTTCGATTTCAAGTTTAAGAAAGAGTTCGATACTCTTATATAAAATAGGGACCCCGTCAAGCTCCAGAAACTGCTTGGCAATATCGGCCCCCATCCTGCTTCCGCGCCCTCCTGCAGTTATAATCACATATAAGGGAATAACACTCTCCATAATAAATACAAAAAACTATTAAAAATAAGATAAAAAAATCATATTTTTGTAAAAAAATTGTAACAAAGTTTCTAAAGATTGATTATGCAATTTTCCAAAGAGACAAAAAAGATCAAAAGCGCACTTATATCCGTTTATTATAAAGACGGTCTCGAGGAGATAGTTCGGGAACTTCATAAAAACGGCGTAAAAATTTTATCTACAGGCGGAACATGCGATTTTATCAGGAAATTGGGAGTTCCGGTAACCACGGTCGAATCGGTAACGGGATACCCCTCCATCCTCGACGGCAGGGTAAAGACATTGCATCCCAAGATTTTCGGAGGCATCCTCAACATCAGGGATTCTCAAACCCATAAACAGGAGATCGAAAAATACGAGATACCTCCCATAGATCTGGTTATCGTAGATTTGTATCCGTTCGAGGAGTATGTAGATGCCAAGGCGTCTAAAGAGCAGATAATAGAGAAAATAGATATAGGAGGCATTTCGCTCATAAGGGCGGCTGCCAAAAACTATAACGACGTTGTCATAATCCCGTCGAAAGAGTCGTACGCGCCCCTGCTGAAAATCCTGAAGGAGAGAGGAGCCGAAACCACTCTCGAAGAGCGCGAATATTTTGCGGCCAGTGCATTCCTCGTAAGTTCGCATTACGATACCGCGATTTTCGGCTATTTCAACTCGAATCTGGAGGACCCGATAAAATCCTTCAGCAAGAGCATTATCGGTGGAAGAGGCCTCAGATACGGCGAGAACCCTCACCAAAAAGGATTCTACTACGGCAAGGAGGGCTCGCTTCCAGAGCAGTTGCACGGAAAAGAGATCTCATACAACAATCTTCTCGACATAGAGGCGGCAATCGAACTGATTTCCGATTTCGAAGAGACGACTGTCGCAATAATAAAACACAACAATGCCTGCGGCTGCGCCTCTGCGGAGAGCCTCACCGAGGCATGGGAAAAGGCGCTTGCAGGAGATCCCGTATCTGCATTCGGAGGCATTCTGATTACCAACCGGGAGATAGATCCATCTACGGCGGAACAGATGAACAAAATCTTCTTTGAAGTTGTAATCGCACCTTCATACCGGCCAGAGGCATTGGAGATTCTGAAGAGCAAAAAGAACAGGATCATACTCGTGAACAAAGATACCAAGCCGTCCGGCATCAAGTTCCGCTCGCTGCTGGGAGGGGTTCTGGAACAGGAGAGAGACAATTGCAAAGAGGACCCTGCAGAGTTCAAAACAGTTACAAAACAGGCACCTGCAAAAGAGGATATAGCAGATCTTCTCTTTGCGAACAAACTTGTAAAACATTCCAAATCGAATGCGATAGTACTTGCCAAAAACAGACAGCTCCTTGCAAGCGGTGTAGGCCAGACTTCACGTGTGGATGCCCTGAAGCAGGCTGTACAGAAGGCCAAATCATTCGGATTCGAACTCAAGGGCGCCGTAATGGCCTCGGATGCATTTTTCCCGTTCTCCGATTGCGTGGAGATAGCTGCAGAAGAGGGAATAAGAAGCATCATCCAACCAGGAGGTTCCATAAGAGACCAGGAGAGCATCGACAGCTGCGACAAACACGGCATTGCGATGTTCTTTACCGGCATACGTCATTTTAAACATTAAACCCACTGAAAACATGGCATTTTCATTCTTGACACAGGAGTTGGCAATCGATTTGGGCACAGCCAATACCGTTATATTCGTAAATGACAAAATCGTGGTAGACGAACCCTCTATCGTAGCCATCGACCAAAAGACCGGCAAGCCCATAGCTTACGGCCATGCGGCAAAACTGATGCAGGGAAAGACTCACGACAATATAAAGACCATCCGTCCGCTCAAGGATGGCGTAATTGCAGACTTCAACGCTGCGGAGCTTATGATCCGCGGCTTCGTGAAGATGATAAACAGCAGAAGGTCTATTTTCCAGCCTAACCTCAGGATGGTGGTCTGCATTCCGTCCGGCAGTACGGAGGTGGAGATAAGAGCGGTCAGGGACTCGTCGGAACATGCAGGCGGCAGAGACGTATATATCATATATGAGCCTATGGCGGCCGCATTGGGAATAGGTCTCGACGTTCTGGCCCCGAGCGGCCATATGGTTGTGGATATAGGAGGCGGAACCACTGAAATCGCCGTAATATCTCTGGGCGGCATAGTATGCAAGGAGAGCATACGTGTAGCCGGCGATGTCTTTACCACAGACATCCAGCAGCACATGCGCCAGCAACACAACATAAAGATAGGCGAGGTCATGGCAGAAATGATAAAGATAAATGTGGGCTCCGCCATGATCGATTTGGAAAATGCTCCGGACCCCTACATTGTAAGAGGGCCTAACCTCATGACTGCCCATCCTGTGGAAATTGCGGTTACGAGCCAGGAGATTGCCCATTGTCTCGACAAATCTCTGGCAAAGGTAGAGGCTGCAATCCTCACGGTTCTGGAACAGACTCCGCCGGAATTATATTCAGACATAGTCAAAGAGGGCATATTCCTTACCGGAGGCGGCGCCTTGCTAAGGGGATTGGACAAACGTCTGCACGACAAGATAAACATCCCGTTCAACATAGCCGAAGACCCGCTCAAGGCTGTAGCCAGAGGCACGAGCATCGCCATAAAAAACATCGGGAAATTACCGTTCTTAATGAGATAGCAGAAAATGAGAATACCTCCTTCATTTTTCAATGCTGCTGGGAGGATTCTCCTTTTTATAGCGCTCGAGGCGTTATGTCTCTTTCTGATTGCAAGAGACGGAGTCATCGAGCGTTTTTTATTGAACAGGAAGATAGAAGCGGTCCAATCCTTTTTTTGGGAGAAAAACGACAGGGCCAGAAAATATTTCAAGCTCAACCGGCTGCAAGAGGATATAGCCGGGCAGAATGCGGTTCTGCTCTCCGAAAACTCCAGACTTAAGGCGATTATCGAGAGACTCGAAGGGGACAGCCTGCTGCTGCACTGCCGCAACATAAATGACGACACCCTCTCCATATTCGAATACGACTGGGCCAAAGTAGTGAAGAACAAGCTCAACAGCGGACATAACTACGTTATCCTGAACAAGGGGGCATCGGACGGCATTACCGAAGACATGGGCGTGGTGACTGCCGAAGGCGTTGTAGGCATCATACGCTCGGTAGGGGAGAATTATTCGGTCGCACTCTCGTTTCTCAATCCCACACAACAGATAAGCGCAAAACTGGGCAGAAAGAATGCATTCGGCATTCTGAGCTGGGACGGAAAGTCGGCAAACGGCGCATTGCTTACAGATATTCAGCAACATATAGAAATCAATAACGGAGATACCGTCTACACCAGCGGCCATTCCGCAATATTTCCTGCAGATATACCGCTCGGCGTTGTCAAGGAGTCCAAATTGACAAGCGGAATGCATAAGTCCGCAAAGGTGGAACTGTTCCAGGATTATACTTTGCTGGATTATGTATTCGTTGTCAGGAACCGCGATATGGTTGAGATTGATTCTCTATCGGGCCTCAATAAAAGATAAAGGGAATGACAGGAGCGAGATTTATAATATTCACCATTATCACACTGCTTGTACAGATATTCATTGCAGAGTTCATAAACCTGCACCAGATGGTCTATATTGTCATAACGCCGCTGCCTGTTCTGTTTTTGCCGTACAACTACAGCAAATCGCTCACAATGGTCTTCGCATTTATAATCGGGCTTCTGACTGATTTGTCGTACGACGGCGTTATGGGGCTCAATGCCGCCGCGCTCGTTGCGGTCGCCTTTTTTAAAGAACCTGTTCTGAAACTCATAGTGAGCAAGGCGACAAGGGAGAATCTTTCGGAAATAAGCTCGGCAACGGCAGGCAAGGGGGCATTTGCATTGGTTTCGCTCGCGCTATGCTCGGTTTTCTTTCTCTTTTACATTGCCCTGGACAATGTCCTGTACTTCTCGTTTGCCTACACATTGGCCCGTTTCATAATAAACGTGCTGCTGAATACATTTATAATCATGCTTGCAGAATTTACCTTGTTCAGAGGTTTTTTAGAGAAAAGATAAGGCCGGCATGATGAAACCGGAAAGGGAGGAAATGGTTTGAACAACAAAAGCCGCATATTGGCAATAGGGGTGGTTATAGTAGCTCTTGTACTTGTAATCAGGCTCTTTTTTTTGCAGATAATAGATACGGAGTATAAAATCTCGGCAGAGAACAATGCCTATAAGTACATTACGATATATCCCGTAAGGGGGCTTATCCTCGACCGCAACGGGAATATTCTTGTAAGCAACCGGAACAGCTACGACATTATGGTAACCCCCGTGGACTTGCAGCCTTTCGATACCGCCGCACTATGCAGGATATTCTCCATAGAGAAGGAATTCGTAAGGGAGAAGATGGCGGAATATAAAAAGAACAGAAGAAGGATAGGATACCAGAGCGTTGTCTTTCTCAAACAGGTTACGGAGCAGGAATACGGCATTTTCCTGGAGCAGATTTACAAATTTCCCGGCTTCAGCGCCACCTCGAAAAGCATTCGCGACTATCCGTACAATGCAGGGGCCAACCTGTTCGGATATACTACCGAGGTAAGCGATGAATTTCTGCAGAAAAACCCGTCGTACCGCATGGGGGATTATGTGGGGGCGAGCGGGCTCGAGCTCTCGTATGAATCCGTTTTGAAGGGAGAAAAGGGCTATACCATAATGCAGCGAGATGTCCATAACAGGATTCTCTCCCCCCTTGCAGAGGGAGCCTACGACAAGCCTGCAATACCGGGCAAAAATATAGTGACTACAATAGACGGGGAGCTGCAGCAATACGGAGAATATCTGATGCAGAACAAGGTGGGAAGCATAGTGGCCATAGAACCGGCGAGCGGAGAGATACTTTCGCTTATCTCCAGCCCGGGGATAGAGATATCCAAGATTGCCAACATCAGCAGATATTACAACGAAATAATCAATGACCCCTACAAGCCGATGTTCAACAGGGCGGTAATGTCTGCCTACCCTCCCGGCTCTGTGTTCAAGATTGTAAACGGGCTCATAGGGCTTCAGGAGGGGGTGATAAGCGAAAGCAGCCAATATCCGTGCAGGGGCGGGTACTATTACACCCCTACACGGATATTGCGGTGCCATGCGCACCGCTCTCCGCTCGACTTCCCGCACGCGATAATGATGTCGTGCAATGCCTATTTCTGCTATGTGCTGAAGGAGATTCTGGAAAATCCCCTGTATGAGAATATGGACGAATCATTTGCCAAATGGCGCAGCTATGTGGAGAGCATGGGATTCGGAGAGAAGCTGGGCAGCGATTTTCCTGCGGAATTGGGAGGGACGCTTCCGACCGCGGAGACTTACAACGAAATATACGGCAAGGGGAGCTGGAGAACCTCTACAATAATCTCGCTCTCGATAGGACAGGGAGAGATAGGCACCACGCCGCTCCATCTGGCCAACCTCGCCGCGATAATTGCCAACAGAGGTTATTTCTATACGCCTCATCTGGTAAAATCCATTCCGGACAGTACGATAAGCGAACGCTTTACAGAACGCCGTTATACTGCAATCGACAGCGGGTATTTCGATCCGGTAGTAGAGGGGATGTATATGGCTGTAAACAGCAAACCGGGCAGCGGAGGAACCGCATCGCGCGCAAGGGTAAAGGGACTGGAAATATGCGGAAAGACCGGTACGGCCCAGAATCCCCATGGAAAAGACAATGCCGTATTTATCTGCTTCGCCCCCAAGGATGAGCCGAAAATCGCAGTTGCCGTATATCTGGAAAATGCAGGTTTCGGCGGCACATGGGCGGCTCCCATAGCCTCGCTGCTGGTAGAAAAATATCTTACCGGAGAAATCAGCCGCCCGGAACTCGAAAAATATATGGCGGAATCGAATTTGATTGAAGCGGCAAAACTTTATAAAAGGGAGTAGATGAAGAGTTATTACAGAAAACTGGACTGGTGGCTTATTATCTGTTATCTTATGCTGGTGATAACGGGATGGCTAAACATATACTCGTCTATCTATACCGAAGAACACAGCTCCATTCTGGATTTCTCTCAGCGCTACGGGATGCAGTTCATCTGGATACTCTCTGCGCTGGCTATTGCAGCGGTAATCATATTTGTCATAACCCCGAAGGTTTACAGTGTCCTTTCTCCCGGAATATATCTGATAGTGCTTGCGCTTCTGGCCGCAGTGCTCTTTTTGGGCAAAGAGGTGAACGGCTCCAATTCGTGGTTTGTGCTCGGCCCGGTACGGTTCCAGCCTGCAGAGCTCTCTAAAATAAGCACTTCCCTGCTGCTGGCCTATATAATGAGCAGGCATAACTTCAGGCTTGCCAATCTGCGCGACGCGCTGCTTACAGCCGCCGTGATATTTATTCCCATGGCGCTCATCATTTTGGAAAAAGAGACGGGCTCCGCCTTGGTCTACATGGGGTTTGTATTTATGCTCTATCGCGAAGGGCTGAACGGATGGCTGCTCGCGTTCGGCTTTGCATTCATACTGCTGTTTATAACCACGCTCGCATTTTCGCCGCTGACATCAATAATAATCGCCTTTGCTATAGCGGCGGTTCTCAACGGCGCGTTCAGCCGTCAGACAATAAAACAAAGCCTGATAGCGGCTCCTGTCGCAGTTCTGCTGGCCTATCTTCCCGCAATCGTATCAGGCAGGCGGTTCGAATTCCTTAGCGGGACGGAGGTCGAATATATCGCCGTAATAATTCTGATACCCATCGTCGCGACAGCGGTAATATATGGGATAAAAAAGAGATTCCGCCATACCAAATTCATGGCAGTATCCTTTGCGTGCGCAATTCTCTTTATCTTCTCGGTAAACTTTATTTTCGACAATATATTGCAGCCTCACCAGAGGGCGCGTATAGAAAATCTGCTCGGAATAGAGGAGGATCTCAAGGGAAGCGGCTATAATGTCCACCAGTCCAAAATAGCGATAGGTTCAGGGGGATTTTTAGGGAAAGGATTCCTGAACGGGACACAGACCAAATATGATTTCGTACCGGAACAAAGTACCGATTTTATCTTCTGTACCATAGGGGAAGAGCACGGCTTTGTAGGCTCCGTGATTGTCATATTTCTCTACAGCAGTCTGATTATAAGAATCATCGTTCTTTCTGAACGGCAGAAAAACAATTTCGTGCGGATTTACGGCTATTGCATCGCCTGCTGCTTTTTCATGCACTTTTTCATAAATATAGGAATGACCATGGGGATAGTTCCCGTAATCGGAATCCCATTGCCGTTTTTAAGTTATGGCGGCTCCTCTCTGTGGAGTTTTACAGCAATGCTGTTTATCTTTATAAGATTGGACCTCGAACGGTGGAGATAGCGGAAACAAAAAAGGATGACCTGATGGCCATCCTGAATTTCTCTTAAACTAAATCTGCTGCTTATTTGACCTTTTTCAAGACGAGTGTGGAGTTATGACCTCCGAATCCGAAAGTGTTGCTCATCGCCACATTGACCTCGCGTTTCTGCGCCTTGTTCAATGTAAGATTCATCTTGTAGTCTATTTCCGGATCTTCTGTCTCGAAATTGATTGTCGGAGGGATAATGCCGTTCTGTATCGCGTCGATACATGCAAGTATCTCGACTGCGCCGGCAGCTCCGAGCAAATGGCCTGTCATGGATTTTGTAGAACTGATGCTCACTTTATATGCGCTCTCCCCGAAGACTGATTTGATTGCCTTCAGTTCCGCCACATCGCCAAGAGGCGTAGATGTTCCGTGAACATTTATATAATCCACATCTTCGGCCTTCAAACCTGCATCTTCAAGGGCAAGTTTCATAGCCTGCGTAGCGCCGTGTCCTTCAGGATGCGGAGCAGTGATATGGTGAGCATCGGCTGTCATACCGTAGCCTGCAACTTCCGCATAGATTTTCGCCCCGCGCGCTACTGCGTGTTCATACTCCTCGAAAACAAGGATTCCGGCGCCCTCTCCCAAAACGAAACCGTCCCTGCTCTTGTCGAACGGACGACTTGCGGTTTTGTAATTGTCGTTGTTCGTAGAGAGAGCCTGGGCAGAATTGAAACCTCCCACGCTCGGGATGGTAATGCCCGCCTCCGCGCCTCCGGTTATGACAACGTCCGACTTGCCGAGCCTTATTATATCCAATGCATTGCTCATGGCATGAGAGGATGAGGCACAGGCCGAAACGGTTGCATAGTTAGGCCCCATAAAGCCATACTTTATGGAGATATAACCGGATGCCATATCGGGAATCATCTTGGGTATTAAAAAAGGGCTAAAGCGGGGCACATTACCACCCTCGCTAAAGCCTATTATCTCTTGAGTAAGAGTCTCGATGCCGCCGATTCCCGAACCTACGACAACCCCTACCCTGTCTTTGTCGATTTTATCCAAATCGATGCCTGAATCTGCTATGGCCTGGTCGGCCGCGATCATGGCATATTGGCAAAATCTGTCGAGTTTACGAGCCTCCTTCCTGTCGAAACCGAACTTTTCAGGCTCATAACCCTGTATCTCACAAGCAAATTTAGTCTTAAAAAGAGATGTATCGAATCTGGTTATAAGAGTGGCTCCACTAACACCGTCGTTCAGATTCTTGAAATATTCTTGAACATTGTTTCCTAACGGATTAATGGTTCCGATTCCTGTAACGACTACTCTTTTTAATTCCATTACTTATAGAGTTAATAATTATTTCTGGTTAGCCTCAATATATTTGATAGCATCGCCAACAGTCACGATTTTCTCAGCAGCCTCATCTGGAATCTGAATGTCGAATGCTTTCTCGAACTCCATGATAAGTTCTACGGTATCCAATGAATCGGCACCCAAATCTTTTGTAAAACTTGCCTCGGGTGTAACCTCGGCTGCATCAACGCCCAATTTATCAACGATGATCTCTTGAACTTTTGAAGTGATATCTGCCATGATTAAAAAAATTAGTTAATGAATAAGTTTATAAATTTTAGTAGTTATATCCATTTTATTACGGGCTGCAAAGATAATAATTATTTTCTAAATAAAAAATCTTATATTTGCGTCCACATTATCAATAATATAGAGCAGGCATGAAAAATCTGGCGATTTTTGCTTCCGGAAGCGGGACAAACGCGATAAACATAATCAACTTCTTCAATTTCAACAGGAAATACGATGGCACCGCGAGCGGCGAGCAACAGACCGCCAATGTGAAAACCGTTATATGCAATAATAAAAATGCATACGTACTCACCCGCGCCGCAAATGCAGGAATAGAGAGCACGGTTTATGGAAAAGAGGAACTTACCACATCTCCGTCGAGGCTTTTGCAGCAGCTGTCGGAACTCGGGATAGACTATATAATATTGGCAGGCTACCTGCTCAAGGTTCCCGATATACTTATAGAGAAGTACAACGGCAGAATCCTGAACATACACCCTGCATTGCTCCCCAAATATGGAGGGAAAGGCATGTACGGACACCATGTACACGAAGCGGTTGTTGCCGCCGGCGAAAGGAAATCCGGGATAACGATACACCTTGTGGATGAAAAGTACGACAACGGCAAAATCCTTTTCCAGGCCGAATGTTCTGTCGAGCCTGATGATACTCCCGATTCAGTAGCGGCAAAAATCCACACTTTGGAACAGATGTACTTTCCGGACGTTATAGCGGATTATATAAAAAAGGGACTATAATAAAGAGTTGCGGTAATTCCGCAAACCCTCTTCAAGAAAGGCTATAAATTCTTCGATATCTGTATTGTAACCGCGGGGTTTTACAAGTTGTCTCTCCCGGTTATCCAACAATATATAGTAAGGTTGGGCATTTACGCCGAATTTGTGCATCATGAAGTTCGAATTTATCTTGCCCAGATCCTTGAGCACCTTTCCGTTTTCAAGAGTAACCCACTCGTTTTCAGGCAGGCGTTTCTTGTCATCGGCATAAAGGGCCACTATGACATACTCGTTTCTCAATATTTCCAGAACGCGGCTGTCGCTCCAGACCGCCGCCTCCATTTCACGGCAGTTCACGCAGCCATGCCCGGTAAAATCCACAAATAGCGGTTTGCCGGCCTTTCTTGCATATTCCAACCCCTCGTCATAGTCGAAAAAGCCGTTCAGCCCATGCGGCAGATGGAGGAAATCGGAATATTTAGGTGCTTTGCCCGCAGAATGGCTTTCAGCCGCATCTGCGGCCGGAAGCGCGGCCGCACCGCCTCCGGTCATTACGAAATCCTGTGTGGCAAGGGGCGGAAGATATCCGCTCAACGCCTTTAAGGGGGCGCCCCACATGCCTGGTATCATATAGACAACAAAGGCAAAGACTATAATGGAGAGCAAAAGCCTCTTGACAGAGAGATGTCCTGCAGGGCTGTCGTTTACGAACCTTATTTTTCCGAGCAGATAGAGCCCCAGGAGGAAGAATATGACTATCCACAAGGCCAGGTAGACCTCTCTGTCGAGTATGCCCCAATGGTAGGTCTGGTCTGCAACGCTCAGGAATTTAAGGCCGAGCGCCAGCTCCAGAAAGCCCAATACCACCTTTACCGAATTGAGCCAGCCTCCCGATTTGGGAAGATCCTTAAGCAGGCTCGGAGCGAATGCGAATATCGTGAACGGAAGCGCGAATGCCACGGAAAAGGCCAGCATCGTTATAACCGGCTCCCATATCTCGCCCTGCGTGCTCTTTATCAGTACGGAACCTACAATGGGGCCGGTACAGGAGAATGAGACCAGCACCAGTGTGAGGGCCATGAAAAAGACACCAATGATTCCGCCCCTGTCTGACTTGGAATCCGCTTTGTTTACAAGCCACGAGGGCATCGTTATCTCGAACGCCCCGAAGAACGAGGCTGCAAATATCATGAATATCGCAAAGAAGATGAGGTTCGGAATCCAGTGCGTAGCAAGCCAGTTGAAAATATCCGCCGTAACCGCGTCTCCGCCCACAAAGTATGTTATGACGATTATTATGGCTATAGGGAGGGTATAGAGCGCGATTATGGAGAGGCCGTAGAGCATGGCCATAAAGCGGCCGCGGCGTTTGCCTCCGGAGTTTTTAAGGAAAAAGGAGACTGTCATCGGGACCATCGGAAAGACGCACGGTGTAAGCAGCGCGACAAAACCCCATGCTATGGCCTCCAGAATCACCGACCATAACGAGCCGGCGGTTTCCTCTCCGGCAAACGCTTCGGGCGCAGCGGCGGAAGCCTCCGCACCCGGGGCAGCATCCGCTGCCGCGGCCGCCCCTTCGGAAGCGGCAATAGAAAGGGTTATAGTCTGGTCTGCAGGAGGCAGACAATAATTCGTGGCGTTGCAGGCCTGCCACTCCAACGTGGCGATTATATTTCCCCCGTCCGGAACCTCGACCCTCTGAACTATCGTTACAGGTGCATGGCAGACCCCTACCTCCATTCTGAACGCATCATCGTAACTTTTTGAAACCTCACTGGTTATACGCGGAGCATCTGCTGTTTCCGCCCCGTTTGGCAATTCGAGCGAAAGCGTAGTGGGATTCGGGCCTCCGGCATACTCTTCCATATCGTAGATATGCCACTCCGGACCCATATTGGCGACAAATCTCAATTCATAAAGATTATCCCCCACCTTTTCCACGCTTCCGCGCCAGGAAACAGGCTGCTCGAAATACTGTCCTGCGGCACGCAGCGAAAATAAAAGGAAAAGAGAGAGCGCAAGCGCCCTCCATATATGAGATATATTTCTGACCTCGGCCATCCTCTCCGGATATTGTGCTCGGGACGGGAATCGAACCCGTACGAACATTTCTGTTCACAGGATTTTAAGTCCTGCGTGTCTACCTATTCCACCACCTGAGCCCGTGAATAGAGTGCAAATGTAAACAATGATTATAAAATGTCAAAAAAAATGTCGTTAATTGATTTCACCCGTTGCCTTCTGATACTCAACCCATCGCACATAGGTGTTGATATTTGCCTCTATAAGCTGCTGTTCTGCCTGCTGCCACATCAGCTGCGCCTCCAACAGATCTGAAAGCGGCTCCACCCCTGCCTTGTACTGGCTTTCGCTCATTCTGAGATTCTCCGTTGCTGTCCGGAGCGATATTTCCGCAAGATCCCTCTCCAGAACCGCCTCATCGAGATTATTTGCCGCAAGAGTCATCTCCAATGCCATGAGTTCATTGGATTCAGCCTCTTCCGATATTGTCTGCTCATATCTGGCCTTTGCCGCACGCACTTTGTTTGCCCCGGTCCCGAAATGGAAAATAGGAATGGAGAGCGAAACCCCTGCGGTAAAATTCCAGTCGCCGAAAAAGTTTTCGTCGTTCAGCTTGAATCCGTGCATATAACCGTAACTGCCCAGCAGTGCGAGCTGAGGCAAAGATTCGCTGCGTGCCATCCTGACCTGCTGGCGTGCGATTTCGCTCTTCTGCTCCAGCATCATATATTCTGGACGGTTCGTAATATCGGCATCGGGCGTTGTAACGGCGGAAAATTGCGGCAGCGTTCCGCTTACCTCTATCTTCTCCGTAAGCGGACGGCCGGTTATATGGCAAAGGTTCATTGTAGCCAGCCTCAAACCGTTCTCCGCTTTCCTTACCGCAAGCAGGCTTTCATTCAGCTTTACCTCAACCTTCAACAGATCGTTTTTAGGAGCGACTCCGTGTTTGTATGCGCTTTGTACATCTTTCAGAAGATTGCTCACCAATGCATTGTATTTTTCCGCCACGATTTTGAGTTCTTTTGCCTTTACCGCATCCATATAGGCTTTAGATGTCTCCACCACTATATCAGCCTCAGCCACCCTGATATTCTGCTCGGCGATTCCTGCGGCGAATTTTGCCATTTTATAACCGGAGCGCACCTTGCCTCCCATATAGAGAGGCTGCTGCAGCGAGACTGCGGTCCTGAAGAGCCAGTCCACATCATAATTGAGGTCTATTCCCGGGAAATAGGCAAAAGAGCCGGTAGGAGCGCCTGTGGCGCCGAGAACCGGCAAGTTCCCGCCCGGAATGGAGTATGAGCCGTCCGATGTAGAATAGAGCCCTGTTCCCGAAAGCGAGAATCGGGGATAAAAATTGCCCCTTACGCTTTTAAAGTCATACCGGGCCGCCTCCATCGAACTTTTGGCGGCGGACAAAGATTTGTTATTCTCCTTTGCCAGTTCGATGCACTCTTCCAGCGAAAGGGCTGTCTGGGCCATAACCGGATTTTCCCCTAAAAGCGGCAGCAGCGCCGCTGTCAAAATTATCGTATATATCCTTTTCATCTAATCAATCTTTATCTTAAAGAAAATCGCATAAAGTATAGGTACTATTATAAGCGTTGCCAACGTACTGAAGAGCAATCCTCCCATTATGGTCGCAGCCATCGAGCCGAACATCGCGTCGCTCAAAAGCGGAATCATACCGAGAATAGTGGTAAGAGAGGCCATCATTACAGGGCGCAATCTGCTCTCGGCGCTGGACATGAGGGCCTTTGCCGGCTCCACTCCCGCTGCCATCTGCGCCCCTATCTCATCCATGAGAACTATGCAGTTTTTCATCATCATGCCTACAAGGCCCAATGCTCCTACGATTGCGCAGAAGGTAAATGTCTTGCCCGTAAGCAACATTGCGCCTACGATTCCTATTGCCAGAAGCGGTATGCCGCAAATTATTATAAGCGGCTTTTTGTAATCCCCGAAGAGCAGAATCAGGATTGTAATCATAAGTATGATTCCGAGCGGAACCTGTTTGAAGAGGTACAGCATGGTCTCGTCGCTCGCGCCCTTTTCCCCCTCCCAGGAGAGGGTGTACCCTACAGGCAATTCTATCTGCTCTATCTTTTCCGCTATGGCAAGACGGGCGGCCTCCGTCTCGATTCCCGGAACAGGAGAACACATTATTTTCTGTGCCCGCTGCCCGTTATATCTCGGCACCACCGGATCTTCCCACCCCACATCTATTCCGCGGCTTACCTGCTTGAGCGGAACGGTCTGCAGAAGCGCCTCTACCAGATCCGCCTTCTCTATGTTTCCGGAACGCAATTTCAAAAGCAGCTCCTCATTAAGGATACCGTTGAGCCTCGGCAGTGCAGAGAAGATAGGCATGTCGTTAAGATTATTTACCGGAGTCCCGTCATCCTCTATACATTTTATATATATGGTGTTCTTGTCTATCCCGTCATAAAACGTTCCGACAGGTATGCCTCCCGTCGCCGTAAGGAGCGATATGGCCATATCCTGTCTGCTCAATCCGGCATAACGGGCTTCCGACTGGTTGTAATCCACCTCCAATACAGGCACGGACGGTTCCCAGTCCGTCGTTATAAGAGTCACCTGGGGCGTATGTTCCATAATCGAACGCACGCTGTCTGCCAAATTGTGCAGCACCTGAGGATCGGGCCCTGTGAAAAGTACCTCTATCGGATACTTTTTATACATTATATTATATCTCTTGAGCTTGAGGTAGGCATCCGGGTAACGGGCAGAAAGCTCGCTTTGGATCTCATCCATATTCTCCTCCAACGCCTTTGCGGATTCGAAATTTATTATAAGTTCTCCATAAGAGAGCGACGGAGTGGCAATGCTTCTCACAAGGTTGTATCTTGCCGGGGTGCCGCCTACCGATGCCGTAATCTCCCTTATTTCGGGCCTCTGTTTCAGATAGGC
Organism: uncultured Bacteroidales bacterium; assembly: GCA_944325445.1. Taxonomy (GTDB): domain Bacteria; phylum Bacteroidota; class Bacteroidia; order Bacteroidales; family UBA932; genus Egerieousia. The sequence continues at coordinate 10,560 of CALVAG010000004.1, read as the reverse complement.
CTCTATCTCCTTCAGATCGGCCATGACCTTTGTGGAATTAGTCCCTTCGGGCAGCTTGTACTCCATATAAAGCTGGTCGTAAACCATATCGGGGAAGAAGCCGTGTTTCATATACTTGTAACCCCAAATGCTCAATCCCACAAGCAGCAGGGCAATGGCTATCGTTGCATATTTATGCTTCAGCCCAAAATATAACGTATTCCTCAGATAGCGGTAAACAGGGTTGGTATAGAGCTCCTTATCCTTGCCCACGTTATCGGATTTCAACATCCGGCCGCACATCAGAGGCACATGCACCAACGCCAGAATCCAGCTCAACAACAGCGAAACGGCCAACACTACAAAGAGATCCCTGACATATACGCCGGCTGTATCCGGAGAGAGGAAGATAGGGAAAAATGCAAGAATTGCTATCAGGGTAGCCCCCAACAGCGGCATTGCTGTCTTCTTTCCTATAGAGGTAAGCGCCTCCATCCTCGGCTTTCCGGATTTTAAATCTATCAGCACGCCGTCTACTATGACAATGGCATTGTCTACCAGCATTCCCATTGCCAGAATAAATGCCGCCAGCGAGACCCTCTGCATGGAACCGTCGGCCAAACCCAAAAAGAGGAACGAGCCTACAACAATCATCACCAGGCTTATGCCTATTATGAGTCCGCTGCGGAACCCCATTGTAAGCATAAGTATTGCAACCACTATAACAACAGACTCTATAAGATTTATCATAAATGTGGAGAGTGCGTCGGTAACCCTGTCGGGCTGGTAAAAGACCTCATGCACCTCCACGCCTGCCGGCAAGCGGGTACGGCTCAGTTCGTCAAGGGTCTTCTCGACAGCGGCTCCGACTTTTACTATATCTGTTCCCGATGCGGCTGCAACCGCAAGGCCCAACGCCCGCTCTCCCTCGTATGTCATGGCTTCGCGCACCGGAAGGGCATAGTCATGCTCTATCCTGGCAATGTCGCCCAGCCTGAGCTGGTCATCCTCATGCCCCTGGATAACCATGCCGGCTATCTGTTCCGCGGTTCTGAACTTGTCGGTAACGGAAACCCTTATCCGGTCGTCTCCGTTATCGTAATAACCTGCATAATAGGTGGAATTCTGTCCGTTGAGCGTTGCAAGCACCTCCGTGGGCGACACGCCGAGCGTAGCCATTTTCCCGAGGTTTATGGAGATATTTATACATTGCTCCCTCTCACCGTAAATATCGACCCTTGCAACACCCGGCAGATCGTTGAGCACCCGTTTTACCAGGCCGGCGTAATCTGCAAGCTCCTTTTCCGAAAAGCCCTCACCGGTAATGGCATACATCATTCCGTAGACCAGGCCGAAATCATCCTTTACCATGACGGAGCATCCCGATGGCAGAGTGCCCCTGATATCGTTTACCTTGCGGCGGAGCATATCCCAGCACTGCTCTACGTCGGAATCGGGCGTAGTACTTTTAAGCTCCACCTCGATTATAGCCAAATCGTTATAAGAAAGGCTGGTAACATTATCTATCTCTCCAATCGTCCGCACATTTTTTTCTATGGGGTCCGTGACCTCCATCTCCACCTCGTGTGCAGAGGCGCCCGGATAGGTGGCAACAATCATTGCCATCTTCACCTTTATTTCAGGGTCTTCGAGTTTGCTCATATTGTAGGCGGAAACCACACCGCCTACAAGGAGCACTGCCAGAAGAAAATAGACCAGTTTTTTATTGGAGAAGGCCCATTTGCCGAAATCTATCATAACAGACCTCCTATATTTGTTTCAGACGGTTTTTCCATAACCGAGACTCTGTCTCCTTCGTGCAGCGTATGTACGCCGGCAACGACCACCTCGTCGCCTATTTCAATCCCGGATGATACGATTGCGTTCCCATCCAAATCGAGAGATTTTACATATACCTCGCATTCCGTAACCTTCCCGCCGCTGCAGAGCCATACATAGCTTTTGCCGTTCCTGGAAAAAAGGGCAGGCGCAGGAATCTGCGCATAGAGCGAATCACTGCTATACGAGGTTATCTCTACAAGTGTATTCATGCCCGGAGAGGGATAGTTCTTCTCTCCCCCCTCGAAGCGGAGTCTCATAGTATAAAGCTGGTTGGCATTTGCCTTGGGGCTTATGCTTACCGGTTTCAAGGCCATTCTCTCTCCCGGCCTGAAATCGAACGATGCTGAAAACTTCCTGAAATCGGCCCTGTCTGCATACTCCGATGCCGGAATGTTTATCTCCACTTCCGGCACTCCCGCAGATATGACTGTTACAACCGGCGTTCCAGCCCCCACTACAGAGGCTTCATCCAATATATGCTTTTGCACATAGCAATCGAAAGGCGCCCTCAATATGGTATAGGAGAGCTGGTTCTTTGCATTTTCGAATTTTGCGTCCATCTGCGCCAGACCATACTTGGCATTATCGAAGACCTGCGGAGTTACGGCGCTGTCGGCATATAACGCAAATACTCTCTCGGCCTGCGCCTTTACATTCGCATGTTCGGCCTGCGCGGCATCGTACTGCAACCTGTAATCCTTATCATCCATTCTGGCGATGATTTCGCCCTCCCTTACAAAATCCCCCTCTTTTGCCACAATCTGCTGCAATGTTCCGCTAACCTTAAAGGCCAGATTCACCTCCTGTGCAGCCTGTACCCTGCCGGGGAATTCCGCCACTTTATGCTGCATGCTCCGCTCCACAATGGCGGTCTTTACGATTTTTTCGCCGGTTTGTCCCTTTTCATGGCCGTTGCATCCCGCTACAAGCAACGGCAAGACAAGCAATGCTATAAAATTTCCACAATTTCTCATATATGCTTTTAATTTGATATTCAATAAAATAAAGTCTGCGGCAAAGATTATGGGAATCTATGCCACATACAGCCTATACAGATAACAATCCAACCGTAATTTGGTTTATTCGGCCGGATGCTCTTTTTTCAGAATTTTGACAAGGATTTTATCTATTCTAACTCCGTCCATATCCATAATCTCGAAACTGAAGTCATTCCACTCCAACTTCTCTCCGCTTTGGGGAATATGTTCCAGAAGTTCGAGTACAAGACCTCCTACAGTGTTGTAATCGGTCTCGTCGGGATTGTATAAATCCTCTTTATTGAAATAGGTGAGAAAATTGTAAAAAGGGCACTGACCGTCTACAAGCCAGCCTTCTCCGTCTTGCCTCTTAATGATTTCCGGCTCCTCGTGCACATTGTCGAGCGACCCTACAAGCCCCTCCAGAATATCTTTAAGGGTAACTATACCCTGCATCGTTCCGAACTCATCGTATATGAAAGCATTGCTTACCTTCTGCTCACGCATGCTCTCCAATGCCTTGTACACGCTCATGTTTTCGTGGAAGGCCAACGGCGAGACAAGGACCCGGGAAATATTGAAATCCTCCCTGTCGAGTTCGAATACGAAATTCTTAAGCATTGCAACGCCTTTTATATTGTCGAAACTGCCGTCGATTACGGGATAGGCGCTGAAAGCATCGATGCTGACAACCTCCTTTATCTGCTCGTTTGTCATGTCTATGTCGAGCGCAACCACATCGGAGCGGTGGGTCATGATTGAACTGACCTTAAGGTCTCCCATAAGAAAGACTCTCTCCACAATATCCTGCTCCACCTCCTGCACCTCTCCGTCTTTCGTTCCCTCCTCGATAAGAGACTTTATCTCATCTTCCGTGACCTTGCTTTCCTGGGAATTTATGTGAAGCAACCTCATAATGCCGGATGTGCTCTTTGCAAGAATCCATACGAAAGGAGAGGCGATTACGGAAAGGAAGTACATGGGTTTGGAGACCACCTTTGCAGCCTTTTCCGCCACGCTCATGCCTATTCTCTTTGGCACCAGTTCCCCGAAGATAAGCGTAAGGTAGGTTACAAAGACCACTATTATGGCCTGCCCAAGCGAATGGGCGATATTTTCCGAAACGCCCCAGTTTACCAGTATCGCGGCAAAATCGTCTGCCAATACGTTTCCTGAAAATATACCGGTAAGAATTCCTATTACCGTTATGCCTATCTGTATGGTGGATAGAAACCGGTCGGGCTCCTCTGCCAGTTTCAAAGCCGTTTTTGCCGTCTTGCTGCCTCTTTTTATATCATTGGAAAGACTCGATTTTCTTGCGGAGACCAGGGCTATTTCAGACATGGCCAGAATTCCGTTCAGCAGTATAAGAATTAAAATTATAATCAGTTCGTTCATTTCGTATTAGAAATCATGGCCGTAAAGATAAGTATATTTTTCCAAATGCATAAAAAACTAAATTTTATTATTTTTGCGGCCGCCCGAATCGGGACATTTTATATACAAGGAGAAAGATGAAACATATCGGGAAAAATACTCTCATAGGTTATTCGGCCGGAATCATAACGGGAGTGACATACGGGCTCAACCCCCTTTTTGCAGTACCTTTGATAAAAAACGGGGCGTCGGTAGAAGCCATCCTTCTTTTCCGATACCTGCTTTCGGTATTGCTTTTGGCGGCTTTTCTGCTTTTAAGGAGGGAAAGTTTCAAAGTCACGGGGAAGCAGTTGCTTATATTGGTTACGCTCGGCATCCTGTTTACATGCAGCAGCATTTTCCTTTTCGATGCCTACAGATTCATTGCATCGGGGCTTGCCACTACGCTCGTATATCTTTACCCGGCTGTCGTAGCGCTAATTATGGTATTTTTAAAGGTCTTTCCGTCATGGCAGGTATGGCTCTCCATTATTGTAACGTTCACAGGGGTGCTTGTCATGACCCACAGCGATGCGACGCATACCGTAAGGATAGAGGGAATAGTACTCGCTATCACCTCCGCCGTAGCCTATGCCCTCTTCATAGTCATAATAAACCGCAGCAAGGCAATTAAAGAGATCTCCAACAACCTGCTTACCTTTTATGCGCTTTGCGTTGGGGCGATGATTTTCTTCATAAGAATTCAGACAGCCGATATAGAGATATATCGCGGTTTCGACAACGCTTTTGCATGGCTCAACATTATAGGGCTTGCGGTTTTCCCCACAATCATATCCACCACTACGCTCGCCCTTTCGACAAGGAAGATAGGCGCGGCAAAAACCTCCGTGCTCGGCGTGTTCGAACCTGTCACCGCCATTCTGGTAGGGGCGCTTGTCTTTAAGGAGGCGATTACGGCAAACATCCTGATTGGCATAATACTCTCGGTTGCCGCCGTAACCTTCATGATTGTCTCTTCAAGAAAAGGCTGAGTGTTTTTTATAAAAAACAAAAATAGTCATAAAGTGTTCTTTGCAAAAAACACATTGGCGGAGTACAAACTAAAAAGGCTGCCCCGTCAAAAGCGAAGCAGCCTTTTGCATATTGCTGTTACTCTGTTTTATTCAAACTTAAAGTCTTCCGGGAAGGTGAATGTCTCTACATATTCGCCCCATGGAGATGAATCATAAATATAAAAGAGTATTTGCAACGTTAAAGGAGATGTTGAAGCTATAGCATAATCCAGCATTTCAAGCTTTATCTCTCCATAGCCTCTATCCATTCCTGTAGAAGTTGAATACCATTCAAGGTTCTGTCCATCGAAATAGAACGAGAAGTCAGTTCCTGAAGTCCATGCATCCGGAATAAGGAAATAGTTTCCCTCTTCCGCTTTCTGAATTTCCCTGTTTTCCGCGGTCATTAAGAAACCGCTTTCATAGGTAATTATACCAACCGGATTATAAGACAGTTGCTTTTGCAGCGAGAATTGTGTCTGCCCGTAAGCGTTGTCGTTGTCTGAAACATCCTCAGCATTGTTTGCAACTATACTGATAGTGACAGGTGCAGGGCTCATTGCATCATAATCGAATGTAAAGTCTATATAGGCAACATTCTCTCCTGCAGCAAAATCAAAACTGCTCTTCGAAGGGGTTAATATTCCTTCACCTCCCGTTATGGTTACGGGAACAGATGCGGCTTCAGCCGTATTGCCCCTGTACATGGGTACGGAAATCTTGCCGCCCATATCTTCTGTCAAATTGTTGAATTTCAGATTTTCTGCCGCAAAGGTGACCTCTAAAGATGGATCAAGAGTAAAGTCGTACAGAGAACCCTCCTCCTCCGAGCACGAGCCCAATGAGAAGATAAGGGCCGCGGCTGTGATATATGTCAATAATTTCTTCATAATCTGTATTTTCAAAGGTTATTCTAATAGTCCATCGGGTTCTGGTCTGTCTCGGGGTTCATTGCCGTGTTTCCATTGAACTCCTCGAGAGGAATAGTATAGATAAACCCGTCATATCCTGCCTCATAATCATAAGCTATACCATCGGATATGTGATTATTCGACTCCTCACTTCCAAAATTCCTGTGCATAGGCAGGCCGAGCCTCTGCAAATCATGCATTCTGGAAACCTCGCCCCAAAGCTCTATCCTGCGCTGGAAGAGAATGTAATCCATAAGCGAGTTTATCTGTGTAGAGGTTTCCGTTGTAATATTGTTGCTGTCGGGATATTTTGCAAGGTTCGCCTCATAGTCGCTGTCGCGCTGGGAGGTAACCATCTTAACATACTCCCTTGCTGTGGTGTAATCTTTGTCGTGGCATGCGGCCTCAGCTACTATGAGCGCCATCTCCTCCATTCTCATAAGGATATAATCACCTGTCATGATGCGTGAGTTGATGAACACCAGTTTATGCTGAATATAGGGCTTCTGATATGAGGGAAGCGCAGAATTTTCATCTACCTCCGCAGGGTCTGTCCACCATGCGCGGCGGCTGTCGGTCGCAGGAATCTGGTTGTAAAGCCATGACGATATGAGGTGCTGCGCAACACAATATGTGCCGCCGCAGTCCGCATCCATGTGGGCATATATACCGCCGTTGCCAAGTGATTGGTCTGCAAGAATTTCAAGCCCCCACATCACGTTGCTGTTATTTACATTGTTGACTGTAGAGGTATTGCTGAAAGGTACGATAGATGCACCCGGTTTTTTAAGGGCCTCCTTGGCAGCCGTTACCGCCTCCTTGTAGTTGTGCTGCACCATCATGGCCCTTGCCTTTATACCGTATGCCACATACTTGTCTATGTGGGAGGGGTGCTGCTGCTCTACCGAACTGTTATCGAAGTAGCTTATCGCCGTATTGATATCTTCGTTTATACGGTCATAGACATCCTGCACCGTACCCCTTCCCTTGCCCTTGGAAGCGATAGTCGTAGGCTCCGTATAGATTGGAACTCCGGGGAGCGAAGGGTCGTTCTGCTGATAATTCTGCACCAGCCAGAGGTAGCAGTATGCCCTCATTGCGTATGCCTGGCCGAAAAGGTAGTTTGCCAGATCGGGGTCATCCTGCAGGGCCTCGTCGTTCTCATGTGCAAGAATATAGTTTACGTTGCTTATCAGGGTGTAGAAGAAGTTCCAGCACTGGTACTGACGGCCGGCACTGCTTGTATAGTCACCGAGTATATTGTAAGCATAATCCATATAGAACCAGCCGGAACCCATATCATTCATGAGCCTGTCTTCACCCATAAGGTCGCTTGCGGTGATATACGCCATAATACCGCCGTTCTCATGCTCCCAAGCCGAGCCCCAGCCCATTGAGTACATCGATCTATATGCACCGTTTATAGATGCCATTGCATTTGATGCAGAGCTGAATATGACATCTTCTTTTGCACTTGTGGTGGATTCGGTATTCAAATGGTCCGCACACCCGAAATTCAGTGCAAGAAATGTTATAGACAATATAATATATGCTAATTTCTTCATCATTTTCTCAATTAAAAGTTAATATCCACACCGAATGATATTGTCCTTTCAGGTGTGTAGCTGTAGCCTACGCTACCCGAGAAGTTGTACTGGGGGTCGAGTCCCTTGCGCGCTGCAAGCAGCCAGAGGTTGTCTCCCGAAAGGGTGAACCTTATCGACTTCATGTTTATCGCCCTCATCCACTTTTCCGGAAGAGAGTAGCCCAAGGTGAAACTCTTGATGGCGAAATATGAAGCGGATATAAGGTTGTCTGCCGTATATCCTATGCTATTGCGTCCGCCCACATCTATTCTAGGAATGTCAGTAACATCACCCGGCTGTTTCCATGCCTTCTGCCTGTCTACATGGCCGGCTGTTCCGGGATATGTATTGTAGAGGAACTCATAGTAGAGGTTGTCGAGCATCTTTCCGCCTATCGAGTAGGTGCAGAGCAGGTTGATGTCGAAATTGCCGAATCTGAAATCGTTGCTGATTGAACCGTAAAGGTCCGGGATACGGCTGCCGCAAACCTCCCTGTAGTTTTGTGCAACGGACTGGTTGGTCGTTGTACCGTATATCCTTTCTCCTGTCGCCTCATCCTCTTCCCATGTAAGGTAGAGCTTGTCGCCTGTTGCAGGGTCCACTCCGGCGCCCATCGGCAGGTAGAACGAGTTTATCTCCTCGCCCTCTGCAATGATTGATGTGCCGCCCACGATAGGTTCGCCGTTCTCTGTAAGATGGAGCACCTTGTTCTTTACCGTAGAGCCCATGACCGTCATGTTCCAGTTGAAGTTCTCCTTCTTGAGAATATCTCCCGAGAGAGTGAACTCGAATCCGCTGTTGCGCATGCTGCCTATGTTCTTGTTGTATTCGCTGAAACCGAGTGACATTGCAATAGGGTAACTCAACAACATATCTTCAGTCTTTCTGTTGTAGTACTCGAATGTGGCAGAGAGTCTGTTGAACAGACGGGCCTCGATACCTACGTTGAGGTTGCCGTTCTTCTCCCATTTCAAATCTTTGGTCTCCAACTGCGACGGTACGGCCCCACCCAAAGTGGCATTAGGATGGTTAAGCGAGTAGTAAGCCTGCCATGCGTAGAGAGAGCCTATCTGGTCGTTGCCCTGCACGCCGTAGCTGGCTTTGAGGGTAAGGTTGTTGAGCCATCTAACATCGCTGAGGAATTTCTCCTGAGATATTCTCCAGCTTGCGCCCACAGACCAGAAGTTGCCCCATCTGTTGTCCTTGTGGAAGATGGATGATGCATCGCGGCGGAAACTTGCAGAGAAATAGTACTTGTCGTCGTAACCGTAGTTGAAACGGCTCAGGTATGAGTCTATGCGGTAGTTGTTTGAATAACCTTCTATGCTGTTGTTCGATACGAATGCATTCAATTCAGAAGCATCATCGATTGAAACACCTGTTTTGCTTGCTCCCAGATATTGGAAATTATAGTCATAGTACTCGTGGCCGAGCAGCACGTCTATATTGTGCTTGCCGAACTCCCTGTTGTAGGTAAGCAGCTGGTTGAAGGTGTAGCTGAAAAGACGCTGGGCTTCCTGACCCAAATATCCGTTTATTCCCGCGCCGTTGCCGAAATATGGATTATAATAGGTTGTGGATTTGCTGTTGGTATAGTCGAAACCGAAGTTTGCGCTAAGCTTGAGTCCCTGGAGCGGACCTTCGGTAAGGCCTCCCAGCTCTGCGTAGGTCCTTGCGCTCAGGTTATCTGTAAGTATCTCGTATTTGTCTTCATAGAGGTTGGCTATCGGATTCCAGCCGGGTGACGCACCTGCAGGACGGTAGTTGCCCCAGTCATACTCGGGATTGCCGTCTGCGTCATATACTGTCTGCCCGTTGGCATCCTTCTCGTACATGGGGTAGATAGGTCCCATGTTCTGTGCGGTGAAGAATACATTCGAGTATCCGGAAGATGAACTTTGGCTTGTTCCCAACTCGGTGGTATTGGTCTCGCTGTTCGCGAAGTTGGTGTTGAGACCCACCTTGAACCAATCCTTGACCTTCGTGTCTACATTGGCCCTTGCGGAATATCTTGTAAAATAGGTCGATTTCACAAGACCGTTCTGGTCGAGGAAGCCGAGGGAGAACATGTAGTTGGTCCTGTTTGAACCTCCGGTTACGGTAAGCACATACTCCTGGCGGAGAGGATTGCTTGCTGTAGCCTCATCCAGCCAGTCCTCGTCCCATTTGAGGGTGGTGCCGTCCTTTATCTTGCCGGTAGCGGGGTCTATAAGGTCTGAAAGTTCGCGTGAGAAGGGGTTATAGAGGCCTCCCGAGAACTCCGTGGCATTGACAAACGAGTTCATCGCTCCTGCAACGAGTGCATTGCCTGTATTGCCGGCTGCAAAGCTCTCTCTGAGATAATAGCCGTAAAGGTCCTCAGTCCATTCATACGAGTTCATGGTCTCGTAACGGGGAATGGCGCGTGAAGCTATGCTCCAGTTGGCCTTCAGCTGTACGTTGAGCGTTCCCTCCTGGCCGCGCTTTGTGGTTATCATCACAACTCCGTTGGCTCCGCGGGCTCCGTAGAGCGCTCCGGCAGAGGCGTCCTTGATAATGGTCATGGACTCTATATCGTTGGGGTTGATTGCGTTTATCTGGCCGTCGTAAGGTATGCCGTCCACTACATAGAGAGGAGTGGTAGATGCACTGAGCGAACCGTATCCGCGGATTATGACAGATGCGCCCGCACCCGGCTGGCCCGAACCGGAAGTGGAGATGACGCCGGTGGTAAGACCGTCGAGCGCCTTGGTTACGTTGGCAACCGTCCTCTTCTCCAGCTTGTCCGACTTGATTACCTCCGCAGAACCCGTGAAGGACTCTTTCTTTGCGGTACCGTATGCCACTACAAGCACGT
>CALVAG010000003.1 GCA_944325445.1 uncultured Bacteroidales bacterium | reverse complement strand
GAACTTTCCCCTCAAACGGGAGCGCAAAGATAGACATCTTTTGCGTCTTTGCAAAAAAAATTGAAATTATATTTTCCATCATTTTGTCATTATAAAAATAATAAATTGATAGTCTACGTATTATAATATAAAAAAATTCCTCGGCCAAATTTTGTCAGATTGTAAAAAAATGTAACTTTGTCAATTCATTCAAAAGCAGAATTCAAAACAGAACCGTATGTGCAAAAAAATAGTTATAATTCCCACATACAACGAAAAGGAAAATATTGAAAGAATTATACGCAAGATCTTTTCGTTAGAAGGAAATTTTAACATACTTATAATAGACGACGGGTCTCCCGACGGAACTCAAAACATTGTAAAACGATTGCAGACAGAGTTTAACGAACGCCTGCATTTGATAGAAAGGGAAGGCAAGCTCGGACTTGGAACTGCATATCTTACTGGCTTTAAATGGGCCGTTGCACATGATTACGACTACATTTTTGAGATGGATGCCGACTTCTCCCACAACCCGGACGACCTTTTAAGATTAAGCAGCACATGCGACAACGGAGCAGATGTCGCAATAGGCTCAAGATATTGCAATGGAATCAGTGTCATAAACTGGCCCATAGGCAGGGTCATCATGTCATATTACGCTTCGGCCTATGTAAGGACTGTGTTGAGAATGAAAATATATGACTGTACAGCCGGATTTATATGTTATAAAAAAGCCGTTCTGGAGAACATCGATCTCGAAAATATAAAAATGAAAGGTTATGGTTTCCAAATCGAGATGAAATATAATGCCTACAAATTAGGATTCAAGATAAAAGAGGTCCCGATAATATTTGCGGACAGGACGGAGGGTACTTCAAAAATGAATTCCGGAATATTCGGTGAAGCATTCTGGGGCGTACTTATGATGAAATTCAGAAAAATTAAGCCGAAAAACAAATGAATACATTAATAAAAAACGGGACTATCGTAAATGAAGGGCTATCTTGTAAGGGTAGCCTTTTAATTAATGGCGGATATATAAAAAAGATATTCAAGGAGATTCCGGAAAACGAGGGTTATAATGAAGATATTGCAGAATGTCAGAAAAGCGTTGCCGAGAATGGGGGAGAGATTATAGATGCCAGCGGACTGCATATCCTTCCCGGCGTGATAGATGACCAGGTCCACTTCAGAGAACCCGGAGGAGAACAAAAGGCCACTATCGAGAGCGAGAGCAAGGCTGCCATCTTGGGAGGCGTAACAAGTTTTATGGATATGCCGAACAATACTCCTGCCGCAACGACAATAGAACAACTGGAAAAAAAATTCTCCATAGCGGCAAAAAATTCATATGCCAATTATTCATTCTATCTTGGAGCCACCAACCGGAATATCGGGCAGATTAAAAATGCAGACAAAAGGAGAGTTTGCGGCATAAAACTCTTTATGGGCTCATCTACAGGCAATATGCTTGTAGACGATCCTGTTGCATTGGAGAAGATATTTGCAGAATCTCCGCTCCTTATAGCGACTCATTGTGAAGATGAAACGATTATTAAAAGAAATCTCGACAGATATAAGCAAAAATATGGAGAGGAGATTCCTTTCGACATGCATTCCGAAATAAGAAGCCGTGAAGCATGTATCGAGTGCAGCAAACGGGCCATCGATTACGCCATAAGGAATAACTCGAGATTGCATATACTGCATATTTCAACGGCAGAGGAAATAGAGATGTTGAAAGAGGCACATAAAATCAATCCGGCGATTACGGGCGAGATATGTGTACACTATCTTTGGTTCAGCAAAGAAGATTTTCCGATTTTGGGTTCAAAGATAAAATGCAACCCTTCAATAAAAGAGAGCAGCGACAGAGAAGCCCTGCGCAAAGCCGTAAAAGATGGAACAATCAGGGTTGTGGCTACAGATCATGCACCTCATACGCTACAGGAGAAACAGCAGCCGTATCTTGCAGCTCCCAGCGGGCTTCCCACGATACAACATAGTTTACAGATCATGACAGAATTGGTAAATAAGGGGATTTTCACATTGGAAGAGGTTGCAGAAGCCATGTGCCATGGTCCGGCAGAGTGCTTCGATATTGCGGAACGCGGCTATATAAGAGAGGGATACAAAGCAGATCTTGTCCTATTGGATATGAACAGAAAATACACTGTGACTCCCGACAATATAGCATATAAATGCAAATGGAGCCCGTTCGAGGGCTACACGTTCAGCAGTTCGGTAATCCACACTTTTATAAATGGAAAACCGGTCGTAAAAAACGGCAGTCTCACCGGAATACGTGCCGCAACAGAGTTGAAATTCAACCGTTAACCAGCCGAAATCAATTTAAGTCCTATACGTCCGCGTTTCGGTTCTATATTGATTACGGATACTTTTACATGTTGATGCAGTTTCACTATCTCTGCCGGATTCTTTACAAATCTGTTTGAAAGATTCGACACATGAATCAATCCCTTCTCTTTTATACCTATATCGACAAAGGCCCCGAAATCGGTAATATTCGTGATGATTCCCGGAAGTTCCATTCCCGCATGCAGGTCTTCGATAGAGCGGATATCGTTTGAAAACTCCAATACCTTTATAACGGAACGCGGATCTCTGCCCGGTTTTGCCAGCTCCGAAAGGATATCGTCGATGGTAAAAAGCCCCCTGTCGTCTGTAATGAATTTTGTTCTGTCTATAGAATCAATTGCCTGCTGATTGCCTATCAAAGAGTTCACGGATATCTTTACAGATGCCGCCATCTCCTCTACAAGAGCATAGCTTTCGGGGTGAACTGCGGAATTGTCCAACGGATTCGCAGCATCCGGTATCCTCAGAAAGCCGGCTGCCTGTTCAAAGACCTTTTCACCCAATCTCTTGACATTCAACAATTCTTGTCTGGACCTATATGGGCCGTTCTGATCTCTGTAATCTACAATGTTCTGTGCCAGGGCAGACGATATGCCGGATACGTATGAAAGCAGATGCTTGCTTGCCGTATTCAGATTTACTCCTACTCTATTTACGCAGCTTACGACTACATCATCCAATTTCTCTTTCAACAGAGACTGATTCACATCATGCTGATACTGCCCTACCCCTAAAGATTTTGCATCGATTTTCACAAGTTCTGCCAACGGGTCCATCAGACGCCGTCCTATGGATATGGCCCCCCTTACAGTCACATCATATTCGGGGAACTCCTCTCTTGCGACTGCAGAGGCAGAGTAGATGGATGCGCCGTCTTCGCTGACCGAATAGACATTTACTTTGTGGGGAAAACTTATCCTCTTTATAAACGCCTCGGTTTCGCGGCTTGCGGTTCCATTGCCGATAGCTATCACCTCTATTTTGTAAGACTCAATGAGATTGGACAACTTTTTCATCGCCCCTATCTTTTCATTTACAGGAGGATGAGGATATATGGTATCGTTATGCAACAAGTTTCCCTGCTCGTCCAGACAGACCACTTTACACCCTGTTCTGAATCCCGGATCTATTGCCAAAGTCCTCTTTCTTCCTACCGGAGGAGCAAGGAGCAATTGGCGGAGATTTTCACCGAATATCTTTATCGAATCGTCATCTGCCCTCTCTTTCAATCCTCTTATAACCTCTCTCTCGATAGAAGGGAAAAGCAGCCTTTTATAAGCGTCTCTGACTGCAGAATCCAGATATCGGAACAGAGTATAATCGGCACACCTGCTTCCCTTATAAAACAAACGGTTTACGATTCTCAAAGCCGTCTGATCGTCGCACTCCAGTTTTACTTTGAGAAAGCCTTCGTCCTCACCTCTCAATACAGCCAATATCCTATGCGACGGGACCTTTGCGACCTCCTGGCCAAAGTCGAAGTAATTCAGGAACTTTTCTCCACCATCCTCTTTTCCCTTGATTATTTTTGAAACCAGCTTGGAATGTTTCGACAGATAGCTTCTCAAGGCCTCCCTTATCTCTCCGTTTTCAGAAACCCACTCTGCAATAATGTCGCATGCACCGGCGATAGCCGCACCGACATCGGATACCTGCTCATTCAGATAGTTTTCAGCCACGGACTCCACATTGCGGAGTTCAAATGAAATCATCTGCACGGCCAACGGTTCCAAACCGTTCTCCTTTGCGACAGACGCCCTTGTCCTGCGTTTCGGCTTATAAGGCAAGTATATATCTTCCAAAATATTGGAACTGCAACACTCTTCTATCTTAAGTTTAAGTTCATCCGTTAATTTTCCCTGCTCGGCTATGGAATTCAATATGGTATGCTTTCTCTTGTCCAACTCCGCATAATTCAGATATGAATAGCGTATCTGTGCAACCTGCACTTCATCCAGCGCACCGGTTCTCTCTTTTCTATAACGGCTTATAAAAGGGACAGTCGCTCCCTCCTCCAATAACTCTATACAATGCTCCACCTGCCACTCGCTCAAAGAGAGAGAAGAGGCTATCTCTTTAATGTACAAGGAATTTATCATAAATCTAAGTTCTAATCGTGGGAAACCTGCTGCAATTGCTCTCTGTATGCGGAGAATATCTTGGACTTGGAAACGAATCCTATATAGCATTTATTTTCATCCACTACAGGAAGGTTCCATGCGCCGGTATATTCGAATTTTTTCATTACGCTCTCCATACTTTCATCTGCATAGACATACTCGGGAGCCGCCTTCATGAAGGAATATGCATTCCTTTTCGAATACAGGGAGGTATCGAACATAACCTCACGGACATCATCGAGAGAGATGATTCCCTGCAATATATTGTTCGAGTCCACGACCGGGAAAATATTCCGTTTGGAATGAGCGATAATATCTGCCAGTTCGCCGAGCGACTGGGATATCCTGACTTTGGAAAAATTCCTCTCTATGAGGTTTTCCGTTTTCAGCAATGTTAAAACCGCATGATCCGAATCATGCGTCAGCAATGCCCCCTGCTGTGCAATACGCTTTGTATATATGGAATACGGCTCGAATATCCTGATTGTTGCGAACGAAGCGGCAGATGTAATAATCAACGGCATAAGGAGCACATAACCGCCGGTAATCTCTGCTATAAGAAATATCGCGGTAAGCGGAGCCTGCATGACCCCGGCCATAAGGCCGGCCATTCCCACAAGAACGAAATTATCTTCCGGCAAGATGGCAAGGCCCGACAGATTTACGCTCCTGGCCACTACAAAGCCTAAAATTCCGCCCATAAAAAGCGTAGGGCCGAACGTTCCTCCCACTCCACCGCCGGCATTGGTGAATGACATGGAAAATACCTTAAAGATAAAGACAAGAAAGAAAAACAGCGGCAATATCCACGGTTGCTCTATCAGATATCTCTGGAAAAACGAAGTCTCTATTGCATTTGCAGGATTATTGTTGAGCAAATCTGAAAGGACCTCATAACCCTCACCGTAAAGCGGAGGAAAAACGAATATGAGAAAACCCAGCGACAGAGCTGATATCAGCCATTTTTTATACGGATTTACGATACTGTTTATTTTATTCTCCGTATTGAGAGTGGCCTTTATGAAATACAGTGACGCGAATCCGCATATTATCCCGAAAACCAGATAATAGGGAATATTCGACATTGCAAATGCAGAAATGGTATTTTCGAACTGCACCATTTCCCCGAGAAAGAAATATGACACGGTTGTCGCCGTTATGGAGGAAACCACAAACGGGAGCAGAGAACTCATAGACATATTGAAGAGAAGTATCTCCAATGTAAAAAGTACGCCCGCAAGCGGGGCCTTGAAGATACCGGCTACCGCGCCTGCCGCGCCGCAACCCAAAAGTATCGTCATATTTTTATATGAGAGCCCCAGCACCCTTGCGACATTCGACCCGATAGCGGCTCCCGTATAGACAATAGGAGCCTCCGCTCCTACAGAACCTCCGAATCCGATTGTAGCGGAACTGGCTACAAGCGAACTCCAAATATTATGCGATTTTATTTTGGATTCATTTTTGGAAACCGCAACCAATACCCTCGTGACCCCGTGTCCGATATTGTCTTTTACGATATACCTGACAAAAAGCATTGCCGCCAGCATTCCCACACCGGGATACAAAAAATAGAGGAAACTGTCGGAAGGGGTATGGAACCACCCTGTAAGTATCCATTGAAACAGATGTATCAGTTTCTTCAACAAAACGGCTGCAAGACCGCTGCCCAAGCCTACGATAATGGCAAGAATGAGCAATAACCTGTCTTCAGGAATCTTACCAGCATACCGCCTTATTCTGGGAAGAATTTTTTTTACTGCTTCAAGTATCATATCGAGAGAAAGACGAACCCGGAGGGCAAAGGCTACTCGTCTCCGTCTGCATCATCCGCCGCCACTGCAAACGCACTTGCGGCATCATCATCAGGAAATGTCGTATCATCGGCAGAATCCTCGCCTGAAACAGAAGGATCTGCAAAAAGGCTGTTCTCCGCCTCCTCGTAATTATCTACCTTGACATCTATCTTTATCAGATACACTGCATCGGGAATCTCTAAAGAGATGGCATAGAAGAATGAACCGTCGGGTTTTTCCACTTTAAAGATATCTCCCATATAATCGGCATAACCTTTAGGATATTTCTCCTTAAAGGCGGCTGCCAGTTCAGGCGACATATTTGCATAACTCACCACTGCCCTTCTTTTACGCATTCGTTCAGAAACCTTAGAATTTCTATTCATATTACCCTCCATATGGCATTTCCAATTTTCGAGTGCAATTATAGTGTAATTTTTTTAAATACAATATTTTTATTTGCCCAAATTAAAAAAATATGCCTTTTGCTCCTTTTTTTTCTTCATATCCCGCTCCACATAGACGGGATTGAGGGTTTTAAGATCCATCCCCGTATAAAAAATAACAGAAGATTTTGTCATGGGCGTAGGAGTAAAATCCTGTACCTGCTCTACATGGACTTTCTTTAAAGACTTATGCGATGCGAGTTTTTGCATATCCTGCAATCTGCATCCCGGATGTGACGATATAAAATAGGGGACAATAGTATAATTCAATCCGGAACGCTCCGCTACTTTAAAAAACTCGGATTGCAGTTTTTCATAGAGTTCAAAGCCGGGCTTGTTCATAAGATGCAAAACATGTTTTTCGGTATGCTCCGGCGCAACCTTCAGCCTGCCGCCCGTATGCTCTTTTACAAGTTTGCAAAAATAATCATATGCAATATCGTCCAAAAAACCCTTTTCATTCAGAAACAGATCATACCTTATCCCGCTACCGATGTAAACATGCTTTATACCGGAAATTTCCGATATGGCATCATATAACTTCAGCAATCTTTTGTGAGATGTATCCAAATTTGTACAGAGATTCGGATAGAGACAAGATTTCCTTTTACACTTTGTACAGAGCGACTTATCCTTGCCTCCCATTCCGTACATATTGGCAGTCGGCCCGCCGAGGTCCGAGATATTGCCGGCGAAACCGGGAAGATGCCTTAGGTTTTCAGCCTCTCTGATTATCGATTTTTCGCTGCGGCTTTGGATTGTTTTTCCCTGATGGGCGGCAATTGTGCAGAAACTGCATCCGCCAAAACACCCCCTGTGCGTATTTATGGAGAATTTTATCATCTCATAAGCCGGGATATGCTTTCCCTTGTAACGAGGATGCGGCAATTTGCTGTATGGCAAATCATACCAACTGTCTACCTCCTCTGTCGTAGGTAGAGGATATGGAGGATTGACATACAAAAAGTTTCCCGGACTCTGTTCCTCTACCATAACGGGAGAACTTGCCATGTTGGCCTGCTGTTCAATCAGATTGAAATTCTCGATAAACTTCTTTTTGTCAGCGGCGATTTCATGGAACGGATGCAGTATAATTTCATTTCCGGACGGCCTGTCATGCGAAATCCAGGCGACCTGCCGCGGTTTTCCAATCTTTTCATATCCCTCTTTCCTGCCCCGTTTTATATACTCGGCCAAATCCAATATGGCCCTTTCGCCCATACCGTAAATAAGATAATCTGCCTTACACCAATCCAAAACAGACGGCATAAGCCTGTCTTGCCAATAATCGTAATGGGCGAACCTGCGCAAAGAAGCCTCAATGCCTCCGATTACTACCGGAACATCGGGATACAATTTTTTCAGAATTTCCGTATAGACCTTCACTGCATAATCGGGACGGCGAGCGGGCGCACCGTCTGGAGTATAGGCATCATTGCTTCTCAGCCGCTTTGCAGCAGTATAATGATTTACCATGGAATCCATCGCCCCGGAATTCACTCCGAAGAAAAGACGCGGTTTCCCCAATTTTTTAAAATCCCTCAAATCATCTCTCCAATTGGGCTGCGGAACAACGGCCACTCTGTATCCCGCACTCTCCAAAACACGAGAAATCACGGCTGTACCGAATGCCGGATGGTCTATATACGCATCACCGGAAAAGATAATTACATCGACATTTTCCCACCCCAAATGTTCCATCTCCTTTTTGGATGTAGGCATAAAGGGCAAGCCCCGTTTTTTCTCCATGGCTACATCCGCTCCGGCAATGTGATTCCGAGTATTGCAGCAGATTTAACCAGCACTGAGGCTATCAGTTCCAATAATGCAATCCTGTTGGCCTTTACAACGGCATCGCTCTCTTTCAATATGGAGGTATCGTGATAGTATTGGTTGAACTCCTTGGCAAGCTCGTAAGTATAATTAGCTATCATCGCCGGAGAAAAGGCATCTCCCGCCTCCCTTACGACAACGGGATAGTTATTGAGCAATTTTATTATTTCTATCTCTTTAGGCAATAATAGAGACCCGTTTGATTTTTCAACGGCTGCAACTGCACCCTTTATACCCTCCTGCGCGGCCTTTCTCAAAATGGATTTTATTCTGGCATGCGTATATTGTATGAAAGGGCCCGTGTTACCGTTAAAATCGATGGACTCTTTTGGATCGAAAAGCATGGTCTTTTTAGGATCCACCTTTATTATAAAATATTTCAATGCACCCAATCCGACCATTTCAAAGAGTCTGTTTTGCTCTTCATCATCCATTCCCGACAGTTTTCCCAATTCGAGCGATGTCTCTTTTGCTGTATTGAACATTCTGTCCATCAAATCATCCGCATCTACGACCGTCCCCTCGCGGGATTTCATTTTGCCATCCGGCAGCTCCACCATACCATATGAAAGATGGTATATAGAATCCGCCCAGTCGAAACCCAGCTTTTTCAGTATCAGCTTTAAAACCTGGAAATGATAATTTTGCTCATTCCCGACTACGTATATGTGTTTATCGAGGTTATATTCAGTAAAACGCTGATGGGCCGTTCCAAGGTCCTGTGTAATGTAAACAGATGTGCCGTCGCCTCTCAAAAGCAATTTCCTGTCCAATCCGTCCTCCTCGAGATTGCACCATACCGAACCGTCATCGTGCCTCTCGAACACTCCCATATCCAGCCCTTTCTGCACAAGCGCCTTGCCCAACAGATATGTCTGCGATTCATAGTATGTTCTGTCGAAAGATATGCCGAGTCTTTTATATGTCACGTCGAATCCTTCATAAACCCAGGAGTTCATCATTTTCCATAAATCCACAACCTCCTTGTCCCCCTGCTCCCATTTCAACAGCATCTTCTGGGCCTCATGCAATACAGGAGCCTTTTTCTCGGCCTCGTCTGCAGGAATAGACTCTTTCTCAGCAATTTCTGCAGTCTCTTTTTTCAGTTCATTGCTGAACGCTACATAATATTTGCCGACAAGATGGTCGCCCTTCATCCCCGAACTCTTAGGAGTCTCTCCATTGCCCTCCTTTTTCCATGCCAGCATCGATTTGCAGATATGAATGCCCCTGTCGTTTACCAGATTTACCTTTATCACCTTATTGCCGTTGGCTTCAAGGAGCCTTGATACGGAACTTCCCAGAAGGATATTTCTGATATGGCCCAAATGGAGAGGTTTGTTGGTGTTCGGGGAAGAATACTCCACCATTATGGTCTTTCCGGTAGCGGGAAGTTGTCCGAATGCGGCATTGCCTGACATTCCATTAAAAATTTCCATCCAGAACTTCTCCGAAAACTTTATATTCAGAAAACCTTTTACGACATTGAAGCTCTCTATTTCGGAATTATGCTCTTTAAGATACTCACCTATCTGCAAGGCTGTCGCCTCCGGAGCTTTTCTGCTTATTTTAAGCAATGGAAAGGCTACAAGCGTTATATCGCCTTCGAATTCCTTTCTTGTAGCTTGCGTCTGGATTAACTTTTCATCGGCCGTTATACCATACAAACACTCTATCGCCTCTTTTGCCTTATCAAAAATAAAAGTCTCGGGATTCATTCTGTCACAGTTTAATTTTGAGATGCAAATATACGCAGAAACCGAGTGCAGAGCAAAAGTTTTTGCATCCCTTATTTGGAGATATAAAAACGAAGTGGCAGATGCGAGAAGCCTGTGCGGCGCAAACTTGTTTGCGGCATTGCAGGCTTCGAGCAGATGTATGAGTGCCGCAAGGCACGCATATATCTCCGAATAGGGTAATAAAACAATTTCCGTATCAACGCTACAGCATATGCAGTACGGCGATGGACGGCGTTGCCGCCCGTGGCATCGTGAACGGGAGGGGCCCGCGTTTACGCGGGAGGGATGAAGCCGAATGAAATTCGGCGAAACCGGTCCATTGCCGATACCGCCGAACATATATGTCATACGCCACGGCTACGGAGGACTTTTGATTTTGAATTATCCGAAAAGCATCTAAATTTGTAAAATAATATGTATTTAACCTAAATACTGACAATCATGGAAGAAAACACAAACAACACACAAGCCGCAACTTCCAGCAACGGCCAGACAGTCATCATCAACCAGCAGGTAAGAAAAACCAACGGAATAGGTATCGCCGGATTTATTCTGGCACTGATCTCATTGCTTATATGCTGGATTCCGATTTTATCATGGGTACTATGGGTACTTGGCGCAATCTTCTCATTTGTCGGACTGTTCAAGACACCGAGGGGGCTGGCAATCGCCGGAACAATAATATCCGCAGTAACTTTGGTCATTCTGATTCTGTGCATAGCCGCAGTAACGGCCCTTATAAATCTTTAGGATTATAAGGGCTCCGTTCCATCCCTAACGGCCGAAATACTCTTTCATTGCCTTTTTGGCCTTGGGGGCCAGCATAAAGAGCATTATCATCGTAGGGAAAGCCATAAGTGCGTAAGCAAGATCTATCAGGCTCACAGCTGTTTCCAACGGAATCATTGCTGCTACGACCAACATCAGCAGAAAGAAATAGTTGTAATATTTGGCATATTTGGCCCCGAACAGGAAACCCGTACACTTTACTCCGTAATACGAATACGAAAACATCGTGGAAAACGCGAAGATAAAGACCATAAGCATCAGCAGATAGGCTCCGTAACCGGGTATCGACGATTCGAACGAATGCAATGCTATTTCCAACCCTTTTATAGTTCCGTCTGCAGCACTATAATCGCCTGCAATCAAAATTGCCAGAGCTGTAAGAGTACATACGAGCCCGCTGTCTATGGATGGAGCAATCATTGCAATAAGTCCCTCTTTTACAGGCTTGTCATTCTTGGAAGCACCATGCATCATACTTGCTGTACCGACTCCGGCCTCATTTACCAAAGCTGCACGGCGCGCACCGATTATCGCCACACCGATAAATCCGCCGAACCCCGCCTTGAAATTGAATGCCCCCTCGAATATAGATGCAAAGACTCCCGGAACTTCCGGCAGATTGGTGCATATTATATAAAAGACAAGAACGAAATACATTCCGACCATAAGGGGCACTATCATAGATGAAATCTTTGCAATACGCTTGATTCCGCCGAGTATGACTGCCGCCACTATGAGACAGATGGCCACACCTATCAGAAAACGGAGAAAAAGAGTGTTTTCTATTCCGGCAGGAGTCGTAAATGTTGTTATTACGGCCTCTGTCAGCTGATTCGATTGCATCACGCAAAGAGTTCCAAAAAGGCCGAATACGGAGAAAAAGACCGCCATCGGTTTCCATTTCTGACCAAGGCCGTTTATAATCATATACATAGGCCCACCTTGAGCCTCTCCCGAAGAATCTTTTCCCCTGTACATTATCGTAAGGGTCCCCTCAAAAAATTTGGTAGCCATTCCCACAACCGAACTGACCCACATCCAAAAAATAGCTCCCGGGCCGCCCATTGTAAGCGCTATTGCCACTCCGGCTATGTTTCCCATGCCTACAGTCGCGGCTATGGCACTCGTAAGTGCCTCGAATGAACTTATCTGCCCGTCTTTTGCATCCTCCTTTTCACGCAGGGACTTTATCGCCCTTCCATAATATCTGAAAGGCACAAAGCCGGAATAGATTAAAAAGAAAAGACCACCTCCTATAAGTAGCAAGAAGAGCGGGTAACCGCATATAAGGTTGCTTAACCAGACAATCGCGTTGCCTATTCCCTCAAAGAAATTTCCCATAGCCAGTCACAAAATTTTTTACTCGGAATCCATTATTTCAAGCCGCGATTTATCAGCAGCGGCTCTATATCGGGCTCTTTGCCTCTGAAATTCATATAAAGTGTCATTGCATCATCGGAACCTGCCTTTTCCAATATCTCTTTCCTGAATTTGGATGCAACTTCCTGATTGAAAATATCTCCGCTCTCTTTATATGCGTTATATGCATCTGCATCCAGCACTTCCGCCCAGATATAGCTGTAATAGCCGGCCGTATATCCGCCTCCGAACGTATGATTGAAATACGTACTTCTGTAGCGCGGCGGAATTTGCGGAAGCAATCCCCTGTCAGACAAAACCTTAGTCTCAAAAGCCTCGACATCGAGGTCGGCGGGAATCTCTTTAAGGTTATGGAAATCCATATCGAGATACGAAGCCGCAAGGTATTCTACAGTTGCAAAACCCTGCCCGAATTTAGAGGCATCCTTTATTTTCCCGACAAGTTCCATTGGAATTACCTCGCCTGTTTCATAATGTTTTGCATAAACCTGCAACACCTCCGGTTCGAATGCCCAATGTTCGTTAAGCTGTGAATGCAACTCCACAAAATCGCGAGGATAACTGCGCAATCCCTGATATCTTACATTTTTAAGCAGATTGTCTATACCGTGCCCGAATTCATGGAAATAGGTAGATACCTCATCCATTGTGAGAAGTGCCGGTTCACCGTCTGCCGGCTTTGCGAAATTGGCGACTATTGTGACAAGCGGCAAAACCCTTTTACCGTCCTTGTAGTACGATCCTCTGAACGTACCGCACCATGCACCGCCTCTCTTCTGACCGGGACGGGCAAACATATCGAAAAATACGACTCCGAGCTGCGAAGAATCCTTATCGAAAACCTCGAATGCCACCGCCTCCTCATTTGGCAGCGGAACATTTTCCAACTGTTTAAAGGTCATACCGTACAGACGGTTTGCCACATAGAATATTCCTTCACGCACATTTTCCAATTTGAAATATGGAGCGACAGAAGATTCGTCTATGTCATATTTTTGCGACATTACCTTTTGCGAATAATAACGCCAGTCCCAGGCTTGCAGCTCTATACCCGACTTTTCCTCCCCGATCAGCTTCTCCATAAGCCCGGCCTCCCTCTTTGCGGCATCGATTGCAGGCGTCCATATTCTGTCAAGCAGATCATATACAGCCTCGGGAGTCTTTGCCATCCGGTCATCGAGCAAAAATTCAGCACATGTCCCATATCCCATAATCCTGGCCTTTTCAAGCCTCAAGGTCACGAGTTTTCTGATTATCTCCTTATTGTCATATTCGTCATTATGATTCGCCCTGTTGAGATAAGCTTCCAGAATTTCCTTGCGCAGTTCGCGATTGTCTGCATTTGTAAGAAACGGCATGACACTCGGATTGTCGAGCCCGAATATCCATTTGCCATCCATTCCTGCAGATTTCGCCCTTGCTGCGGCATCTGCAATCTGCGCAGCTCCGAGCCCGGCCAAATCCTCTTCATTATCAACTACGAGACGGTATGCAGCAGTCTGTTGCAACAGATTCTGACCGAATTGGAGTTGAAATGCCGCAATTTCAGCATTCACCTTTTTCAGCTCCTCTTTTTTGTCTGCAGGGAGTTCTGCACCGGACCTTTGGAAATCCTCATATATCAAGGTAACCAATCTGTACTGGTCCGGCTCAAGATTCAGGGAATCGCGTCTGTCGTAAACGCTCTTTATCCTTTGAAACAGTTTTTCATTCATGTTCACCTCACTGCTGAGTTCACTCAACAGAGGGGAAAGTTCTTTGGAAATATTCCGTAATTCCTCACTTGAATTCACGCCGTTGGCGCTGCCGAATACGGCGGATATCCTGGAGAGCAACTCTCCGGAATTATCGAATGCGACAATCGTATTTTCGAATGTAGGTTCTTCGGGATTGCTGACAATGCCGTCTATTTCATTACGGTATTGCTCCATGGCCACTTTATAGGCCGGCATATAATGTTCAGGTTTTACATCTTCGAATGGCGGTATTCCGTATGGGGCGTTCCACTCCGTCAGTAACGGGTTCACCTCTCCGTTTTCGCATGCGCAGACACACATCCCTGCACAAAGCAGAGAAAACATAAGTTTTTTCATAGGGCAAAATTATATTCGTTTCAAAAATGCTGAACAAATATAATCAGAAACCAAAAGCAATGCAAGTGTTATCCCAGATAACTCTTCAGCAATTTGCTCCTTGCACTATGTCTTAACCTTCTTATAGCTTTTTCTTTGATTTGGCGCACCCTTTCACGGGTAAGTCCGAAATGCTCGCCGATCTCTTCGAGGGTCATCTCCTGAGTTCCTATTCCAAAGAAATATTTCACTATATCCCTCTCTCTCTCCGTAAGGGTAGCAAGGGCACGCTCTATCTCTTTATTCAAAGACTCATTTACCAATCCCTTATCTGCGTTAGGCGAGTCCGTATTGACAAGGACATCCAGCAAACTATTGTCCTCCCCATCTACGAAAGGGGCGTCCACAGAGACATGACGCCCCGAAACGCGCAGTGTATCTGCGATTTTATCTCTGGGAATATCAAGAATTTCAGACAACTCCTCAGGAGAAGGCATTCTTTCGTTCTCCTGCTCGAATTTTGAAAGCGCCTTGTTGATCTTATTCAACGAGCCGACCTGGTTAAGGGGCAATCTTACTATACGCGACTGCTCCGCAAGTGCTTGAAGAATCGATTGCCTTATCCACCAAACTGCATAAGAGATAAATTTGAAGCCTCTCGTCTCATCGAACTTCTCGGCAGCCTTAATCAGGCCCAAGTTGCCTTCATTAATCAGATCCGGCAGACTAAGCCCTTGATTTTGATATTGCTTTGCTACAGACACTACAAATCTGAGGTTTGCTTTTGTCAATTTTTCCAACGCAGCCTGATCGCCTTTGCGGATACGTTGTGCCAATTCAACCTCTTCTTCCACAGTAACCAGCTCTTCCCTGCCTATTTCCTGAAGATATTTATCGAGAGATGCGCTCTCCCTGTTGGTAATGGATTTTGTTATTTTAAGTTGTCTCATCTCCTTAAATTATCGCGCAAAAATAAAAAAATTTTTAAAACACAAACAAAATCATAAACAATTTATACCGGACAGTGCTCCAAAAGAGAGCGCCGCCCGATATAAACACGTTACTGTCAGCCAAATACAATATTTATTTTTTATTATCCAAGCCTATCGCATAAAATTTCACCTCTCCTTCCGAAGTCACACCCTCTATCAATATCGAACGGCTCGAACCGGATACGATATTGAGAAGTTGCTGGGTACTCTCGACCGGTTCCTGGTTCACATATGTAATTATAAACCCTTCGGGAATTCCTGCTTCACTCAATTTTCCGTTCCCCACAGAGGTAACTGTCACCCCGCTTTTAAGGTCATGCTTTTTAAGCAGCTCTTCAGACGCATCCTCCACTATCGCCCCGAGGATTTTCACTTTGCCATGCGTTCCGACAGACGAGTCGGTTTCGCGCCCCTGCAGCTGCACATTGAAACTCATATCTTTCCCGTCCCTAACAACATCTACCCTGATATTGTCATCGGGTCTGTGCGAATTGATTTTTTCCTGGATTTGGGCAGGCTTTGTCACCTTTACGCCATCTATGGCAGTCATAACGTCGCCTGGCCTGATTCCCGCCTTATCCGCAGAGCCGTCCTTCACAACTTCCGGAATATAAACGCCGGAGATATCGTCATTCACTCCGAACTCCCTGGCCACCTCGCCGGTCAGTTCAAGCATGGAGACTCCGAGCATGGCTCTCTTAACGGAACCGTACTCCCTGATATCGTCCACTATCTTTTTCACGATAGTTACAGGTACGGCAAACGAATATCCTGTATATGAACCGGTATTGGAAGCGATGGCGGTATTTACACCTACAAGCTCCCCTTTTGCATTTACCAATGCGCCGCCGCTGTTTCCGGGATTTACGGCAGCATCAGTCTGGATAAATGATTCGATCTTGAACTCTCCCGACAAATCCGGCAGCGAACGGCCTTTTGCACTCACTATCCCGGCAGTGATGGTACTTCTCAGATTGTACGGGCTGCCTATTGCCAAAACCCACTCACCCAGTCTCAGGCTGTCGGAATCGCCCATTGGAATGACCGGCAGATTTTCCGCATCAATCTTGAGCAATGCCACATCCGTAACAGGATCGGCTCCTACTATCTTGGCTTTATACTGCTTGTTGTTGTTGAGGGTAACCGCCACCTCGACGGCACCGTCTACCACATGATTATTCGTAACGATATATCCGTCATCGTAGAGTATGACACCCGAGCCCGAATTTACACTCTCACGCGGCTGGGAGAATTGCGGACCGCCGAAGAAATATTCCAATATCGAAGCCTCCCGGCTCTTCTTTTCGCGTTTAAGGACTTTCACGTACACAACCGCCTCTACAGAATTTTCAGCGGCGAATGTAAAGTCCGGGAAGCTCTTTCCCACTATATCTATATTGACAGCGGAACCGTTCCGCTCTATCTGCACCGCACTATTTCCGTTTTGATTGGATTTCTGCACATATTTTACCACCAGAAAAGCAGAGAGCATACTCAACGCCACAGATATCAGAACTATAAAAAAACCGTTTTTTTTCATCGTCATTTTTTCTAAAATTTAGATATGGAAACTCAAAATATATGCCAAATAATTTGTACATTTGTCTGTTGTTAAAATATAATCTATATGAAGTTTATTGTTTCCAGCACAGACCTTTTGCAAGGCTTGCTTTCGGTATCGCGTGTGATTGCATCAAAGAGTTCATTGCCAATATTGGATAATTTCCTGTTTTTGCTTGAAGGGAATTCGTTAACGGTAACCGCATCCGATTCGGAGACCACTCTTAAAACAATTATCACAATAGACGATGTTGCTGAAGGAGGGGAGATTGCTATACCGGCGAAACTTCTGACAGACACGCTTAAAGAACTTCCCGCACAACCTATAGAATTTGCTTCTGACGCCGAAAGAAGCATAGTCAATATTTCATGGATGAGCGGAAGCGCACAAATACCCTATATGTCGGCAGAAGACTATCCGCAACTTCCGATGCTGTCGGACTCCGTAAAACTGACATTTGACGCATCAGTCCTGACAGATGGCATAAACAGCACAATCTATGCTACCGCAGAGGAAGAGCTCAGGCCTGTCATGAACGGCATATATTTCGACATTACTCCCGAAAGCACCACTCTGGTGGCGTCGAATGCGCATAAGCTTGTATGCTACACGAGAAAAGATGTAAAGGGCAGCAAAAACGCCTCTTTCATTTTACCTAAAAAACCGGCCAATATACTTAAGAACAACCTGGCCAAATTGGCAGACGAAAGTGTAGAAATCACATTCGACAAGACAAACGCAATGTTCAAATTCGAAAATTCGTTATTGGTGTGCCGTCTTGTAGAGGGGACATATCCTGCATATAAGAGTGTCATACCCAAAAACAACACCAATATTATATCAATTGCCAGGAATGAACTGCTCAATGCCAGCAAGCGCGTAGCCGTATGTTCGAATCAGGCGACAGGGCAGATTATTTTCAAGCTCTCCCAGAACCGTATGGAGATTACCGCACAGGATCTGGACTTTTCCATGAGTGCGCAGGAGACACTTACATGCGAATATGAAGGGACGCCTATGGAGATCGGTTTCAAGTCTACATTCCTTATTGAGATTTTGAGCAATTTCCCGTACGACACTATCTGCATTAAACTGGCAGATCCCAACAGAGCCGCACTCATACAGCCGGCAGTCCAAAGCGAGCCGGAAGAAGAGATTTGCGCGCTGCTTATGCCGATGCGTATAAACAATTAAGTTTTAAGCTAAATATCATGCAATTGAATCTTACAAGGCCTCTGCTCTTTTTCGACATCGAGAGCACGGGGCTGAATGTCGCTACAGACCGAATCGTTGAAATTTCGGCAGTAAAGGTACACCCCGACGGAGAAAAGGAGGTAAAGACACGAAGGATAAACCCGACTGTTCCGATATCTCCAGAAGCCAGGGCCGTACATGGCATATCAGATGAAGATGTAAAGGATTGTCCCAAGTTCAAAGAGATTGCAAAATCGCTTGCAAAATGGATGGAGGGCTGCGATATAGCCGGCTACAATTCACTCAAATTCGATATTCCCCTTCTTGCCGAAGAGTTTTTAAGAGCCGGCGTAGACTTCGATTTCAGAAAGCATCAGCTTATAGACGTACAGAACATTTTCCATAAAATGGAGCAGAGAACCCTTTCCGCCGCATATAAATTCTACTGCAACAAGGAGCTGGAAAATGCTCACACAGCCGAAGCCGATACGTTGGCAACATATGAAATACTCATGGCACAGCTCGACAGATATCCGGAAACGCTGAAAAACGATGTCTCAATGTTGGCAAAATTCTCAAACAAAAACAGATTTGCAGACTACGCCGGAAGAATCGTGCTTGATGACAACAATGAAGCGATATTCAATTTCGGAAAGCATAAAGGCAAAAAGGTTCTGGAGGTATTGGCAGTGGAACCGAGTTATTACTCATGGATGCAGAACGGGGATTTTACGCTTGACACAAAGAGGGTCATGACAAATCTCTATTTGAAGTTGAGGGAAAAGCAACACGAAAATCAGAAATAAAGATTGAATATAATAGCCGTTCCATATAACAGCAAGGGGTTTTATCTCAGACCGGATACGACACTGAACCGGAATTGGGGAGATTTTTATGTGCCGGATTTTGTCACAAGCCTCTCTGCCATACCGTTCGCATATGTAAAAATATGCAAGGCAGGCAAGGCCATACTGCAAAAATTCGCAGAAAGATACTATGGCACCGTAGAATACGGTATCGCAGTGCGGGCGGTTTCAATAAATGAAAATGAGCCTGTCACTTTTTCCGTAGCCAATTCCTTTGATTATTCCACATATCTGTCGGAAGATAGAGAAACATCATCGGACTTACCCGAATTTTCGAAAAACGGGATTCCCGTATGCCGGCTCGCCCAACCCCCAAAAGAGGATATAGAACAAGCCATCGAGAAAATCACCTCGATTATCAGCATAAGATATGGAGACATACTGCTTTTCGAGTTGCATGAAGGAGTGCCGGTCATACCCGGCGACAAAATAGGATTGGACAATTCAGGATTTTCAATAAAATAGCTCTACCGCTTTCCGATATTATTTGCAGCAAGCGCCGCAGTAGAAAAGGCTATCTGCAGGTTATAGCCGCCGGTATCGCCGTCCAAATCCAGGACTTCTCCGGCAAAATACAACCCTTCGACCAATTTGGAGCCCATAGTCTTTGGAGAGATGCCTACCAAATCTACACCGCCGGCCGTAACAACGCTTCTGCGATACCCCACATAAGAGACGAGAGCGAATCTCCACGCTTTCAGCCTTTCAGGTAAATTTTCATAAGACAGGTCTCTATTCGCCCTCATGAACGGTGTTATGAGAGCCTCCGGCAAAAGTCTCCTCAAAAGGGCCCTCAATCCTGAAGTTCCGCCCTTGGCAATAACAATATCGGCAGCAGCCTCCCTCCTGATTCTCAAACGCAGCTGTTCGCAGGAAACAGCAGGCTTCAAATCGAACGATACGGCGACTTTCTGTTTTCCGTCAAGTGCGGCGACAGCCTTTCTGCTCAACCTGATTGCAGCCGCTCCCTCTATACCGTCAGATGTAAAATCCATCTCCCCGAACTCGGTCTGCACGGATGTGCCGTTTACATAAAGAGAGAGTTCCACATTTTTAAGGGATATGCCGCTGAGAGAGATGTCGTAATTCAAAGGGACCAATGCTGTAAGCGACGGAAAGCATGGAACGATTTTATGACCGAAACTCTCGGCCAGAAGATATCCGTCGCCTGTAGAGCCGGTTGCCGGATAGGAAAGTCCTCCGGTAGCTATAAGCAGATTCCTTGCCGTAAACAGCCGCAACCCGCCATCTTCGGAGGATTTTGCCTCCACTTTGAAAACCGGGCCGCAAACGCTATCCTCAACCTTCGAAGCCCCGACCACACGGTATCCCGTACAGAGCGGAACTCCAAGTTCTTTTAATCTGGCAACCAATACGTCTGTAACATCCTGCGCCCTCATGCTTGCAGGGAATACCCTTTGTCCGCGTTCTACGGTAAGAGGCAATCCCATGCGCTCGAAAAAAGCCATGGTATCTTTATTGCTCATTCCGAAAAAGGCGCTTTTGAAGAAATTGGGTTTCGGATGGACGTGTTCGGAAAATTCACTCCATTCGCGCGTATTGGTAAGGTTGCACCTGCCCTTCCCAGTAATCGCAATTTTTTTCCCGCAGCGTCCGTTCCGCTCCAACAGCAAGACTGAAAGCCCGCGCCCGGCAGCAACCGCCGCACCGAAAAGGCCCGCCGCTCCGCCTCCCACTATCGCCAAATCGAAACACTCCATTCTGCAAAGTAAATTAAAAGTGACGGATTTTCCATTTTTTAGTTAATTTTAAAGCCAATTTTACAAAAATGAAAAAAACGCTGATATTGGCGGCCGGCCTTGCAGCCATACTGCTTTACGGCTGCGCGGACCGTGCTCCGCAAGATAAGACCGAAAATGACGATTCAATAGAATATGCAAAATACTTCTCCATTGCAGGCACAGGTCCGACAGACAAAACAATCACTATTACAGACCTGTGGAGCGGCAAGGAGCATAAACAGACCTACAGGCTGATTCCAAGAAAATCGTACGCCGGATATAAGGCGGACCCGTACGCTGTCCCATATCCCATAGAACGGTGCATCTGCATGTCCACTTCGCATGTCGCTTACCTCAACAGTCTCTCCCTGACGGAGACAATAAAGGGAATATCGGGAACAAGATTCGTCTACGGCAAGGCGGCAAGAGCGCTTATCGACAAAGAAAGGATAAAAGATATAGGTACGGAAAGTCTACCCAACTACGAACTGATAATGAGCCTCGAGCCTGATATCGTCTTCGCATACGGGATAAGCGGTTCAGATAACTCTTACATAAACAAATTGCGGGAACTGGGCATAAAGGTAATGGTAGTGGGAGACTATCTCGAAAACCACCCGCTCGGCCGCATGGAATACATCAGGCTCTTTGGAGAACTTGCCGGAAAGAGGGCCGAGGCCGATTCCATATTCGATTTTGCGAAACAAGAGTACATCTCCCTCAAAAACCGGATCATGAAAGAATGCGGACAGGACTCCGGAGTAAGGGTACTTATAAACTCACCGTTCAACGGCATATGGTATATCCCCGGAGAAGACAATTATATGAGCCTGCTGGTAAAAGATGCGGGAGGTACGATTCTCGGGAGCCGCAGCGGCGAAACCGGGTCCGGCAGAATGAGTATCGAGAAGGCCTACATGAATGCCCTTGAAGCCGATATATGGCTCAACCCGGGAGATTTCACATTGGAAAGCCTGGCCAACATCAACCCTCTGTTTGCAAACATCCCGGCATTAAAGAACGGAATGGTTTACAACAACAGCAGACGGCACACTCCCGCAGGAGGAAGCGATTTTTGGGAGACGGGAGCAGTCGAGCCCCATATCGTACTGAAGGACCTTGCCATGATTTTCCATCCGGAACTCCGGACGGCGGAAGACACTCTTAAATATCACTATAAGCTAAGGTAGCTCCGTTTTACCGGTATCTTTATTCTACCAGGGCATCGAACTCGAAGATGAAAATATCGCCGTTGAGCGGAAGGTGGACTTCGAAGGGCCTCTGCTTGGTATTGCCTATCACTATAAGGCCGGATGTCTGCTGTCCGGGAAATACCGTATTTCTCCTGACATAATTGCTGTTGACATAATCTTCCGCATCCATATATGCGGCATCGCGCTCTCCGGTATATCTTTTTGTCTCTGATTCAACCGATTTGATGGTCCTGCCATCCCTGCCCTTTACCGTGGTGGTAGAGGTCATCGTCTCCTCATTGCTTGGGCCGTACCATATAATGCTGTTATCCACTTTAAACAGATAATCGCTTGCCGAATAGACGTCTACTTCCACTTTCATGCCCTTCTTGATCATATAGGCGACCATTTTGGAAGGATTGAAATCCACCGGCACATCTCCGGTGTTTTTCAACTGCAGATGCAGATTGACCTCTTTTCCGGGACCGTACATTTTATCTACGAGATATGCGGCCAGCTCTACCTCCAAGGCCTCGGTTTTGAATGTCAATACATCCGCGCCGTCTATATAGGCACGCATAGGCATGTCATATCTGTTCTGGGAATATAATGAACTTGGAAAGGCAATAAAAGAAAAAATAATGATCAATGCAGATAAATATCTTATAATCAGTGATTTTATATAATAATTACTAAAAAACCCTTAATTTTGCGGCGAAGGTAAACAGAAATTTCATAAATAACAATTCTCCACCTTATCTTCGTTCACATACCATAAGGCGCCGCTGACCTTGGAGAACCCCATAGCGGAGAGCAACCGCATATAGGCCCTTATCTGCCTCACATATTTGGGATTGCCAGGCCGGTACTCGCCGAACTTATAATCTATCACGACAGCCTCATCATCTTTTATAAGCACTCTGTCCGGACGCAGCACCGAACCGTCCGGAGAGATGATTTCGCACTCCCTGTAAATTTCATACCGGCCGGAGAACCAACCGTATTTCTCCACGGATGCCAGTTTTTCATGAATATATTCTTTTATTTCCGGCTCGGCGATATTCCCCCCGACATTTCCGTTTTCATCTATCTTTGAAAAGTACCCGTGCATTATGATACCTCGGTTTCTCATATCCGAATCGTCCCCGAGATTTCCGCTCTGCAATGCGGTTTTAAGACGAGCTTCATTCGCAACGGCAGAAAACTGCGTTGGGAGCTGTACGGAGAATTCCCCGGCAGACTCCCGGCCTTCATCTTCATACCGCGTAGGTTCTCCTGCCGAATATGTCATGGCACCGCTCCTCTCCCTCACATCGATTTTATCGGTATTCACGGAAGCATAGCCATAGAGCAAATCCGATATGGAGTCCGGAGAGACACCATTTTCAGGATTGTCCGTTTCAGCATCCGCAATGACTATCAGTTCCCGTTTTGCCCTTGTAAAGGCGACGTAAGCCAGATTCAGGTTATCTACAAAACAGCAGAGCTTTTCTTTCAGATATTCTTCCTCGAACAAGGTATCTTTCAATTTAGACGAATATTCCGCCGAAAGCAGACCGTCAAAGTCAAGTGCCTCGGAAGCGGCATCGCTCCATATAAGCGGACGTCTCCTGCCCTGCGGTTCAAGGGACAACTTGAAATACGGAATTATCACGGCATCGAACTCCAGACCTTTGGATTTATGAATCGTCATCACATTTATTGCCTCATTTTCTTGAGACAGCTGTACTTTGACCTCCGAACCGGAATCATACCACCACTTCAGGAATGCGGTACGGTTGTCACCTTTTTTGACGGAAAACTCCAGAACCGCATCCAGAAAAGATTGCAAAGAGAGCAAATCCTCTCTCTGCCGTGGCGACAGCTTCTCCCTGATTATCGTTTCGCACAGAGTGTACAGCGGAAGTTTTCCGTATTTTCCGTTATCGTCGGAAAAATCGCCGTTATCCAACGCCTCCAACTGCGACACAAGTTCAAAAACGGCATCGGATGCACCCAATTTGAATGCCTCGATAGAGGCCACCTGATATCCCGCATCGGCCAGGACCTTTGCAGCGGCCTCTGCATCCGCATTATACCTGACCAACACACATATCCTGCTCTTGGGATACCCGTTTTTCACCAATCTGTTTACCGAATCCAGCAATATCCCGGCATTGACCTCTTGGCCCGTCTGCTTATCGGTTGTAAAGTTAAGTTCAATATATCCGTCGGATTTTTCCCATTTTGCCGAAGCCCGCTGGTCTGCATAATCGCCGCTTTCAGACTCCACGCCGGCTGCTCTGAAATTATATATTCCGGATATGGTATGGTCCTTTTTGCCTGTCGAATCGTTATAAAGGTTCTCGAGCATCCTTGCGGCATACCCGAAAAAGCCGTTATTAAATTCAACCAGATCACTGCTGCTGCGCCAGTTTACGGAAAGAGTGTTTACATTGCACTTGAATTCCCGCATCACTTCGTTGTTCAACACTCTCCAGTCGGAATTACGCCACCTGTAGATACTCTGCTTTACATCGCCTACGACAAGATTGGCGTTTCCTTCCGCTATACTGTTATGCAACAACGGTTTGAAATTTTCCCACTGCATCAGCGAGGTATCCTGGAACTCATCTATCATAAAATGGTTTACCCACGTACCCACTTTTTCATAAATGAAGGGAGTATCGCTGCCGTCAATTATATCGTGCAGAAGCTCATTGGTCTGTGAGAGAAGCAGTATGTTATTCTCTTTACAATAGAGCATCAGATTGGAATAGACTTCGCCCAATATCGCAAGCGCGCTCAGATTTTTTTTAACCTTGCCGCAGGTTGCATAGAGAGCATACTTTTCTCTGTAGCACCTCATCATTGCTGCAATAACCCCGTTCAACTCAGAATAGATACCTTCAAATCTGGCTCTCTCCTCCTTTTTCGCCCACTCGTCGATATTTTCGTACATATAGGAAAAGGAGGTATAACACGAAGTATCGAAAACAGCCTCTGCCGAGGCGAATTTTCCGAATTTCGCGAACGGGGATCTTGAACGCCCCTTAAAACTGTAAAGATCAAGCCCTCCGTTCTCTATTATCTCCATTGCCCGTTTTGCAAGCTGCTTTATGCACTCCTTATACGAGTTTTCGACCTTTGCGACGGTATTTTTAAGGGTTTGAATTTCAGCCATATAAGTTCCGGAATCCGTCAGACACGCCTTCCCTCTGTTTTTTACCTTGAAATTCTCTGAATTCAGATTTTTCGACAGCTCAAGGATATTCTTCCTGATTCTCCATGATTTTCCATCCTCTATACTCTCCAGAGAGTATTTTATAAGCCAATCCAGCAGTTTTGCATTTTCGCTTTTGTCAAGAGAGATGAACATGCGGTCTACAGCCATAGAGATCAAGTCGCTGTCATTAATCTCTACATTGTATGTGCTCATCTTTCCCAATTCACGCGAAAAGGCGCGCATGACGCCCTGGAAAAAAGTATCTATCGTGCTTATATTGAATGCGGAATAATCATGCAGTATTCTCTTCAGGACAGAACGGGAATAATCTGCAATCGCATCTGCATCCTTATTCGTATAAGAGATTATTTCATCGATATATGCAGATTTTTCAGGAGTTTTTGAAAGCAGGTACAACTCATTCAAAATACGCTGCTTCATCTGGTCCGTAGCCTTGTTTGTAAAGGTTACCGCCAAAATATGCCGGTACTCCGATTCATCTGAAAAGAGCATTTTTATATACTCTCCGGTCAGCCTGAAAGTCTTTCCCGAACCGGCCGATGCCTTATATATATCTATCTTTCCTTTCATTGCCGGTGTCTGCAATAGAGTCTGAACTTACACTGTTTGCACTCATCCCGATTCCACATGCATGGAGCAAACGGAATGCCTTCATCGAAAATTCCGCATATGCACTCTTTCAACCTCTCCCCGAAATCATTTATGGAGGCCCCGTCTGCAGGAAATGAAATAAAGGAGTGTCTCAACAATTCCGGAATATTATATATCGCAAGGGTGCATCCGTCGAGGTCCCTTATTCCGGCAAAGCCGTCGGACCATAACATATATGCATAGAAATAGAGTTGGAACAACTCTTTATAATGCACCTTGTCGATATTGAAAAGCTGTTCCAGACCGAAATCCTTTTTAGGGGGCATCTTTACGCTTCCCGTCTTGTAATCTACTATTCTCAAGGCATGACCGACGCTGTCGATTCTGTCGATTATCGCTTTGAGGCGCACTTTTTCTCCTCCGGGAAGGAGAATGGAGGAAACAACCCTTTTTTCGGCCGCCCTGAGATGGAACGGGGCTATTTTGATATCCGTACCTAACGTTATTATTATATAACGTTTTATAACCTCTTTTATTATAAGGTTTTCGCCTGCTATCTTACCGAGCTTCCGCTTGATGAAGTACTCTTCGATGGCTGCATCTATATCCCCTTCCCTGTTCTGTTTCAACCTTTCCAAAAGTTCCGGAGAGACCATTTCATTAAGGTAACGCCCGTAAAGTTTCTGAATGACCGTATGGAAAAGTTCTCCGAATTTGCCGGCATCCACCTCTTCCGAAACGTCATCCTCATCTTTTATACCCTCCACATATGTATAATAGAATTTTCTCGGGCAATCCAGATAACAGTTTATTGCACTTGCAGAGAGATATCCTCCTCCGTCTCCGATGTACAGATTGCGCAGCTTATCCATAATCGCCCTGCTCTTCGCAAGAGGCTCTATCCTGCCGGATTCGTTTATAATCGGATAAGTTACGGAATATTCATTGATTTTACACTCATAATGGTACTTGAGCTGTTTTATATAACGGCTCTCTTCACCCCTGCTCAGTCCTTCGGTCTTGGAATCGTATATCAGATAGAGATTTTTCGCCCTGCTTATGCTTCTGTAGAAGTGATACGCGGAAATGGCATCCTGCAGCTCGTAGGTCGGCAGCCCGAATCCGAGTCTTAAATTATAGGGTATCAGCGACGGGGCGGTTGCCGCTGCCGGAAAAAGGCCTTCGTTGGCAGAGAGGATTATTATATTGTCGAAATCCAGGGAACGCACCTCGAGAGGCCCCATTACCTGCAGGCCTTCCAAGGGTTCTCCTTTAAAAGGGATTGTCATCAAGGATGTTATCTGTTTCAAAAGTCTGAAATAGGAATTCTTTTCCAATGGCAGATCCAACTCCTTGAGCCTTATCAGAGCCTTGTAATATTCGTATATGAAATCGCTGTCGGGATGCTCCGCAACAGAGTCCAACTCTTTTAATATTCCGATTTGCCACTCTATCACGTCCTTTGTATTCTCCTGAAAGAGAAATATTTTTCTTATGATTTCCGATTCGGATTCTTTAAACAGCGGATCATCCGACGGAATATATATCCTATTTTCCCGTATGATATTCTCTATGATACCCGCACACTCCCCTCCTGCAATCTCCTTCAAATATCTGTGAGAGACGAGCGCCCTTACGGAAGCATGATAGAAGAGAGATTTCCCCTCCTGCCGCACTGCATTTTTCTGCAATTCCGAGAGCATGTTCATAAAGTCCGGAAGAGGTGTCGCCGCAACCGGATATCCCATCGTAACATTGACTTTGTCATACTCTTCCGGTATGGATGAAAGAAGAGGCATAAGCAATTTTTCATCGGGCAGCAGGATTGCCGTCCTTATATGCTCCCCGCCTGCATGCCTTTTCAAAATATCGCAGGCGATAAGCGCGCCCCCAACACCCGAAGGCACCCCGTACAGGTTTATATTAAGGTCGGATGGCTTTGTAACCTCTTCAACATCTGCAGGCAAACTGTACCTCGACGGGAATTCCCGCTTTAAGGAGGAGATGAACATGGAGGATTTATTCTCCGGATCCGTGACCATATCTCCGTAAAAATCCCAGTAAAAATCCCCGCCGGTATCACGGCTTCTGCGCATGAGTATTCTTTCGCACATATTTGGGGCATTAAAGCCTATGAATACAAGATTTTTAAGGTCGTACTCCATTATATGTTCGGCCACGTGCCGGTATATCATTCCTTCATACCCCTCGCCTCTGGCCATCAATTCTGCTCTGAAACGGGAATAGAGTTCATACATGACAGACCACAGCGAGATGAAGTTCTCTTTTTTGAAGTTTTCTTCGCCCTTCATGAAACTGCCCCAGAACTTTTTAATGGCATTGCGCTGCACGGGGGAGAGAAAAGAGTAATCTCCGTCTATATCCTTCAGGTCCTTTATATTTGAAAAAAGCTGACGGGCATTTATGAAATACTTGTCTATATCATTGAAATCACCGATAATTATGTTGCCCCAATTTATGAATTCATCGAACGGCTCCTTGTCTTTGTCTCCGCCGTATCTTAAATCTATATAATGTTTATATAACAGATATTGGGCGGCTATCGGATCTACGGGATTGAGACCGCTCAAATTCGCAAACAGATCGTTTATTGTTACCGAACGCGGCGCGAACAATGGTTTTCCGAAACGGCATCCATACTCTATTCCCAGATATTTCTGAAAAAATTTGATGGAACGTCTGTTCGGAAAGACAAAAATATGGTCTTCAGGAGAGTCTGCAAAAACCTTGGCTACCGCCCTCAGGAATTCCATACTCAAATTCGTTTTTTAATTTCCTCCGATGCCTTTTCATAACCGGGCTTGCCCAACAGTGCAAACATATTTCTTTTATACGCTTCCACTCCAGGCTGGTCGAAAGGATTTACTCCCAACATATAGCCGCTAAT
This sequence comes from uncultured Bacteroidales bacterium, assembly GCA_944325445.1. GTDB lineage: Bacteria > Bacteroidota > Bacteroidia > Bacteroidales > UBA932 > Egerieousia. The sequence continues at coordinate 161,697 of CALVAG010000003.1, read as the reverse complement.
TCCGCATGCGGCTTCGAAAAGATAAAACAGTTCACCGAGATTATATTCGTCTATCCGTTCGATTTTAAACAGGATATTCGGGACGCCGCCCTCGCCGTGAGCGAGCATGGTTCCGAGCTGGGCCATAGAATTTATCCAGCCCATCCTTTTGCCGGCAAGATAGTTCAAACCGTCTCCATCGTTGCGTTCCGCTTTAAGCACTATCTCCTTGGCGCTGTTTTCCACCAGGATATTGGTCTCGAAAAGAATTCTCTCCCCCTCCTGGATATATTGCCCCATCGAGTGCAGATCTGTGGTAAAAGTTACAGAAGCCGGGAAAATTCCCTTTCCGTCTTTACCTTCACTCTCACCGTAAAGCTGTTTCCACCACTCGGAAAAATACCTCAGTCTGGGATTGTAATTTACAAGTATCTCTATCTTTTTGCCGCTGCGGTAAAGGGCATTGCGCACCGCCGCATAATGAAGGGCAGGATTTGCATTATCGCGCATTGCACACGACTTTTCCATTCCGGCTGCACCCTTCAGCAAATTCCTTATATCGAATCCGCCCAGCGCTATAGGAAGCAACCCTACGGGAGTGAGCACCGAATAACGGCCTCCCACATTATCCGGAACCACAAAAGTTTCATACCCTTTCTCTTCTGACAAGTTTCTCAATGCGCCTTTTTCAGCATCCGTAACAGCGACTATCCTCTCAGAGGATTTTATTCCCCTCTTCTTTTCCAGAAGATCCCGAAGAAGCCTGAATGCTATGGCCGGTTCGGTGGTGGTTCCCGATTTTGAGACAACCACCAATGCAAACTCCTTATCGCTCAAATAATCGAGCAACTCGCCCATATAATCTTCACATATATTATGGCCGGCAAAAAGAATGTGCGGGAACTCACCTTTTGCATGTGCATGGAATGCACTCGAAAGGGCCTCCACGGCACATTTTGCACCGAGATAAGAACCTCCTATACCGATAACCACAATAGCCTCGACCTCAGTTTTCCATCTTCGGGCAACCGCTTCAATCCTGTCTATCAGTTTTTCATCAACTCTTGACGGCAAATCCAGCCAACCCAGAAAATCGTTTCCTGCACCTTTTGCATCATGCAAAACGTCAAACGCCTTAAAGGCATCCTCCCGGGCCTTTTTATAGACATCATCATCTATAAAGCCCAATGCCGCATTTAAATCGAGAGAGACCATAACCCTTGTTTTTATTCTGTCGTTTAATATAATTTGTCTTCCAGCTGCTTCATCACATACGCCGGATACTTCTGCATATAGAGTATCATATATACTGCATCTGCAATAGGCATATCAATCATGAAATTTTTGTTTATCTCGTGTATGCACCGGGACGCGTAGTACCCTTCGGCCACCATGTTCATCTCGATCTGCGCACTTATCACCGAATACCCCTTGCCTATCATTCCTCCGAATGTTCTGTTGCGGCTGAATTTGGAATAAGCCGTAACAAGCAGATCTCCAAGATATACAGATGATGAGAGATTCCTGTCCTTGTCTGGATGCGTCGCATTCAGGAATTTCACTATTTCATGATATGCATTCGTCATAAGCACGGCCATAAAGTTGTCTCCATATCCCAGACCGTGGCATATACCGGCTGCAACGGCATAAACGTTTTTCAGGGCGGCGGAGTACTCGACACCGTATATGTCGGTTCCGGGAGTAGCCTTGATATAGTCGCACGCGAAAATATCGCAAAGTGCAGAGGCTACCTCATAATACTTGCTGGTAAGCGTAAGATAAGAGAGCCGCTCCATCGAAACCTCTTCGGCATGGCATGGACCTCCGATGACCCCTATCCTGTCGAAAGGCACATTATGGCATTGGTTGAAATATTCCGCGATAGTAAGATTCTTTTCATCCACGAACCCCTTTATCGCAGAGATTATGAATTTGCCGTTCAGCGGAACATTCAGTTTTGAAAAGGTATCCATAAAGTAAGCCGACGGGGTCGCCACCAGTATCACATCCGCTCCCTCCACGACTGCGTTAAGGTCGCTGCTCATCTCCAACCGTTTCGGATCCAGATAGACTGATTGCAGATACGACGGATTATGAGCGCTTTTGAGTATCTGTTCTATCTTCCTTTCATCGCGTAAATACCATGAAAGTTTAGGCTGATGATTAAGCAGCAGCTTTATAAGGGCAGTAGCCCAGCTTCCGCTGCCTATCATTGCATAGCGCAATCCCTCTCGTTTAAAAAATTGTTTCATGATTCTCCACTTTTTCTTCCCTGTATCCCTCATCTTCCAGAAGGTTGCCGGAAAGGGCGGCCTCTACGGCCAATTTATCGCACCTTTCATTTTCGGGGTGTCCCGAATGGCCTTTAATCAGGTAAAATGAGACATTGTGTCTTTTGTAAACATTCAAAAAACGTTCCCATAAATCCGGATTTTTCTGCTTGTGCAACCCCTTTTGCAACCATTTGTCAATCCATTTTTCATTTATGGCCTTAACCACATATGCAGAATCGCTGTAGACCCTGACATCGGCATTCCGGCGCTTTATAGCCTCCAGGCCAGTTATTACTGCCAGCAGCTCCATCCTGTTATTGGTCGTTCTCCTGTACCCTGCCGACAACTCCTTGTAATGCGGGCCGCATTTCAAAATGACTCCATATCCTCCGGGTCCGGGATTTCCCCTGCTGGCTCCGTCCGTATAAACATAGATAGGTTCAACCATTACTCCATATCATATTTTTTGACAGGGTCCGCATTCATTTCGGCATACCTTTTCCTGTTCCAGTATATATCGATCGCCATGTATATAGCACTGATCATGGATTGAGGATTGGCCCTGTTTTCACCGGCCAAATCGAATGCCGTCCCATGGTCCGGAGAGGTCCTGACTATAGGCAGCCCTGCGGTAAAATTGACTCCGGAATCGAACGCCAGCGCCTTGAACGGTATCAGCCCCTGATCGTGATACATTGCCAGCACGGCATCGAACTTATACTGCATGTTGATGCTGAAAAAACCATCCGGCGAATATGGGCCGAAAGCAAGTATCCCCTCCCTGTTCGCACATTCTATGGCCGGAGTTATGACATTCATCTCTTCATCCCCCAAAAGCCCCCTGTCGCCCGAATGCGGATTCAGGCCGAGCACCGCCAGCTTGGGCTTCACGATATTGAAATCCTCTATAAGAGATCTGTTCATGAGCCGCAGTTTGCTCATGATCCTCTCTACCGTTATCGCTTCCGGAACTTTGGAAAGCGCAAGATGGTTCGTTGCCACGCCTACGCGCATCTTGTCCGAACAGAGAAACATCAACCCGTCCTTAGCCCCGAATTCATCTACCAGATATTCCGTATGGCCTGGAAAATTGAATGTTTCGTCCGAAACGGCCCGCTTATTGAACGGAGCTGTCACAAGCGCATCCAGATACCCCTCCTTCATCTCCTTTACGGCACACTTCAATGCCATTATCGCGGCCTGTGAACCGCTTTTTGTAAGATGCCCCGGGGCAATCTGCATATTGTCGTCTATACAATTCACGATATTCACCCTTTTAGGATGCGCATCTTTTGCCGAAGCTATCACGTTAGTATTTATATTATCGGTTTCAGGAATCTGTTTTCTGTAGAATCCGAATGCCTTGGAAGAGCCGTACACCACAGGCGTACACATATCCAGCACCCGCGCATCGGAAAGAGTTTTTATTATGACCTCATATCCTATGCCGTTCGTATCTCCCTGCGTAATTCCAACTACAATTTTAGACATAACTTAATACTGATTTCAATATAAAACTTTGCAAGTTACTAAAAAAAGAGCAGCCATAAAAGCATTGCCTTATTTTTTCCTACCTTTGCATCATGTCAAATCCATTGGATTCAGATATAAAATTTCTCCCCGGCATAGGGCCTAAACGGGGCGGCATGCTGCAAAAGGAATTCGGCATCTCGACGTTCCGCGACATGCTCTACTTTTTCCCTTTCAGATATATCGACAGAAGCAGAATATACACGATATCGGAGATTCAGCCGACAACCGCATATATACAGATCAGAGGCAAAATCACCCGCATGGCTCTGATTGGGGCCACGCCCAAATCGAAACGGCTCTCCATAATGTTCAGCGACCCAACGGGCGCCATAGAGCTGGTCTTTTTCAAAGGCATAAAATGGATCGAAGAGAAGCTTAAACAGGATATCGAATATATCGTGTTCGGGCGCATATCAGAATTCAACGGGTCATACAATATGGTACACCCCGAAATGACACCTGCATCGGAAGAGACAGGCTGCGGAGCAGGAAGTATAAGCGGGGTATATCCAAGCAGCGAAAAACTGAAAAGCAGCGGATTGAACAACAGGGCCATAATAAAGGCCGAAAACATGATACTGGAAAAATATTTCGGTTACATAGACGAGACGCTGCCGGAGTATCTGATAAGGCGTAAAGGATTGTTCCCTCTGAAAAAAGCCTTGCAGAACATCCACTTTCCCGAAAGCAATGCAGCACTTGCCGTAGCGCAGACAAGGTTGAAATACGAAGAGCTGTTTTACCTGCAATTGGGCCTGCTCAAGCAGAAAAACTCGAGAATGAGAAAAGAGAACGGAATTGTGATGCACAAGGTAGGGAATGCTTTCAACAGTTGCTACTCATCGCTGGAATTTCCGCTGACGGGAGCTCAGAAAAGAGTCATAAAAGAGATGCGCGAAGATATGCGCAGCGGCAAACAGATGAACAGGCTGCTTCAAGGCGATGTGGGAAGCGGCAAGACGCTCGTCGCCCTGCTCGTCTCTCTGATAGTCATAGACAATGGCTACCAGTGCTGCATTATGGCCCCCACAGAGGTTCTGGCACAGCAGCACTACAGCTCCATTACAAAATTTCTCGCAAATACCGACGGCGTAAAATGCGCCCTCCTTACAGGGACAACCAAAAAGAGGGAGAGGAAAGTACTGCACAAGGGACTTTTGAACGGGGAAATAGATATTCTGATCGGGACACATGCCCTGATAGAAGAGAGCGTAATGTTCAAGAACCTGGCGCTGGCTGTTGTAGACGAGCAGCACAGATTTGGAGTTGAACAGCGTTCCAAACTACGGAACAAATCGACGGCGCTCCCCCATATACTTGTCATGACGGCTACCCCTATTCCGCGCACTCTTGCAATGACCCTATACGGAGATCTGGACGTATCCGTACTGGATGAACTTCCGCCTGGCAGAAAGCCTGTGGAGACAATCCATGCTACGGAGCGGCAACGCAAGGAGATCTTTTCGTTCATGAAGGAACAGATAAGACAGGGACGGCAGATATTCGTAGTCTATCCGCTCATAAAAGAGAGTGAAAAGATGGATTATAAAAATCTGGAAGACGGGTATAAAGTGATAACGGAGGAGTTCAAGGCGCCTCAATATGTAACAGCGGTCGTTCACGGACAGCAAAAGAGCGAGAATAAGGCATACGACATGAAGCTCTTTGCGGAAGGACGGGCCGACATTCTGGTCGCGACATCCGTAATTGAGGTCGGTGTCGATGTGCCCAATGCAACCGTTATGATAATAGAGAGTGCGGAAAGGTTCGGATTAAGCCAACTGCACCAACTTAGGGGAAGAGTGGGAAGAGGAGACAAGAAATCCTACTGTATCCTTATGACAGGATATAAACTCAGCAAAGAGAGCAGGGAGAGAATCGAATTGATGTGCTCTACCCAAGACGGATTCGAATTGGCAGAAGCCGATTTGAGAATGCGCGGACCGGGAGATTTGGAGGGTACCGTACAGAGCGGACTGGCAATCGACCTGCATATAGCGAATCTGGCAAAAGACAGCAAAATGCTGGAAGATGCACGAATTACGGCTCAGGCGATACTGGATGAAGACCCGCTTCTGGAAAAAAGCGAGAACAGGCTGCTCTCCCGGCAGTTGCAGGTCCTAAGGCGCGAAGGCAAAGATGCTACGGACTATTCACAGATAAGTTGAACAACCAAAATCAATCGATATGAAATACATAGGAGCACATGTAAGCGCATCCGGCGGGCTGCAGTCGGCACCGGAAAATGCAAATTCGATAGGTGCAACGGCATTTGCACTATTTACAAAAAACCAGCGGCAGTGGGTTGCCAAGCCGCTGTCAGGCGAAGAGATAGAAAAATTCAAGACAGCCTGTAAAAAGTACGGTTACACGGCAAAACAGATTTTGCCCCATGACAGCTACCTCATAAACCTCGGAAGCCCGAATGAAGAGTCGCTCCAGAAATCCAGGGGCGCCTTTATAGAGGAGATGAAAAGGTGCGGGCAGCTGGGGCTCGACAGACTCAATTTCCATCCGGGCAGTCATCTGAAAGAGATTAGCGTAGAGCGCTGCCTCGATATAGTGGCGGAGTCGATAAATATCGCACTGGATAAAACCGAAGGCGTGACCGCCGTAATAGAAAATACCGCAGGACAAGGGTCGAACGTAGGTTTTGCCTTTGAGCATATTGCACGGATAATAGAAAAGGTGGAGGATAAATCGAGAGTCGGGGTTTGCATAGATACATGCCATGCCTTTGCAGCAGGTTACGACATTTCAACGGAAATGGGTTTTACCCGGGTATTCGACGAATTCGATAAAATAATAGGATTCAAATACTTAAGAGGCATGCATCTGAACGATGCCGTCAAAGGGGCAGGAAGCCGCGTAGACCGTCACAGCAGTCTGGGAGAGGGTATGCTCGGACTTGTCCCTTTCAAGATGATAATGAAAGAGAACAGATTCGATGATATTCCGCTTATCATGGAGACTCCGAATCCCGATATCTGGAGCAGGGAACTGGAACTGCTGAGAAGTTTTTGCCAATAAGCAGGAAAAGAGGTAATCCGCACTTTTCCCTTTGCGGATTACTTCTTGAACGTATCTTTCAGAGCCGCGGTCTTGTTAAAGACCGGATTGTCTTCGGTAGAGTCCTTATCCTTTACAAAATAGCCGACCCTTTCAAATTGAACGGCTATCCCGCTGTTATCCTCCATTAAAGCCGGTTCCGCATATGCAGAGACGATTTTCATTGAATCGGGATTAAGATAATCCTTATAATCCTTACCCTCCTCTATGGAGTCCATGTACGGCTCTGTAAACAGCTTGTCTATGAGTCTGACCTCCAATTTTCTTGCACTTCCGATACTTACCCAATGAATCGTTCCCTTTACAGATCTCCACTCTCCGGCACCCGGTTTGGATGATGGATCATATGTACATCTTATTTCAGTGACATTGCCGTCGGCATCCTTTATCACCTCTTCGCATTTTATTATATATGAATATTTAAGACGTACTTCTCCGCCCGGTTTCAAGCGAAAATACTTCTTCGGAGGCTCTTCCATGAAATCTTCCCTCTCTATATAAAGCTCTCCTGTAAAAGGCACCTTTCTCTTTGCGCCGTCGGGTTCGGCAGGATTGAGAGGAGCTTCGAATTCCTCAACCTTGCCCTGTTCCCAATTCGTAATTACAAGCTTTACAGGGTTCAGCACAGCCATGTATCTGTTAGAACGTTTGTTCAGATCTTCTCTGACACACCATTCGAGAAGGGAAAGATCTATGGTATTGTCGCGTTTTGCCACTCCGACCTTCTCCGCAAAGAGCCTTATGCTTTCAGGGGTATATCCTCTTCTTCTGATGCCGCAAATGGTAGGCATGCGCGGATCGTCCCACCCCATGACATAATTATTCCTCACCAGCTCCAACAATTTTCTCTTGCTCATGACTGTATAGGTAAGATTCAACCGTGCGAACTCATACTGATGCGACGGGAAAATTTCCAGTTTCTCTATGAACCAGTCGTAAAGAGGACGGTGCACATCGAATTCCAACGTACATATGGAATGGGTTATATGTTCTATGGAATCGCATTGGCCATGAGCGAAATCATACATGGGATAGATACACCACTTATTTCCCGTACGGTGATGGCGGGAATAATTTATCCTGTACATCAAAGGATCCCTGAAAAGCATATTCGGGTGCGCCATGTCTATCTTTGCACGCAATACCTTCTCGCCCTCCTTGAACTTGCCTTCGCGCATCTGCCTGAACAGCATGAGATTCTCCTCTACGCTTCTGTCTCTGTACGGGCTGTTTACGCCCGGAGTGCTGACAGTTCCTCTCCCGGCCCTGATCTCCTCCTGCGTCTGGTCGTCTACATAAGCCAACCCTTTCCTGATAAGCAGGCATGCCCACTCGTACAGCTGCTCGAAATAATCAGACGCATAAAACTCGTTCGCCCACTCGAAGCCAAGCCACTTTACATCCTCTTTTATGGAATCCACATATTCCACATCCTCTTTTGTAGGATTCGTATCATCGAAACGGATGTTGGTCTTTCCGCCATACTTTTTCGCCAAACCGAAATTAAGGCAAATGCTCTTTGCGTGCCCTATGTGCAAATATCCGTTAGGCTCAGGAGGGAAACGGGTCAATACCGTTTTACAACGCCCCGAAGCAAGATCGTTTTCAATTATCTCCTCAATAAAATTAAGCTGCTTTTCAGCAGCATCCACGTTGTTTCTAACCTCTTCCATCTGTATGGTCTTTTTATCTGCGCAAATATACTCCAATTTATCTCAAATTTCACAAAACAAGAATAAATATGTAACTTGCGCTCCGTTTTCAGCTATTACAGAGTAATTATGATAAAATCCATGACAGGCTACGGCAAGGCCGAAATCTTTTTGGAAAGCGGGAAATTAATCGTAGAAATAAGGTCGCTTAACGGGAAAAATGCAGATATCGGCATCAAAAGCCAGCTGATTCCCAGAGAAAAGGAGATGGAGGTACGGCAATATATTGCAGGTGAGCTCACAAGGGGTAATATAGACCTGTTCGTGAATTACGAACAGAATGCCAAAACCCTGGCAAAAAAACTGAACAGAGAGCTCTTCTCCGAATATCTGGAACAAATAGTGCAGGCCGCAGCCGCTTCCGGAGCCGATACCGGGAGCATGAAATCGCCCGAGATGATTGCGGCTATCATAAAGATTCCCGATGTGTTGGAGACTCCGAAGCAGGAATTGTCCGAAGAACAATGGCCTCTCTTTTTCGACACTATAAAAGATGCTGTGACTGCCTTGAACCAATTCAGAAGCAGAGAAGGGGAAACGCTCTACAAGGATGTTGCAAAAAGAGTCAAACTCATAGAGTCCTATGTAGACGAAGTCGAGAAATACGAACAGCAAAGAATAAACTCGATTCGCGAACGCCTCCTTTCAAAACTCGAAGAGCTGAAAATCAAAACGGATGAGAACCGTCTGGAACAGGAGATTATTCTATATATCGAAAAACTCGATATAAACGAAGAGAAGGTACGCCTGCGCCAACATTGCAAATACTTCATGGAAACCATAGACGGTGAGAGCAATCCCGGGAAAAAACTGGGATTCATCGCCCAGGAAATGGGACGGGAAATAAATACGATGGGTTCAAAGGCGAATCACGCCCAGATACAGAAAATCGTCGTAAAGATGAAAGATGAATTGGAAAAGATAAAGGAACAATCCCTCAATATTCTCTAAATGCGGATATCTAAAGATTGAACTTTTCCTTGAATTCCAGAGCTTCCCTGGTCTCCATCCTCAGAAGCGAATAATCCAGCCACTTTTTGGCCAACTCCGTGTTTCCCAGAACCTCGCAGCCGACCGCAACATTGTATGCCGCATAGGCGGAACGTGAAGCATTACCCGAATCTGCAAGTTTCATCCAGATTTCTATGGCATCTTCCCACCTGAAATCCTGCGCATAAAAGTAGGCTTTTGTCCAGGCGTTGCCTGAAAATGAAGCCAACACTCTTCTTTTATTATGCCACTGCTCGGAAAGAAGGGCCGCAAGGCCGCTTCCCATTGCATCTGAAATCTCGGCCATATAGGCCTCATCTTCCCCGATATGCTCTCCTGCAAAGCTGAATGCTTTTATAAAGACCGTGTCGGGATGCACTCTGTCATATATGACATTCGAAAGAGAATCGTATACCCCCATCCTGACACTGTAGGGAATGATTCTCATCTCGTAATATTTATCGGCAAGCGTCTCCGATTCGCCGATTTTCACATCGGATATTATAAAATTCAGCTCCTCGCCCCTTTCGGCAAGAAGAAACTTCAACGAGGAGCTGTCCTTCACATACGATGCATTGGAAATCATATACGTTTTGATACGGTCCAACTCCAGATTCTTGTCATTTGCCAATTTAGCGACAAACCCTCCGAGCATACCGGTCATATATTCGCTGTCGAATTCTTCCCTTACAGCGAATACCGCCACTTTTCTCCCGCCCAGAGGCAAGTCGAACTCTGCGGGAATTCTCTCTTCCAGTTCCACATACCGCGCCTGAGGGGCACATGAGAAGAGGATGGAAAATGCCGCAACGGCAAGAATAGACGTAATAAGAAAATTCCGTATCATACGTTATAATGCGTATAGATTACATCTGCATTCCGCCGCAGACAGATATGACCTGTCCGGTAACATACGATGACATGTCGCTTGCAAGGAACAGGCAAACGTTTGCGATATCTTCAGGAGTACCGCCTCTTCTGAGAGGAATCTTCTTTGCCCACTCTGCCTTTACCTCATCGGGAAGTTTGCTTGTCATATCGGTAATGATAAAGCCGGGAGCAACCGCATTGGCCCTTATTCCGCGGGAGCCGAGTTCCTGTGCAATGGATTTTGCCAATCCTATCATACCGGCCTTGGAAGCGGAATAATTGCACTGTCCGGCATTGCCGTGTACTCCTACTACGGAACTCATATTTATAATGGAACCCGATTTCTGACGCATCATTACGGGAGTTACGGCATGAATGAAGTTATATGCGGATTTCAGATTCACCAATATGACTGAATCCCACTGCAGTTCAGACATGCGCATCATCAGCCCGTCTTTTGTGATACCTGCATTGTTTACAAGGATATCCACTCTTCCGAACGCCTCAACAACTTTGTTTACGGCATCATGCGCCTCCTGAAAATCTGCAGCGTTAGAGGCGAGGGCCAAGACTTTGACTCCGCATGCCTCTATCTCTTTTTTGGTATTCTCGCTGTTTTCGCCCATTGTAAGATCGGTAAAAGCTATATTTGCTCCTTCCTGAGCGTATTTCAAGGCAATTGCTTTACCTATGCCTCTTGCCGCGCCGGTTATAAGCGCAACTTTTCCTTCCAATAATTTCATATTACAACTGTTTTTAGATTTTTATCGATTCATCAAATAAATTCCGCAGTGAGATCATATTCATCGGAACCTGTAATTCTCACCTTTGCAAATGTACCAATAATATCGCAAGGTTCTACATCCCTCCCGAATCTTTTATACAGGCTGCTTTCATCTATGAGTATCTCTCCATCCACCTCCGGGCTCTCGAATTGCGAACGGGCCACAAACACTCCATCGGAAAAGGAATCTATTATGACCGTCTCTTCGCTTCCCCTTCTGCTCTCGTTCCAGCTGCGGGAAATTTCGGCCTGCAGTTCCATCAAGGCGTCGAACCTCTTCTGTTTGGTGGATTTTCGCACACTGTCCCTATAATGAATGGCGCCATAAGTGCCCTCCTCTTCAGAATAGGTAAACGCACCGAGCCTTTCAAATTTGTTTTTTCTTACAAATTCCAAAAGCTTCACGAACTCCCTGTTGTCTTCGGTAGGGAAACCGACTATCATCGTTGTCCTGAGTACGACACCGGGGACACTTTCCCGTATCCTCCCGATCAGGTTTTGGGTCTGAATGCCGTTGATTTCTCTCTTCATGGATTCCAGCACTTTGCCAGACGAATGTTGCAGCGGGATATCCAGATATTTGCATATCTTGGGATTTTCCGCCATAACCTTGAGCAAATCCTCCGGGAACTGTGCCGGATAGGAATAATGCAACCTTATCCATTCTATGCCGTTTACCTTCGAAAGCAGTTCGAGCAACTCCGCGATCTTCCTTTTTCCGTAAAGGTCCAACCCGTAATATGTCGTATCCTGAGCCACTACTATCAGCTCCTTCACACCGCGTGCGGCAAGAAGCCCGGCCTCCTCCAGAAGCTGTTCCATGGGAACGGAGATATGTCTGCCCCTGATATAAGGGATGGAGCAATATGCGCAACGTCTGTTGCATCCTTCGGATATTTTCAGATATGCATAATGTCCAGGAGTCGTCAGATGACGCTCCACGCTTCCCTCTACAGATTCGGACACCCCAAGGGCCTTCAACATATCATCATAATCGAAAACCCCGAAAAAGCCGTCTACTTCAGGCATTTCGGCCATCAGTTCCTTCCTGTATCGCTGCGACAGGCAGCCGAATACATAGACAGCTCTCACATAACCGGATTTTTTTGCCTCTATAGCAGACAAGACAGCATTCACGGACTCCTCCTTGGCATCATTTATAAAGCCGCAGGTATTGAGTGCCACAGCATCCATGACTACGACATTCCCTTTTGCATCGCGCACAGGGAAACGGTCGGAAACAACGACCTCCATGCCGGCATTTTCGATCTTACTGAGAATATGCTCGGAATCGACTCTGTTTTTAGAACAGCCCAGCGTTATGAGTTGTACTCTATTCAACCTTTTTCTCCTCTGCCGTTTCTACGCTCTCCCCTGTATTTTCATCTTCTTTGGTAAAATCGAGCGAAGCATACTCCTTCAAACAATTGTACCACTCTACGACCTTTTTCATATGAGAGACATAAAAACGGTCTCTGTCATATTCAGGCAGCACCTCTTCGAAGAAAGCCTTGAGAAGCTCGGGAGCGCTTTTCCCGGATGGCGCCTCCTTGTCTCCCAATTTAGCCTTCATCCTTTCGAAAACATCCTGCAGCTTCACCTCGCCTTCATCGGTATAGATAGATATATCATACATCGAAGTCATTTTCGAACTTAACGGAGCGCAACTCCTCTTTTTAGTCATCAACGACTCCACTATTACTCCTGTGCGCGCTTGCGACAAATACCAAAACAATCCCTGCTGACCGTTAATGGAGAATACTTTTTTTAAATCTGTTGCCATATTGATATTTAATTGAATCCTCTCTCTTTTTTTATAGCTTCATAAGCTGCGGCTATAGCCTTGAATTTTTCCTCCGCCGCCTTTTTAACATCCGCACCCAAAGACTCCACCCTGTCTGGATGATGCTTGAATGCCATCTGCTTATATGCCTTTTTCACCTCATCATCGGTAGCATCCGGAGTAATCTCCAAGACCTTATAGGCATCATCCAACGTATTTCTGTACATGGCAAAGAGCGAATCGCTTTCCTGTCTCGAAATTCCGAGATATAGGGCTATGCTCTTAAGCGTATCCAGCTCTGCCCGGCTTACATGTCCGTCCGCCTTTGCTATACCTATAAGATAGTGCAGCAGCTGCAGCCTTTGCGGAATATCCATATGCGCCTTTATCTGCGCACATACGGCAGGCAGGTCTATCTCTTTGCCCAAAAGTTCCTTTATGATTTTAAGGGCTTGCGCTACTGCATTTTCACCGAAATTATTCCTTATGAAATCTTTGACATATTCCAATTCGGAGCGCATGACCTTGCCGTCCGATTTCATCACGGCCGCAGAGAGGACAAGGAGTGAAATTATAAAACTGTTGCGCTCACCTTGGATTCCGGAGCAGGCATCATCGCCATTATTGTTGCCGATTCCTTCGAAAAGCGCCCCCAACGAAAAACCCAAGAGCGCTCCTATAGGCCCTGCCAATGCCCATCCAAGTATTCCGGATATCCACTTACCTATTCCCATATATTACAGGTTTACAAGCATTTCATCGCTTCATACACATTCATTATTTGTGGAAGCAAAGCCTGTTTTTCGTCTGCAAATATAGTAAAATCCGCCATTGCAATCATTTTTTCCTCGCTCATCTGGGTCCTCATGCGTTTCAGCACATCCTCATGCGAGGCATTGTCGCGTTTGATCACCCTTTTTATCCTTAACTCCAGCGGTGCGCAAATTACCAACACCTTATCCACCGCACTCCTTACCAACGGCTTTTGCAAAATCAGCGCAGACTCCATAATTACGAACTCCGAATCACATCGGCTCCGCTGCGCCTCTTTCCATTCCCGGAAATCCCGCATTACCGCAGGGTGCACCAGTTCCTCCGTCTTTTGCAAAAGCTGTGCAGAAGAGAATATTTTTCCGGCCATTATATCCCTCCTTATCCTGCCGTTTTCCAAAATATCTTCTCCCAACAGTTCGGCCAATCCGTTCTTTAATGAGGTATCCCTGTCGTACAATTCCTTTGCCATTCGGTCGGAACAGTAAACAGGCACTCCCATTTTGCCGAAAATATTTGCGACATATGTCTTACCGCTGCCTATGCCGCCTGTACAGCCCAATACTTTCATAAGATCAGTTTACAAGACATCCCACATATTGAGGGACGATCCGGACATTGAAGAGCTCCTCCGGAGCGGAAAGCAACTCCAACCTTATATTTTTTTCACTCGATGACGCAAAGTTGAAAAGCTGCGAATAGTCTGCCACTATACTGAAATCTGCAGGAGTAATGTTTCTCTTTCTGTAAAGGGCCCAATAGGTTACGGTCACCTCTTGCGGGAATATCGTAACCAGGCTTCCCATAGGATCGTTTACAACCGAAACGCTGACCTGGCAGCTGTTCTCATAATAACGCTGCACATCTATGGAATAATAGACTTCGCTCTCCGAAAATCTTATTCCTTCTATTTCGCTCAATTTCACTACTCCCTGAATAGGGGAATCCGCCATATTCTTCCTTATGTTCCTTGTCTGCACATAATCTATAGTGGAGATTTTATCATCTTCGCCATAGATGTAGACCGAATCCGGAGTCGTGGATATTTCCGAAAATACGGCGAACTGAGGCCTGCATGTCACTTTTGAGAGCAATTTCACAGGGACCTTCTTATATGACTGCTTTGGAAAGGCAAAAACCAGCGTATCGGAAACGACGGACTCTATTTTGAATTCCGAGCCCAGACTGCTTTGCAGCGCACCTTTGATATCATTGCTGTTCACGCCGAAAAGATCCCCGTCAGCCCCCTCTTTTTTAAGATACTGGGAATCCATATAGATGGAAATCTCATTATCCTCTATCTTCTGCTGGATTATAGAGAATCCCGATGCGCTGCCTCTTATTATGACAGAGTTTTGCGATACGGCGCTCCTGCTCCTGCCTACCAGATTTGTAGAAAGATTTACCTTGTATTCAAAAACAGAGGAGTATTCAAGCGAAAGCCTGTACATACTCCACATAAAAAAAGCCAAAAGAAGGGAAAAAATCAAAACGAATAAATCTCCTCCCCTCTTTTTGTAAAAATTATCTATGGAACTGCGCCGAGCCATTATCTTGCAGGGACATCGGTCATATCTTTAACTATGGCACTTCTGTCTACACGCAATTTCACATTGCTGTCTACCTCTATTTCAATATATTTCTCCTTTACATCGGATACCACCCCGTAGATTCCGCCGATAGTGACGATTTTATCGCCCTTCTGCAGTGCATTTCTGAATTTGGCCAACTCTTTTTGCTTCTTTTGTTGCGGACGGATCATGAAAAGCCACATGACGACGAAAATAAGAAGCATCATTATCCAAAAACCCCAACCGCCGCCTGCATTGGCGGTCCCGGGAGTCTGTGTCTGTAAAAAACTAAGTATCATTTTCTTTTTTTATTATTGTTTATATTCGGAGCAAATATAGGAAATTATTCATTCTAACCAACCAATCCACGTCCTTTCTTGACTATCGTTCCGTTTGCGAGAAGCTCCTGCAATATTTTATCGAGCAAACCGTTTACGAAGATCCTGCTGTTGGGCGTACTGTAGAATTTTGAGATATCCACATATTCGTTTATCGTAACCTTCAATGGAATTGTCTCGAATGTAACCGCCTCTGTTATTCCCATGACTATAAGCATCAGGTCCGATGTCACCAGCCGTTCCAAATCCCAATGCGGAACATGTTTGGCTATCAATTCTGTATACTCATTGTATTTCAGCATAGACATGGTAAGAAGGCGCTTTGCATACGACTCGTCGTCCTCATTCTGGAAGACATCGGGAACGGAAACAGCCCCGTCATCTGCAATGCGCTTCATATTCTTTATTATAGAGCCCAATACATAACCGAGGTCATCTGTCCAGTAAAGGCTCATCTCTTCCAGAATATCCGCCAGCTCGCCGTTATCCTCCAGTTCCCGTTCGAAAATGTTCCTGACCAGCGCGATATCCTCCGTCATGGAATTTTTGCCGCTCTCCATATAGCCGGTAAAATAGTCTTGCGAAGCCACGGTATTATAGAGTTTTTTGACAAATGCCGGATATTCGCTCCATGAAAGCCCTTTTTGCTGCAGGAATTTTAAAAATTTAGGGTCGTTTTCCAATATCGAAATAAATCTGTTTTCAACAAATTTATAATTCGGATTGGCCTCTTCAGGCGTAGGCTGGAATTTCTGCAGCCCGCGTTCTATCTTCTCCTCCGCTGCTTTTTTCAACGCTGCAGGCAAACTCAAAATAAAAAGATATAATTCGACAGTCTTCCCGCAGGACAATAACAACTCCTTTTCGGCAGCCGCAGTGGAATCCGAACCTGAAAGTATCCGTCCGAACAGCGTTTTAAAGACCTTGATTCTTAACATTCTTCTGCTAAGCATAAAAAATCGGTTTAAAATAAAGCGCACATACAGCGCATTTATCATTATGTGAAATCTGAAAATATTTTGCAAATATAGATTTTTAGGCACAAAAATTATTTTATCTTTGTAAAACTTTTTTTTTAAAAATAATTTATTGATTATGTATTTAGAGGATTTCGATAGCGTTGGAGCGCAGGAGCGCAACGGCGATGATGTTTTTTCAAAGCCGGTAAGAGCGGGAAAAAGAACATATTTTTTTGATGTAAAAGCGACAAAGAGCAACGATTATTATCTCACTATAACCGAAAGTAAAAGAAAAGTAGAGAAAGACGGGCGTTTCTCGTATGACAAACACAAGATATTCCTTTACAAGGAAGATTTCGACAAATTCACGGAGAGCCTGCAGGAGGTCATAAATTTCATAAAGGAAAAATCACCGGCCATAAATAACGCTTCGGATTACACATCCGACAGTGCTGAAGAGGCAAGCGAAAAGGAGAGGTCCAATTCCTTTTCCGATGTAGATTTCGATCAACTTTAAAAACAGGCGGACAGTAATTGGGAGATTGAATTTGGCAGTGCAAAAAAAAAGATGTAACTTTGCACTCCAATCATTCGGTACCATGGCCGAGAGGTTAGGCACCGGTCTGCAAAACCGATTACAGCAGTTCGAATCTGCTTGGTACCTCGAAACGCAGAAGATGCAACAGCCATCTCCTGCGTTTTTTATCATTATAACATAACCCCTGAATACAAAACGCCGTTTCACTGCAGCAGGCCCGCCCGGCATTTTCAAAAGCGGATAAAAGTAAAAGCGGTTACTAAAAAATCAAAAATAAAGAGTAATTTTGTATGATAAAGAGCAAATAGGTTACCATGCAAGATTCCAATAAAAACAGATACGCACTACGCGGCGTTTCCTCTTCGAAAGAGGATGTCCATTCAGCCATAAAAAATCTAGATAAAGGATTATATCCCAAGGCATTCTGTAAAATAGTGCCTGATTTTCTCACAAATGATCCTGAATATTGTCTTGTAATGCATGCAGACGGAGCCGGAACAAAATCGTCTTTGGCTTACGTATACTGGAAAGAGAGCGGGGATTTGTCCGTATGGGACGGTATTGCGCAGGATGCGATAGTAATGAACACAGACGATCTGCTGTGCGTCGGGGTAACCGAAAATATTTTGCTCTCGTCTACGATAGGGAGAAACAAAAACCTTATTCCGGGAGAGGTCATAACCAGACTTATCGAAGCGTCCGAATCATTTTGCAGGACAATGTCGGGATATGGGGTAAAAATGATTCTGACAGGCGGGGAGACAGCGGATGTAGGAGATCTTGTAAGGACAATAATAGTAGACAGCACCGTCTGCGCAAGGATAAAGAGAAGCGACATAATAGATAACGCAAACATAAAGGCCGGTGATATCATCATAGGACTTGCATCATACGGCAAGGCCGCCTACGAGACAAAATATAACGGAGGGATGGGCAGCAACGGCCTCACATCCGCCCGTCACGACGTCTTCGCCAAATATATTGCAAAAAAATATCCGGAAAGTTACGACCTCTCATTACCTGAGAAACTCATCTATTCCGGCAGCAGGTCCCTGCTGGAAAGAGAACCTGAAAGCGGACTTACATATGGAGAACTTGTCCTCTCCCCCACAAGGACATATGCACCGGTCGTAAAAAGGATTCTGGACAAATACAGAGGAAAGATAGACGGCATGATCCATTGTTCGGGAGGAGCTCAGACCAAAGTCCTCCATTTCATAGAGAACCTGTCGGTAATAAAAGACAATCTCTTTGAAACCCCGCCTCTGTTCAGAACCATACAGCAGGAATCCGATACCCCGTGGGAAGAGATGTACAAGGTATTCAACATGGGGCACAGAATGGAGATATATACAGACAGGGAGATTGCCGCAGATATCATCTCCATATCGGAAAGCCTGGGAGTGGATGCCAAGGTTATAGGCAGGGTGGAAGAATCTCCGGAGGGTGCCAATGTAAAGATTACAAGCCAATACGGCCATTTTGAATATACGAAATAGATAAACGCCCAAAAATCATGAAAAAACTTCTGCTCATAGCATTAATTCCCATTCTTGCCGCATGCAATTCCGGCAAAAAGAGAGAGATTGTAAAATTTTCGCCCATTATAGAAAAGGCTCTCCATGACGAGACATCGCGCTACTATGCTGATTTTTCCAAATTCCCGGCAGAAAAGAGAACTTTGCCGATAGGTGTCTTCGATTCAGGAACCGGAGGGCTTACCGTCCTGGAAGTCATGCTTACAATAGACAAGATGGATAATATTACCGGTGAACCCGGCTCTGACGGCATTCCCGATTTTGCGGGCGAGAATTTCACATTTTTCGGAGATATGGCGAACATGCCGTACGGAAACTATGCTTCAGAGAATAAAAATGAATTTTTCAAAGAACTGGTTGTAAAGGATGCGCTCTTTTTGCTTGGCAACAAATATTGGCTCTCCGCCATAGACGACCAGGCACAGGGGGTGAAGGAACCTTCGAAAATAATCGTAATAGCATGCAATACTGCCACCGCATGGGGGTTGAATTCGATAGACACGCTCCTTAGGGAAAGTAATACGGGAGTCAAAGTCATAGGTGTCATAAATGCCGGTGTAAATGCGCTTTTCGACGCATTAAACAACGATTCCCGGCAGGATTCCGTTGCAGTAGGAGTACTTGCGACAAAAGGCACGATATCTTCGGATGCATATAACAGGACAATAGGAGAAGTCCGGGAGCAAATAGGATATCCCGCCGGGATACGGGTCGTAAACCATGCATGCGCAGGCTTTGCAGAGGCGGTTGATATGGAGAAGGATTTCACGGATCCGTCCGCTGCAGCACCGAGAGAATCGTACCGAGGCCCTAAAATAGGCAGCACCGAAGATGATATTGATTTGGCACTGCTGAAATTGTACAATTTCGATTTTGGCAACAATGCCGTGCTGTTCAGTACCGAAAACGGAAATATCACGGAACTTCAACTCAACTCCGCTGCCAATTATGCCCGTTTCCATTTGGTAAATCTGCTGGAAAAGCATAGAAAGAGCGGTTCGAGGATTCCTATCAGGCACATAATATTGGGCTGCACCCATTATCCGTTCCTGCTCGGCACTTTGGCCGAAACGCTTCAGGAGTTGAGGGAATATCAGGTCAATGGAAGGAAACCCTATAAAGAGCTGATTTCAGATTCGCTCACTTTTATAGATCCGGCGGTATTTACAGCCATAGAGTGCTACAACGCCTTAAGGGAAGAGAATAATTTGGCTTTAAGGACAGCCGACGGGGAAGTGGAGGCATTTGTCTCCATTCCGGCATATGGCCTGCCGGCAGACAAGCTGGATGAAAACGGGAATTTGGCCTATTCATATAAATACGGCAGGGAAGCCGGTACGGAAGAACTTTCTACACTTGCAGTACCGCTATCGGAAAGATATGTTTCCAAAGAGAATATGGAGAGGTTAAAGACACTTGTACCGAATTCATACAGAAAAATTACGGAAAACAGACATTAAAATGACATACGCGCAGCATATAACTTCCGAGGAGATTGAAAAGATGGAATTCGCCTCCTTTTCCGGAGAGATTTACGTTATAAATAAAGCGGATGCGGAATTTCACAAGGCAATGAAATATCTGTCGTCGCAACCTATGATAGGATTCGATACGGAGACCAAACCATGTTTCGTTCCAAAAGTTCCCCGCAACAAGATGGCGATATTGCAGCTTTCAGGAGAGGAGAAGGCATATATATTCAGACTGCAGCAATTGGGGGTTCCCAAAAAACTGGCCCAGCTGCTGGCGAACCCGGGAGTTATAAAAATAGGCGCGGCCGTACATGACGATATAAGAGGATTGAGGGAATATTACGATTTCACCCCGGCCAATTTCGTAGACCTGCAAAAGCTCGCAGGGGAGTTCGGCATAGAGGAAAAGAGCGTGCGTAAAATGGCTGCCATCATTTTAAACAAGCGGGTATCAAAGTCGCAACAACTGTCGAACTGGGAAAGTTCCATCCTGTCGGAAGCACAACTCAAATATGCCGCCATAGATGCATGGATCTGTCTCGAAATGTACAAGGCCCTCATGAATATACTCTAAAAAACGCTGTTTACCCACATGGATAAAATCATATTGAAAAAAGGTCGCGAAAGTTCCGTGGAGCGTTTCCATCCATGGATATTTTCCGGAGCTGTCGCAAAAATAACGGGCACACCCAAAGAGGGGGAGATTGTAAGCATCTATTCGCACGAGGGCAGATTTTTGGGATGCGGTCATTACCAGATAGGTTCAATAGCCGTCAGGATTCTCTCATTCGAAGATGAAAAGATAGACGGGGATTTTTGGGAAAAAAGGATAAAGGCGGCATACGGACTGCGCGAAGCCGCGAATCTGATCCATAACAGTGAAACAGACTGCTATAGGCTTATACATGGGGAGGGAGACAATCTTCCCGGGCTTATCGTGGACATTTACAAAAACACTGCGGTTTTACAGGCCCATTCTGCAGGCATGTTCCTGGCGAAAGAGGAGATTGCCGGGGCAATCAGAAATGTTCTTGGAGAAGAGATTGCAGCCATATATGACAAAAGCGCAGCAACAGCGCCGTATAAAGCAGGGCTCGACCTGAAAAACGGATATCTATACTGTAGGGAGGAGACGGGATTTAACGGAACCTCCGGCGAGGAGATTGTACGTGAAAACGGCAACAGTTTTTATGTAAACTGGATAGAGGGGCAAAAAACCGGATTCTTTTTAGACCAAAGGGACAACAGGGAACTGGTAAAAAAATACTCGAAGGGAAGAGAGGTCCTGAACCTGTTCTGCTATACGGGCGGTTTTTCCGTATATGCACTTAGCGGCGGAGCCAGAAGCGTAGATTCCGTAGACAGTTCCGCGAAGGCAATAGAACTTACAGAAAAGAATATCTCCTTAAACGGATTCTCGGAGAGCCGTCACGAATCCATATGTTGCGACGCCATAGACTTTTTACACAAGTCCCCGGCGGGAAACTACAATCTTATGATAGTGGACCCTCCTGCATTTGCAAAGCACAGGGATGCGATAGGCAACGCACTCAGGGCCTACAAAAGATTGAATGCGGCCGCAATAGAAAAGATCGCGCCGGGAGGGGTAATCTTTACCTACAGTTGTTCGCAGGCAATAGACAAACAGAGTTTCGCCCTGGCGGTCTTCTCGGCGGCGGCAATGGCAGGACGCAAAGTAAAAATAATCCACAGGCTTACCCAGCCTGCGGATCATCCGGTAAACATATATCATCCCGAAGGGGAATACCTCAAAGGACTCGCGCTATATGTAGAATAACACCTCAGGTAAAATGCATGGGCATTATTCCTCTCTGCATTATAAATAATATGCAAGACATCACACCTCTTTGCATTATAATGGATAAAATGCAAGGCATTGAGGTTCAGAATGAAGGAGTGTACTTGTCGTACATGACTGAATTCTGATACCGAAAATAACGCAGCAGTTTGCCATTATAATGCAAAGACTAGCGAAAAAACAACATCTCACGGTACTTGGGCAAAGGCCACAGTTCATCGTCGATAACCATCTCCAATTTATCTACGACGGTACGGATTTTATCCATATATGGGAATACGGTAGAATAGTAGGCTTCAGACTTTTGAGGAATATCTTCTATTACGTTCGCGACCTTGCGCGCCTCGACCAAATCGTGCACATAAAGATGAAGTTTGTTCACATAACCTGATATTTTCTTTATCATATTCAGTTGTGTCTTGCAAAGCTCCTCATAATCATCGGGGAACAAATCCTTTATCCCCTTTACATTTTCGACCAGAGAATTCTGGAATGATATTGCCGTAGGTATCACATGGTTTGTGGTAAGATCGCCCATTACACGCGCCTCAATCTGCAATTTCTTTATATATGTCTCATTCAGGACCTCATAGCGTGCATGGGCCTCTCTCTCGGAAAGAATCCCCTGTTCTACGAACATTTTTACGGATTCGGGGCTTATCAGCTCCTTATATGCATCCGGAACGCTCTTGACCGCCCTCAATCCGCGTTTTTCAGCCTCCTTATGCCACTCTTCGCTGTAACCGTTGCCCTCGAACCTGATTGCTTTAGACTCTATAAGGAACTGACGGATTATTTTCATCATTGCCTTATCCTGGCTTAACCCTCCTGCAATCTCCGCATCTACAAGAGTTTTGAATCTGACAAGCTGCTCGGCCACTATGCCGTTTAAGATAAACATAGAGGAAGCTACATTGCATGAAGAGCCTACAGCCCTGAACTCGAACCTGTTTCCGGTAAATGCAAAAGGCGATGTGCGGTTCCGGTCCGTATTGTCGGGCAAAATCTCCGGAATCTGGTTTACGATATGCAGCTTGGAACGGACCTTAACCTCTCTGTCCGAAATGCTGGTCAGATTTTTGGAAGTAAGCTTCTCGATAGATTCCACGAGCTTTGTAAGCGTCTCACCTATAAAGATGCTCATTACAGCAGGCGGAGCCTCATTGCCGCCCAGACGGTACATATTGCTCAAAGAGACGACACTGCTCATAAGCAAATGATTATGCTCATATACACCTCTTATTACGGAGGCGAAGAAACTCAAAAACTGCAAATTGGTTCTCGGGGTCTTGCCCGGTGAAAGCAAGTTTACTCCGGTATTGGTAACGATACTCCAATTACAGTGTTTGCCTGAACCGTTTACTCCGGCAAACGGTTTCTCATGAAAAATCACCTTGAGCCTGTGTTTTTTGGCTATCTTTTTCATGATAATCATCATCATCAGATTCTGATCTGCCGATATGTTCGCCTCACCATATATCGGCGCGAATTCGAACTGATTTGGAGCCACCTCATTATGTCTTGTCTTCAAAGGAACCCCCAATTTATAGGCTTCAGTCTCGAAATCTTTCATAAAGGCCATCACCCTGCTTGGAATCGCACCGAAATAGTGATCTTCCAACTGCTGGTCCTTTGCAGCCGTATGCCCCAATAACGTTCTGTTGCATATCATAAGATCAGGCCTTGCACGATAGAAAGCCTCATCCACAATAAAATACTCCTGCTCGATACCCAACATGACATTTACCCTGTTCACATTTTTATCGAACATTTTGCATATTGCGACAGATGCCCGGTCTACGGATTGTATCGATTTCAAAAGAGGAGTCTTCTGGTCCAACGACTCACCGGTATATGCAACAAAAACTGTAGGGATACATAGCGTCTGGTCTATTATAAATGCGGGAGAACCCGGATCCCAGGCCGTGTAGCCTCTGGCTTCGAACGTATTCCTCAACCCTCCGTTCGGAAAACTCGACGCATCCGGCTCCTGCTGTATAAGGGTACTTCCCTTGAAATTCTCGAACACCCCTCCACCCTGCATCGGATCTACAAAAGCTTCGTGCTTCTCCGCAGTTGCATCGGTAAGCGGATGGAACCAGTGCGTATAATGCGTGGCCCCCATCTTCACCGCCCAGGATTTCATGCCATATGCGATTTGATCTGCGATTTCACGATCTATCTTCTCGCCGTTGTTGATTGCATTTACTATGGCCTTATATGCCTCCGGCGAAAGATAACGTTTCATCTTGGGCATATCGAATACATTTTCTGCAAAAAATTCCGAAACAGGACGTTTTTCTTCATAAAAGCGCGATGCCTTGTGAGTGGCAAACTCATCCAAAGCCCGTATTCTTACATTTGACATAACTGTGAGGTTAAATTATTAGAGATTCATGCTTTCTTTCAGCGGACAAATATAATGATTTTACTTTCACATATCAATATTTACACAATTTCTAGTGCAAAAACATGTATTTTTTTTCAAAAAATACCATAAAACACAGACGATACAGCATAAAACAGTGTATTTTTTTAAAAAAATTATCCATTTCGTCATTTGAGAAAATACGATACGTCTGAAAGCAAAACGGAATACATTTTTTCTTAAATTTGTCATTCAAACAACAAAACCACGTATATGAAAAAAGTCATTTTAACACTGCTTGCCGCATGTACCTTCGCATTTGCAGGTTACGGCAAGGGACCCGCTCAAAAATACATAGAGCAACAACTTCAGACAGACTCACTCTTCAATAATGCAATCATCGGCATAATGGCTGTCAACAAAGATGGAAAAGTCATAGCGGAATGGAACTCGAATCTGCCTATGCTTACCGCATCTACAATGAAGACAATCACAACCGGAGTAGGACTCAACCTGCTCGGCCCGGATTTCAAGTTCTCCACCAAAGTCGCATATTCCGGAGAGATATCGGATGAGGGGATACTGACGGGAGACATTTACATAATAGGCGGAGGAGACCCGACCTTAGGCTCTTCGGATGAGGTTGCATTCGATATAGATTCCATTTTCGGTGTCTGGAAAGCCGGACTGGAAAAGGCAGGCATCAAAGAGGTCAGGGGAAACATCGTTGCAGATGACAGCTATTTCACCCGTGAACTCATTCCCGACTCATGGAGTTGGGGAAATCTCGGTGCCGACTACGGAAGCGGTACAAGCGGCCTCTGTTTCCATGAAAACACCCAGGAATTCATGCTCACACCGGGAGCAGAGGCATCAGACAGTGTCAAAATAGATATAATATACCCGATTATTCCGGGACAGGAAGTCATAAACAATCTGAAGACAGGTGAGGCCGGAACAGGAGACAGAAGCTGGTACTACCTCGACGATATAACAAGAACCGCACAATACGCAGGAAGCATAGCTGCAGACAAAGGTCCGGTAAAATCCGTAAATTCAAGCAGATTCCCGCATTTAAGCTGCGCATGGCATTTCGGTGAATTCCTTTCTGAAAACGGGATAAAGACAGATGGCGCCGTAATGGATATAAATGATGCTCCCAAGGGGGTAGAAAGGAGAGTGGTTGCAGAGACATATTCTCCCGAACTGATAAAAATCATAAACGTAACAAACAGAATAAGCAATAACCTTTTTGCAGAGACAATACTCAAAACCATAGGGAAGGTCGCTACGGGAGTGGGCAGCTATGACTCCGCAAGAGTCGCCTTAAGCAGGGAACTGAAAAAGATGGGGGTAGACACATATGGATTCACACAATCCGACGGAAGCGGACTGTCACGCGAAAACTACGTATCTCCCAAGTTTTTCTGCAATTATTATACAGCAATGCAAGAAAATGATAACTTTGCTCTGTTTTTCGGAAGCCTGCCGGTTCCCGGAAAAGAGGGAACGCTTAAAAGCGTACTTAAAAATGAACCGGACTCTGTCAAGGGAAAGATACACGCAAAGAGCGGTTCGCTTTCAAGTGTAAGATGTTATGCCGGATATGTAGAGGGAGGAGAGAAAAACGGACTTATAAAATTTGCAATACTGACAAACAATTATGCAGCATACACATCGCAGATGCAACCTAAAATAGAGGGCTTTTTAAAGGCGCTCGCTACGGAAAAATAGAATTTTCAACTAAAAAAATATTAACAACATAAAACAATAGTTCAGTCATGTTATCAATTTCAAAAAAAGCTCAGATTTTACCGACTTCACCTATCAGAAAACTGGTTCCTTTTGCAGATGCCGCAAAGAAAAGAGGCATTAAAGTTTACCATTTGAATATCGGACAACCGGATATCGATTCTCCCAAAGTGGTAATAGATGCGATAAAAAATATAGATTTAAAATATCTGGCATACGCAAACTCCGCAGGTATAGAGTCTTATCGCAAGGGATTGGCCAAATATTACAATAACCTCGGCATCGATGTGGATTATACAGACATTCTGGTTACCACCAGCGGCAGCGAGGCTGTAAATTTTGCCATAAGCGTAACCTGCGACGAGGGGGATGAAGTTATAGTAATGGAGCCTTTCTATACCAACTACAACTCATTTGCAATCCAGAACGGAATTAAACTGGTTCCTATCTCTACAACCATAGAGAACGGCTTCCAGCTTCCGCCGGTAGAAGAGTTTGAAAAATATATAACTCCCAAGACAAAAGCCATATTGATATGTAATCCCGGAAACCCTACAGGTACACTCTACAGTAAAGAGTCTTTGATAAAATTGGGAGATATCGTAAAAAGGCACAATCTCTATCTTCTTTCTGACGAAGTTTATCGCGAATTCTGCTATACAGATATCCCTCACTTCTCATGCATGCAGATCGGCGGCATAGACGACAATGTAATATTGTTGGATTCGGTATCGAAGAGGTACAGCATGTGCGGTGCAAGAATAGGTGCAATAGTATCCAAGAATAAAGAGATAATGAAAAACCTGCTCAAGTATGCCCAGGCGCGTCTTTGCTCTCCTGTAGTGGAACAAATCGCTGCAGAAGCCGCATTGCAGGCTCCCAAATCATACTTCGATGCTGTAAAGGCCGAGTATATACACAGAAGGGATGTCATGATAGAGATGCTTAACAAGATTCCGGGTGTCTACACTCCAAAACCTATGGGAGCTTTCTATACCATAGTGGATCTGCCTGTCGATGATGCCGACAAGTTCGCACAGTGGCTGCTCGAAGAATTCCAATATGAAAACCAGACAGTCATGGTTGCTCCGGCTGCAGGATTCTATGCTACTCCGGGCAAAGGCACAACCCAGGTACGCATGGCTTACGTGCTTAAGGTAGAAGATATCAAAGCTGCCATCAAGTGTCTCGAAGAGGCATTGAAAGTATATCCGGGCCGTAAATAACAACGGCATGCAATAAACCGCACCGCATAGGTCCGGTCGCAAATAAAGTAAAAACAGTCGGTGTTACCGGCTGTTTTTTATTTTCATATCAGACATTCCCGCTCCCGGCAGGCAACCGCCCTATATTAAAAATCTTCCTGCTGCCGTAATCAGAGAGAGAATTGCAAGCAGAACAAGTTCGGCATTCGCGCTTCCGCGCCGGATATTTTTATAATGGAACGAAAACATGAGAGAAAAGGCTGTCGCAAAAAAAAGTCGGGCTTCAAAGAGTTCCCTTTCGGAAAAAAGGATGAAAACGATAAATGCAAAAAGCAATACCGCTCCTGAAATACGCAACAGCATTCTGTCGGAATGCTCTATGAAGTTTTTAAAGACGGTCGCAAAAATGTGGAGCAGCACAAAGGCCGTACATATTGCAAGAGCGATTTCCGGCAA
This sequence comes from uncultured Bacteroidales bacterium, assembly GCA_944325445.1. Lineage (GTDB taxonomy): Bacteria > Bacteroidota > Bacteroidia > Bacteroidales > UBA932 > Egerieousia. Next base: position 133,917 of record CALVAG010000003.1, on the reverse strand, counting down.
CGAATATGCCAATCGCGGCAACCCGATTTCCGAAATTCCATACCATACGTCCCATAAATATTCCGTTACCGAATCCGTAAAGAGAAACATGAATACCAGGATGTAGAGATACGGAAGGAAAAAGCCGCCCGTGATTTTCACAAAATTTCTTGCAATATCGCCGTTTTCCAAAAAAAGAAGAGCGGCTGCAAGCAGAGGGAAGAAGCATATCAGCGGCGGGTAGAGCAGCGAAGCACAGGAGACGAAGAATGACGTCCAAAAGAGACTCCCTTTCATATACAGGTACAGGCACCATACATGTATGAGAAGTGCGGCATAAAAGACCTCATGAGAAAAAGGCTGCTCGCCCGAGAGTGCAAAAAGCAGAAAAACCAATGCCGCCACATACGGATTGAAGAGACGGGATGTACCGGCAACAAAGGCAATCGATACCGCTGTCATAAGCAGCAGTGCAATGGGAAGCAGCAACACCATAGGCTATTTCAACAGATCCAGACCTATATCGCGCCTGAAATAGATATCCGTAAAATGAATCTTTTCCATTTCGCCGTATGCAGCCTGCCTGCATGTTCCGATATCGTGCCCATTGACCGTAACCGTCAGGACCCGTCCGCCAGAAGTGACGATTTTTCCCTCCTTCTCCGTCGTCCCGGCATGAAATATTTTGATATCGCCTTCGCTTCCGCATGAATAAAGGTTTCCGGAACCCGTTATCTCATATCCTTTTTTATAACCCTGCGGATAACCTCCGGAAACAGCTACCACCGTAAGGGCGCAACTATCGTCGATCTCTATCTTCTCCCCTTTAAGCCTGCCTTTTGCAGTAGCGCAAAGGTGCTGCAGAAAATCCGATTTTATACGGGTCATTACGGATTCCGTTTCCGGATCTCCCATCCTTACATTGTACTCTATCACATAAGGATCTCCGCCGCAATTCATAAGGCCGATGAATATAAAGCCCCGGTAATCCATACCCTCCTTTTTCAAGGCGCTCACCGTAGGCCTTATTATCCTCTCCTCCACTTTCTCCATAAATGCCTTGTCGGCAAAAGACACAGGGGAGACAGAGCCCATACCGCCCGTATTCAGACCGGTGTCTTCTTCTCCGATTCTCTTGTAATCCTTTGCTTCAGGCAAGACAAGGTACTCTTCTCCGTCTGTAAGTATAAAGACTGAAAGCTCTATTCCCGAAAGGAACTGCTCGATTACCACAGTAGAACTCGCCTCACCGAATTTACCGGAGAGCATGTTTCTCAATTCCGCCTTCGCCTGATCCGGAGAATCCAGAATCAGAACTCCTTTCCCTGCAGCCAGACCGTCTGCCTTAAGGACATACGGAGCTGTCAAGGAGTCTATGAATGCCTCGCCCTCATGCAGCGTATCGATGGAAAAACTTTTATACCGAGCTGTCGGAATAGCATATTTATCCATAAACTCCTTCGCAAAATTCTTGCTGCCTTCCAACATTGCCCCCTTTTTGCACGGACCTACAAAAAGAATATCCTTCAACTGTGCATCCGCCGCAAAAAAATCTCTTATACCAAGAACAAGAGGCTCTTCGGGCCCCACTACTACCATCTGGATATCATTTGACAAAACCGCCTTTTTTACAGTCTCGAAATCATTTGCCGAGCCTTCCAAATTCGTAGCTATCTGTGCAGTTCCCGGATTGCCCGGCATACAAAAGAGTTTTCCGCAATTTTCGCTCTGTCTGATTTTCCATGCTATTGCATGCTCTCTTCCGCCTGAGCCCAACACAAGTACATTCATATCTATACAATTAAAAATTACAAATCTATTCTTCTGCAAACCAGATTACGCCTTTTTATCTCTTCCAACACTACAGGCAATGCCTCGAAAAGATTCGGCGCGCATTTTATAGAATCGTGAAAAACAATTATGTCTCCCGCTTCCAACTCTTTAATTACATTTCCTGCACACTGTTCCGCAGAAAGTTTTCTGTTATAATCGCGGCTTATGATAGACCACATCACTATCTTATAGCGTTCCGACAGGACTCTCGCCTGGGCCGGGGTAATCCTTGCATATGGGGGTCTCAAAAGATTGGAGTTGATCATGTCGGAGGCGATGTCTATATCCCTGACATAATCACCTGTAGGCACTCCCCATCCCTTTATATGCGAATAGGAGTGATTGCCGACGGCATGGCCCCTGCGCTTGACCTCCTCAAAAAGATCCGGAAAAAGTTCCACGTTTTTACCTATGCAAAAAAAGGTGGCTTTTGCGCCATATTTATCCAGCTGCTCCAACACCCAGGGGGTTACCTCCGGACGGGGACCGTCATCGAAAGTCAGGTAAACCGCTCCCTCCTCTCTCGAAAAATGCCAGACAAAACCTGGATAAATCCTCTTTATAATCTTGGGAACTTTTACCTTCATTTAATCATAATTTGATTGGCAAAAGTAATAATAAAAATTAACTTTGTAGCGAATAGAAATGCATATGTTGAGAGATAAATTCCCATTTTATATCTTCATTGTCATAATGGCGCTTACAGGATGCTCAAGCTCCGAAAACGATGTAATTCCTTCAGACAAAATGTCTCTGATCATTGCAGATTTCTACATGTCTGACCAATACATAGCGCTTGAACCGGCATATAAGGGAGAGATGGATACGACTCTGCTATATGAGACCGTAACGGAAAGGTATGGCTACACATTCGAAGATTATCTTAAAGCCATGGAATATTATCTCCAAAAGGGAGACATGTTAAAAAGAATATATACCCAAGCCAAGGAGAGGCTTATAAGACGGCGGGATGAACTTGCCATCCAAAATGCAAAAATAGAGAGCTACAATGAGGCATTAAGATTTTTCGAAATGAAGAAAGCAGACCAATTGTGGAAAGAGCCGGACTTGAGAGCGATCTATCACCTTTCCGGCATAAAGGTAAAACAGGAGTGGGATATCAGGGATACTACAACAGCCGATAATCCGCAAAACAGCAAATGGTGGATATATAATCTCACTGCATCCCGGCTTGCAGATTCGCTCTACCCTGCCATCGCAAGAGAATACCTTCTGAACGACAAGAACAGCAAGAACGACAAATACAGATATAATCCAGGAACAAGACATGAGAAAATTGTCCGCAAATTATCTCTTCCCCGTTAACGGCGAACCTGTAAAAAACGGCTATGTCGTTGTGGACGACAGCGGCACGATTACTGAAATCGGAGCACTTGAAGGAGAGTGCGCAGATACCGAGTTCTACAATGGGATCATAGCTCCCGGTTTCGTAAATGCCCATTGCCATAGCGAACTTTCATATCTGAAAGGACAATTCAGGCAGGCAACGGGAATGAGCGGATTCATCAACCAGATAAACGAACTGAGAAACGTTGCGCCCAAAGAGGAGAGATTGGAAAAAATAGAACAGGCCTTCAATGATATGTATAGAGAAGGAGTAAGTGCAATGGCCGACATCTGCAACTGCGATGAAAGTTTCGGGATAAAGTCCAAATCCCCTCTTTATACAGTAAGTTTCATTGAACTCTTCGGCACCGACCCGGCGGAAGCGGAAGATATAATTGAAGGCGGACGGAAATTGCGGGATCTGGCCAAAAGGATGGGGCTTCGCGCTTCGGTTACGCCGCACGCCTGCTATACCATGAGTCCCGAACTGTTGGAAATGGCGGCAGAAGAGGGGCTGAAAGATGGAATCATCTCTTACCATTCGCAAGAGAGTTTTCAGGAAGAGGAGCTGCTCATAAAGGGGACGGGAGAATTGGCCGAAAATTATAAAGGCAGAGGGTTGCCGACTCCACCGGTAACGGGAAAATCGGCTCTCCCCTATTTTATAGAGAGACTGCTCTCTTTCGCCAAAGCTCCTGTAGAAGGAAAGATTCTGCTGATACACAATATCGCCACTAACCAGGAGAGCATAGACATGGCTTCAGAAAAATTGAAAGAGCCGTACTGGGTTTTGTGTCCGCTCTCCAATATTTTCATACACAGGGAATTGCCGCCGATAGATCTGATGATTGAAAATAATCTCGAAATCTGTATAGGAACCGACAGCCTCTCGAGCAATACAGTGCTGTCTATCATCGAGGAGTTGAAATGCCTCCATAAAAACTTCAGGCATATCACATTGCAACAACTCCTGACATGGGCTACAATCAATGGTGCAAAGGCCATAGGGAAGGAAGAGACGCTCGGCTCTCTGGAGATTGGCAAAAAACCCGGAATCGTTCTTATCGACAATATCGACTGGAACACTTTTTCCCTAACTGAAAAGAGCAGATCTACAAGATTAATATAACCAATATGTCTACCATACTCTACAAACATATCATTTTTGGCCCGATAAAGAGTCGGAGATTGGGTAACTCCTTGGGAGTAAACCTTTTGCCCAAATTTGGAAAATGGTGCTCATTCGATTGCATCTACTGCGAATGCGGTTGGAACAAAGACGGCAGGGACGACACAACGCTACCTGCTGCCGAAGATGTATATAATGCATTGGAGTACAGATTAAAAGAACTCAAAGAAGAGGGAACTTCCATAGACACTGTCACCTTTTCAGGCAATGGGGAACCTACATTGCACCCGGATTTCGACAAAATTATAGATTTCACCATTGCGCTGCGCGACAAATACTGTAGCGGCGCCGTGGTTTCGGTTTTGACCAACGCTTCACAAATAGGGAAAGAGAGCGTAAGAAAAGCATTGATGAAGGTGGACAACCCCATATTGAAAATAGATTCCGCAATCGAGGAGATGGCGTATGCCATTGACCGCCCGAACAAGGAATACTCGCTGCAAAGAACCATAGATAATATGAAACTGTTCAACGGCAATTTCATACTTCAGACAATGTTTTTAAAGGGAACCGTAGAGGGTAAAACCATAGACTGCACAAATCCCGAACATTGCAGCAGATGGATAAAACTTGTAGAGGAGCTTTCGCCACGCGAAGTAATGATGTATACGTTAGACAGGGAGACGCCTGCACAAGGATTGCAGAAAGTAAGCGCAGACCAAATGCGGAAAATTGCCGAACCGCTACTGAAAAAAGGGTTTAAAATACAGATAAGAGGCTGACCATGAGAATAGTAATTCAAAGAGTAACACATGCTGAAGTAAAAATAGAGGAGCAGGTGCACGGTTCAATAGAAAAGGGCCTTATGATTCTGGTCGGGATTGAGGAAAACGACGGAGAGGAAGACATAGAATGGCTGGCCAAAAAAACTGTAAATTTGCGGATATTTGACGATGAAAACGGAGTCATGAACCGCTCGCTTTTAGATATAAACGGCGATATATTACTAATCAGCCAGTTTACATTGCATGCACTGACTGCCAAAGGGAACAGACCATCATACATAAAGGCGGCAAAACCAGATATTGCGATTCCCGTTTACAATGCATTTATAGCCGCATTGGAAAAATGGATGAACAAAAAGATAGAGAGAGGCGTTTTCGGAGCAGATATGAAAGTCACGCTCACTAACGACGGACCTGTAACCATTATCATTGATTCTAAGAGAAAGGAATAAATAAAATGAACGTAATTTTAGAAAAATACGGATATGCTCCCGATATGGAGGCTATCGACAGAATTCTCACCCAGATACAGAACAATCTTGACAACTATGAAAGCCAGGAGAATCTTGCCGCATGTATGGGACTTATAGATCTCACCTCCCTGAACAGTTCAGACACGGAGGCAAAAATCACCGCACTTACGCAAAAGGTAAACAATGCAAAGAGCAACTTCCCGGAATATCCTCTTCCTGCAGCAATTTGCGTCTACCCCAATTTTGCCGGGACTGTAAAAGAGCACCTTACCCACCATAATGTAAAAGTCGCTGCAGTAGCCGGAGTCTTCCCGAATTCCCAAAGTTTTCTTGAAGTAAAGAAACTGGAGTGTAAAATGGCGGTGGAAAACGGAGCAGACGAAGTGGACATTGTACTTCCCCTTCACCTGTTTCTTGCCGGAGAATTCCAAAAAGCTGCAGACGAAATCAAGACGCTCAAGGAGACGATATGCGGCAAAACACTGAAAGTCATACTTGAAACAGGCATACTTGCTTCACCTGCCAATATTGCCGCCGCCTCCTTTCTGGCAATGGAAGCGGGTGCGGACTTCATAAAAACCTCTACCGGCAAACTGGAACCGGCCGCGACCCCGATGGCTGCAATAATAATGTGCGAAACAATTAAGAGATACTACATACAATGCGGCAGAAAAGTAGGATTCAAAGCGGCCGGAGGCATGACTTCACCAAAAGACGCATTATGCTACTACTCTATCGCAGATACCATACTCGGAAAAGAATGGCTGGACAAAGAGTACTTCAGGCTGGGAACAAGCCGCCTGGCCAATGCGATATTGGGAGAACTTGAAAAGAAGACGGTAAGCTATTACTAACCTGCGCTACCTAAGCTGTGCCCCGAACTCCTGCTGGAACTTCTGCAACAGCCTCTCCATTGCGCCATCTACAAGTTTGTCAGTGAGTGTCTTCTCATTATCCTGAAGCACAAAGCTTATGGCATACTGTTTCTTGCCTTCGGGTATTTTGTCTCCGGTATATACGTCGAACAGAGTTACGCTCTTGAGCAACCTTTTTTCGGTTGCGAACGCACTCTTCCTTATCTGTGCAAACGAGACATCCGCATCGAGCAGCAGAGCCAAATCTCTCTTGACTTCGGGATATTTAGGAAGTTCCTTATACTGAACCTTATTCTTGGCTATAAGTTTCAAAAGCAGCTCCCAATTTATTTCAGCTGCATATACCGGCTGTTTTATGCCGAACTCCCTTAACCTTTGGGGAGCAATGGTTCCCATTACGGCAAGTTGCCTGGTATTGACCTTATATGTCAGGCCTTCAGAAAAAAGGTCAGACGGTGCGGTTTCATACTCCAGATCGGCGACATCCACGGAAAATTTCCTTAACAGCAATTCCAGATAGCCTTTCAGGGTAAAGAAATCCCCGCCTGCGGTTTTATTATGCCAATATTTACTGCCCGGGCCGCTGATGAAAATAGAAAAATGCTGTTGTTCATTATAATGCTTCAATTCTGCATTAAAATGGGCAGGTTTCGCCTCCGGCTCTTTGTAATCTGGATTATAAGAATAGACGTTGCCTATTTCAAAAAGTTTCAAATCATTAGACTGTCGGTTTATGTTATGTGCAACCACCTCCAATCCGTTCAACAGCAATGTCTGTCTCATACAGTTCAAATCCGAACTGAGCGGGTTCAAAAGCATCACGCATCTCTCCTGCGGATATGTCTTCAAATGCGCATAATATTCGCTCCTTGTAAGAGAATTATTCATAATCTCCATGAAACCGTTCGCTGCCATGAACTCGGAAGCCAACGCCCTTATACGTTCAGGATCGGGTTTGGGAGTGGTATTTACCGAAATAGTTACCCTTTCCGGAATCTCTACATTATCATAACCGTATATTCTCAACACATCCTCTACCACATCGCACTCCCTGTACACGTCTACCCTGTAAGCAGGGACCTTGACAACAGCTCCGTCTGCGGTTTCGCTTACGAACTCCATATCCAGATACGATAGGATATCCCTTATGGTTTTATATCCTATCTTCTTGCCTATCAGACTTTCCATCCTGTCATACGACAGCTCTACGACCTTTTTCTCAATCGGAGCGGATTTGACATCCACAATTTCTCCCACCGCTTCGCCCCCGCCGTATTCCATTATAAGCATTGCGGCTCTTTTAAGCGCATATTCCGTAATCATAGGATCGCATCCCCTTTCATATCTGAAAGAGGCTTCTGTCTTCAGGGCATGTCTCTTGGAGGTTTTCCTTACATATACAGGATTAAAATATGCGCTTTCCAGGAATACATTGGCTGTCTGCTCCGTCACTCCGCTTTCCAATCCGCCGAATACGCCTGCGATACACATGGGGGAGTGCGTATTGCAAATCATCAGATCATCCTTGGAGAGCGTTCTCTCGACACCGTCGAGAGTGGTGAATTTGCCGCCCTCATCGGCAAGGCGCACCACAACCTTTCCTCCCTCGATTTTATCTGCATCGAAGGCATGCATGGGCTGTCCCATCTCCATTAGGATAAAATTGGTTACATCCACCACCAGATTTATCGGACGCTGGCCAACGGAGAGCAGCCTCTTCCTCATCCATGCAGGAGACTCCCCGACCTTTACGCCTCTGATTGTAAGCCCCGTATATCTTGGTGCCGCATTTGCAGCCACCACATCGATATCTATTGCACCGTCGCGATTGCCCGACAGTTTGAAACCGGATACGGACGGGAGCTTCAATTCACCTCCCATACCATTGAGTTTCAGGTAAGCGCTTAAATCTCTCGCCACGCCTATATGCGATGCCGCATCGATTCTGTTTGGAGTAAGGCCTATAGAAAAGACCGTATCGCTTTCGAGTTTGAAATATTCCCTTGCAGGAGTTCCGATTTCCGCATCATTATCCAACACCATAATTCCTTCATGATTGGTGCCTATGCCCAATTCATCCTCCGCGCACAACATTCCGAAACTCTCGACTCCCCTGATTTTGGATTTTTTGATCTTCACCTCTTCGCCGTTGGAGAAATGAAGTCTGGTATTGACTGTTGCCAGCATCACCTTCTGGCCCGCGGCCACATTGGGCGCACCGCAAACAATCTGCAAAGGTTCACCGGTTCCGGCATCGACCTTTGTTATATGTAAATGATCCGAATCAGGATGATCCTTGCACTCTATAACCTGCGCAACCACAACTCCCTGCAATCCTCCGGGGATTTCCTCCCTTACTTCCGACGCCTCTACCTCCAGACCTATTGAATTCAAGACCTTCTCCAACTCTTCAGGGGTCAAATTGAAATCCACATACTCACGCAACCAATTGTACGAAATATCCATATCTGTAAATATTTAACTGATCTATACTCTATTTTTTAAATAACGAAGCTACAAAATCCCTCTTGTCGAATATCTGCAAATCTTCTATCTTCTCTCCTACGCCGATGAATTTTACCGGAATCTTGAACTGATCTACGATTCCTATAACCACACCGCCCTTTGCCGTGCCATCCAACTTCGTAACCGCAAGTGCGGTTACGTCGGTAGCCTTTGAAAACTCCTTTGCCTGCTGATATGCATTCTGCCCTGTAGAGCCGTCGATTACCAACAAAACTTCATGCGGAGCATCCGGCACGACTTTGCGCATTACATTCCTGATTTTGGTAAGCTCATTCATCAGATTGATTTTATTGTGCAGTCTGCCTGCAGTATCAATCAGTACTACATCCGCATTCTGGGCTACAGCGGATTTCAGCGTATCATAGGCGACAGACGCAGGATCTGCGCCCATTTCCTGTTTGATGATGGGGACTCCCGCCCTTTCGCTCCAGACCACCAGCTGATCCACAGCCGCCGCCCTGAAAGTATCCGCCGCCCCCAACACGACGCTTTTGCCGGAGGCCTTGAGCCGCGCCGCCAGCTTTCCTATCGTTGTCGTTTTTCCGACACCGTTTACCCCCACTACCATTATGACATAAGGCTTTTTCGAAAAATCGAATATCTGAGGCTCCTTGTCACTATCGGAACCGGAAGTAATATTCAGCAGCTTTTCGATCTCGCTTCTGAGAAGCGAATAGAGTTCGTCCATATTCATGAACTTATCTTTTGCGACCCGCTCTTCGAGATTGTCTATAATTTTGAGAGTCGTATCCACACCTATATCGGATGCTATCAGAGCCTCCTCTATGCCATCCAGCACATCGGCGTCCACTTTTGACTTGCCTGCTATCGCACGGGATATTTTCTCGAAAATTCCGTTTTTGGTCTTTTGCAAACCCTTATCCAGAGAGCTCTGCTCTTCTGCGCTCTTTTTTCCGAACAATCCAAAAAATGCCATAGTCTCAACTCTGTTATATCAGGCAAATGTACAAAAAAAATGAACGCCAAGAGAAACCTGACGTTCATTTTAACCATCCCGGAAAAGATTATTTTTTTGCGAAATAATCCTTTACCTTGTCTACCTGAACCATATCTTCGTTAAATATATAAGCGCCTGTCTTATCGGATTTGACCATTCTTATACATTTAACCATATTTCTGAGTTGTGATTTGTCGCCGCTAAATGTAGCTACCGCTTTTTTTGCCATCTTACAATAATTTTAACAGTTATTTAATCTCGCGGTGTAAAGTAACCTTCTTCAAGTAAGGGTTATACTTTCTGCGCTCTAATCTTTGTGTAGTATTCTTCTTGTTCTTTGTAGTAATATACCTCGATATGCCGGGTACACCACTATCCCTTTGTTCGGTACACTCAAGAATCACCTGTACTCTATTACCTTTCTTTGCCATATCTCAATATATTTACACAAATTCTATAATACCTTTTTCTTCTGCCTTTTTAAGAGATGCAGCCAAACCGTTCTTGCAAATATTGCGTATTCCGGCTGCTGAAACCTTCAAGGTTATAAATCTCTTCTCCTCCTCAAACCAGAATTTCTTGACTTTGAGATTAGGAGCAAATTCACGTTTTGTGCGGCGCTTTGAATGGGAAACATTGTTTCCTATCATTCTTCTTTTTCCTGTAATTTGACAAACTCTCGCCATAATATAATGTTTTTTTATCTATTCAATTTTTTGAGGTTGCAAATATCACTTTTTTTTTTCTAATATACAAATGTTTTTTACACAAGGTCAAAGATTCTTCCCCAACGGATATTGAACGGGAATGACCGGTTCTTGTCAATGGAGAGCCATATCATTACAGGTGTCCCCACGATATGGTCTTCCGGAACGAAACCCCAGTAGCGCGAATCCGACGAATGGTGCCGGTTGTCGCCCATCATGAAATAATAATCCTGCCTGAAAGTATACTCATTGCAAGGCTGTCCGTTGATTATTATCTGTCCGTCAACAACTTCAAGAGTATTGTCTTCATATGCCGTTATTATTCTCCTGTACAGCGGCAGATTCTCAAGCGAGAGGGTTACAGTCGCCCCCCTTGCAGGAATCCACAGCGGCCCGTAATTGTCGCGGGTCCACTTGAAATCTGTACTGAAAGGGAAGAGGGTTATGTATGAGTCCGGAGAATCGGGAGGGTATGTGTCTATGTGCTCCCTGATTTCAACTACCACAGGCAGTTTTTCTATCTGCTCCAGTTCGCTCTTTGTAAGTGTCATCTCGGGATAACCGGGAAGAGTGGAGTCGAAATCGCGCTCTCCATAGTCGAGACCTATGTTTTCCAGAATCTTCGGATTAATGAAAGAGCCGTTCGTATAGACAGTATATGTACTTTGGATACCGTCGAACTGAGGCTGCTGCACTCCGTTCACATAAACCGTTCCGTTAATTATCCTCAACGTGTCTCCTGGTATTGCCACACACCTTTTGACATAATTGTCTTTTTTATCGTCGGGACGGACTATGACAGGACCGCACATGCGCTGCGTGTACTCCCTGTTATTGCCGTTGATTCTGACAATCTGGTAATAGTCGTTTTGCCGCAATTCCTTGCGGTTGAAGACTGTGTCTCCGTTCGGAAATCCGAAAACCACGATATCGTTTCTCTTTACCTTTCCAAACCCCTTGAGCCTGCGATAGTCATTCTGGATTGCGGTAGAGTACGACTCACCGCCGAATATAGGCATCACATTGTGGACCAAAGGAAAGGAGAGCGGTGTCTGAGGCACTTTCGGACCGTAGCTGAGTTTGCTCACGAAGAGATAATCTCCGACCATGAGAGTTTTTTCCATCGAGCCTGTAGGAATGGTATATGCCTCTATAAAGAACATCCTTATAAAGGTAGCCGCAACAAGTGCGAACAATATTGCATCCACCCACTCGACCCACGCCTTCGGCTTGCCGTCATTCCCCCTTTTTCTCCAAAAGGCCCATTTCACCTTTTTAGTGATGTAAAGGTCGAAAATGACAACTTCGCCTATCAGCCACCAATAATTACCCAGCCATATGACCCAGGCCAGATAGAGAAGCGACCAAATGGCAAATTTAAACCATCTGTTATGTAAAAATCCGAATTTCAAAGGAAAAATACCTTATGTGCAATTATTTGACAGAATTTATAATTGTCTCGAATGCCTGAGGATTGTTCATTGCCAAATCTGCCAGGACTTTACGATTGAGACCTATATTGCTCTTCGCGAGCTTGCCCATAAACTGCGAGTAGTTCATGCCGTGAAGGCGTGCAGCTGCATTTATTCTCTGAATCCACAGCGCACGGAACATTCTCTTCTTCACCTTACGGTCTCTATAGGCATATGTCAAACCCTTCTCATAAGTATTTTTGGCAACTGTCCATACGTTTTTCCTTGCCAAAAAATTACCCTTCGTCTGTTTTAGAATTTTTTTGCGGCGAGCTCTCGAAGCCACCGAATTTACCGATCTTGGCATAATTTTTAAAATTTTATGAATGTCAGCGTTCTACTCCATTAAGAAACTTATTCTGCTGAACACTCGGTTAATAAATAATTTAAGCTAAAATGAGAGACTTTACCCTCTTCTCGTCTACCTTGGCTATAAGGCCTGTCTGAGTGAGGTTTCTCTTCTGTTTTTTTGTCTTTTTAGTCAAAATGTGACTTTTGAAAGCGTGCTTTCTCTTAATCTTTCCCGATCCGGTAAGCTCGAAACGCTTTTTGGCACCGGAATTGGTCTTTAACTTTGGCATTGCTTAAAAATTTTATTGGTTAATAAAAAATCATTTCTTCTTGTTCGGGGCAATCATCATAATCATCCTTTTCCCCTCAAGGCGCGGCATCTGCTCCGCCTTTCCGTAATCTTCCAATTCAACTGCAAATCTGAGCAACAACTGTTCACCCTGCTCGGAAAAGAGAATCGAACGGCCCTTGAAAAAGACATAAGCCTTTACCTTGGCTCCATCCGAAAGGAAACTTTTTGCATGTTTCAGCTTGAATTGAAAATCATGCTCATCGGTCTGCGGACCGAAACGGATCTCCTTGATTACGACCTTGCTTGCATTGGCCTTCATCTCCTTCGCCTTCTTTTTCTGCTGGTATAAAAATTTCTGATAATCGATAATTTTACATACCGGCGGATTTGCATTCGGAGAAATCTCAACCAAATCCAACTCTTGATCTACCGCCATTTGGAGCGCCTCCCTCAAAGGATACACCCCTTGCTCGGGAACATTATCTCCTACAACTCTTACTTGTGGAGCCTTAATCTCTTCATTAATCCTAAGGCCATCATCTTTCTTGTGCTGAACATTGTTTGTTCTGTTGTCCCTGCCGTCCGATGCCGATGATGCATTGTTTCTCTTTACAAAGCCGCCTGGACGGGGTTTAAAAGGTGTTGCGATAAAAATTCCTCCTATATTTAGTTATTACTCAGTTGTTTTTCTATTTCAGCCCTGATAAGCTCCGCAAATGACTCTACACTCATTTCTCCCAAATCCTCACCGCCTTGTCTTCTTACGGAAACACCGTTCTGCTCTGTCTCCTTCTCTCCTACTATAAGCTGGTAAGGCATCCTTTTCAACTCATTTTCACGGATTCTCTTGCCTATTGTCTCGTTCCGGTCGTCAACAGAGGCGCGAATATCGCAATTATTCAACAAATTGCAAACTTTTTTTGCATAATCGTTATATTTTTCGCTTACCGGAAGTATCACCACCTGATCGGGAGCGAGCCACAGCGGCAATTTACCGCCGGTATGCTCCAGCAACACCGCGACGAAACGTTCCATTGAACCGAAAGGCGCTCTGTGAATCATTATAGGCCTGTATTTTTTATCATCGGCCCCGGTATACTCCAAATCGAATCTTTCCGGCAAATTATAATCCACCTGAATCGTTCCCAACTGCCATTTTCTGCCAATGGCATCCTTCACCATGAAATCCAGTTTAGGTCCGTAGAACGCAGCCTCACCGTATTCTACGACGGTTTTAAGCCCTTTCTCTTTTGCCGCTTCGATGATGGCGTTCTCCGCCTTCTCCCAATTTTCATCGGAACCGATATATTTATCCCTGTTGTTTGGATCACGGAGCGAAATCTGTGCCGTATACTGGTCGAAATTCAGAGTCTTGAAGATATAAAGCACTATATCTATGACCTTGCAGAACTCCTCCTTGAGCTGGTCGGGACGTACAAAAAGGTGGGCGTCATCCTGTGTAAAGCCCCTTACTCTTGTAAGACCGTGCAACTCACCGCTCTGCTCATATCTGTAAACCGTGCCGAATTCCGCGAAACGGAGCGGGAGATCTTTGTATGAACGGGGTTTGGTCTTATATATCTCGCAATGATGCGGACAGTTCATGGGTTTAAGCAGAAACTCCTCTCCCTCCTGCGGGGTCTTGATGGGACGGAAAGAGTCCGCACCGTACTTTGCATAGTGCCCCGATGTCACATACAGTTCCTTCTGCCCTATATGCGGGGTTATGACCGGCAGATATCCGTATTTCTTCTGTACGCTCTTCAAGAAGTTCTCGAGCTTTTCGCGCAAGACGGCACCGCGCGGCAGCCACAGAGGCAAGCCCTGTCCTACCCTTTGGGAAAATGCAAAGAGTTCCAGCTCCTTGCCGAGTTTTCGATGGTCCCTTTTCTTTGCCTCTTCCAGCATCTGCAAATATTCGTCCAGCAACTTTTTCTGCGGGAAAGTCACGCCGTATATACGGGTAAGCATCTTGTTGTGCTCGTCCCCTCTCCAATATGCGCCGGCTATGGATGTGAGTTTTACAGCTTTGATAAGAGAGGTATCTACCAGATGAGGGCCACGGCACAAATCGGTGAAGTTCCCATTTGTATAAAATGTAATGGTCCCGTCTTCCAGATCGCCTATCAGTTCGCACTTATATTCGTCGCCCTTCTCCTTATATGTTTCCATTGCCTGCGCCTTGGAGACTTCCTGTCTGACGAAGTGCTCTTTTTGGCGGGCCAGTTCAAGCATCTTCTCCTCTATTTTCTTAAGATCCGCCTCCGTTATGGTCTTATCTCCAAGATCCACGTCATAATAGAATCCCGTCTCTATTGCAGGGCCTATTCCGAACTTCACTCCGGGGTAGAGTGCTTCCAAAGCCTCTGCCATAAGGTGCGATGAAGAGTGCCAGAAAGTCTTCTTACCCTCCTCGTCATCCCATTTAAGCAACCTGACCGAGGCATCTTCCTCTATGGGTTTCTGCAAATCGTAAACATGGCCGTTTACCTGTGAAACCAAAACCTCTGCCGCCAATCTCGGGCTCAAATCCCTTGCTATTTCAATAGCGGTAATTCCCTTTTCGTACTGACGGACACTGCCGTCGGGAAATGTAATATTTATCATATACTTTAATATAATGCGTTTTCAGAACTGTGCAAAGGTACAAATTTTTATCTATCTTTGTGTGACAATTAAGATTAATGAAGATGGAAAATGCAAATAAATGGAAATCCGCTGCAACAGACGGACTTATACTTTCTGCAATAACTATAGCATACCTTCTTGCAACAAGTCTGCTTCCGGAGGGCATGGCTGTCATCTCCGTTTTTTTGTGGATATTGAAACTGACGGGCTGCATATGGCTGCTTTATTGGCTGATGAAGCAATATTCATCGAAATTCGAAACCATAGAATATAAAAGTTCATTCGCCTACGGCGTATGGGTCTCCATCTTTTCGGCCATCGTATGTTCCTGCTGGCAATATTTCAGCATGGTAGTGCTATTTCCAGAAAGCATAAACAATACGATAGAGCAGGTCGTCTCTGCCTTGAGCGCCCAATATACAGACGAACAGATGGATGCGATACTGCCGATTTTAAATAATCTTCCGCAGATAAATCTCTTTGTCAATCTAATATATTTCACTCTGTTCGGGCTTGTCACATCTGCAATCATAGCGAACTTCACAAAAAAGGTGAATCCTTTCAATGACATTAACACAGCGGAGTAGATGGAACTGTCTATAGTAATTGCACTCTATAATGAGAAAGATTCCCTCAACGAACTCATCGAGGGAGTAACGGCCGTCGTGCGGAAAATGGGCATAGAGTATGAGATAATAATGGTAAATGACGGCAGCACCGACGGGTCTTGGGCGCTCATAAAGGAGATGGCAAAAAGCGACAAGCATATAAGAGGCATAAGCTTCCGTAGGAATTACGGAAAGTCTCCGGCGCTCCATTGCGGATTTGCAGCGGCAAAGGGAGATGTGGTGATAACCATGGATGCAGACCTGCAGGATGACCCGAATGAGATTCCGCCGCTTTATGAAATGATAACAAAAGAGGGCTATGATCTTGTCAGCGGATGGAAAAAGAAAAGATACGACAACAAACTCTCCAAAAATCTTCCTTCCAAGATTTACAATGCAACCGCCCGTAAAGTCACGGGAATAAAACTGCATGACATGAATTGCGGACTTAAGGCCTACAAGGCCGAGGTTGTAAAAAACATAGAACTATATGCGGATATGCACCGTTATATTCCATATCTGGCCAAGGATGCAGGCTTTACCAATATAACGGAAAAAGTAGTGCAGCACCATCCGCGAAAATACGGCAAAAGCAAATTCGGCATGAGCCGTTTCGTAAACGGATTTCTGGATTTGATGACGCTCTGGTTTCTCACAAGATTCGGGAAAAGGCCGATGCACCTTTTCGGGCTTATGGGCACCTTCACATTCATAGCCGGTGCGGTAATATCCGCATGGCTGATAATCGACAAAATCGCCTCGCAAGTAAAAGGGCTTAAATTCAGACCCGTTACCGACCAGCCGCTCTTTTACCTTGCAATAGCCGCCCTCATTATAGGCATTCTGCTTTTCCTTACGGGATTTGTAGCCGAAATGATAAACAGAAACAGTTCCGAGCGGAACAAATACAACATAAACGATGTGCTGTAGCGAGAGGCATCCGCTTGCCCCGTTTTTACCGTACAATGCAAAAATCCTGATATTGGGCAGTTTCCCTCCACCGAGAAAACGGTGGTGCATGGAATTCTTTTACCCCAACTGGAACAACGATTTCTGGAGAATCATGGGTTATGTGGCCAAGGCGGACAGGAACTATTTTATTGTCGGAAAAGAAAAGAGGTTCGACAAAGAGAAGATAGAAAAGTTCTGCACCGATTGCGGCATAGCGCTCTACGATACTGCAGAAAAGGTCATACGCTTGAAAAACAACGCATCCGACAATTTCCTGCAGATAATATCCCCTACAGATATAGCCTCGCTGCTGGAACGGATTCCCCTTTGCACAACCATAGTGGCTACAGGTCAGAAGGCAGCGGAAGCCATACAGGCGGCAACCGGCTGCAGACGGCTCTCTACAGGCGAAAATACCGAAACCGAATATTGCAGACGAAAGATAACGATATGGCGCATGCCGTCTACCTCACGCGCATATCCGCTCCCTTTCGAACAGAAAGCGGAATATTACAGGAAAATTCTGGAAATATGATTACTCCTCCAGCAATTTGTTGTAGTATCCGGCATAAAACTCATCGCTTATCATCTCGCACGTTCCGTTGAACTGCGCACCCGCCTCGATATGCAGCTGCGATGTCTTGATATTGCCCTTCATATTCGAAACCGATTTGAACTCCAGTTTCTCCTTTACGCATATATCGCCCTCTATGGTTCCCCAGACATCGGCATTTGTACAGACAACAGTTCCGCTGATTCTTGCCTTTTCGCCAAGCACCAGCTTTCCTTCGAGAAGGATAGTGCCTTCCAATGCACCGTCTACCCTTAAATCTGACTTTGAAATGACTGTTCCTTTAAACAACGCGCCTGAAGAGATTCTGGTAATCTCGTTTATATAGCCGCTTTCCTCGCTTTTTTTTGCCATATCCTTATTTTTTATCCAATATTATTTATCAAAGATGAATACATTCTCCGCATAAAAGCTCTGCCGCCCCCATGACAGCCTCGCTCATTGTAGGATGCGGATGGACTGTCTTGGCTATATCCTTTGCGGAAGCCCCCATTCTTTTTGCCAAAATGATACCGGAAATCATCTCCGTAACATTGGCCCCCACCAGATGCGCTCCGAGAATTTTGCCGCTATCGGCATCCGATATAAGCTTGACAAAGCCGTCCCTCTCCCCCGCAGCCGTAGCTTTCCCGGAGGCTGTGAAGGGAAATTTCGCCACTTTATAATTCAACCCGGACTGCTGCGCATGCTTTTCGGTAATACCTACGGATGCAACCTCTGGAGAGGTATATATCGCGCTCGGAATATTTGAATAATCAATGGGTTCCACATCCAGTCCAGCAATCTTCCCGACTGCCGCCACCGCCTCGGCAGATGCCACATGCGCCAAAGCCGGAGTTGCGATTATATCGCCTATGGCATAAATTCCGTTTACTTTTGTCCTGTAATACTCGTCTACCGGAACCTTGCCCTTGGATAGCTCTATGCCCAAGGCTTCGAGCCCGAGATTTTCGGTATTCGGGACTACGCCTACCGCCGAAAGGACCTGTTCGGCAACAAGTTCCTCCACCCCCTTTTTTGTCTCGAGAGTTATTTTGCACTCCTGCCCCCCTTTCTCGATTGCCGTAACTTTTGCAGAGGTCAGAACCTTCATTCCCATTTTTCTGAAATTTCTGCTCAGTTGGGCAGAGACATCCGCATCTTCCAGGGGCAATATCCTGTCGAGATACTCTATTATCGTGACATCGGTTCCCATGGACTTATAAAAGAAGGCCATCTCGCTCCCTATGGCACCTGAACCTATGACTGCAAGACTTTTTGGAAGCCTCTTTGGAACCAGTGCCTCTTTGTACGAGATTATCCGCTCGCCGTCTATAGGCGCAAAAGGCAATGAATTGGGCCGTGCGCCAGTGGCAAGAATGATATGGGATGCTTCAATTTCGCAATGGCTTCCATCTTCCATGCATACATCAAGCATATTGGCCGCCTTTACGGTTGCGCGCCCCCTGACTACCGTAATCTTATTCTTTTTAAACAGATACTCTATCCCTTTGCTCATAGTCGCCGCCACGTTTCTTTCCCGCTCCACTATCTTTTCAATTTGCGGCACTGCGGCTATCTCCTCATCTCCCACGGAAGATTTGCAGCATAACGCCAGTCCGTAATCCGCAAGGTGGGAGAGGTAATTATAAACCTGTGCACTCTTCAAAAGGGCCTTTGTCGGAATACATCCCCAATTCAGACATACGCCGCCGAGCTCCGCGCGTTCCACGACAACAGTTTTAAAACCCAACTGCGAAGCGCGTATCGCAGCGACATATCCCCCCGGTCCTGCTCCTACAACGGCTATATCGAATCTGTCCATCATTATAAATCTTTACCGTGACAATTCTTATACTTCTTTCCGCTTCCGCAAGGGCACGGATCGTTCCTGCCAACCCTTTTCTCTACGCGCACCGGAGCGTTGGATTTGGGCTCGCCTGCATTTGTTGCAAGATCCCTTCTGCCTGTCTGCATCCGGCTCATGTCTGTCCGCCTTCTCTCGCTCTGTTCGCGTATGGTTTCATCTCCGTTCTGCTTCATGGGCAGCTGAGCCCGTACCATAAAGGCAATCACATCCCTGCTTATCTTTTCAAGCACCTCCTTAAAGAGGTTGAAACTTTCGAACTTGTAGATAAGCAACGGATCCTTCTGCTCATAAGTCGCATTCTGCACAGACTGCTTCAAATCATCCATTTCGCGCAAATGCTCCTTCCACTGCTCATC
Organism: uncultured Bacteroidales bacterium; assembly: GCA_944325445.1. Taxonomy (GTDB): domain Bacteria; phylum Bacteroidota; class Bacteroidia; order Bacteroidales; family UBA932; genus Egerieousia. Next base: position 114,287 of record CALVAG010000003.1, on the reverse strand, counting down.
TATCATTGTAAGCGTAACAGACTTGGCGATAGCCCTGTTAATCTCCTTACCGTTGCTGTCGTACGCCTTCTTGAGGTTCACTATAAGGTTGATTCCCTTCATACCATCAATTATAGGGAATGCGATATTCTGATACCTTGCACTCTGCGTCTCGTATATATTTTTAATATACGGCATGGCCTGACGGATGATATTCTCCTCCCTGCGGGCAATCAGGTCTTTAATATCCTCCTCAATTTTCGATGCCAGGGCCTCTTTTGAAATATCCTTGAATTCGGCTTCGCTTATGGAAGGCACCATGGTAAGCTGCCTCATAAGTTCATAGGAAAACGCAGCATAGTCACCGCCGAAATAATTTTCCGCAAAACTTTCTGAAAAGTCCGAAATCATATTTTTCAAATCCACGTCGATTCTCTCGCCGTAGAGCGCATTTCTCCTTCTGGTATAAATGACCTCGCGCTGCGAATTCATCACGTCGTCATACTCCAGCAATCTCTTCCTTATTCCGAAATTGTTCTCCTCGACTTTTCTCTGGGCCCTTTCCACCGCGCTCGACAACATAGGATGATGAATCGCCTCGCCTTCGCTCATTCCTCCCATCCTGTCTACGATTTTGGCTATCCTGTCGGCACCGAAAAGACGCATCAGATCATCTTCGAGCGAAATATAGAATGTAGATGAACCCGGGTCTCCCTGACGTCCGGCACGTCCGCGCAACTGACGGTCTACACGGCGGCTGTCGTGCCTTGCCGTACCTATAATCGCAAGTCCGCCCGCTTCCTTTACGCCGTCGCCCAGCTTGATATCCGTTCCACGGCCGGCCATATTGGTTGCAATCGTAACGGCACCCGCTCTTCCGGCCTCGGCCACTATCTCCGCCTCTTTGGCATGCTGCTTGGCATTCAGCACATTGTGTTTGATGCCGCGCAACTTCAACATCCTGCTCAGCAATTCCGATATTTCCACGGACGTAGTACCCACAAGCACAGGCCGTCCGGCCTCCCTGAGAGCTACGATCTCGTCTATGACGGCATTGTATTTCTCCTTTTTCGTACGGTAGATAAGGTCATCATTATCCACCCTTATCACCGGTTTATTCGTAGGGATGGTAACTACATCGAGCTTGTATATCGTCCAGAACTCGCCCGCTTCGGTTATCGCAGTACCTGTCATACCGGCGAGCTTATGGTACATCCTAAAATAATTCTGAAGGGTAATGGTCGCAAATGTTTGGGTAGCGGCCTCCACCTTTACATTCTCCTTTGCCTCTATCGCCTGATGCAATCCGTCGGAATAGCGCCTGCCTTCGAGAATACGGCCTGTCTGCTCATCCACTATCTTGATTTTATTGTCGATAGTCACATACTCCACATCCTTCTCGAACATCGTGTATGCCTTTAACAGCTGGTTCACCGTATGCACCCTTTCGGATTTGAGCGCATATTCCGAAAGAAGCTCGTCCTTTTTGCGCTGCTTCTCTTCCGGAGCCAGATCCGATTTTTCCAATTCCGAAATCTCGCTTCCCACATCAGGAAGTATAAAGAATTTACTGTCGCTCAAATTCTTGGCCAGCTGTTCATGGCCTTTATCGGTAAGCTCGACGCTCTTTTGCTTTTCGTCTATAACAAAATAGAGGTCGTCAGTTATGACATGCATATGCTTGTTGTTATCCTGCATGTAATAATTTTCCGTATTGAGCAGCAATTGCTTGATACCAGGCTCGCTGAGATATTTTATAAGAGGATTGTACCTCGGAAGTCCCTTGTGCGCCCTCAAAAGTATTTTGCCGCCCTCCTGTTCGTTGCCGGCAGCAATCAGCGCCTTTGCCTCGTTGAGCAATTTTGTGACATCTGCACGCTGCAGATTATAGAGTCTCTCTATATATGGTTTATACTCCGCGAATTGCTGGTCATCCCCCTTGGGTACCGGACCGGAAATGATAAGAGGGGTTCTCGCATCGTCGATTAGGACGGAGTCTACCTCGTCCACAATCGCGTAATGGTGTTTTTTCTGCACCAGATCCTCAATGTCTATGGCCATGTTGTCCCTGAGGTAGTCGAAACCGAACTCATTGTTTGTTCCGAACGTTATATCCGCCCTGTAGGCCGCCTTTCTCCCTTCCGAATTGGGCTGATGCTTGTCTATGCAGTCCACCTTAAGCCCGTGGAACTGGTATAGGGGGCCCATCCACTCCGAGTCACGCTTGGAAAGGTAATCGTTCACAGTAACCACATGCACCCCTTTTCCGGCAAGCGCATTCAAAAATACAGGCAGGGTTGCCACAAGGGTTTTACCCTCGCCGGTAGCCATTTCCGCAATTTTTCCCTGATGCAGCACTATACCGCCTATGAGCTGTACGTCATAGTGGACCATATCCCAGGTAATTCTGTTTCCTCCTGCCATCCACGAATTCTTCCAGACAGCCTTGTCACCTTCGATTGTGACGAAATCATGGCCGGCGGCCAACTCGCGGTCCGCTTCGGTAGCCGTAACGGTAATAGTAGGGTTCTCCTTGAAGCGGCGCGCCGTGGATTTCATCACTGCAAAAGCGTCGGGAAGTACCTGCATGAGCACCTCTTCGATTTTTGAATCGATTTTTTTGGCAAGTTTGTCCACTTCCGTCGCCAATTTCTCTTTTTCATCGGCGGAAATATCCAAATCCTCCAGTTTCGCTCTCAACTCCTTTTTCTTAGACTCATCCTCGGCGATATAATCCCTTATCACCCCCTTTATCCTTGCACTCTCAGCTCTGAGCTGATCATCCGTAAGGGCATCTATCCTTTTATATGACTCCAGTATTTTGTCGAGTATAGGGTTGAGTTCCTTTAAATCCCTGTCGGCCTTTGAACCGAATATCTTTTTTAACAGACTTGAAAACGACATATCTTCTTACACTTAAAATTTCAACATCGGGCAAAGATAACTATTATTTTCGAGACATCTAAACTAAAAGGGATGCATCAAACTATATTCGACACATCCCTTTTTCAATTCGAATGACTCCCGGTTAGGCTTGTACTATAGCACCTACAGGACAAGCATCTGCACATGTACCGCAATCTGTACACATGTTGGGATCGATCTTATAAATATCGCCTGCAGAAATAGCACCTACAGGACATTCACCTGCGCAAGTTCCGCATGCTGCGCAATCTTCAGTAATTTTGTAAGCCATAATCTAAGTGTTAATTTGTTTATGTTATTGTTAAAAAACACGCAAATATAATACCAACTATATTAGTAACCAAAAATATCTTTTGCAGAGAGGCGTATGACCTTGCCATAAGTGCCGTCACCGAGCCTCTTCATATCGAGTTCCTTCTCATCCCCCAATATGCCTATGTAGTATTTACGGTCCTTGACAACCTCCTGCTGGAATTTCACGACATCGTCCAACGTAAGGTCCTGTACCTGTTCGTAGATGATTCTCCTGCTGTCTTCATCGAGACCGAGTTTGCGGGCCGCAATATAGTTCCACAGAACATTCATCTTGGTTATTCTCTGGGTGCGGATGTTTGCGATGATATTCTCTTTTGCGATATCGAAGGCAGCCTCGGACTGCGGCATATCGTTTATAATCCCGTCGAAAGCGGTTATCGCATCCATCATCTTGTCGTTCTGGGTTGCGATAAATGAAAAATATACATACGGGTCATCCTTTTCATTGCCGGAAAGACGGTATGCAGCCTGGGCTGAATATGCAAGGCCCCTTGCCTCCCTCATCTCCTGGAACACTATGCTGTTCATTCCGCCTCCGAAGTACTCGTCATACATTTTTATAATCGGAGTCTTTGCCAGATCATAAGTCTCGCCGGTACATGAATATGAATACATGTAAATCTGTTTTGCATCATAAGGAGCTATATATACCCTGTTCTCCTTTACCTGCTGCGCCTTGATCTTCTTGTCGCTCTCGAATTCCTTGAGAGAAGCGGCCACCTTATGCTCCCTGTTTATGAAGTCCACCAGAGCCTCGGCTGATTCAGGGCCGTAATAGAGGACCGTATGGTCATACTCGCCCAGCATCTTGAATTTGTCCAGAAGTTCGCCGGAAGTGACCCTGTCGAGCTCTGCATTGGAGAAGGTGGTGTTTGCAGGATTCTTCTCGCCATAGATGAGGTAATACTGTAGCATCCCGAAATTCGCATCCTGGCTCAGTTTCGCATTCTCACGGGATTTTTTATAGTCCGCCTTCATGTTTTCGAGGGCCTCCTCATCCGGCTGATAGTCTGTAACCATCTCTTCATAAAGCTTTGCGGCCTCGGCCATATTCTCGCTCAGGCCGGAAATTATAACGCGGGTCTCGTCACTGCCCACCATTACGTTTACATTGCAGGCAAGGTCGTAAAGTTTTGCATTGAGCTCCTCTACGCTGTATTTACTTGTTCCGAGGTAATATGAATAGGTATCTGCAACTTCCAGCATAGGATCGTCATTCGTTCCGAACTCATAATTGTACACGAGGGTGAAGAGTCCGTTCGCAGTATTCTGTTTGTAGAGAATCTCGAGCCCCTTGTCGGAAGTCAGCTTCTGCAAATCCTTTTCATAATCGAGGAATACCGGTTCGATAGGCGTTACGGCTGATGCCTGGATCTGCTTGAGGAAAAGGCTTGCGGTATCCCTGTTTGTAAAGATAGGGGTTATCTGGGGTTTCGCGATTTTCTTCACAGATGTGTCTTCGCCTTCGAGTTTGTTCACTATCACATAATTATCCTTAAAATGGATATTTGCGAACCTTACGATATCATCTTTGGTAAGGGCTGCGAGCCTGTCGAGCTCCCCGACTTCGCGCTCCCACGGAACATCGTTGATGAAAGCCTCCACAAAGGCATTTGCCCGTGCGGCATTCGATTCGAGTGCACGCATCTCATTCTTCTTATAGTTATTTATTGTTGCCTGAAGCAGAGACTCATCGAACTCACCCTTTTTAAGCAGATCTATCTGCTCGAGCAACAGCTCCCTTACCTGATCCAGAGTCTGCCCCTCCTTGGGATTTGCAGATACGATAAACTGCGTATAATCCGCCTGAACGTAATTGAATGCCGAAGCTCCCAGCACTTTCTGCGCCTGATTCAGGTTCAAGTCTATCAGGCCTGCATATCCGTTGTTGAGCATGTCGGAGAGAATTGTAAGGGTATCCATCTGCGGTGAATTTGCCCCGTCGAAACGCCATGCCAAAGTCACGAATTCAGACTCCAGACCGTAAACATCCCTCTCTACGGGAGATTCGATGGGCTGTTCGGGCTCGAACTGCAGTTTCTGCAGATTCCCGTTAGGGATCATATCCCCGAAATATTTGTCTATAGTTGCGATTACCGCATCCGGGTCGAAATCACCGGACATGCAGACTGCCATATTGTTGGGAACGTACCAGTTCTTGTAATACTCCTTGATCTTCGTAATTGAAGGGTTTTTCAGATGCTCCTGAGTGCCGAGTATCGTCTGCTGCCCGTAAGGGTGGTTCTTGAAGAGTTCATTGCTTACAGCCTCCAGAACCTTTCTGCCGTCGCTGGTAAGAGACATGTTCTTCTCCTCATACACCGTCTCCAGCTCGGTATGGAAGCCCCTGATTACATTATGTTTGAAACGGTCTGCCTGGATTTTGGCCCAGTTTTCCACCTGATTCGAAGGAATATCCTCGGTATAAACAGTCATATCGTATCCCGTATAGGCATTGGTTCCCTTCGCGCCTATGGCCGCCATGAGTTTGTCATACTCGTTGGGAATTGCAATTTTGGAAGCTTCGTAAGAAAGACTGTCTATCTCCGCATAAACGGCATTGCGTTCAGCTTCGTCTTCAAGCGTGCCGTAATATTCGAATTTGGCCTCTATGGAATCGAGGAGAGGTTTTTCCAGAGCATAATTCTGAGTGCCGAACTGTTCGGTACCCTTGAACATCAGATGCTCGAAATAGTGCGCCAGGCCTGTGTTCTCCGCTGGATCGTTCTTCCCGCCGACTCTGACCGCGATATAAGTCTGGATTCTCGGCTCCTCCTTATTTACACTCAAATATACCTTCAGCCCATTGTCCAGCGTGTAGATTCTGGTATTCATAGGGTCTCCCTCCACGGTCTTGTAATCATACTTGCCGCACGCTGCAATAAGAGGTATCATTATTGCAATCATCAAGAGGTTTCTAATGATTTTCATGTTGCTTTTCATACGAAATAAATGTTTAAAACCGAGCAAATTTAATAAAATATATGTTATATATTTGCAAAAACTTTAGCGCAATGAGATTTTTGAAAAATATAACGGCGACTGCATTGTCGGCCCTGCTATTTATCTCATTTTCATATGGACAGACAGGATTCGACAGCGCACTCAAGTTTAATAAGACCATACACAACTTCGGCAAGATCTCCATAAACGACGGAGAGCGGCAATGCACGTTCGAATTCACCAATGTATCCCAAAAGCCGGTGGTTATAAACAATATTATCTCATCATGCGGATGCGCCCAGCCGGAATGGCCTAAAAAACCGATAATGCCCGGCGAAAAGGGGGAAATAAAGGTCACATACCTCAACGACCAGGGCCCCTATCCGTTCGAAAAGAACATTACGGTCTACACCTCTGCAAGCAGAAAACCTGTGATATTGAGAATAAGCGGCATCGCCTACGAAAAGGAGAAATCCTTAAAAGAGCTGTTCCCCATAACTGTCGGGCCGCTTGGCATAATGAAAAACAATATAGGAGCCGGACAGATAGAACAGGGATATGCCAAATCGGGAAGCATTTCCATTGCGAACTTTTCTCAAAAGGCAGTTGAAGTGAAGTTCGCGGATATGGATAAAGGATTGTCGCTAAAGGCCAGTCCCGCCATAATAGAAGCCGGGGAAGTCGGCGAAATAACGTACAGGATAGACACCAGAGAGGCCTTGCACTGGGGCAATACCGCATATTCCGCAACCCTTGTATGCAATGGCGTGAAGGCGGATACGCGACTTAAAATCAACTGCATGATTATAGACGACATATCCAGCCTGACTGCAGAAGAGAAAAACAGCGGTTCCATGATTCTGGCAAGGAACAGCTCGGTTACGCTGAACCTGAAACGCGGAGCCGTCGCCGAGGGAGTCTTCAGCCTGAGAAATACGGGAGCCGGCAATCTGGTGATACACAAAGCGGATACGAACGGAGACAAGTTTGAAATCGAATATCCGCAGGAAGAGATAAGACCTGGCGAAAATTTCGAAATCAAGGCAAGGATCGACACCGGCGGAATATCTGGGGAAAAAATATATACGATAACACTTGTTACAAATTCGCCCAAACGTCCTCTGGTAAACCTGTTTGTTGCAATTGAGACAGAATAATTAAATAGAAGACCATGAACGAAAAGAATCAGAATATCACCACCGGGGAGTGGCCTCCTAAGGGAGATTGCCATCACGACAGCGCACTTTTTGTAAATGAAGGGGTTGAACAGCAACCTACAGTCAATCCCTACATGAAAAACTTTTTCAAAAAGAAACCTGCCCTGCTTTCGGCGGATGAATATATAAAGGGGATAACCGAAGGGAATACCACAATCCTTTCAAAAGCCATAACTCTTGTAGAGAGCCAATTGCCGTCACATAGAGAGATTGCGCGACGGATAATCGCACGCTGCCAGCAGCTCTCGTCCAAAATGGGTTCTATGAGAATAGGCATTACAGGAGTACCGGGAGCCGGGAAGAGCACATTCATAGAGGCTTTTGGAAAGTACCTCACCTCCGAGGGGCACAAGTTGGCAGTATTGGCAATAGACCCGAGCAGCGAAAGAAGCAAAGGCAGCATATTGGGCGACAAAACCAGAATGGAAACGCTCTGCAACGATCCGAACGCCTTTATAAGACCGAGCCCGAGCGCAGGTTCGCTCGGAGGTGTGGCACGAAAGACAAGAGAGACCATATTACTCTGCGAAGCGGCAGGCTACGATGTCATTTTCATTGAAACGGTAGGCGTGGGACAGTCCGAAACGGCAGTCCATTCGATGAGCGATTTCTTTCTTCTGCTCATGCTCTCCGGCGCCGGGGATGACTTGCAGGGAATCAAAAGGGGCATTATGGAGATGAGCGATCTTATCGCCATAACAAAAGCCGATGGGAACAACGTAGACAAGGCCAACATGGCAAAGGCCCTCTATGCCAATGCCCTTCATCTGTTTCCTCCTACCGAATCGGGTTGGGTCCCGACAGCCGTCACATCATCGGCCGTAACAAAGGAGGGACTGCCCGAAATATTAAAACTTATCGAAGAATACTTCGCCCTTGTAAAGGGGAACGGCTATTACGAACACAAACGCCGCCAGCAGGCCCGTTATTGGATGTATGAAAGCATAAACGAAACACTCAGAAACGACTTTTACGAAAACCCCGTTATAGAGAAAAAGCTAAAGGAATACGAAGAGGCTGTGCTCGACGGCAAGATGGACTCTTTCATGGCTGCCGGCGAACTGATGGAGTTTTACAACAGCATTAAAGAGTAGAGATTGCCGATGATTGGTGAGATTACACTGGATGTTCTGCGCAACAGCATACTTATCACCGGCCTGGTACTCATAATGATGTTGCTTATAGAATTCTACAACATCAGGTCAAACGGGAAACGGTTCGAAAAACTGAAGGGAAGTCCGGTAAAACAGGTTCTGACAGGGTCGCTGCTCGGGCTGATACCGGGATGCATAGGAGGATTTGCAGCCGTTTCTCTCTATACCCACAGACTTATAAGTTTCGGGGCGCTCGTAGCAATGATGATATGCTCCTCCGGAGACGAGGCGTTTGTCATTTTGGCAATGATTCCAAAGGAAGGATTGCTGCTTTTCGCACTTCTTTTCGCCATTGCCGTGGTTTCCGGCATTGCAGTAGACAGACTTTTTCCTGTTCAGGAGAGCAGGATGCTCACCAAGGGCGATGATTTCCAAATTCACAGTAACGAACAGACCGCCATCCCGTCTATCCTGAAACTCTCATCCTACAGCGCAATGCGCCGCCCGACAAAGGAGAGAATCATAATATTGTCTGCCATAGCAATCTTCATAGGGGCGGTCATAGCCGGATTTCTGGAGCATGAACATACAGGCACGGGAGCACATACCCATCAGATATCATTCAATATATTGAGCGAAAGATGGCTGAATATCTTTTTCGCCCTCTTCAGCCTGGTAACGCTCCTCTTTGTCGCCACGGCGAAAGAGCACTTCATAAAGGAACATCTCTGGAATCATATAATAAAGAGACATCTTCCGTCCATCTTCCTGTGGACATTCGGTGCGCTGCTCGTATGCCATATCGCCATGCATTATATAGATATAGAAAAATGGGTCGGTGAAAACCTGCTTACGGTTCTGCTCGTTGCAGTGGCAATCGGCCTGATTCCCGAATCCGGGCCGCATCTTATATTCGTTACACTTTTCGCACAGGGAGTAATTCCGTTTTATATCCTTCTTGCCAACTCCATGGTTCAGGACGGACACACCACCCTGCCCCTGCTTGCCGAAAACAAAAAGACATTTCTCTTTGCGAAGCTGATAAATCTCGTATTGGGGCTGGCCGTAGGTCTCGGATGCTACCTGATATTCTGATTGATTATAATACTATAAAAGAAAACGGCCGAAATTGCATTCGGCCGCCCTCATCATTTTATATTCAGGCTTCGTCACTCTCCGTTCATGGATATCAGGAACTCCTCGTTATTCAATGTCTTCTCCATCCTTGCCTTCATAAACTCCATGGCCTCGACACTGGTCATATCTGAAAGATGATTTCTCAATATCCATATCCTATTTACATCTTCGGCCCTGTAGAGCAGATCGTCGCGGCGCGTAGAGCTGAGCGTGACATCTACTGCGGGGAATATACGCTTGTTGGAGAGTTTCCTGTCTAACTGCAGCTCCATATTGCCGGTACCCTTGAACTCCTCGAAAATAACCTCGTCCATTTTGGAACCGGTATCTATGAGGGCCGTAGCCAGGATTGTAAGCGAGCCTCCGTTCTCCACGTTTCTGGCAGCTCCGAAAAATCTCTTTGGCTTATGGAGCGCATTTGCATCCACGCCTCCGCTGAGCACTTTTCCCGATGCAGGCTGGACCGTGTTGAATGCCCTTGCCAGACGGGTGATTGAATCGAGGAAGATTACCACATCATGGCCGCACTCCACAAGTCTTTTAGCCTTTTCAAGAACTATGTTGGCTATCTTTACATGACGCTCCGCAGGCTCGTCGAATGTAGAGGCAATGACCTCCGCCTTAACGCTGCGGGCCATATCCGTAACCTCTTCAGGCCTCTCGTCGATAAGAAGCATTATAAGATAAACCTCAGGGTGATTGTCGGCAATGGCATTCGCTATCTCCTTGAGCAAAACAGTCTTACCTGTCTTGGGCTGTGCAACTATAAGCCCGCGCTGCCCTTTTCCTATCGGCGTAAACATATCGACTATTCTGCACGAGAGATTGTTGTGGCCTCTGGAAGTTATGTCGAACTTCTCATCCGGGAAAAGCGGAGTAAGAAAATCGAACGGCACCCTGTCCCTGATAAACTCCGGGCTTCTGCCGTTTATCTGGTTTACTTTTACCAAAGGAAAATATTTGTCTCCTTCGCGCGGAGGCCTTATCTCTCCGAAAAGGGTATCGCCGGTCTTCAAGCCGAAAAGCTTTATCTGTGATTGCGACACATATATATCATCGGGAGAGTTCAGATAGTTATAGTCGGATGACCTTAAAAATCCATAGCCGTCCGGCATGATCTCGAGGACTCCGCTTGCCTCCACCACCCCTTCGAACTCGATTTTGGCGTGGGTTTTCTTATTTTCCTGCTGCGGTTCGTTCTGCTCCTGACGGGATTCGGCACCTGGCATAGAGGCGGCAGCCTCATTTTCAACCGGCGCATTCTGCTCTTTATTCATTCTTTTACGCTTCTGCCTTGCAGGCTGTTCGTTTTGGCTCTCCTTATCCACGTTATCGCTTTTCTGCTCGGCCGGTGCCGGCGTCTCTGCGTTCGGAGCTCTCGTTTCCGGAGCGTGTAGCGGCTCCGGAGCCGCTACCTTCTTCTTTCTCCCCCTTTTTCCCTTGGCAGGAGCGCTGTCCGCAGGGAGTTCTGAAACCGCAGAGGCCTCAGAAGGAAGGTTCTCTATTGCAGCCGTAGCATTGCCCTGTTCCGCCGCCTTTGGAGAATCCTGGCGTACGGAATCATTCTCTTTACGGGAGAGATTGCGCATTTGCCGGCCCCGGCCTCGCCCGCGGTTTTCGGACTCCGGTGCCGCCGGAGCAGGGGCAGCGCCGTTATCGGCGTCGGCCGCAGGCTCGGCTGCTGCGTTGGCAGTTGCGGAAACCGCAACCGACTGCTCCTTTCCGCGTGTAGTTATACGGGCTCTTTTCTTCCGTTGGATCGGAGTCCCGACTCCCTGGATTGCCTGCTCATCCAGAATCCTGTAGACAAGGTCCTCCTTAGAGAGCGATTTTATCTTTGAAATCTTAAGAGCCTGGGCAATGGCATGCAACTCCTCGAGGCTCTTGCCGTTTAATTCTATTATATCGTACATAAAAAACTATTCAAATCTTATTTTACTGCGACAACATCTATCTCTACCAACGAATTTTTCGGCAATGCCGCAACCTGGAAGGCCACCCTTGCCGGATATGGCTCGGAAAAATAGAGGGCATACACTTCATTCAACGTTCCGAAATCCGCAATATTCGCAAGATACACCGTAGTCTTGACCACATCCTTGAAAGAATAACCCGCCTCTTCGAGGATATAACCCAAATTCTTGAATACCTGATGCATCTGTTCTTTTGCACCTCCCGGCACAAACTCTCCGGTCTTTACATCTATAGGCAACTGCCCCGAGACATAAATGGTACGGTCTGCAACGACAGCCTGACTGTAAGTCCCTACTGCTTTTGGAGCCAACGGGCTCGAAATGATTCTTTTTTCCATAATGTTATTGTTTTTATAGTTATATATTCATTTTTGCTACCTGTCCCAGAAACTTGCATTCTTCTTATACTGCAACAGATCTGCAAGCGCCGAAGCCTTTGCCGCTATTCTGAAACTCCAGCTCTCCCACTGTCCGTTCGGAATCCACGACACCGATATTATAAAACAGTGCAGATCATATGAAGCGCTCAACTGAGTGGTAGTCATTTTCATTTTTGTAAGATCGAAACCTGTATTGAGATTGAAATTCAATGCAGGCGTAAGTCTCATCTGGGCCGAAACTCCGAGCGTCATGGTATGGTTGTGCCTGGTCAGCAGCTGCTGGTTTGCATACTCATAACGCCGGGAATATGAATAACTGTAGTTCAGATTCACGGACCACGGTATCTCCGGGTCCATATAATATACCCATCCTCCCGGGATATATTCTCCGGTGACAGGATGATAATAGACCCGCTGATAAGACTCGTTCTGCGCCATTCTCACGGCGCCTTTATCGCTTGAGGCATCATAATTGGAGCCCATACGGCTTTTCCCCTCTCCGGAAAACTGATACGAGGTGGAGATACTGGCATTTGTAAGGCGCGCAAGCCTGAACCCTCCCTCCTGCGCAATATTGAACTTGTTTATACGGGTTCCATACTCATTGACGGCATAGGGGTCCAGAGTGGCATTCGCGGAGATACCCATCTTCCCGAAGACCGAGGTAGACATGTTCACCGAAATATTGGAGAGCTTCATGGAATCGGCGAGAAAATTGTAAGAGCCGCCTATCGAAAGCTGGTCTATAAGTTTTATCTTCCTCACTCCTGTTCCGGTAGTATCGTTTCTGTCGCGTACCTTGGCCTCGATATTGTTTCCTATAGAGAATGTCATGCCTGCGGAACGCCCCCTGCCTACCGGAGAATAGATCTGGCCTTCATATCTGTTATAGACATCCACATGCTGGATACCGTTCATATCTACATAGCTCAATGTCCTGTAACCGTTTGCGGCCGTACCCATTTCGGGTTGGACGTTAAACGATATGGAGGGGGTAACCATATGCCTTATGGCTTCTATCCTCCTTTTCTTACCAAAGTTGAACATACCGTAAAGCCTTGTACTCATGGATATTCCTGCCGAAAAATTCTGTGATATGCCGAACGTGCTGAACGGTTTGGAATAATTTGTCACCACCTTCTGCTGTTGCTGGTCGTAAACTTTTTCGGCATCGGAAAAATACCAGTTCATTCCATAAGAGACAGACGGGGAGAACTGTATATATTTGAACAACGAAAATGTCGGCAAATTTATACTGAAATTATGCTGCATACCGTTCTTCATCTTGTCGAATACGCTCTCCTCCTTCAGTTCGCTCACCTTGAAATTGACCTTGTTCTGAAAAGTCATGTTATAATTGAAAGCAAACGATTCGTACCATTTCTCCTTGCCCACCCTCTCTTTTCTCTGGAACGGATAGATCCTGTTTACCGTAAAGGTAATGTTGGGAAGCGTTATCGCATATGAGCTGTCCCGTGAATTCTGGCTGTGCAACGCATTTATCGAGAGACTGAACGGAGTGCCGCTCCATGTTTTTGCATATGATACCGACGATGAAATCTGATTTTGTATGGCCTCATCTATGGATTCGGAATTATATTTGCTGTTGGAAGGGCTGGAAAAGTTGAGAGAGGCTCTGAAGGTAGTTCCCGGACGGGCCTTGGCATCCTGTGCATGCGACCATTGGACAGCGAAGTTCGTTGTCTCGAAATAATCCGGCGACCCCCTCTCTCCCGTAACGTCCTTGGAATAATTCATGGAGAAGTTTCCGCCATATTTATAACGCTTATTGTAACGTGAATTCAGCTGGACGCCCCATGAACCGCGGGTATATATATCTGCCGTGGCGGCAAGGTCGAAATGCTCGCCGAATACGAAATAATAACCGATTCCGCGCATAAAGAAACCCCTTGCGGTCTCCTCTCCATACGAGGGCATCAAAAGCCCGCTGCTTCGCCCTCCCATCTGCGGAACAAAGCCGAAAGGGATAAAAAGAGGAAGCGGCACATCCTCCAGCACCACATGGGAGGGGCCGAATACCGTCCTGCCCTTATCTCCTCCGGTTATGAGTTTGGCTGCCGACATCTTTACGTAGAAATGCGGATGCTCATAATCGCAGGTAGTATATTTTCCCTGAGATATATTTATGGAATTATCCGGCATCTTCTTCAGAAAACGTCCGTGGATATAACCGTCGCCCTCCTGGGTTATCATATTTTTAATCTTGGACTTTTCGGTATCGAAATTATAATAGACGTTCTCCATTTTATAGCTCTTGCCCTTATCCAACATCTCCGGCTGCCCCACTATCGCACCGGTGGAATCGGGCAGTCCTTTGGCGAACACCGTTTTGGAATTCACGTCATAAGCCATGTAGTCCGCCTTGATCTCCATATTCTTATGCTTTACGGAAATATCCCCGTAAAAATAGATCATACGCTTGCCCTCCACATACTCCTCCACTATGGAATCTCTGGCAGTAGAGAAGACAGGCTCATCTATGCTCGACATGTTTTTTATCGAATCCGCAACAATAAGCGAATCGGAGAGCGCCAGGGAATCCGCCGTCACCGCAGAATCTTCTGCAAAGCTCAAAGTATCGCTTGCAACAAGAAGCGAATCGAGTATTGAGCGCAATGATACTCTCTCTGTTGTTTTAGGCAGGGCCTGCAATGTTTCAACAAAAAAAAGAGAAATAGCCGCTATCGTGAAAAATATGTACAGCGATTTTTTTACCGACATCAAAAAGCGGGTTTGTAAGTCTCAAAAATATTTTTCCTATTTTTGTAGGGCGCAAATTTAATATATTTTTGCAACTAATATGCCATTTAAGGAGAAGAAAAAGATAAAATATGCCACTTTTGCGCTACTTTTTGCACTGTTTGGCATCGTTGCGCCGAAGTATGCGGCCGCCGACAACGATGGAAGTGCGATAAAGACAGTCGTAATAGACCCAGGCCACGGAGGGCATGACCCCGGCACGAACTGGGGGAACGGGAAATACAAGGAGAAAGATATCGTCCTCTCCGTCTCCTTAAAGCTGGGGCAGCTCATCAAGGAAAAATATCCGGATATAAAGGTCCTTTATACCCGTACGACAGACAAATACGTAGAATTGAGCGAAAGATCCGACTTCGCAAACAGAAACAGGGCCGATCTCTTCATCTCCGTCCATGTAAATTCGACAGGGACCTCCTCCGTAACCGGAACGGAGACCTTTGTAATGGGAACCCATAAAAGCGAATCCAACTTCGAGCTGTGCAAGGCTGAGAACTCGGTAATAGTCCTTGAAGATGATTATCAGTCGAAATATGAGGGATTCGATCCCAATTCGCCGGAATCCTACATAATATTCTCGCTGCTCCAAAACGTACATCTGGAACAGAGCCTCCGCTTTGCCGAACTTGTACAGCAGAAATACAAATCGGGGCCCATCTACGCGAACCGAGGTGTAAAGCAGGGAGGGCTTATAGTCCTTTGGAAAAGCACGATGCCTGCCGTATTGACCGAAATAGGATTTCTTTCCAATGCAAAGGACAGAAGCATTCTCGTGAGCCGTGAAGGGCAGAACAAAATAGCGGGCAACATATTCAAGGCCTTTTGCGAGTACAAGACGGAAATAGAACAGATCCACGGCAAGACGGAAGGGATTGAAAAGCTCCGGCCGGACGAGGAGTATTATGCTATTCAAATACTCTCGGTGGCAAAGCCGTTGGGACCGGATGCGGGAGACCTTAAGGGATTGACAGATTACGACTGCATAAAAACCGCAAATGCCTACAAGTACATAACGGGCCGTTATAACAGCAGGAACGAAGCCCAGAGGAATTTATCTGCCGTAAGGAAAATTTTCAAAGGGGCATTCGTAGTAAAGATAACAAACGGAAAAATAGGAATATAACGATATGGGAAAATTGAGTTTAAACAAAAGCCAGAGGATAGGGCTCTTCGTCGTAATTGCGCTTGTCGCACTTTATGCCGTCATAAAGTTTCTCAAGGGCGAAGATCTTTTCAACTCCAGAAGAAGCTTCTATGCGATTACGGAATCGGTTGAAGGACTGACTGTCACATCGCCCGTATATATAAGGGGGCTGAAGGTCGGGAGCATAGAGAAAATAGAGTATGACGCGACTTCAGACAGTTTCGCCATTATCTTCAATATAAAGTCGGAATATACTATCGCCGAAAATTCGGTTGCAGAGATTTACAGCTCAGACATTCTGGGAGGGAAATCCTTGAGAATCGCACTCGGGAATGGCACGATAGCGGCAAAAGCCGGAGATACGCTCAAATGCGCCACGGTGCCCGACATGATGTCCCTCATCTCGGAAGAGATAGTGCCCATGAAAGAGCAGGTTTCCCAATTGCTTGGCAATATGAACACGACATTCGCCAATCTGAATGATATTCTGAACGCAGAGGCGAAAGAAAATATAGCATCGTCCCTGGAAAATCTCAACGCATCGCTGAAGAACATGGAGCACATCAGCGAAAATATCGGAGATCTCACTCCGCACATAACGGAAATCGTCAGAAATCTCGATACGCTGTCGGCAGATCTCAGCCGCTCTGCGCCGCAGATGCAATCGATAATAGAAAACATAGAACGGGTGAGCGACGAACTGGCTTCGGCCGAACTCGACGCCACGATAGACTCCATCAGGGAGCTGGTGACGAAATTGCAGAATCCCGAAGGTTCCGTCGGGAAACTGCTCTCTACGGACTCGCTCCACGACTCCGTGGATTCGCTCATAAACAACCTCAACAATTTTGTTGAAAAGATGAGCGAAAATCCCAAGAAATTCATAAAAATCTCCGTATTTTAGAAGCATTCCGGCCGGGCAAAAAAGGCTGCGACCCTATCATACAGAGAGTAAGCTTTATAAAGCTAAGTTGTTAATTATCAGCGTTAAAAAATTATTACAAAAAAAAATACGCTGATTTATAGCCCATTGTAATCTTTATATAAAAAACAATAGTTTTTAAATTTTTTTATAAAAAAGTTTTCAATACTTTTGTTCTACTTTACTGAACAAAAAAAGAAATCCAAATTACAGTTAGCATGAAGCAATCCGAACACATAAAAGTGTGGGGCAGTTGTCTCTCCATAATAAAAGACAACATACCGGAGGAGAGCTTCAGAACATGGTTCGCGCCAATCGAGGCAATCTCGCTCAACGGCTCTACCCTAAGCATAAAAGTTCCGTCGGATTTCTTCAGGGAATATCTGGAAGAACACTATATAGATCTTGTAAGCAAGGCTCTCAAAAGAGTCATGGGCAATGATGCCAAGCTGCTCTACAATATCGCCATAAGCGGAGACAGCTCTATAAAACTTCCGCCGCACGAAAAGATAGACCTTGAAAACAGACTGAGGGACCCGTACAGACAGAACAATTTCATAAGTCCGTTCGCGATACCGGGTCTGCAGCAGATAAAAATAGACTCGAGGCTGAACCCCAACTACACGTTCGAGAATTTCGTAGAGGGGGAATGCAACAAGCTCGGTTATACCGCAGGCATGGCGATAGCGAAAAAACCGGGAGGGACCCCGTTCAACCCGCTCTTCATATATGGAGGTGCCGGATTGGGCAAGACCCATCTGGCACAGGCGATAGGAATAGCCATAAAGGAGCAGGCTCCGAAAAACATAGTGCTGTATGTGAGCGCGAATATCTTTCAGACGCAATACATGGATGCGGTGAATGTAAAGAACAAACTTACCGATTTTCTCAATTTTTACCGCTTCATAGATACGCTCATAATAGACGACGTGCATGAATTTGCGGACAAGCCGGGTACGCAAAATGCCTTTTTCCACATATTCAACGCACTGCACCAGTCAGAAAAACAGCTGATACTCACATCGGACAAGGCGCCTGTAGATTTGACAGGGCTTGAACAGAGGCTGCTCTCCAGATTCAAATGGGGGCTTTCGGTAGAGCTGCTTCCGCCCTCATTCGAGACGAGGGTGGAAATCTTGAGGGCGAAAAGCCTCAAGGACGGCATAGAACTGCCGGAAGAGATACTGACTTTTCTTGCCTCGAACATAACGGGGAATGTAAGGGAGCTTGAAGGCACCCTCATCTCTCTTCTGGCACATGCGACGCTCAGCAAAGAGATGATTACGCTCGATCTGGCAAAAAGGCTCATAGATAAGATAGTTACTGCCAACAATAACGAAATATCCATGGACTCTATCCGCGATACCACTTGCAACTATTTCAAGATAAGCAAGGAAGAATTGGTATCGAAGACAAGAAAAAGAGAGATATCCCAAGCCAGACAAATAGTGATGTATCTTGGAAGAAACCTTACCAAAAAATCTCTGGCTTCGATAGGGGCGTGTATCGGAGGAAGAGACCATGCAACGGTCTTGCACGCATGCAATACCGTTACGGACCTCATGGAAACCGACAAAAATTTCAAAAAGTTCGTGGACGACATAGAGAGCCAGTTGAAGCCGCTCTAATCTGCATCATTGATTTCCATTTAATTTTTTCTACATATGAAAACAGAAAAAATACTCGACATCTTCAAGGAGATAATGAAGATCCCTCGCGAAAGCGGGCATGAAGAGCAAATAATCGCATGGCTTCAGAATTGGGCTGCAAAGCGCAATTTGGAGTGCAGGACAGATGAGGCCGGCAACGTACTCATCGTACGCGAAGCTACAAAAGGATGCGAGAGCTACCCTACCGTCGTTCTGCAGAGCCATTCAGACATGGTCTGCGAAAAAAACGCCGGTGTGGAACATGATTTTTCAAAAGATCCGATCATCGCCGTAGAAGAAGACGGATGGCTGATTGCAAAAGATACCACCCTTGGGGCAGATTGCGGCATAGGCATGGCGGCGCAGCTTGCCGTCCTTGAAGATGACCGGCTGCAACATGGAAAAATAGAGGCACTCTTTACCACCTCGGAAGAGACAGGACTTACGGGGGCGAAATCCCTGAAAAAAGATTTCATAAGCGGTAAACTGCTTATAAATCTGGATTCGGAAGATGAAGGAGAGCTCTTCATAGGATGTGCAGGAGGAGTCGATACGACTGCCATATTCAAATATACGCCTGAAGCAGCCGACAAAAAATATGTAAAGGCCCTGTTCAGGGTCTATGGAGCAGAGGGCGGACATAGCGGAGACGATATCGACAAAAACAGGGCGAATGCCGTCAAGATTCTTGCCCGGTTCCTCTATCAGGTAATGGACAAATATGATATAGAACTCTATGAAATCGACGGCGGCAATAAGAAAAATGCCATTGCAAGGGAGGCTTATGCGGCGATAGGGTTCAAAAAGGAGGATGAAAAGGGAATCCTGAAGATATACAGGGCCAACGTTGCGGCTACAAAAGATGAGTTTGCACTGAGCGACAAAGGAGTGGAATTCTCTGTAGAGAGAATAGGAATAAATGACATAAAGAGCGGCAAAATGCTCAACGAGCCTAAAAAGGCGATAGACAAGAATACGGCAGCATCGCTTATATATGCACTTAACGCTGCCCCTCACGGAGTATTGGCCATGAGCAACCAGATAAAAGGCCTGGTCGAAACCTCTACCAATCTTGCCTCCGTAAAGATGGCAGAAGGGCACAAAATCGTTGTGGGCACCAGCCAGAGGAGTTCTCGTGCAAGCAGTTGCAACTACGCCGCACAACAGGTAGAAGCATGTTTTGCACTTGCAGGGGCAAGCGTAAAACACCTTAACGAATATCCGGGATGGCAGCCTAAATTGGATTCGCATATCATGGAGGTCACAAAGGCCGCATATAAAAAACTTTTCGGCAAAGAACCCGTAGTAAGGGCAATACATGCCGGACTGGAGTGCGGTCTGTTTCTCGATAAATATCCCGACCTGGATATGATCTCATTCGGACCTACCCTCAGAAAAGTGCATGCTCCGGGAGAAAGGCTCGAGCTCGCTTCGCTCGATAAATTCCGCAAACTTCTGGAACAGGTAATAATGGATTTAAAATAACCGTAACCAGATGAAAAGACTTCTTGCACCCTCCATCCTCTCCGCCGATTTCGGCAACCTTGACCGCGACATCGAAACAGTCAACCGTTCAGAGGCGGACTGGTTTCATCTCGACATAATGGACGGAGTATTCGTACCGAACATATCATACGGGTTTCCAGTGATAAAGGCAATCGCAAAAAAGGCAGGCAAACCTATGGACGCACACCTTATGATAGTGGACCCGGACAGGTATCTCCAGAATTTCAAGGAGAACGGAGTGGAATGGCTGAGCGTGCATTATGAAGCCTGTCCGCATCTGCACAGAAGCATACAACATATACATGACCTCGGCATGAAAGCCGGGGTCGCACTCAACCCGCATACCAGTATACTCCTGCTCGAGGATATCCTGCAGGAGCTGGATTATGTGGTGATAATGTCTGTAAACCCGGGATTCGGAGGGCAGTCATTCATAGAGCATTCCATAGAAAAAATCTCCCGTATGAAAGAGATGATTCTGAAAAAGGGATGCAACTGCCTGATAGAAGTAGACGGAGGGGTGACAGAAAAAAATGCGGCTGCAGTGGCAAAAGCGGGAGCCGACATTCTGGTTGCCGGCAGTGCGGTATTCAAAGCGGATGACCCGGCATCGGCCGCGGCCAAGATCAAGGCAGCCGCCAATGCCTGACGACCGCATTCACGCCGGTTATATGATATACTTTATCTCCTTGAACGAATAAGAATCCACCGAACCGTCGCGCTTCTCAAGAAGCAGGCATGCGCACTGGTCTATCCCTATTATTTTGGCCTCTATCGTCTCCTCTGCCGAATTGCGGCAATCTATATATTTGAAATATTCGCCTTTTCTGTAGAGGCAGGAGAGATATTCCTGCTCCAGTCTCCCATATTCGCCCGCCCTGGCCATACCGTAATAGTCGCAGAAAATGGAGAGAAACGACAAAAGTTCCCTCTTTCTGTCGTATGGAGTCTGTTCTCCCGTTTCCAGTATAAGGGAGGTCGGATTTGGCAAAGAGCTGTCGAACTCCTTCTGATTGATATTTATCCCTATGCCGGAAGTACTGACAGACAAATTGGCACCGCACAGGGTGTGCTCTATAAGCATACCGCAGATTTTTTTGTCTGCCGCATAAATATCATTCGGCCATTTGATCTTTACCGGCACCCCCTTGCCTTTCAAATATGCCGCAACCGACAGCGCCGATACCTCGGAAATCACGAACTGCTGCTGCGCTTTCAGGAATTCCGGGCGCATCAATATCGTAAATGTAAGATTTTCAGCCTTGCAGCTCTCCCATCTATTACCCCTTTGTCCGCGTCCCTGAGTCTGATAATCCGCTACATAGACAGACATGTCTGGAGCTGTATCCATATTTCTCGCAGCCACGTTCATTGTGGAATCCACAGACTCGTACCAATTCAAAATAACTTTTTCATTCATCTCAATTTTCAGCAAAATTTTTGCACTATATTTGCAAGTTGATTGTCGCACAAAAATAGAAATTAAAAAATTGAAAAAGACAGCTGATTCCATCGAATTGAAAACCATTGCCGACGCAATGTTGGAAAAAAAGGGTAAAAATGTCTGTTCACTGGATTTAAGGGCCATCGGAACAAGCATTTGTGACTATTTTGTAATCTGCAACGCAGATTCAGGGACAAACGTAATCTCAATCGCCGACAACATAGAGGAACAGATGCTCGTAAAATGCAACAGAAAGGTTGTAAGGATGCAGGGGAGAGAGAATGCATTTTGGATAATTATGGACTATGCCAACATAGTCGTACATATATTCCAGACGGAATACCGTCAGTTTTACAGGCTCGAGGATCTGTGGGCGGATGCCAAAATGACCAAATATGGCGAAGAGGAGTAAGTAACATGAGAAAACAATTTTATGCAAACACAACAGAATAACAATAAAAATCTGGGAAACAGACCAAAAAGATTCAATGTCTTCTGGATTTACATGCCGCTTCTGGCTTTTCTCTTCTATATGTGGTTCAGCGGCTACAAGGGAGGAAGTCCTGTCAAAACAGAGTGGCTCAATGTAAAGGAGCAGATGATTCCCGCAGGAGACGTGGATAAAATAGTGTTCATCACAAACGCGAACAAAGCCGAAGTCACTATAAAAAGAGACAGCCTTAAAAAGTATGAAAGCTATTTCGGAGGAAAAATCCCTCCCTATTCCCCGCATTTCTACTTTCTTGTAGCACAGAACTTCAATTCCGATGAAGAGTTCGAAGAGGCCAGGAACGTTCTGCCGGCAGACCAAAGATTCAGTATAGAGAACAGGGAACAGAAAAACTACTTCAGACTTTTAGACTGGCTGCTCTTCCCGATGCTGCTGCTTCTCCTCTGGTTCTTCATGATAAGAAAAATGTCTAAAGGCATGGGAGGCGGTGCCGGCGGAGGTGGAATATTCAATGTGGGCAAGTCGCAGGCCAAAGTCTTTGAAAAGGGCTCCACGCCTAAAGTCACATTCAAAGATGTGGCCGGTCTGGAAGAGGCCAAGGTGGAAGTGATGGAGATTGTAGACTTTTTGAAGAATCCTAAAAAATACACCGCTCTGGGCGGAAAAATCCCTAAGGGAGCTCTTTTGGTAGGGCCTCCGGGTACGGGAAAGACGCTTTTGGCCAAAGCCGTAGCCGGAGAAGCCGATGTTCCGTTCTTCTCCATTTCAGGTTCCGACTTTGTGGAAATGTTCGTAGGAGTCGGGGCATCGAGGGTAAGAGACCTTTTCAAACAGGCTAAAGACAAGGCCCCGTGCATAGTATTTATAGATGAGATAGACGCCGTAGGACGTGCAAGAAGCAAGAATGCCGGTTTTTCTTCTAACGACGAGCGCGAAAACACCCTCAACCAGCTTCTTACCGAAATGGACGGATTCGGGACCAATTCCGGTGTAATCGTATTGGCAGCCACAAACCGTGCCGATATTCTGGATAAGGCGCTTATGCGTGCCGGCCGTTTCGACAGGCAGATAAATGTAGATCTGCCGGAGTTGAAGGAGCGTGAAGAGATTTTCGACGTACATCTTAAAAATCTCAGGTTGGCCAAGGATTTCGACAGAGCTTTCCTCGCCAAACAGACTCCGGGATTCTCGGGAGCCGATATAGCAAATGTCTGCAACGAGGCGGCTTTGATAGCGGCCAGAAGGAACAAGGAATTTGTGGACAAGCAGGATTTTCTCGATGCCATAGACAGAATAGTCGGAGGCCTCGAAAAACGGAGCAAAATAATTACTCCGCAGGAAAAGAGAACCATCGCGTTCCATGAAGCAGGCCATGCAACGGTCAGCTGGCTGCTGCCCAATGCCCATCCGCTTTTGAAAGTCACAATAATTCCGAGAGGAAAAGCGCTCGGTGCAGCATGGTATCTGCCGGAAGAGAGACAGATTACTACAACGGAACAGATGATGGATGAAATGGCGGCGACAATGGGCGGAAGGGCTGCCGAAGAGATAATAAACGGAAAAATTTCCACAGGTGCGTTAAGCGACCTCGAAAAGGTAACGAAACAGGCCTATGCAATGGTAAGCTATTTTGGCATGAGCAAAAAAATCGGCAATGTGTCGTTCTATGACTCACAGGAGTCCGGTTACAATTTCAACAAACCATATAGCGAAAAGACAGCCGAACTCATAGACCAGGAGGCGAAAAGCCTTATCGAGAGCGCACATGCCAAGGCGCTGGAGATATTGAACAAATATAAGCCGCAGTTTACCGAGCTTGCGGAGCTGCTTCTCTCACGGGAAGTAATATTTACAGAGGATTTGGAAAAGATATTCGGCCCCCGCCAGAGCAACGCGGAAGAGCAGCCGGAAGAGCAGCCGGAAGAGCAACCGGAACACGGAGAAAAGAAAGATGAATAATTTTATAATAAGGAGCATAAGCGGAGTCGCGTTTACGGCCATAACAATTGCCGCGATATTGGCAGGCCCGGTATGGTATGCCCTGCTCTTTTTTATCGTAATTGCAATAATGACGGACGAATATCTGAACCTGACGATAGGGAGCGAAAAAATCGTGACCAAGGCCCTCACCGTTACGGCCGCCGTGTCCCTTTATACCGTCTCGTTTTTCATAGAATATGTCGGGATATCGTTCTATTACCTGCTGCTATGCGCCATTCCGCTGTTCGCGATTTTCATCATCAATCTTTATGTAAAAGAGTATAATGTACATATTTTCGCAGATGAAAAGCAAAAACTCGGCAGAGCGAACAACGGTTATGAGACATTCCCTTTTGCGATTGCCGCAGTCGCCTATATAGCGCTGCCCCTTTCATTCTGCAATATCATAGTATTCAATGACTACGGATATTATTCGCCGTACATTCTGCTCTTTATGTTCATAGTTCTATGGCTCAATGACGTGGGAGCATACTGCATAGGAAGCACATTCGGCCAGAAGGGAGGGAAAAAACTTTTTCCTTCAATCTCGCCGAAAAAATCATGGGCAGGCTTTTTCGGAGGTCTCGCAAGCAGCATTCTGGCAGCTGTCGCAATGAGTTTTATAGATATTTTTGGAATAAGTACGGGAAAAGCCGTTATTCTTGGAATAATTATTTGTATCTTTGGCGTTTGGGGCGATTTAACGGAATCTCAGCTGAAACGCAATTTCGGAGTCAAGGATTCGGGCAGGATAATGCCCGGGCACGGCGGAATGCTGGACAGATTCGATGCCGCACTTTTGGCCTTCCCGGCTGCGGTGTTATTTCTGCTCTTTATTTAATATTGTAGAAACCAACACACACAATCATGCAAATACATAAAGAGGGTTACGGCATAATACTAAAAGCCTTTCTTATCATTGCGGCAATAGTGCTGCTCATCTGCATTTTATGCGGGTGGGGTCTGGTATCTCAGATTGCCATAGCATGGGGCCTGCTGACATGGCTTTTTGTAATAAGATTTTTCAGATGTCCTAAAAGAGTTGCAATAATAGATGAAAATCTGGTGATTGCACCGGCAGACGGCAAAGTGGTAATTGTAGAGAAAACCGTGGAGAACGAATATCTCAAATGCGAATGCATGCAGGTATCCATCTTTATGAGCATCTTCAATGTACACGTAAACTACTATCCTGTAGGAGGAGTTATAAAATATTTCAAATACCACCCCGGAAACTACATAATAGCCAACCATCCAAAGGCATCGGAAAAAAACGAAAGGACCTCCATTGCCGTAGAGACCCGCAACGGTATCAGGATTTTATTCCGGCAGATTGCCGGATATATCGCCCGTCGCATAGTATGTTATGCAGAAGAGGGCGAAAGGGCCAACCAATGCAGCCAGGTGGGATTTATAAAATTCGGCTCGCGCGTAGACCTTTTCCTGCCGGCAGATTCCCAGATACTTGTCAAGACCGGCGACAATGTTTCCGCATGCCAGACAGTGATAGCCAAACTGCCGGAATAAGACATAAGTAGAGAAGGAGAACTCCTTTGCCGTTCTCCTGTACTGCAGAAACGGGAAGTTCCGCATCGTCGATATCATTCTCCTTAAGATACTCTGCAAACGCTCTCCATCCCTTTACGGGCAGGGTTACGAATCCGGACTCCTTTCCCAGGCTGTCGCGTGGCGTAACATTGAGCAAACCGAAGGATGAACTTCTGACACGTCCCAGCAGCTGAGAAGTATAAAGATCGGTAACAATCGGGTAGAGTGAATTCTTGTCCAATTCCGAACCGTTTACATAAACATCTGTCACTCTTGCAAAGGGCAATCTGTACCTGTTATAGCTGTAACTGACTCCTGCAAAGAAGAGATGCTCGTCTTCCATTCCAGTTTTGGCTGCGACTGCATTCAATTCACATAAATCCTTCAGATCCTTCCCCTTTATGTAGGCATAAACCAAAGGAGAGCCGTAGCTTCCGTCATCCGCCATACCTAAAGAGAGAACTTCGAAAGCATCTCCATAAGTGACCGCCCCTCTTTCGAGTCCCTCCCTGATTGTACCGTAAGGCAATACAGCCAACGGCATTCCGCCCGAATATCGGGAGGCGGCAGATGCATAACTCATGGCAATATGGCGCGCCAGCGGCAATTCCCATTGATTGTCGTCTGCCCTGGCGTAATCCTTTTTCAAAAAAGCTATCGTATCGTATATATTTATTTTTTCCCTATCTTCAAATATTCCGGCCACCCTGGCGCGTGAAGAATCGAGCCACGACCCGAAATTTTTCTCCGCGGCACTCATACTCTCCGGCCGTTTATTCACCCTTTCCAGCGGGACAAGCGCATATTCCGCTATAGAGTCCCCCTCCAGCAAGAGCTTTCCGACATACCGCCCCTTTACCCCGGATGCCGCAATTACGGTATTATCGACAACCGCCGGCTCGAACAGGGCATCATGGTCATGTCCGCTGATTATGACATCTATCCGAGGGACAGATTCCGCAAGGATTCCATCCTCGCTTTTCGCCCTGAGCTTCATTTCATTTTTACAACCGGCCGTTATCCGCCTGTTTCCGGCCCACATCGTGCCGCCATGCGAAAGTGCGACTATATAATCGGGCTTAACGTTTTTTTCGAGACTGTCGCATATCCTTTCGGCGGCAGAGGAGGCATCTTCTCTTATAATAGCCCCGTTTCCGGTTATACATGAATATGCATCCTCGCCAAGGAGTCCGAAAATTGCTATTTTGATTCCGCTCCTCTCGATTACAATATATTCATTATTATATGAGCCGAAGAGAGAATCGGCCGCATTATCCCTGAATGAGATATTCGCTGCAGTCAGGCGACATGCGTTTTCATTACCGTTTTTTCCGGAATATGCGCTTGCCAGCATGCTCAAAAAACCGTCTGCTCCAAAATCGAAATCATGGTTTCCCACCGTGAAAGCATCATAGCCGATCCTGCACAATGCTTTCAGTTCAAAGGCATATTCGCGATACAACGTATGGAAAACAGAGCCCATTGCAATGTCCCCGGCATCTACGACAATAAGAGGAGTGTTGCCGGATATTGCCGCCGCCCTCTCCGCCGCTACGAAATCGTAAAGCGCCATATAATCGGCAGATGAATGAAGATCGCCGGTAAAAAGAATCTCCAGCCTTTTTTCATTTCCCAGAAAAAGATGAGGGATAGAGACAAAGGCCATGAAGAGCAGTAATATTACATTTTTTCTCATATATATTTGGCCATCTGGGAAGCCAGTTCCGCAGCCTTTTCCCCTGCCTTCACTGCATATCGCTCGGAGTTGTCCGCAAATATGATTCCGCGCGATGAATTCACTATAAGTCCGCATTTGCGGTTGAGACCATACTTTGCGACCTCATCCACGCTGCCTCCCTGGGCGCCTACGCCGGGAACAAGAAAAAAGTTATCGGGACAATACTGCCTTATCTCGGCCAGCTTTTCCGGACGGGTAGCCCCGACCACGAACATCACATTATCTGCATTGCCCCATTTCATCGCCTCCTCTATGACTCTTTTATAGAGAGGCTCGCCGTTCTCCATATTGGCAAGTTCAAAATCTACGGCGCTTTTATTGGAAGTAAGCGCGAGAATTACGGCCCATTTATCCTTGTACTCCAAAAAGGGTTTGACCGAATCGTACCCCATATATGGAGCAAGCGTAACCGCATCGAAATTCATTTTTTCGAAAAATGCCCTTGCATAACGTTGCGCAGTATTACCTATATCGCTTCTCTTTGCATCCGCAATTATAAATATTTCGGGATAGTTTTTTCTCAAAAATTCAACCGTCATCTCCAGCTGATGCAACCCTTCATTCCCCTCAGCCTCGTAAAAGGCGAGATTGGGCTTATATGCTATGGCATACTTTGCCGTAGCTGCAATTATGGCCTTGTTGAATTCGAAGATAGGATATTGGACATTTTTCAGAAGTTGCGGAAAAAGCGCCGGATCGGAATCCAATCCTACACACAGGAAGCTCCTCTTCTTCTTTATCTGCCTGTATAATTCATCGCTGTTCATCTATGCCTCCTTCCCTTACGGGATTATTCATTATAATATTCATAAAAAAGAGCTATGGATTCCATTCCCTTGAAAAACTGCGAAATCAGATAACTCTCATTGGGCGAGTGGATAGTATCCCTTTCCAGTCCGAAACCCATCAGCAACGGATTAACGCCCAGAATTCCCTGCATCTGCGCAAGGATAGGAATGCTTCCTCCTCCCCTGCTGGGAACTGGAGCCACCCCGTAAACCTGCGCCACGGCTTTTTCAGCGGCCTTGTATGCGCGTGAAGATACCGGTATAAGGAAACCGTTTCCCCCGTGGAATGGCGTAACCTTTACCTTTACCCCTTTGGGCGCTATAGAGCGGAAATGGCTGGCGAACAACTCTGCAATCTTGTGGCAATCCTGATTGGGGACAAGCCTCATCGAGATTTTCGCATGGGCGGTAGACGGGATGACCGTTTTCGCCCCCTCGCCCTGATAACCGCCCCAGATTCCGTTTACATCCAGGCTCGGGCGGATACCCGTCCTTTCCAAAGTAGTATAGCCCTCTTCACCTGAAAGTTCATCTACGCCTATGGATTTCATATACTCCTGCTTGTCGAAGGGAGCCCGCGCAAACATAGCCCTTTCCTCATGGTCAAGTTCCACCACATCGTCATAGAAGCCCTTCACCGTAATCCTGCCTTTACTGTCGATAAGCGAACCGATCATATCGCACAGTACATTCAACGGATTCAATACCGCACCGCCGTAATGTCCGGAATGCAGGTCCTTGTCCGGACCGGTGACCTCCACCTCCACATATGTCAAACCGCGCATTCCGCAATTTATGGAAGGCACCTTGTCGGATATCATCGTAGTATCCGAAACAAGAATCAAATCGCAAGCCAGCATCTCCCTGTGCTCTTCCACCCATTTGCCAAGACTCGGAGAACCTATCTCCTCCTCTCCTTCGAGGATAAACCTGATATTGTTTTTCAGCCTGTTTTCCCTTACAAGATATTCCAAAGCCTTTATATGCATAAAGAGCTGTCCCTTATCATCATTCGCACCGCGCGCATAAATTGCGCCGTCCCTGATTTCAGGCTCGAACGGGTCCGATTTCCAAAGTTCCACGGGATCTACAGGCTGCACATCGTAATGGCCGTAAACCAGAACCGTAGGGAGAGAGCCGTCCACTATCTTTTCTCCGTAAACTACGGGATGGCCTGCAGTTTCATATACTTTTGCACTATCCGCACCGGCCTCCAAAAGCAGTTTCACTATGGCATCTGCGCACCTTTTCATATCTGCGGCATGTGCAGACGAGGAGCTTATCGAAGGAATTCTGAGAATTGAAAACAATTCCTCGAAAAAACGCTCTTTGTTCTTTTCTATATAGGCTTTCATAACTATTGAATAACAGTTTATCTGGAAAATTTTCTCCGTTTTATCTCTTCTACATCCGCAATCGTAATCTTTTTCGTACTGCCCTTCGGAGGGATATCGTACATCGCATCCACCATTACCTCCTCGCAAATGGAACGGAGTCCGCGTGCACCGAGCCCGTACTCCAACGCCGTATCCACGATAAACTCCAGAACAGACTTGTCTATCTCGAGTTTCACCTTGTCCATTGCAAAGAGTTTTTTGTACTGCTTTATTATTGCGTTTTTAGGTTTCACCAGAATATCGAGCATAGCCTCTTTAGAGAGCGGATGCAGATATGTGATTACAGGCATACGTCCCACGATTTCCGGTATAAGCCCGTACGCCTTAAGGTCCTGGGAGGTTATATACTTGAGCAGGTCATCCTTCTCGACCACATCTTTGTTTTTCCGGGCACCGTATCCCACGACCTGCGTATTGATTCTCTGCGCGATTTTCTTCTCAATGCCGTCGAATGCGCCTCCGCATATAAACAGAATATTCGTAGTATCGACAGGTATCAATTTTTGCTCTGGATGCTTACGGCCTCCCTGGGGAGGTACGTTCACTATACTTCCTTCGAGCAGCTTGAGAAGCGCCTGTTGCACGCCCTCGCCGGATACATCCCTTGTAATGGAGGGGTTATCGCCCTTTCTGGCAATCTTGTCCACCTCATCTATAAACACGATTCCCCGTTGGGCCAGTTCCACGTTATAATCCGTCTCCTGCAAAAGACGCGACAGGATGCTCTCCACATCTTCGCCTACATAACCGGCTTCGGTAAGTACTGTCGCATCCACTATGACAAACGGCACATTCAAAAGTCTGGCGATGCTCCTTGCAAGGAGGGTTTTTCCGGTTCCTGTCGGGCCTACCAGAAGAATATTGGATTTTTCCAGCTCGACATCGTTTTTCCCGGGGCGTTTCGCCCCGTCCCTCTGCATAGCGTCGTTTATACGTTTATAATGGTTATATACGGCTACCGACAGATATTTCTTTGCCTCGTCCTGTTCTATTACATATTCGTCCAGGAATGCCTTTATCTCTTTTGGTTTCAGCAGTTTGAGCTCAAAACTCTCCATCTTGCGCATAGAAGCGTAAAACTCCTTCACATACTCGTTCGCACGCGTAGCGCATTCATCGCAAATATATCCCGAATAGCCGGATATCAGAAAGTTCACATCTCTTTCGTCTCTTCCGCAAAAGGAACAGACGCGTTTCTCATCCTCATTATTTGCCATCTCGACTATTTGTTACCCGTTAAAATTTCATCTATCATACCATATTTTTTAGCCTCCTGGGCCGTCATCCAATAATCTCGGTCTGCATCCTTTTCTATCCGCTCTATGGATTTTCCGGAATGTGAGGAAATTATCTCATACAGCTCCTTCTTGAGTTTCAAAATTTCGCGTGCCGTAATCTCGATATCGGAAGCCTGCCCCTCGGCGCCGCCTATGGGTTGATGAATCATAACCCTCGAATGAGGCAAGGCGCTCCTCTTTCCCTTTGCCCCGGCTGTCAGAAGCACCGAAGCCATGGAAGCGGCAAGGCCCGTACAGATTGTAGCCACATCTGATGAAACCAGCTGCATCGTATCGTAAATTCCCAGACCCGCATAGACAGAGCCACCCGGAGAATTTATATAAAGCTGGATATCGGCCTTGGAGTCCGTCGAATCCAGAAACAGCAACTGAGCCTGTATGATATTTGCCACATCATCCGAAATCGGCACCCCCAAAAAGATTATCCTGTCCATCATCAATCTGGAAAAGACATCCATGACGGCTACATTCATCTGCCTCTCCTCGATAATCGAGGGATTTATATATGCAGCCTGCATTGATGAAAATCTGTGCAAAGAGAGGGAACTTATACCCAAATGTTTTGTAGCATATTTTTCGAATTCGCTTGCCATAATCAAATATTTAAATGAAATATCCTACAAAGATAGAAAGAAACCGAAAGTAGAGGAAATTTATTTGCCGGGCCTCACGGTACCGGTAACACGAAAATTGCCGGCAGCCACAGACCGCCGGCAATCATCCGCTCCGTTGCAGCTGCCGCAACGCTATGCTAATTGTTCATTTTCTGCAAATCTTCGATGGAAACAGGCTTTTTTTCTATTGTAACCACCCCCTTTACATAGGAAAGGACCTTTTCTTCCTCTGTTCTCTCATAGATTCTCCTGCCTTCGTTTTCATTGCCCAACACAGACTGTGCATATTGCTCCAGCTGCTCCTGAGGCACATCGTTAAGGCCGTACATCGCAAACTGCAATGCGGCAATCTTCTTGGCCTCCGCCAAAAGATCCTCTCTCTTTATCTCGATTTTCTGCTCCCTTACGATATACTGACGGATAAGCTGCCAGCGGAAATCCTTAAGGAAAATATTGAAATCCTTCTCTATCTCCTCCATTGTGAACTTGCCCTCGTTTATCGTATAAAGCCATCTCTTGAGGAAATCTTCAGGCAATTTGATATCGCACTTTTTAATAAGGTAATCGCGCGTATCGAGCATAAAGCGGAAATCGCTCTCACGTTCGTAATCAGCCTTCAGACGCTCATCGACCTTGGCATCGAAACCGGCCTCGTCCTTTACAACATCCTTTCCGAAAAGCCTGTCGTAAAGATCCTGATTCTGCTCGGCCTCGACAAATGTCTTGATCTCCTTTACCGTAACTTTATAATTGGGATCTATATCCTTCAGGTCCTCTTTCTTTATTTTGAGTAAAGCCGCCCTGTCTGCCTCGTTTACGAATGTCTTGTTTACATCTATATCGAAACTGCTTCCTACCTTCTTGCCGAGGAATTTTTTCTTGATGGTCTTGTTCTTTATGCTCTTGAGCGAGATATAAGTTCCCTCTATCACGGTTCCGTTCTGCTCGAGGTCCGCTATTATGAAATCATCTTCCCCTGCGGCTTCGGCATCGGCCAGCTTGCCGAACTGACGGAGCATATTGGATTTATAATTCTGTCTGGCCTCATCTGAAATCTCAACCTCGTAAGAGACAAGTTTGTCTTTCTTGGAAAGCTGCAATTTTATCTCCGGAACGGTAGCCAGATCGAAAACGAATTCGTATGACGTATCCTTTTCCCAATCGATAGGTTTCTGAAGCTGTTCGTTGGGAAGCGGCTCTCCCAAGATATTCAACTTGTTTTCAGAAATGTAGTTATTGATAGAATCCGATATTAAACTGTTTACGCTCTCGGCCAATGCAGTTGCACCATGCATTTTCTCTATTAGCGACATAGGGGCCATTCCCTTACGGAATCCTTTGATATCTGCTTTTCTGCGATACTCGTTCAAAGATTTTTTAACCTTCTCTGCACAATCTGCCTTATCTATGGTCAAATTCAACTGGAAGGTCAAATCGTCTACCTGTTTTTTCTCAATTTTCATATATAGTAAAAATTTATTTTCCGCATCTACAAAGATTCGAGCCTGCAAAGTTAATAAAACATCACCAAATCACAAATTTGTTTGAAAATAGATTTTTTTGCGTAATTTTGCACCTCATTTCAAAATGCGGGCGTGGCGTAATTGGTAGCCGCGCTAGACTTAGGATCTAGTGTCGTACGACGTGGGGGTTCGAGTCCCTTCGCCCGCACACAAAGAGGCAGCCCGGCAATCCGGCCGGGCTGCCTTTTCTATCTATCCGGACATCGGGTTACAGCCATGCCTCTTTGCATCCGTAGCTGCGAATGTAACCGACACATCCAGCATCTGGACTTTTGAAAAATACGGAATTCAATAGTTTTCGTTGAAAATACTCAAGATACGAAAAGATTCTTTAGTATCTTCGCATGTGAATTACAGTAAAGAATTAAATCATAAATAAATGAAACGCATTATATTTCTGCTTGTTGCCGCAATAACGACACTCGCGGCCACTGCACAGCAGGCGCCGAATTATGAACTTGCCGCAAGATTTTCCGCCAAAAAGGTAAAACAGATGGTACATTCCACCAAAGTTGCACCCAAATGGTTTCTCGATTCAGACAAATTCTGGTATAAATGGGAAGATTCCAACGGCACGCAATATTATATCGTAGATGCACAGACAGGCAAAAAGAGCCCGATATTCGATATGGAGAGACTTGCCATGCAGATTACGGAGATCGTAAAGGACCCGTTCGATGCGCAGCACCTTCCGCTCAGGAATTTAAAGTTGAAAGAAGACAAGACGTTTACATTCGAAATAAAAAGCTCGCTTCCCGAAAAGGATTCTGCCAGAATAAAGAGGTGGGGAGATAAAAAGGTTTTCAGCTTCTCATACGATATTGCCTCAAAAAGACTTACGGATATAACCGGCAAAGAGGAGGAAGAGAAATATCCATCATGGGCCAATGTATCGCCAGACGGGAAAATCGGAATCTTTGCAAAAAATGCCAACCTCTACTGGATGGATGCGGAGAATCTGGCCAAGGCGGCAAAAGACGAAAAGGACAGCACCATTGTAGAACATGCAGTTACCGCAGATGGGACAAAAGAGTTCGGGTGGGGCGCAGACAACTATATGGGCTGGGAGTGGCAGGACAGCACCAAACGCTATTTCCCCTACACATTGGCATGGGCCCCGGATTCAAAACATTTTGCTGCAATCAAGTACGACATGAGCGGAATCAAGGAACTTTGGGTGATAAACTCCCTGAGCAGCCCCCGCCCCACGCTGCAAAGCTACAAATACCAGATGCCCGGGGAGCCCGGCCCGAAAGAGTATCTCTATATCTTCTCGGCAGACGACATGAGCAAAAGGCATATCAAAACGGAAGCGTTCAAAGACCAGACAATACAATTCGAAACGGCACCGGCCACGCGTGAAGACCAATATACAGACTTTTACTGCAGCAAATGGCTCGGAGACAACGAGAACTTCTATCTGACACGCACAAGCAGAGATATCAAAAGGGTAGACGTGTGCAGGGTAAACATAAACGGGGACTCTACAGAGACCGTAATTACAGAGAGAATGAACACCTATGTGGAGACCAGGCCTCTGCGCCTTGTGAACAACGGCACAAAGATTGTCCACTGGTCTGAACGCAACGGATGGGCGAATCTCTATCTATACAATTCCGACGGCTCCCTGGCCAATAAAATCGTGGAAGGGCCGTTCCATGTGGATAAGGTACTGGCAGTAAACGACACCGAGGGCTATCTGGTTTTCAGCGCCTGCGGATACGACAAATCCGAAAACCCCTACCAGATGCATACCTTCAGGGTCAATCTGGACGGAAGCGGGCTTAAACAGATAGACATGCCGGATATGGACGTAACAGCCTCGGCCGACGATAACGGAAACTACATTATATGCAACTACTCCAGAGTCGATGCCGTACCTGCTGCCGCGCTCTATTCTGCAGAGGGGCGGAAAATAACGGAACTGGAAAAGGCTGACCTGTCACAGCTCTTTGCCGCCGGCTACAGGCTGCCCGAAAGATTTACCGTAAAGGCCGCCGACGGAATCACAGACCTGTACGGCACAATATACAGGCCTTTCGATTTCGATTCCACAAAAAAATACCCCATTATAGAGTATGTATATCCAGGCCCACAGGTCGAGGCCAACAATATCTCATGGAGTTCGAACATGACACGTACAGACCGTCTTGCACAGATGGGATTTATCGTTATTACCGTAGGCAACCGCGGAGGACATCCCAACAGGTCGAAATGGTACCATAATTTCGGATACGGCGACCTGCGCGATTACGGTCTGGAAGACCAGAAGACAGCCGTACAGAGGCTCGCGGCACGATACAAATGGATAGACGGCACAAAAGTGGGCATACACGGCCATTCCGGCGGAGGATTCATGTCTACAGCCGCAATCCTCACCTATCCCGACTTTTACACGGCTGCCGTTTCATGCGCCGGCAACCACGACAATTCGATATACAACCGCTGGTGGAGCGAACAGCACCATGGCATATTGGAAGAGGTAAGCGAAAAGGGCGATACCACCTTCACATATAAAATCGACACCAATCCCCAAATTGCAAAGAACCTGAAAGGGCATCTGCTTCTTGTCCACGGAGATGTGGACGATAACGTGCACCCTGCAAACACCATAAGGGTGGTAAATGCCCTGATTCGTGCAAACAAGAGGTTCGACATGCTTATTCTGCCCGGCCAGGCGCACGGGTTCGGAGATATGAACGAATACTTTTTCTGGAGAATGGCAGACTATTTCAGCGAATATCTGCTTGGAGAGAGCCAGAAAAACAGGGTAGACATAGTACAGATGAACAACGACTGATTCTTCATCTAAATACGGTTGAACAACAAGGCCGTCCAGTTATCCCGGCTCATTTTGCCGGCGAACCGCAGCCCGCACTCTTCCGCCCGTTTTTTCAGCAGCGGGACATCTTCTCCGTAAAAGCCGCTTATCACAAGCAGGCCTCCGCCGGAAAATTCCCGTGGAATATTTTTATACCCCCTTTTGGAGCGGTTCTGGAAAAGGGTTTCGCCTTTGCTTTTCAGCCCCAAGGCATATGTCTGCATATCGGCCAAAAGGATATTCCTGTTGATATTGGCCAGAATCAGATCATACTTCGAACGCTGAACCAAAGATGAATCTCCATGCAGGACCGTAACCGAATTATGCAGACGGTTCTTATAGATATTCTCCTTTGCCGAATTGACTGCTACAATATCCACATCGATTGCATGGACCGGGCGCTGCGCACCGAGCTTTGCCGCAAGAATCGCCAGGACCCCTGTACCAGTACCCATGTCGAGTACCTGCATTCCCTTAAGTGTTGGAGAGGAAGCCCCGGTCATGGAGGCCCTCAACCTTGCAAGTTTCAGAAGCCACTTTACCATAAGGGATGTAGTCTGGTGATGTCCTGTCCCGAATGCCATTTTCGGATCTATGGTAATCGAATAATCGGTCTTCGGCAGATTCTTGTGGAAGCTTGCCTTTATCGTACAAAGGCCTTCTATGCAGATCGGCCTGAATTCGGATTCCCATATTTTGTTCCAGTTCTCCTGCTTCACGGGATTTACCGTTACGGAGAGCTTTATATCTGGATTATTGTCGAAAAAGTTCAGCAGGCAGCGCAGATGCTGCTGCGAAAACAGCTCTCTCTTTATATAGGCCTTAAGGCAGGGCTGTTCCGTCACGAAACTGTCGAACCCCGCCTCCTCTATCATAGCCGTCACAATCTCCGCATTCTCCTCGGAGAACGGAGTTATCTCTATGCATACTTCAAGATAATTGATTTCAGACATCGTATTTATCGTAAACTTTATACCGGAAGTTTAATATCCTTCAAATCTATCAGATTATTGGCTATCGCATAAATCGTAAGGCCTGCGGTACTGTGTATGTTCAGCTTCTTTGTAATATTGCGCCTGTGCGTTATGACAGTATGGATCGAGATAAACAACCTGTCGGCAATCTCCTTATTTGTAAAACCCTTTGCCACCTCAACCAGAACAGCCAGTTCCCTGCGGCTCAAAACGCCCTCATCCTCATCTCCCGCCTCCATTTCAACGTTTTCCTCTCCATATTGTTCATTTCCGGAAGCTGCAGCATCTTCCAATCTCATTACGGCAGGCACGAAAAGGGAATCCTCGATTTTGCAGTGCGACTCCAGTTCATTCTCGCATATCATAATATCGTAAAGCGCGGAATTTATGGAATTGCTGCTCTCTTTTGCAGGAAAATACTTTATAATAAGATTTTTGAGTTCGCTCAAGGTATCGCTTACCTGGCTATGCTTCTTTTCGAAAGAGGCTATTTTAAAATCGCCCTCTTTCTCTCCGGCAATAAGTTTCTCCACAAACGGAAAGACCTCTGTCTCCTCATACATCATATGCTGCCTGACATGTGCCGTATAATCCTCGAAGAATTTCATTATGAGCATCGAAATCCCGTGGTCGTAACAGCCTATCGCACTCTCGAGCTTTTCCTTGATATTAGGCAGCGAAAAATCCAAAAAATAGATATGGGCCTGACGCAGGAAATACAAAAGCGTAGGGAGAGAGAGGCTGTTCTCCCGCTCTCTGCGGTTATGACAGTTCCCGGAGACAAAATTCACGACCTCTATAAAGGTCGGGGCATCAACTCCCTGGGAAGCGCATACCTGCTCCACTGTAGAGTCACCGAATCCGAGCTTCATACCGAACCTGCTCATTATCTGCAGTAAAGACGGATTATCGGATATAATGTCCGCCATTTTATCGGTAGTTTTATAACATAAGACACTGCCCATGACATTTCGTTTTAGTCCAAAACAAAGCCGTCTTTACCATACGGGTCCGACGGCTTTATTCTACAATAACAATAACAAATACACCTTTATGGACAGAATAATTGTAAACTACTGCGTTATTTCGGTATCTCAACTCAATCACGTACAAATGTACGCTCATTCGTCTCGAACCTAAATGCCTTGTATTTCATCAATTCTTCTGTCCATAAGAATCACCTCATGGCGTTATGAACAGAATGATTCGATTGCAAAGGTATATTCTCTATACAGTTACCGCAATACCTAATTATTGTGATTTTTTAAAATGACTTTGCAATAGCTATGAAATCATCGGCTACCAAAGAC
Organism: uncultured Bacteroidales bacterium; assembly: GCA_944325445.1. GTDB lineage: Bacteria > Bacteroidota > Bacteroidia > Bacteroidales > UBA932 > Egerieousia. Next base: position 76,439 of record CALVAG010000003.1, on the reverse strand, counting down.
GCACCGCCGATAAGACCGCCGTCGATATCCTTGCATGCAAAAAGTTCCTTTGCATTTCCGGGCTTGCAGCTACCTCCGTAAAGTATCGATATACGTTCCGCCGCATCCTCGCCGAACTTCCCGGCAACGGTCTTTCTTATAAATTCATGAACCTCCTGAGCCTGCGCGCTTGTCGCTGTCTTGCCTGTTCCTATCGCCCATACCGGCTCATATGCTATCACCACTTTTTCAAGTTGCTCTGCAGTAAGGTTGAACAACACCTCTTTGACCTGCGAAGCAATTACATTGAAATGCTCGCCCTTTTCTCTCTCATCCAGTTTCTCGCCCACGCAATATATCACCGAAAGGTTCTCGCCCAACGCAAGTTTTATCTTCTCCACCAGTTTGGCATTCGTCTCGCCGTAGTACTCCCTTCTCTCGGAATGGCCCAGGATCACATACTCTGCAGGAACGCTCGCAAGCATTTTGGCAGAGACCTCGCCGGTATATGCACCGCTCTCCTTGTCTGCACAGTTCTGGGCAGAGAGTGCGACTCTTGAACCCTTAATGGCATCCGCCACTTTGGAAAGATGCGTAAAAGGAGGGGCTACAATAAGATTTACATCGGAAGGGACCTCCGATGCCATTTTCACAATCTCTTTCGCCAAAGTTTCACCCTGCGGAACCGTAGTGTTCATCTTCCAGTTTCCAGCTACAATTTTCTTTCTCATAACCTATCTTTATTTATCTCTTTAAGACTCATTTTTCGGGCGCAAATTTAAATTTTTTTAACTTTGCGACAATGAAAAAGAAGAGAAAATATTTTGTCATTCCAATAATGATACTTGTTGCATTTTTCATATGCGACAACATATTCGGAGGGGTCTATATCCCGGTAAAGAAGATATTCTTCTCTCTCTTTTCCGGCAATGCAGGCGGCATTTGCGAAACGGAGCAGAACTTCATACGCGACATTATATACAATTTCAGACTGCCAAAGGCCATCACGGCACTTCTGGCGGGAACGGGCCTCTCGCTTTGCGGACTGCAGATGCAGACGCTTTTCAGAAATCCCCTGGCGGACCCCTACATTTTAGGCGTGAGCGCCTCTGCCGGATTGGGAGTTGCGCTTTTCATAATGGGCGGCAGCGCACTCGGCATAAACCTCGGTTCTGCAGCTTTCCAGACCTTCGGCATTGCCGGCGCCGCAATGGCGGGTTCCATACTGCTTCTGCTGCTTATCCTTGCAGTCTCCGAAAAACTTAAAGACAACCTTTCGCTTCTCATATTCGGAATCATGGTCTCGAGCATTGCATCGGCTCTTATAAACCTGCTGCAATACGCCTCCAACGAATCTGCTCTGAAAATGTACGTAGTATGGACATTGGGAAGTTTTACGGGGCTCAAATCGTCGCAGCTGCTGATACTGGCGGTTCTCTCCGTTGCAGGCATCATACTGTCGGTTTACAATATAAAAGATTTGAACGCCATAATGTTAGGCGAACAATATGCCGATGCGGCCGGAATAAATACAAAAAGGGTAAAGATAAGGATAATCGTTGCGACCACGCTTCTGGCCGGAGGCATTACCGCCTTTTGCGGCCCGATAGGATTTATAGGCATAGCAGTCCCGCACATAGCCAGAATGATATATAAAGATGCAGACCATAAAGTACTTATACCTGCTTCCGCAATTCTTGGAGGCGGAATGACGCTTATTGCCGACACCCTTTCGCAACTGCCGGGATCTGGCAATATAATCCCGATAAATACAATGGCGGCATTATTGGGAATACCCGTTATTTTTGCAATAATCATTAAAAACAGGGCATAGTGGAGAATATTGTCGAGATAAAATCATTGAATCTCTGCGTAAAGGAGGGAAAGGAGGAAAAGGTCATCTTTTCCGATATCAATGCCGCTGCATGCAGTTCGCAATTCATAGCCCTGATAGGAGCCAACGGGAAAGGCAAAAGCACCTTGCTAAAGACCATAAGCGGCATACTGCCCAACTGCGGCGGCGGAGAGATCCTGTTCAGGAACAAAGCAATAGAGAGCTACGGGCGCAAAGAACGCTCAAGCCTGCTTGCATTCGTAGGGGCAAATAACCCGCGGGCGAAGAATCTGACGGTAAGGGGAGTCTTGAGCATTAACCGGTACTATAAGACGAACTGGCTGGGAAGCATAAAACAGGAGGATGAAAAGAGAATCTCCGAAGCGTTGGAAATGGTCTCGCTTGCAGGGTTCGAAGAGAGAGACAGCAGTGTGCTGAGCGACGGGGAGTACCAGCGCGTCACGATAGCCGGCGCCATAGCCCAGGATACTGAGGCCATTATTTTGGATGAGCCTACAGCATTCCTCGACATAGCCAACCGTTTTCTTATAACCAGGCTTTTGCGCGACATTGCGCATAAAAGCAACAAGTGTATAATCTTTTCAACCCACGATTTGCAGACCGCCATTCAAATGTGCGACAAAATATGGGTTATGGCGGGCGACGGTTTTTACGACGACACGCCCGAAAAACTGATGGAACAAGATATTTTCAACAAGATTTTTGACGGGCAGCGCATAGTCTTCAACAGGACTACACGCTCGTTCGAAGCTGTAAACGAGACAATATGACAAGATGAGCATAATAAGGATCACAAAAGAGTTCAGATACGAAGGGGCCCATGCCCTTTTGGGTTACGACGGCAAATGCCGCCATATCCATGGCCATTCCTATATTTTGTATGTAACCGTTTCGGGCGCTCCGGCACAGAATTGCGGTTGCGCCAAAGATGGTATGCTTATGGATTTTACAGACCTCAAGGCTGTCGTAAACAAAAATATAATAGAGTGTTTCGACCATGCATTGGTAATGCGCCGGGATGCGCCTCTTGCAGAGGAGTTGTGCAGGGAATACAGGAATGTGGTAATGGTGGATTTCCAGCCGACCTGCGAAAATCTGATAGGCTATTTTGCAGAGGTGATTATGAAAAACCTGCCTTCCGGAGTAAAGTTGCACCATCTCAAACTCTACGAGACTGCGACAAGCTATGTGGAATGGTATGCGGAGGACAATGTATGAACAGAATATTTCTTATAGACGGCCATGCACAGATTTTCAGAATGTACTACGCATTCATGAGGCATCCCATGGTAAATTCGAAAGGGATGGACACCTCCATAATTTTCGGTTTTACAAAGATGGTCCTGGAACTTGTGGAGAAAGAGCGGCCAACCCATATAGCAGTTGCCTTCGACCCTCCTGCAAAGACCTTCAGACATGAGACCTACCCTGAATACAAGGCAAACAGAAGCGCTGCACCGGAACTGGTAAAGGAGGCATTGGAGCCGCTCACGGAGATTCTGCAGGCGCTGAATATTCCTGTAGTAATGGTTCCAGGATTCGAAGCCGATGACGTAATAGGCTCCATGGCATGCCAATGGAGCGGGACCGAAGATAAAATATATATGGTCACCCCTGACAAGGATTACGGGCAGCTCGTCTCCGAGAATGTCTACCAGTACAAACCCGCCAAGGGAGGAGGAGAGACTGAAATATTGGGAAAAGAACAGATTTGCAGCCACTACGGCATTACCGATCCGCGTCAGGTAATAGATATCCTTACAATATGGGGAGACTCGTCGGACAATATACCGGGCATCCGCGGAATAGGAGAAGTGGGGGCGAAAAAACTCATCTCCAAATACGGTTCCGTAGAGGAGGTTTTATCCAATCTGTCGCAGCTTCCGGCAAAACAGCAGGAGGCGGTAAAGGAGGCGGAAGGAAGGATTGGCATGAGCAAATTCCTCGTTACCATAAAGACAGACATAAGACTGCCTCTTTGCAAGGATGAAATCAAGCGTCATAACGTAAATGAGGAGGCGGTAAACAGCGTATTCAGCAAATATGAGATCAACTCCCTGAGAAAACTCACAGGCATAGGAGAATCAAAAGAAGAAAAGGAGATGGCCGGCAAAGGATATACCCTGGAACTTCAAGAGGTTACATTGCATGATTTTGCAAAAACAGCGGAGAGGAATGGAGAAATTTCAATAAAATTCGCCACAGAAAAGAGCCTGGCGGTTGCAACCGGAGAAAAGCCCTGCTCATACTGTGTCATCCCTTCCATACAGAATCTCTCCGGTGCAGAATTCTCCGCCCTTAAGGAAGTTATCATGAATCCAGCAATCGAAAAGGTCGGATTCGGATTCAAGCAATATATAAAATACTTCAGAGAGGTCTCGATAGACATGAACGGAGCATTGGATGCAGGCTATCTGCAGAAAGTCAAGGATATAGAGATTATGCACTATATACTCGACCCGGAAAGGAGCCACAGTGCGAAGATGCTCATAAGAAGTTTTATAGGAGAAGATGCAGAAAAACTGCTGAACGGGCAGCATGTGGAGCAGAAACAGGATAACGTTGCAGCAGACCTCTTTTCCGCCCCGGAGGATAGCCTGCAAGGCGAAAATGCCATAACCCAAAAAGAGATAAACGAATGCGCACTTATGCTTCCGCTCTGCCATGAAATAGAGAAGAGGCTGCGGGAAGCGGAACTCGTCACGCTGTACGATAAAATAGAGATGCCGCTCATTGCCGTTCTGAGCGATATGGAATGGGAAGGGGTGAAGATAGATACCGCCCACCTTAAAAATTACAGTACACTGCTCAACAAAGAGCTGGAAGGCATAGAGTCCGAAATACGGCAGATGGCAGGGGATGCCGAACTGAATATTCTCTCGCCCAAGCAGATAGGCATTCTTTTATATGAAAAATTGGGACTTTCGCCAAAGGCCAAAAAGAGTTCCAAAGGGAACTACCCTACAGATGAAGAGAGTCTGAACGAACTTAAAGAGAAGCACCCTATCGTTGAAAAGATATTGGAATACAGAGGCTTGAAAAAGCTGCTCTCCACCTATATAGATAGCTTTCCGCAAATGATAGACCGCAACGGGAAACTGCACACCACATTCAACCAGGCCCTCACGGCAACAGGACGATTGAGTTCGTCGAATCCCAACCTGCAGAACATCCCGATCCGCACAGAAAGAGGAAGAGAGATAAGGAAAGCCTTTATTCCGTCGCACCCCAACGGGGTAATCGTCTCTGCAGACTACTCCCAGATAGAGTTGCGCCTTATGGCGCACATGAGCGGAGACAGCGGTCTGATAGAGGCGTTCGAACACGGCAAGGATATCCACACCGCAACGGCGGCCAAAATTTTCAAAGAGAAGGAAGAAGAGGTGACAAAAGAGCAGCGTTCAAGGGCCAAGACCGCCAATTTCGGAATAATATACGGCATATCGACCTACGGCCTCTCCCAAAGGATAGGCATGAGTCGCAGCGACTCCAAGGCCTTGATAGAGGAATACTTCAACAACTATCCGGGAGTCAGGGAGTATATAAACCGTATGATTGCATCTGCCAAGGAGAAAGGATATGTGGAGACTATTTACGGAAGAAGGCGTTTTTTGCCGGACATCAACTCCCGCAACAGCGTGGTAAGGGGCTATAATGAACGGAACGCCATAAACGCGCCGCTGCAGGGAAGCGCTGCGGATATCATAAAATTGGCGATGATAAACGTTTATAAACGGTTAAAGACAGATGGTCTGAAGAGCAGGATGGTACTGCAGGTACATGACGAACTTGTGCTTGATGTCATCGACAATGAAAAGGAACTCATCACAAAGCTGCTGAAGGAGGAGATGGAGAACATCGCGGCTCTCAAAGTTCCCCTTGTCGCAGAGTGCAATGCCGGAGCCAACTGGCTCGAAGCTCACTAAATTGCCGTCAGGCTGTCGCAATACTGTATTATAGATATATGATGGCGGAGAAGAATTATGAATATGGGAAACTGCCCGACAGGGAGATTATAAGGTTGGCCCTGAACGGAGAGCCCCTCGCCTACTCCGCCCTGACAGAACGCTACCGCAACGGCGTGATTTCACATATAAACGAATTGATAGGCACGGCAGAGGGGGAAAATGAGACGGCGGAGGAGCCAGAAGATATCTGTCAGGAGGCGTTCCAAAGGGCCTTCAGCAGGCTTAAGGATTATAATCCGCAATATGAGTTTTCCACATGGATTTATACGATAGCCAAAAATATAGCCATCGATTACTCCAGAAAGAGGAAAATAGTTTTGGCTTCTGGCATGACTGCAGATAAAAAGAATGAGCGGCAGGCCAGGAATGTTGCCGGCAGCACCTCGCCTGAGGAGAAAATGATAAGCGACCAGGAATACTCCCTCCTCATAGAGCATATAGAAAACCTTCCCGAAGGGTACAGGCAGATTGCCATAATGCGTTTTATAAAAGAGTACGAATATCAGGAAATCGCCCAAAAACTGGACATGCCTGTAAATAGCGTGAAGACAAAATTGAGAAGGGCCAAGATATTGTTGTCTAAATTAATAGAAAAGTAGATGGAAGAAATCTTAAAATATTTTCCGGGGCTGGACGAAGGGATGCGCCTGAAATTCGAAAAGCTCTATCCCCTTTACAGGGAGTGGAACGAAAAGATAAATGTAATAAGCCGCAAGGATATAGAGAATCTCTATACCCACCATGTGCTCCATTCGCTGGCAATTGCAAAATATCGCCCTTTCGAAAAGGGCAGCACCGTTCTGGATGTGGGGACAGGCGGAGGTTTCCCGGGGATTCCGCTTGCCATACTCTACCCCGGGTGCCGCTTCACCCTTGCGGATTCAATAGGGAAAAAGATTATGGTTGTCAGTGAGATCGCAAAAGAGCTCGGACTTGAAAATACAGAGGCCGTCAAAACCCGTGTGGAGGAGATGAAGGGCAGTTTCGATTATGTGGTTTCGCGCGCCGTAACGGAACTTTCGCTTTTTTATCCGTGGGTGAAGGATAAATATAAAAAGAGCATCCTCTATCTTAAAGGCGGGGATATTGCGGTAGAGGTAGAGCTGGCTGCCCATAAATGCAAAATCAGAAGAGAACTTATAGAGGTTACAGATATAAGCCGCTTTTTCAAAGACGAATATTTTACAGGCAAAAGGATAGTTGAAATAAAAAGATGAAATCAAATAATTTTTGAAAATAAAAATGAAAATACTACCTTTGCCCTCCCAAAAAGAGAAATAATAAAATTGTCATAATATGAAACGCACATTCCAACCATCACAACGCAAACGTCGCAACAAACATGGCTTCCGTGAGCGTATGTCTACACCCAACGGACGCAGAGTCCTGGCAGCACGCCGCAAAAGAGGCCGCAAGAAATTGACAGTATCGTCGGAAGATTTGTTCTAAGATATTTATCTATAGACACAAAAGACCGAAGCAGTTCAACCCGCTTCGGTCTTTTGTTTTATATCTCATCTACAATCTTAATCCGCAATCGCGCGGATATATTCTCACACTTGATTCGAACAATATTCTATATCTTCCTGACAGTCTGTCTTCCTGATGGACCAGCTTTCCGGTGGAGATTCTCGGGACTGATTGCCCCTTGGACATCTTTCCGGCATGCTTGAGGTCTGTGAAGTCTATCCAGGGTATCGAGGAATAATAGATCAGGTCATTCCTCGACTCCCCTTCTCCGAGACACAGCCCGGAAGCGTTTTTCACGCGGGTTATCTCTTTTAAGGCCTCCTCTGTGAACAGCTTCCTGTCCTCATGGTATTCGAAAACCCCGAAACCGAAACTCCCGTCTTCCCTGCCGATTGTCGGACTGGCACCGATAAGGTCATACAGGACAATGTTCCCGTCCTCAACCCTGTAGCGGAACTCGTCAATGGCATTGACAGCTCTCAATATCTTGTGTAATGAATAAAGGAAAAAGGAGGCTCCCTCCTGCTTCGCCTGCATGTAGCATGAAGTGAAATCAGCCTTTGCAGTGATACCGAAATATGGATCATCCAATTCTCCGAAATACCTGTAATGCTCGCGTCTTGGCCACGACTGCATGTCAACTGTGCGTTTTCCTGTCATAACGGATAGATTTTCGCATGCGAATTTAGCAATTTTCAAATGATCGGGGTTTCAGACGGCACTCAGGCTCATTTATATTGCCTGCCCTTTGATAACATTCCTCTGCCGTATCGGCATCCCTCCTCCCCTGTTGCCCATAATGTTTCTCCAAAATATGCCCGTCTCTTACCAAGAGACGGGATAAATTCTCGGGGCAAGGTTTATTCATTTGATTCTTAATGCATTGCATTAGACTCAAAGCCCCAGAGGTATGCACTGTCGGAATAAAGACGGAATATGTCTGCAGAAGAAAATCTCTGGTATGCAATGAGAGCAACCTACAGGCGCGGGGCGGAAGCCAAAAGGCGTCTCGAGCAGGCAGGTCTGCAGTGCTTTGTCCCGATGAAGTGGGAAGAGAAGATAATCCATAACAGAAAAGTCAGGAAATATACCCCGGTCGTAGGCAACCTGCTGTTCGTCTACGGCAGCCAGAGTGTAATACAGACGGTAAAAAAGGGTCTGGAGTATCTTCAATATATGGTGGACAGCCGCAGCCGCGAGAAGATAATCGTTCCCGAAGATCAGATGCAGCGTTTCATAGCGGCGATAGGGAGTTACAACGACCAGTTCATCTTCCTCAAGGCCTCGGATGTAGACCTTGCAAAGGGCGACAGGGTCCGCGTTACGGGCGGCGAGTTCGAAGGCCAGATAGGTACCTTCATGAGAGTCAAGGGAGCGAAAGAAAAAAGGGTGGTCATAGCCATCCCCGGTGTAATGGCAGTCGCCATTGCCGCAATCCACCCAAGTCTGGTGGAGAAGGTGGAGTGAGGAGAGAAATAAGTAGTATAAAAGAAATTCAATAATGAGAAGCAAAAAATATTGCAGTGCGTAAGGATTAGATTAGAATGGCATGCCAATTTTGATTACTAATATTTTGATAAATAACAATGTATATTAATAAGCGGCGTAACGCCATATTATACAGTATTGATACGGCGTTGAAGTGGGTAGTAAATAAATTTGTATCCGTTCTTTCCAATAAATTCCCGCACAACAATTTGTTCAGCTACATTCTGCAACATGAAAATGCAATAAAGAACATTTTGGGTTTAACAATATTTAATGCACTAGGAGGATTACTAATCATGGTGACAAACGTAAAACTAGCCAATGTGATGGGGGCCTCTTTGTTCGGTATATACTCATATTATTTAGCCATAGGTGAGGTCGGCTCCCAATTCGTACGTTATGGTCGGGAGAAGACTATGCTGAGAGAGTTAATACAGAATCCTGAAAACAGAGATTCGCTTATTACTCACACTGTATGGTTAGAAATACTTAACTTGACACTATTTGTATTAGTAGCTGTTGTGAGTTGCAATTGGCTGGATGCGCGGCTTAGTTGGAGTTATTTGTTATTAATCATTACGCCTTGCCTGATTTCTCTTGATTTTATGCCGGTGTATGAATCTTTCCGGCTGATGAGTTGGCATTCTATTTATTATTTGATCCAAAAAGTGCTTTTTTTGGCAGGTATATGGAGTGTTTTGTTGTTTACACATACCATATCATTGATAAACGCAGCCATTGTGCTTGCTACTTCTTGGTTGGTCATTATATTCATGCAATATAAGGAAATTATAGGCCAATCAGGAATCAATCTTTTTGTTGGTGTCAAGGTAAGAAATCTTGCTGAACTCTACAAGAAAGGTTTTGCTATAGCCTTATGTTGTGTAATTGGAGTAGCATTTGGGCCAATGATTCGTTTGATAATGAATCATTATACTGATACAGCTTCCGTAGGATTGTATGCTGCATGTCTACAATTAGCTACTATTGCAAAATTTTTTCTGATGCAAGTCGGGAGAGTCGGAAACCCGAAGATGGCAGAAATTTGTATGCCCAAACATACAAAATTATCTAAGATGAACTTCCTGAAAAAATACTCGTTATCAATGATTTTATGTGTAAGTATTTTTGCAATTCCCATGTTCTTTGCCCCAAACTGGATGGTCAATATCCTTTTCACGGACGAGTATGCAGAGATTTCTCAGGCACTGCCAATATATGCCGTTTACTTATTTGTCAGTGCGTTGGGGTTCGTATTCAATCAGTTTCTGATTTCTATGCGTGCTGATTCTATTTATATGTATATATATTCATTTTCTGCAGTAGTTTCCTTAGCTATCGCCTTTTTGATGATTCCTATTTATGGATTCATGGGAGGGGTATGGGCTTTTTGCATTTCAGACGGACTGGCGAGTATATTATACTTAGTAGTTTCACTGATAATAATAAAAAAACAATCATGAAGTTTCAAAAAGAAGACATCTGTAAAGTTAAGCTGATAATCTGGGATTTGGATGAAACCTTCTGGAAAGGGACCTTGTCCGATAACGGAAAAGATAGTACAGTAATCCCAATAGAAGAACATATACAACTGGTCAAATTATTGTCCTATCGGGGAATTATAAATACTATATGTTCAAAGAATGATGCTCAATGTGCTGAAACTGAATTGAAGAGGCAGAAGATAGCCGATTTTTTTGTATTTAATTCGATTAACTGGGCCCCCAAAGGAGGACGAATAAAACAACTGATTGCTGATATGGCTCTGCGTGAGGCCAATGCCCTGTTTATAGATGACAATCCTTCCAACCTTGCAGAGGCAGAATTCATGTGTCCTACCCTGATGGTGGCCACACCAGATATAATTCCTTTCTTGTTATCTTGTGTAGATAGTCTGGGAAAAGATGATACTGGACTGACCCGTCTAAATCAATATAAAATATTGGAAAAGAAACGGAAAGATGCAAATATTTTCTCATCAAACGAAGAGTTTCTAAAAAATAGTGGTATAAAAATATGCTTCTTGACAAACCTTCAAAAAGAGACTGATCGCATTGTTGAATTGATTACAAGAAGTAATCAGTTGAATTTCACAAAAAAACGTATCACTAAGCAAGAACTTACCGATTTATTATCTGATAAAGAGGTTAATGCAGGTGCGGTGATGGTGGCTGACAACTACGGAGTGTACGGTCTTGTGGGTTTCTATGCTGTGCGGAATAGCATATTGGAACATTTTCTCTTTTCCTGTCGTACAATGGGAATGGGGATTGAACAATATGTATACGCATATCTTGGCTATCCTACGTTAACAGTTGTTCCTCCCGTATCCGGTTCCGTATCAAAAGATAAAGGGATGCCAGATTACATTCGGCAAGTAGACTCCTTTGAAGAAACACAAAAGAAGAATACTAATTCTTACGAGAAGATATTACTCAAAGGACCTTGTGATTTACAGGTAATGGCTTCTTATATTGAAAAGTCCGGTTGTGAAATTACCTCAGAGTTTAATTTTTTTGACCAGGATGGGAATCAAGCGGACTTCTATAACCACTCGCTTAATCTGCTCAACAGCCTGATGTTTCCCGAGCAAAAGTGGAAAGCCTTGTGCGACCAATATCCGTTCTTGTCTCCCAAGGCTTATGATACTACGTTGTTTTCAGGAAAATACGATGTGATTTGTCTTTCCCCTTTGATGGATGCTACATTAGCAGTATATACCGATGGAAACGGTTTTCGTCTGCCATTTGGATTGCATGACAAGCCGCTTACAAGTAGCTGTTATTGGGAAGAATACATTCATAAATCAGTTATGACCGCCCGCTGTCATTTCGATCTGAAAAGTCTTGAAAACTTTTCTAGGCAATTTAAAACTTCTTCTTTCTCGGCAAAAGAAATCGCTGAGAACTATGCGTATATCATAGATGCCGTCTTAAGGAAAAATGCCAAGACGAGATTTGTATTACTGTTGTTGTCGGAATTGCCATTTCACTATGCAAATCATTCCCCATATTTATTTTTGAGTGGTAAGGAGCAGATACATAGAGAAATAAATCATACACTCAGAAACACCTTTCAAGGAAAAGATTATGTATACCTTTTGGATGTGAATCAATATATCAAATCTCAAGCCGATTATTTCGACAACATCAACCATTACTCTAAACTGGTCTACTACAAAATGGCTAAGGAATTTATTGCATATGTTAATTCATTAGGAGGTGCCAAGATATCCAGCACAAACTACCTCCAGGTCATATGGGGACATTTGAAAAGAACAATTTATAAAAGATTCTTTCTCAGGCTTCGATAATTCCTGTTGTATTTTTAATGCAGGAATTTGCTAGTAAATGGTTAAAAATGAGCATAAAATAGGAGTAAGTAGTTTCACAGTTCTAAACAAACTTCAAATAACATGTATGAGAAGCACTTAAACAAGTTGTTCTGTTAAAGATTATAGTAATTAGTAGTTAAAAGGACACACCTTCTTTGACCATTAATAGTTGGGTTATGTTTTAAATAATCAACAACTAAAGCGTGAAAATAAATTGTAGGTGCATCCTTTGTTGTTCACATGTGAACCACTTTATAAAATGGGTATAACTAAGATACTGAGCAATAAAGTTATTATAGGTGTGCAAATTATTGTATACAAAATTTTACTGGACATGTATTATGTTGGCAATATGATGCACAAATTTGAATACTTTACAATCTGTCCAAATAGTAAAACATTCTTCACTAGTGTGACATCATGGACGGTGCTACTATTAACATTTCCAGCTATATTTGAACTATTCCGCAAGAAAACAGTATCCTCACAGATAATATTGTTATTATATTTTTTAAGTTTCATTCCTTCTGTTGTCTTACTAAAATACAGTGCAAATTATCCGGAGTTTGTTTTGTTAATTTCAGTGTATTGGTTGCTATTTTTATATATTGGAGCTTCGGACTATACGATAAAATGCAATGTAAAGCATACGCAATCACCATTTTGGACATATTTAATACTTTTAACTATCGGTGCTGTAATAATTTATGTTTCATATAAATTCACGGGGTTTAGAATACAGATGTCATTAGTAGATGTATATGATATCAGATTTGAATCAAGAGAATACAACATACCAATAATATTTGATTATATACTGGCTTCTTCCGGCACAATAATGTCACTAAGCCTGCTATATCTTCTAACAAAAAAAAAATACCTTACAGTATTAATTATAATTTTTCTATTTGTAATAAATTTTGGAATAGGTGGGCATAAGTCAGTTATTTTTATGCTTTTCGTAGCTATTGTAGGTTATTTATTCTATAATAAAGATAGAATTGTATACCTTCCTCCATTCTTTTTATTTTTGGTTATTTTGTGCTTGTTCATTCCTGTTTTCTCTGCACTTTTTGCGTTCAGAGTATTGTTATTACCTGCCAGTATACATTATGCGTATTACGAATTTTTCAACGTTAGGGAATTGGATTACATGCGTGAGGGAATTTTATCAAGATTCGGATTTAATACTCCATACACTGACGGTATTATGTATTTAATAGGAGAGCACACGACAGGGAATATAGAAATAGCTGCAAATAACGGTTTGTTTTCAGACGCGTATATGAATTTTGGCTACGTTGGGATTATTGTCTATCCTGTGATTTTAGTAATATTTCTCAGAATTGTTGATAAATTTACAGATGGCATGAATTACAAATTGTTGTTTGGAATTATTTTCAGTTTTGCAATGACATTAAACAGTGCAACATTTACAACATCCCTTTTGACAGGAGGATTATTGCTCTCTTTACTGTTTATAATTTGTGTTCCCAAAATAAAATAGTACTCTGCGTCTAGCCAAATAACAATACACATCGAGTATTATTAAATGTTTTTAGAATAAAACATTATTATCCCATAACTGTAAAAATATTAAGGAAGTGAAAACAATCAAAATTTGTGTGGTTGGCCTTGGATATGTAGGTCTACCTTTGGCCCGCCTTTTCTCAACAAAATATTCAACAATTGGTTATGATCTCAACGAGTATCGAGTAAATGCGCTGAATGATGGACATGACGGAACAATGGAGGTCTCCGATGAACTTTTGAAATCCGCATTAGATAACGGTTTCAGATGTACTTCAAAAATAGACGACATTAAAAATTGTAATATTTACATTGTCGCAGTCCCTACCCCTGTGGACGAAAATAACCGTCCGGATTTGAAACCGTTGTGGGGAGCCAGCGAGACAGTAGGAAAAGTTATCTCTAAAGGAGATATTGTTATTTATGAGTCCACGGTTTATCCTGGTGTCACAGAAGAAGAGTGCATCCCTGTCATAGAAAAAGTCTCAGGTTTGGAGTACAACGTAGATTTCTTTGCCGGTTATTCTCCCGAACGCATCAATCCAGGAGACAAGGAACATACTGTGGAAAAAATACGCAAGGTTACATCGGGTTCTACGCCGGAGGTGGCTGATATCGTTGATAATCTATACAATTCAGTACTTGTCAACGGTACGCACAAAGCTCCATCAATTAGAGTGGCAGAAGCTTCAAAGATAATTGAGAATACACAAAGAGATGTAAATATAGCACTAATGAATGAGTTGGCAAAGATATTCAATGCCATGGATATAGATACACAGGATGTAATAGAAGCGGCTTCCAGCAAGTGGAACTTCATTAAACTTAAACCAGGATTGGTGGGTGGACACTGCATAAGTGTGGATCCCTACTATCTGATTCAGAAGGCGCAAGTATATGGTGTGCTCCCTAGAGTGATGTACAATGCCCGCAGGCTTAATGACGGAATGGGTGCGTATGTAGCGAGTCAGGCAATCAAATTAATGAATAAAAAAGGCGTCAATGTAAAGGACTCTAGGATGCTGATTCTTGGCGTGACATTCAAAGAGAACTGTCCTGATATAAGAAATACTAAGGTCGTAGACATTTACCATACACTTTCAGAGTATACGCAGAACATAACTATTTATGATCCGTGGGCTGATCCGGAGAAAGTCATGCATGAATACGGTATAACGATAAATAGTGTTCTTCCTGACGGTAAATATGATTTGGTGATATTGGCTGTGGCCCACTCTCAATTCAAGGAAATTAACATAAAAGAATATACAAGTACAAATTGTGTCATATATGATGTAAAAGGTGTACTTGACCGGTCTATAATTGATGGAAGGTTGTAATGAAAAATGTCCTTTTGCTTACAAATATATACCCAATGAATGACAAATCATATTCCGGAACACCGGTATGTCATTATTTTACCCGTGAATGGATGAGGATGGGGTATAATGTTAAAGTCGTGCATTTTGAGTCTTTGTTTCCCAGAATATACTATGGCATAGGGAAATTGTTCAATTCGTATATACAGGCAAAAACGGGATGTGTAGCATATACTAACACTCCAAGAAAATACCAACAATATATGGTGGATGATGTTCCTGTAATCTTCGTCCCTATGCGCAAAATCATACCTCATTCTTCATTTTCGTCAAGGGTCGTAGCTGATGCGCTTAAATTGGTACGGCATAGACTTGAATTGGACAGTTTTGTTCCAGATATTATTACTGCGCATTTTCTGTTACCTCAGTTAGAGATGCTGTATCACATGAAAAATATCTTCCCCAATGCCAGGACATGTATGGTGCTTCATAGTAATGGTTCTGCAATGTCGCGTATTTATAAAAATTATGAAGAATACATGGGAGCTGTAGATGTATGGGGATTTCGTTCCGAGTCATTTAGGAAAGAATTCGAAAAGCAGTATGGTAAATGCCGCAAATCGTTTATTTGTTTTTCCGGAATACCTGAAAAGTATTTGTCACGAGTTGATAAAGATTTCAATAGTGGTGTCAGGAAGTTTGTGTTTGTAGGCAGTCTATACAAACTCAAAAGAGTGGAAGACAGTATTAAGGCATTGAGTGCGGCATTCCTGGAAAAGAATTTTACATTCGATATAGTGGGAGAAGGTGAAGAAGAACGTAATTTACGTTCTTTAGTAAAAGAACTCGGAGTTGAACATCAAGTTATTTTTCATGGACAAGTATCCAGGGACAGTGCACAAACGATTATACATAATGCGGATTGCTTTGTTATGGTCAGTAGCAGAGAAGCATTCGGCCTGGTCTATGTTGAGGCAATGGCAAAAGGCTGCATCGTCATAGCAACAAAAGGTCAGGGAATGGATGGCATAATCAAAAACGGAGAGAACGGCTTCCTATGCGAGTCAGAGAATGTCACAAAACTGGCATCTTTAATAAAAAACATATCAGAAATGCTGCCGGAAAAATTAAGGAGAATTTCACAAAATGCTGTGTTTACTGCATCCAGTATGACGGATAAAAAAGCAGCAGAGCATTATATCAATCAAGTCTTTGAATAAAAAGTCATATCTGTAAACAATTTTTCAATATAATGAATTTAATAGGAGAAAGTGGAAGCATCATTTCTCTTCCTAAAATAGCAGATCCAAGGGGCAACTTGTCATTTGCCGAAAATCAAACACAATTGCCATTTGAAATAAAACGGACATATTGGATATATGATGTTCCCGGTGGTACTGAAAGGGGAGGGCATGCTTACCGTGAAAACACAGAGTTTATAATAGCGCTTTCCGGAAGTTTCGATGTTTTGCTCGATGACGGTCATAATATAGAACGTTATAGTTTGAATCGCTCATATTACGGTCTATTGGTTCCTAAAATGATTTGGAGAACTATGGAAAATTTCTCTACCAATTCATTGGCCTTGATACTTTCTTCAACAGAGTACAGTGAGAGCGATTATATCAGGGATTATCAGGAATTTCTAAAAAATGCCAGAAAATGAGAGATACGACTGTTTTTGATTGCACACTGATAGAGATGGACAAGCATCACAGTGATAATAAAGGTAATATTACTGTAGTTGAAAATAGTAAAACGATTCCTTTCGATGTTAAACGTACATATTACCTTTATGATGTACCCGGAGGAGGCTCACGCGGCGCTCACGCGCACAAAGAACTTCAGCAAATGATTGTAGCTGCAAGCGGAAGTTTTGATGTAACGCTTGACGACGGGAATGTAAAACGCACATTCACCTTGAACCGTCCTTATCAGGGTCTTCTGATAGTGCCTGGAATTTGGAGGGATCTCAATAACTTCTCAGCAGGATCCGTATGTCTTGTGCTGGCTTCTGAAAAATACGATGAGAATGATTATATAAGAGATTATGAATCATTTTTAAAATGGAAGAACAAATAAGTTCATGGAAAATAATATTATTCACCCAACGGCTATAGTCGGGAAAGACGTAGAGTTAGGATACGGAAACGTTATTCTTCCCTATACTATCATTGAGGGAAAAGTGCGCATAGGCAGCGGAAACAGAATCGGCCCTCATGCCGTAATAGGTTGTCCCGCCACGGATACAAAGCATGTAGACTTTGGTTATGATGATCCATGTGTCATTATCGGAAATGACAATGAAATAAGAGAATTCTCTCTTATAGAGCAGCCATGCTACGAAGAGCGTACCGTGATAGGGAATGGAGTATTTATCATGCAAGGGGTGCATGTATCACATGATGTACATGTACAAGATAAGGTTGTATTAACGAATTCATCTGTCTTGGCCGGATTAGTTAAGGTATTGGAAGGTGCTAATATAGCTATGGCATGTACGATAAATCAATATACTGTAATAGGGCAGTATTCGATAGTCGCTACAAATTCAGCCTGCATGAAGAATGTACGGCCATTTTCGCGGTACATTCCGGGCAAGCCTGTATCTGTCAATAGATATGCAATAGAAAAATATGGATTTCAAGGATTTCAAGGCGAAATTGAAGAGTATGTATTAAAAAATATTACACCCAATTCTCCTGAAATAAAAAGACTTATAGATGAATTTGATACATGGGTGGCAAAATATGGGCATCAGACATACTGATAGAGGAATTAAAATAAATCACAATGATAAAATTTTTGGATTTACAACAAGTTACAGCAAAGTATTCAGATGAAATACATGAGGCTGTAAGCCGGGTAATTGATTCCGGATGGTATCTTCAAGGAGAGATGAATGCAACTTTCGAAGAGAATTATTCGGAATATATCGGGACAAAATATACCGTCGGCGTGGCAAATGGCCTCGATGCATTGATTTGGATTTTAAGAGGATATATCGAATTGGGTGTCATGAAACCCGGCGATGAGGTCATTGTCCCTGCAAATACATATATCGCTACAATTCTTGCAATAACGGAAAACGGCTTAAAGCCGGTTCTTGTAGAACCCGATATAAATACGTATGAAATAGATGAGTCTCTTATTGAGGAAGCAATTACGCCTAAGACGAAAGCCATAATGATTGTACACCTTTACGGCAATTGTGCCTATACCGAAAAGATAGGCAAACTGTGTGCAAAATATAATTTAAAGCTTCTTGAGGATAATGCCCAAGCTCACGGATGTTTGTACAACGGACGTAGAACGGGGTCTTTAGGAGATGCCGCTGCACACAGTTTCTATCCAGGGAAGAACCTTGGAGCATTGGGAGATGCCGGAGCTGTTACGACAAATGATAAAGACTTGGCAGAGACTATAAGAGCATTGGCAAATTACGGTTCTTCAAAGAAATATGTATTTAAATACATAGGCAGGAACAGTCGTCTTGATGAAATTCAGGCAGCGGTGTTGGATATAAAACTCAAACATTTGGATGAGGATAACGCGTTGCGTAAAAAGGTGGCAAAATATTATATTGAAAACATAAAGCATCCCGACATTATTCTCCCTAAAGTGGAAAATTGGGACAGGCATGTATTTCATATATTTCCTATAAGGTGCAACAGACGGGAAGAATTGCAAAATTATCTATCTGCAAATGGGATACAAACTATAATTCACTATCCCATACCTCCTCACAAACAAGAGTGCTATAAGGAATGGAATGATCTTTCATTTCCAATTACAGAACAAATCCACAATGAGGAGCTCAGCCTTCCGATGAGTCCGGTTATGACAATCAGAGAAATAGAAGAAGTTGTAAGCAGAATAAATGAATTCTGAATATGGCCCGTCAAATTAAAACAATATGGATTGTAAATAAATATGCCATGCCACCTCAGTATGAATCGAGGCTGAGGGCAATAAAGTTTGCGCATTATCTTGTTCAAGCAGGGTACAAAGTGTTGGTTTTTGGTTCAAGTGTAATGCACAATATGGATATAAATCTAATCAATGATGGTTCCCGATATATCCGGAGGCAATATGGTGATATAGATTTTGTGCATATTAATACAAAAATGTACCATAAGACGGCTGGACTTAGTCGTATCATAAGCGATTTTCAATTTTTCTATAGATTAAGGCGATACGTAAACAAATTTGAGAAACCTGATTGCATTATACAGACAGCAGGACCACTTCTTACAAATCCATTATTAAAATGGTCAAAAAAAATTAATATTTTATTCATTACAGAAAATTTAGATGTCTGGCCGGATGATTTTGTGAATTTCGGATTAATCTCACCTAAAAATCCGATAATGAAATTACTGTTTGCCCAATCAAAATATAACTGTACAAAGGCTGATGCACTGGTTTATTCATGGTCTGGATGTTATGACTATTTAAAAGAGAAAAAATGGGATAAGGCAAGTGGAGGCCCTGTAGATTTGAAAAAAGTATATTACATAAACAATGGAGTAGACTTAAGCGACTTTAATAACTGGAAGAATGCTTATCGGTTAGATGATGCAGATCTTCTGTCTGACTATAAGAAAATTGTATATCTGGGCTCTATAAGATTAGTCAACAATGTGATGCAGTTAATCCAGGCGGCTAAATTATTATCAAGTAAAGATGTAAAGATCCTGATATACGGAGATGGCAATGACAGAGAAATGTTGATACAATACAGTAAACAACAACAGTTGCATAATGTAATATTCAAAGAAAAATGGGTCGATCCCAAATATGTTCCATTTATATTATCTCAAAGTTATGTGAATATACTTAATTATTCGGATGGTTTTGGTAAGTATGGAATAAGTTCAAGCAAGATGTTTCAATATATGGCAAGCGGCAGACCGATAGTTTGTAATATCGATATATACGATTGCCCTATAACAAAATATAAAATAGGTATTGCTAAACATTTCGACTCTTCTGAAGAATACGCACAAGGCATAGAATCGATATTGTCACTACCGGAATCGGAATATAAAGCAATGTGCAAACGCGCCTATGACACTGCTAATGAATTTGATTACAAGAGACTTACCGATAAGATAATAAATGTAATAAATACTGCCGTGCAATAATTAATACTAAACAGCAATAATTAAGATCATTAGTTATGAGATTTCTGGAAAAATTATATAGGTCTCCATTAGGAAGATTGATGTCTGGCTGTGCCCACGCTATAACATCTTTTGGAAAGCCTTTTATGGTATATGGATTTAAAGATCCTGCAACGGGTATATTTCGTAAATATACCCGAATGAGCAGTAAAGTGACAATAATGAATAAGCGAAAACTTTCTGTTGCGGATAATATATGGATATGGCATTATACTATAATTGATGCAACAGAAGGAATAACAATAGAGGAAGGTGCTCAAATCGGTGCGTGGGTAGGAGTCTTTACGCATGGCAGTGAGAATTCGATACGATTATTGGGAAGAGATTTTGTCAATATCCCAAATACCGAGAGAAAAGGATATACACGTGGCTCGGTAAGAATAGGTGCTTATTCCTTTATCGGTGCAAGAAGTATAGTTTTACCAGGGTGTAATATAGGTAAGGGATGTATAATTGCGGCAGGCTCAATTGTCAGTAAAGACGTACCGGACTATTCAATTTATGTAGGAAATAAAATTTTAGAAAAAACTACTATAGATAAAGATGTGAAATTCTTTAAATCTAATGATTTTTCCCAAACATATTATAATTCTGAAGCTTTAGAACTGATAAAGAAAAAATTGGATGAAGATAGAGGTTAATGAAGAGTATGCGGTCAATATATCATTTACCCAAGAACAAGTAAATGCATTTGCTGAAATATCCGGAGATAAAAATTCTATACATATAGATCCTGAATATGCAAAGAATACTGTATTCGGAAGAACAATTATACATGGATTTTTGTCTGGATCTGTATTTTCAAAAGTATTTGGAACAGAATGGCCTGGGGAAGGCACAATTTACATTTCACAAAGTCTTAATTTTCGAGCTCCTGCATTCGTAAATGAATTATACACGGCAAAATTCAAGTGCGTCGATATTATTCGAGAAAAGCATAGAGGAATAATAGAATGTCGCCTTACTGATATGAATGGCAATATAATTATTGATGGCGAAGCCGTATTAAAACATAACTTATATTTTTAATTATGCGAAACATTCCTTTTTCGCCTCCGGATATGTCGGGGGCTGAGGTTGCCATGGTAACCGATGTGCTGGATTCGGGTTGGATTACAACCGGTCCCAGGACAAAAGAGTTTGAAAATCTCATATCCATGTGCTGCAATACTCCAAAGACGGTCTGCCTCAATTCTGCGACCGCATGCATGGAGATGGCGCTCAGAATATCGGGTATCGGCCCTGGAGACGAGGTTATTGTACCTGCTTATACCTATACGGCCACGGCCAGTTCGGTGTGCCATGTGGGAGCGAGGCCGGTTATGGTGGACTGTGCACCGGATACTTACGAAATGGATTATACCAAGGTTGCGGAGGCGATAACCGAGAGGACCAAAGCCGTAATGCCCGTGGACCTTGGAGGAGTGGTTTGCGACTATAGCAGAATATACGAGGCTGTGGAATCCAAAAAGCAGTTGTTCAGACCCAAGAATGATATTCAGAAAGTATTCGGACGGGTAATTGTAATTGCAGACGCGGCCCATGCTTTCGGGGCCAAATGGCATGGCAAAATGTGCGGTGAAATAGCGGATTTTACTTCATTCTCATTCCATGCTGTAAAGAATCTGACGACAGCCGAGGGCGGAGCGCTTACATGGAGAGCCAAGGAAGGTTTGGATAACGAGGCAATCTACAAGCAGTTGCAACTGCTATCACTGCACGGCCAAAGCAAGGATGCGCTTGCAAAAACAAAGTTGGGCTCATGGGAGTATGATATTGTCGCTCCCTACTACAAGTGCAATATGACGGATATCATGGCCGGTATAGGGCTGGCACAACTCAAACGCTATCCGGAACTGCTTTACAGGCGCAGGCAGATAATAGAAAAGTACGACAGTGCAATGTCGGGTTATAATGTTAAAGTATTAAAGCATTACGGTCCGGACTATTCTTCATCCGGACATTTGTACCTTGTAAGACTGGATGGTAAAGATACAGACTACAGGAATGCAGTAATAGTAAAAATGGCTGAACGCGGCATTGCCTGCAACGTGCATTATAAGCCGCTGCCTATGATGACAGCCTATAAAAATATGGGGTTCGATATAAATGATTACCCGAATGCCTACGACCAATATAAAAACGAGGTTACGCTGCCGTTACATACGCATCTTTCAGATGACGATGTCCAATATGTAACGGATAATTTTACCGATATTATTTCAGATCTTAAAAAGTGAAACGCACATTTGATGTTATTGCAAGCGGATTGGGACTTTTGCTCCTGAGTCCGCTTTTTTTAATTATAGCAATCTGGGTAAAGGCAGATTCGCCCGGCCCCGTATTCTATAGGCAGACAAGGGTGGGGCGCGGAAACAGGGATTTCAGACTTTTCAAGTTCCGCTCTATGAGGGTAGGCTCAGACAAAAAAGGGCTGATTACCGTTGGCGGGCGTGACCCTCGTGTCACCCGTTCGGGTTATTACATACGGAAGTACAAATTGGACGAACTGCCGCAGCTGATAAATGTCTTTACAGGAGACATGTCTCTTGTGGGGCCAAGGCCCGAAGTCCGCAAATATGTAGATTTATATACACCACATCAGTTGCATGTGTTGGATGTGAGACCCGGCATAACCGATCTGGCTTCTATAAGGTATCGCAATGAGAACGAACTGCTCGAACAGGCTGCTGACCCGGAACAATATTACCGCGAAGTTGTAATGCAAGACAAGCTACGCATAAATCTGGAATATATATCCGACAGATCTTTCTTTAAGGATATAAAGATTATATTCCTGACATTTTGGGCTATTGTAAAGAGGTGATTTCCCTCCACAAATCAAACGGTTCCGTATATCCTGTTAATCCAGATTGCAAAAAATCTGTCTGTTATTGAGTATGTACCGTTGATTTCCGTGATAATTTCCTTATCCAGCAGTTTCTTTACCGCGGATTGAACAGAGCTTGCAGAGATTAATTTATGGCGTTTTATGAAATCAGATGACATAATACGCTCCGCTTCACCCTCCTTTGCAATAACATAGAGTAAAAGTTTCTGTTTCTCAGGGATATTTGACAAGATTTCCCTGTATAGTGTATCATACGATTCTACGATATTGTCAATTGCTTTCAGTACAATTTCCTTAGAACAAATTCCATTTTCAGATGTAGCGGCAAATGATTCGTTGAATGTTTTTTGAATATAATATGTGTGTCCGTCAAATAGGTCATATACATATTTTACAGTATCATTATCAATGGTTTTATTACACTTGCCGAAATGACCGGTTATGAAAGGGATGTATATTTCTGGAATAATTGCCTTCAGTTCAAGCATATCTGCACTAAGATAAAATGGTCTTGCAGAAGATAGAAACATCTCCTGCATCATGTGTCGCTCACTTCCGGCAAATATAAAATTGCTGTTTGATTGCTTTTGAATATACGTTCTGAGCAATGCTTCAATATTTTTTTCAGGATATTTAGCTATCCGCTGAAACTCATCGATTGCAACTATACATCGCCTGTCGGCATTTTCCAAATATTTGAAAATCTCATCCAACGTATACTCAGGATGTTCTATATCACCCAACTCAATATTGAAAACAGGCAAATTTGTTACTGCATCGAATCCGAACTTGCCGCTGATAGATTTTAACGCTCTTATAAATGTATTTGCCATTTTTTTGCTGCGCGGGAGCAATGAGTCATAAATCGTTTTTCCTAATAGATAGGTAAATTCGCGCAAGCTTGAAGTATGCAATATATCAATGAAAAATGTGTAATAGACATTGCTGATTTCCGGCTTGTTATAACAAAACTCTATTAGACCTGTTTTTCCCATACGTCGGGGTGAAATTATTACTATATTGTTCCCATTTACGATAGACTTGACAAGCCTCTCAGATTCATTAATCCTGTCGCAAAAATATTCCGGTTCAATATATCCGGTTACGATAAATGGGTTCCTATACATTTTCATATTATTTTAAACCTCGTTTACAATCACGCTGTACCTCGGCAATGTCTGAGTAAACTCCGTCACTACTCTCGGCTTGCAATTTATTTTATGCAAATAAAATAATTCTATTCGAATAATGCAAATCGCATAAATTTTGTGGACTGCAATTAAAGTTTCCTAAACTTCCGTTCCACAACAGGAATAATAGAGATATAAAACACCGGCAGCGAGTTGATTCTTCCAACCTGCTGCCGGTGTTCGTTTATAATCACACTGCATCTGGGCAATATCCGGGCAAGTTCCGCCGTTGCCTTCGGCCCGCAGTTTATGTTATCTCTCTATCAGTGATTTTACAGATTCTACTATAAACCTCACGTCGTCTTTGCTTACGCAAGGGCCTGACGGCAGGCAGAGCCCTCTTTTAAAGAGCGCTTCGCTTACGCCGTTAGTATAGGCCGGGGCATTTGCATAAACCGGCTGTTTGTGCATCGGCTTCCAAAGCGGGCGCGACTCTATGCCGAGTGCATCCAAACCCATACGCATTGCCTCTACATTGGCGTTGGGTTCGCATTCAGTATGGAGCGCAGATGAAGCATGGGTAACTCCGGCTGCACCTCCTACAGCTCCTGTAACTGCCTTGCTGTAGGCTTTTTCCTCTCCTTTTACATGCAGCGACACATCCAAGGTTATTGTCACAAGCCAGAAATTGCTGTCGAACTTGTCTGATGGTTTTCTGTGGACCGTAATACCGTCGACATTGCCTAATAATTCGCAATAAAGCTCATAAAGGGCTTTGTGATGCTCTATATGTTCGTTGGCGACAGTCATCTGGCCGCGGCCGATACCTGCACATATATTTGACATACGATAGTTGTAACCTACGCGCTCGTGCTGGTAATAGGGATATGCCTCGCGCGCCTGGGTCGCATAGAACATAATCTCCTTCTTGGCCTCCGCATCCTTGCATATGAGAGCGCCGCCGCCCGAAGTTGTAATCATTTTGTTTCCGTTGAAAGACAGCACGCCGTATTCGCCGAAAGTGCCGAGCATCTGCCCGTTATAACGCGAGCCGAACCCCTCCGCAGCATCTTCGATTACGGGAATTCCGTACTTGGCGGCAATTTCCATTATCCTGTCTATCTTATATGGCATTCCATAAAGCGCGACGGGAATGATAGCTTTAGGCTTTTTGCCTGTTTTTGATATTCTGTCGATTATTGCCTTTTCCAAAAGGTCAGGGTCTATGTTCCATGTATCGGGTTCCGAGTCTACAAATACAGGGGTGGCGCCCAGATAGGTAATAGGATGCGACGAGGCGCAGAATGTAAAACTTTGCACTATAACTTCGTCTCCGGGGCCTACTCCGCATGCCAAAAGTGCAAGATGCACCGCTGCGGTTCCGGAAGAGAGGGCTACGACTTCGCGCTCTCCGCCTGTAAATTGTTTAAGATCTTCCTCGAATCCGTTTACATTGGGCCCGAGAGGCACGACCCAGTTCGTGTCGAATGCCTCCTGAATAAAAGCCTGCTCCCTGCCGCTCATGTGAGCAAGGCAGAGATAAATTCTGTTTGACATAAGTTTATAGATTACTTTTCTATTGATCTATACTAATGATAACACCTTTATTGTTGCATCCTTATAGCCCTTATAGCACTTATATAAAGGGTATCTGTTGTATATCTATATATGATTAAATACAATGGATGCATTGGAAAACTATAGTACGCACTCTTACCATAAGATAGGTTATGTTGAATAATACCTATTCCAGGTTGTATAGACAATAAATTTACAGTTTTATAGGCACTACTGACAACTTTTCTTGCTGCTGTAAACCCCATATTCACATTATACCAGTCAGCTATTGCAGAAAGATCTTTCAGAGCTCTTTTTCTCCATATGATATTTAAATTCCCCATTTGGCAAAAAATCCCCTCACATCTTCATCACTTGCATTCCCTTCTCTCTCCGCATCTGTCAGTATTTGCCTGAATTCTTCATCTGTATAAACACATGGCATCCCATCCATGTGCAGTACATTGCAACATTGCTCTAATTCTTCATCCTTAATTTTCCGGAGTCCTTTCCTACTATATCCAACTGCCGATTCAGATAACTTCATCACCTTCTTCATTTAACGCAAAACTAAATATTCAAATCGCAATCTCCAAGCAAATTAATAAGTTTTATTTACCATAAATGCTGTAAAATGGTGCGAAGCTGACATTCAATTAGTTCCGTCGAAAGGATGAGTCGTGGCTTCGCCTTCGAAAGAGATATCGCTGCGCATTACGATTTTCTTGATTGTCAGAAAAAATATCTTCATATCTAACAAAAAGGTCAAATGGTCTACATACCATACATCCAGTTCAAACTTTTTTGTCCATGAAATATTGTTTCTTCCGTTGATTTGCGCCCAGCCTGTGATACCCGGCCTTACCTCATGGCGGCGGAACTGCTCTTTACTGTATAGCGGAATATATTTGGGAAGCAAAGGCCTCGGCCCTATGAGCGCCATATCGCCTTTGAGCACATTCCACAGTTGCGGCAGCTCATCTAAAGAGAGCGAGCGAAAGAATTTTCCAATTTTGGTAATTCTCTGTGCATCCGGTAACAACTTGCCTTCCGCGTCACGCTCATCTGTCATTGTCTTGAACTTTACAGCCTTGAAAATCCGCGCATTCTTCCCGGTCCTCTCCTGAGTAAAAAACACTCCAGCCCCCCTATTCGCAAAATGCAAAATAATGATAAACACCAGCAGGAAAGGCGACAGAACTATCAGGGCACAGAAAGTAATGCAGAAATCGAAGAATCTTTTGAAAAAATGGCGGTACATTTTACCTCGTTTCATTTTTAATACTTTGACCGGGCTCGACAATTTTTCCATTTCTCACGACTACGCCAGTTTTGATGACTTTCGCCGGATTTCCTGCAACTATGCAATGGGAGGGTGTGTTTTTTGTTACCACACTGCAGGCCGCCACTATGCAGCTATCACCTATGCTGACTCCAGGCATTATTATTGATCTTACTCCTATCACACAATTTTTTCCGATATGCGTATCCGCCTTAAGTCCACGGCAGTGGTCATGAGATAATACCATAGCTTCTCTTAGAATCCATGTGCTACTTCCAATATGAATACCATGTGGATTTATCGCCCTGTCAAGTTTGGCTGTCCTGGAAATAATAACATCTTGACCGATATCCATTCCGTAGGCAGCTTTTAGAAACCATGGATATAGTCTTGTTACTATTCTATAAACCTTTTTTCTTAAGTATGATAGCATATTATATAATATTTAGAGCTAAAACTTCAATGGAATCTGTTTTTAACCACATCGTTCCCCAGGTAAGCCCGAGTCCGAACGCCGAACAGAGCAACGAACACTTGCGGCTGCGCAGTTCATCAGCGATATTAGTGACCATGAGCATCGGTATGGACGCTCCGCCCAGATTGCCGAAATGCTGGAGATTGTATGGCACCTTATCCGGATTTAGCTTCAGTTTCTTTACAACTCTGTCTACTATCAATTTATTTGCTTGATGTATAAGAAAATAATCTATGTCATGTTCTGGATCAATGCCGTAATCCTCCATAAATTTTTTAACACTCACAGGTGGCTTTGATATTGCAAAGGCAAATACATCCATTCCATTGATGAGCGTATCCTTAGGCGAGCGGATTATCCCATTGCCGAAATCCTCGTACTTGAAAGACTCTTCAGTTATCGGATGACGGAAACCGCCGTGAGGAGTCATTAATGCCTGCCACCCTGAACCCAGAGTTCCAAAATCAACAAGTATATCCTCGGCTGATTCATCATATTCAAGGGCCATCGCTACAGCTCCGTCTCCGAATAAAGGATAACGGCTCTTGTCATACGGTGAGCCCATTCTTGTTATTGTATCTCCTATAAGGAGCAGTGCCCTTCGCACGCTGCCTGAAGAGAGCAGGTTAGCAGCAACCGTAACTGAATAAATACACCCGCAACACCCCATTGGCATATCCAGAACAAATGTGGATGTCGACAATCCCAAACGATCCTGTAATATACCGGATGTGGGAGGGGTACGGTAGTCACCGGTAACGGATTCGAATATCAGTACGTCTATACTATCCCGACTCCACCCCAATGAGTCAAGCAAACGGACAGCTGCATCATAACAAAGATCTGACGCGCACACTCCTTCCGGAGCCATATACCGCTCTTTGATTCCGACCGTATTGATGAATGTCTCGGCCTCCTCGTGTGTAAAGAAGCTGAAATCACGGCTATCTACCCTGTTGTCAGGTACTGTCCCGGACACTCCGCGCAGGGCCACGTTCTTGATACTCCAGCGTGCCATAATCTAAAGTTCCACTTCGTATTTCTTCAATATCTCCTTACCCTTGGTATATGATGTCAACTCGAGGATGTCCTCCGCGTCCAGCATGATATCGAAGGCATCCTCAAGGGCCGTGGTCAGGGCAAGCTGCTTCACAGAGTCCCAGCCATCCACCGACTTGTTGTCAAATGTGTCGTTGAGGACCGTGTCTTTCACCATGAATACGTCACGGAACACTCCGTTGTACTTTTCTAAATTGCTCATATTCTTTTCTCTTTGTTTCGTTCCTACTTTTTGATATTATTTACTTATTGAGTATGGCCTTGCCGGCCTCATTGCGCTCGATCCTGTCAACGCACATGACCTCGATGTTTTTGTGGAAAAGTCGGGTTTTTTCCACTATCAGGTCAAGGACACTGTCCTTTATTTCCGGATTGGTAATGCGTACCGTGAGCATGTCATCGGTGCCGCTGCACAAACAGTCCGTGTCGAATGCCGACTTCACGATATGCTCCACTTCGTCCAGACCGATACGCAGACCGAAGATTTTCAGGAAGCGTTTCATGCGGCCGATGATGTAGTAGCAGCCGTCAGCGTCCCTTCGGGCTATGTCGCCGGTGTGGAGCACACCGCAGTTTTCGTCCCCTTTTATCAGGTCTTCCGGGCATGCGGCATATCCCAGGGTGACATTGTCTCCGCGGTATACCATCTCGCCGGTAGCCTCGCCTTTGAAGGTCTCGGTTCCGCTGTCATCTATTATAGATAGCTTTCCTCCCGGCTCCGCGATGCCGATGCTGCCGGTCTTTGTCTGTGCCAGTTCTGCAGGAAGATACGCCATGCGGGCAGTGCCCTCGGTCTGGCCGTAGGTGGCGATAAACTGTCTGCCGGTCCTTGCCGCATAGTCGGCGCAGGTACGGAACAGATCATCGCTCATGCGTCCGCCTCCCTGTGTGATTATACTCAGGTCCGGCAGGTCCATACGGAAGAAGCGCATCTTGTTCAGAATCTCGAAGCTGTAGGGAACGCCGGTGAGGATGGTCGCATGATCGTCCCTCAACATGCTCCAGAAACTCTTGTCCAGCATCGATTTGCCACAAAGGAGCACAGTCGCGCCGCTGTAAAGGTGGCTGGCGATGACGGACAGGCCCATGGTGTAGTGCATCGGAAGAATGGCCATGGCACGGAACTCCGGGGTAATGCCGAACATCATTGAGACATTCTCCGCATTGGCCTCGATGTTGCGGTAGCTGTGACGCACCAGCTTGGGGCTGCCTGTGGAACCGGAAGTGGGTAGCAGCAGGGCAAGGTCAGGGTACAGGTCGGGAGGGGTAAGACCGGTGCGCACAAGGCTGTAACCGTGCGATGAGAATATACGCTCATAGCCGAATTCCGACTCCATGTCCGAGGGAATCCACAGGTATTCCGGACGGTAAAGGTCTCTCAGATGCCCGTAAAGGTCTTTTTCTGTATGGGCACTGAGCACCAGCGGTACGATGCCGTCGGAAAGGCACGAGGTGTATCCTAAAAGGGAGCCTACGGTGTTGGTCGCCATGATGAATATCAGGGTACGCTTTGGAAGCACGTCGCTGAATTCTCCGGCGGAAGATACTATGTCGCCGTATGTCAAAGACATGCGGCTGTCATCTATGGCCGCCACTGACATTGGCGGTTTTTTGTCGAGATTCAAAAACATTGCGGAGCGCGTTTTTGTAAGGATTAAGATTTGTTACAGTATAAAACCTCCATCGACTCCGATAATCTGTCCAGTAATATATCTGGACATATCCGATGCCAGGAATACATAGGCGTCGGCAATTTCTTCCGGTTCGGCCATTCTTCCGAATCCGACATCATTGATGCGGTCCTCAAATTTGTTCTCAATGACATTCTTGAATCTATCCGTTGCAACCATGCCGGGAGCTATTGCGTTTACGCGTATGTTGAATTCAGCCAGTTCTTTTGCAGCGGATTTCGTAATGGATATAACGGCACCTTTTGTTGCAGAATATGCTAGTTGCCCTTTTGCACCTTTGACACCTACCATGCTTGCCATATTGATTATTGAGCCGGAACGCTGCCGCATCATAATCCTTGATGCGAGCTGAGTAAGATTTATAAGAGCAAGGACATTGACTTCTAACATTTTACGGAACTTATTATAGTCAATCATACTCATGAACTCGTATGAGATTAATCCGGCATTATTGACCAAGACGTCTATTCTCCCGTGTTCTTTCTTAATGCGCATTATGCAAGACTTGGCTTCAGCGAAATCGCAGATGTCAAACGGAATTTTTTGAACAGACCCGGCAACTTCGTATTCATCGCACCATTTCAATTCGTTTTCCTGAATATCATTGACATATACAAAAGCTCCTTCTTTGATGAACTTTTCGGCTATTGACTTGCCTATTCCTTTTCCGGCTCCTGTGATAAGGCAAACTTTATTTTCTAATAATTTATTCATGTCTGCTACTTTAAAGTCATTCCTCCGTCAATTTTAAGAGATGTGCCTGTGATAAAAGATGCTGCATCTGACAGTAAGAAAACTATTCCGTATGCAATTTCTTCAGGTTCGGCAAAACGTCCTAAAGGATAATTGCGTCTTTCGGATTCTAATTGCTCTTCAGAAAACAAATCTCCATTTATAAAAGGAGTATTTACCATTCCGGGATTTACACTATTAACGCGAATCCCCTTATGACCAAGTTCTAAAGCGGCTGTCCGCATATATGCATCCAGACCGCATTTGGCTGCTGCATAAATAGCATTTCCGGGTGATACGCGATAAACACCGGCCGCAGAGGAAGTAAATACGACTGACGCGTCTTTTACGAGTTTCTTTTTTCGCAGCAGAGACTTTAGAATGAGCATCGGGACAACAAGATCGATGCTGCTGATACGGTCTATTCCCTTTTTTGTTATATTCTGAATAGGAATAAGGCCTCCGACTCCGGCATTACAAACCAAGCCGTTAAGGGTTGGGCATTCATCTACGAGATTTTCTAAATCATCATCAACAGAGAGGTCTGCCAATATAACTGAATGGTCGTTTTCTGCCAATAAACTGCGGGTCTTTGCCAAAGCCTCGGCATTACGTCCGGTAATGATTATACGCGCCCCCATCGTGGAGCATGCTATGGCGGTAGCCCGTCCTATTCCGGATGATGCGCCGGTTATTAGAATAGTTTTACCAGCAAGAGAAAACGGATTATCCTGCATTATTTTTTATTTTCTACAATTCTGTATAGATCCTCAATCGTTTTTGCATTCCGGATGTCAGATCCTCCTATAGAGATGTCGTATTCTTCGTCAATCATGGAAATAATTGACAGAGCCATCAGGGATGACCATTCATCCAGATTCTTGAATTCAGTTTCAGGTTTGAAAATTTCGGCAGCCGTATCATCGAACTGCTCGGCAAAATGCCGGATAAAATCGTTGATGTTCATATTTGAAAAATTATAGTAATCTTTTTGCGGGATTGCCGCATACGGTAGTCCCGGACTTGACTGTTTTGATAACAAAACTGCATGCGCCCACATGGGCATTTGATTCAACCGTCACACCATGGTTGATAACGGCAGAAGTATGTATTGTCGCCTCATCCATAATTTGTATGCCTCCGACGCATGTGACATGGGTGTCTATTCTGTTCCAATTCCCTATGCATGCATCATGCCCAATGACTGTGAACGCCTGTATCATATTGTAATCTCCTATAACGGTATCCGGTCCGACTATGGTATAAGCTCCTATAAAGTTCCCTTTACCTAACTTTGCATTAGTCCCTATGCGGACCGTCTTGTGTATAAGTTCGATAAATTCCCCTCCCCGGCATATTATCTCTTCCATGCACTTTTTCCTTGATGCTCCTCCGATGGAGGATACGAAAACATCATCTTCCTCAGGTATATAATCGTAAATTTTACCGACTATCGAAGGATAGCCTTTAAAATTATCCAGTGCATGTACATTGTCGTCAATGAAGCCTTTTACGGTGAAAACAGTGCCATATCCGACACTCTCTAATGCGTTGTCGTATAATGACCGGCCCATACCTCCGGCACCGATAATGATTAAATTCTTCATTTAAGGAAACTTAAAACGTAATCCAGATATTTCTGTGCTATTTTTTCAGTAGCCAATTTTTCTCTTATTTTATAGGCTTCTTTCGCCAGATTATCTCTCAGATCTTTATTTTCAATGAGAAGCGTCATGGCCTTTGCCAATGCATCGGCATTTCCCGGTTCTACAAGAATACCATTGATGCCGTTTTTTATAATATCCGACGGACCGGCAACGCAGTCACTGCTGATGCATGGCAGGGGAACGGACATCGCCTCTATAAGGGCATTCGGGTAGCCTTCCGATAGAGATGGCAGGACAAATATTTCCGATTCGGACAAGTCTTTTGCAAAATCTTCTTTCCTGCCTTCAAAATGAACTCTGTCCGTTATGCCTAATGTGTCCGCAGTGGCTTTGAGGTCATTATAAAACCATTCGCGTGTAACACCGCCGATTAGAGTCAAATGCCAGTCAGTATAAGGAAGTTTGGCGAAAGCTTGTATTAGGTGTCTTTGTCCTTTTTCAGGGGAAATTCTGCCGACGCATATTATCTGTTTCTTTTTTTCACAATCTATCTTTATTATTTCATGAATAGGATTAGGTATGACAACTATGCTTTTTATGTTTATCTTACTGATAAGCATAGATTTTGCGATATCCGTCTGTGCAATACATCCGGAGGCCCTTCTATATAAAATCTTCTTTAAGATGTCATATGCCTTGCTTATAGAAAAAGCCGGACTCAGCCGGTCGGATATAATGACAGGAATATGCAGTCCTATAGTTGCGATTAGAACCGGGATATTCATGTATTCGCCATAAGACAGAATGATATCGGGGCGCACATTCTTGACATTTTTCCTTATTGACCGACTTCTGGAAACTATTTTACCTATTCTGCTTTTACCTTCCTTTAAGTTTATTTGGATATGTCCTACCCCCGGAGCTGTATTATACGCTGTCGGTGAGGAATAATATGACAGTAATGTGACATCTTGATCTTTCGACGCAAAATAGTTTGCAGCAATAGAAGATGACCGTTCTATACCGCCACCGGGATTCCCCTTTCTGATAATTAATATCTTGGCACACATAATTAGTTGATTTTATCTGTCGGAAGATGAATCATATCCCCAATTTTTAAATTATATATATCGGGAACAAATTCAGCAAATCCCCCTCCATCAAAAAATGTTAATTCACCAACATATACAGAAGAATTAACTTCATAAAAGTCAACTCTTAAATGATAAGTATTCTTAGATAAAACCTTACTGAATTCTATCATTTTACTTAATTGCGAAGGCAATTGAGGTAATTCAACCGAAACATTTTCTCCTTTTTGGTAGAACTCGCATGGTCTTCCATCGATATAAAAGAAATCCTCCACAAGCCCTTTTTCCGCACCTCTTTCTGAGGTTATATACATAAATTGGGGGTCGCCATTAAAACAAAAAAACTTGTAATCCCTTAGGAAATCACCATGTGTATTATCTTTCAGGTAAGGTTCTATTATAATCCGTCTTTTTAACCCTTTATATGGCCACTCTCTTGAATAACAATAATAATCTCTTTTCAGTGAGTTGTTTAACTTCCGTTTTGCAGAAGCGTAATCAAAAGTTTCTTTATTTTTACAAAGAATGACGCTATGACTGTCATGCGTAGTTTTCATTACAAACTCATTGGGTAATATTGAAAAATCGATGTCTTCAAATCGATCATATATACCTAATGTTGGGATAATATATTCAGAACCGACTAATTGTGATACATAGTCTTTCATTTCGTATTTATCGACCATTTTATGATAGATCGGTTTTCGGTCATTGAATTTTATCCATTGTAATTTTTCCGTAAATGTCTTAGGATGTTCCAAGTTTGCAAACTTACCTACATATATTAAATATTTCAATTGGACATAGAACTTATCATTTTTAATATACTTTGCGCATCTCCAAAGTATGCTTTGTAAAGCATATTTTGGATGTATCAAATATGAAATTAAAGGATGCTTCATATTATTTCTAATAAAAGACGGTATATTTTAAAAACAAATAGAACGGACTAGTCAGATAAAACTCAGGTTCCAATACTTTTAGGTAATACTTAAGGCAAGGTAGTTGTAGTATTTGTACAGGCACAGGAATCAGAAGCAAAAACATAATACCCAAAACATACACATACTTCCTGAATTTCTTTTCCGAAAAACAGACCAACCATACATATGCTATAAATGGTAGCGCCAGCATAAGGAATCTGCTGCCTAACGAAGGAATCATCATCGTAAAATTGACAAAACTCATGACCACCAATAAAAAATGGAACATTTTCTCGCATTTTGTACCCTTAATGTGAGGCTTGTAGTTTAAAATCATGACGAGTACCATGATGTTGATATAAGTTCTGCAGCATAACTCTAAAAATCTCTTCAACATCATATTCTCATTACCCGCCTCGTTTATTTTATAGACATACATTGCAGATAAATATCCATCGTATTTGTCCGCGAGAGATGTAGGCAGAAATGGAATGAAAGAATTGAATAACTCTATCGATATAGAGGAAATGAAAAAGCAAACTACCACGCAGACAGACCAGAAGCGGACATACTTTCCGAAGAATATATAGATCAGGCTCAAAGGAACTAAGATAAAGAAAGTCCCGTGCATAAATGCAGCTAATATAAGATACAATAGGTATTTATGTTCTCTTTTTACGAAGTAAGACAGTATTGAGTATACTGTGACTGCAAGTGCCGTATAAAATCTATATGCATTAATATTGAATATCTGGTTGCTTAAAAAAAGATACAATAAGATAAAACAAGGTAATGATGATTTAAAGTTGTCCTCCTGCACAAACAACTTCAATGATTTGAGCGAGAAGAATGTGAATACAAATGCCAATACGAAAAAAAGCACGTGGTAGTTATCCGTTACCCGCGACACCAGAAAGTTTACCGTATCTCCATAAAAATCGGATTTGTCGCTAAATGTGACGTAGGATTCTAATTGCCATAAAAAATATTGCGTCCCTTTATTGGTGTAATTTTCAAAATTTGCCCTGTAATCAGCCGCATCAATCGTGAATAAATCTGTCCTTCTGTCCGGGGTAGAGAAAGCTATGCCAAAAGTAAGTGAAAAAAGTGCTATAATATAAAATGAGCTTTTTGTATTCAGCCTACGCAAAGAATAAAAAAAACCAAGCAGGGGATTGACAAGAAATGTTATCACCTTGCAAAATACATCTTTCTCGTTTTCTTTCCACCAGGCGGACATTTTATTGGTTGTTTGTTGGTGAAATCCTGTTTTTATACTTTATGCGGATTGCGAAAATGGTGGGGACAATCCCTATCAGTGCGCTGGATAGCAGATATGTAAGTGCGGCTCCGAGATAATCGTAATAATATATTAGGGGAAACCCGGCAACAAAGCCTATTAAAGATACAACGATGGTTATGTTCCTAAGCAGAGTCTCCTTGTTATTCAAAATAAGATAGTTCGTGCCGTAAACATTATTTAAAGACACGAATATTATTGCCGGAGCCGTTATCCTAAGAACCGCAATACTTTCTGAAAATGCCTCTCCATAAAAAATTTTGATAATTAAGGGAGCCAGGAAGAACAACAATACGGTTGCCGCAAAAGACAAAGTCATAGTAAACAGGACATAGATATTGTGCTTGTCCATTTTCCTTGCGAGAAACGGGAAAAACGCTCTGCCGAATGTTTCTAACAAGCTGTTTGCCACTGTAGTAAATTTCTTGCCGGCGTCATATATCCCATTCGCAAAGGAAGACGCACCGGCAAATAGCCCTAACAATACGACCGAAAAACTGTTGTACAGATTGGGCATAAGGTTGTTGATGAAGATATCTGTGCTGTTGGCTATTGCCTTAAGACATTTCGATATGGACGGCCGCTTTAAGTGTACACTCTTTTTCTTAAGGATAATAAACATAGCAATGATACCTGATACAATATATCCTACAGAGAGAAAAAGAGGCTGCAGGATATAGTCTTCCGCTCTTTTTATAAAAATGAAAATGGTCGCAGTGAACAATGCTTTAGTCAACAAATTCAGTATAGTTACATACTTCATCTGTTCTATAGCCTGAAAGTACCATTCCGGGAACAATATCCTGCCGGGGATTACTAAAAAGGTCAGTAGAAGCACAATCCTGTTGTCGTAAAATTTATCGAAGCATAATATCAATAAAGACAATATCAGCAAAGATGCTATCATCAGCATGCATCTGGCCCAAAATACATTAGAAAAGATTTCGGAAACAGCGTTTGTGTCATCTCTTATTCTGGCGACATCCCTTGTCGCAGAATAATTGAATCCCCAATCAGATATAGTCTGGAACCAAATCACCACAGCCGCTGCAAATGCGATTGCCCCCAAACCGTCTACTCCGATTACCCTAGACAAATACGGAATTGTAATGAGGGGTAATAGATATTCTGCTACCTTAAGAAGTGTTAAATATAATACATTGGCAGACAATCTTCTTGCGTCAGTGTTGTTCTTTAATGCGGACCAATATTTCATAAATCGATTAGCCTAAAAGGAACTTTCCAAATTTTGTTTTAAGAAATACGATACTCAAAAGGCAGGATAAGAACAATGTGGCAGCCAGCCAGAAAAATGGTACTAAATATTCATTCAGTTTTTGCGTATAATTTACATCATATACCAACCACAATAATATAAATTGATGAATCACATATACGGCATATGAATATTTATTTGCCAACATAACACATCTTGGCAGTTTGTCGACATTATGAAATAATTTCATGATAACCAAATATGTCGTGTATGTGCCGGATAATAAGCAAATTAAATCTACTGTATTTTCCAATGTTGTTAAAAATAAGGTTGTTTCTCCTATGAACTTGCTAAAACAATGTAATTTAAAAACCAAAGAGAAACAATATAGGCAGAATGTTGCAATTATTAAGAAATTCTGTCTGTATTGGCGACATCTCAATTGCCAGATCAAAAAGCCGAAATAAAAGAATGGAAAATAATAAATAGCTTTTCCTATCCCTAATGGAATTCTATAAAGTGGTATTGGTGATATAAACGAAATAAGGAATAATGATAACACTATCCATGAATTAAAATTCATTTTTACTATTATCCATAGAAAAACGAAGCACCAAAACAGCATTGGAAGAAACCATAAATGTCCAGAACCGTTTAAAATGTAAACAGTACTTTCCAGAACTCCTATGGTATGGTTCCCTTGATATTTAAATAAAAAATAATATATAGTGCTGAATATTATCGATGGGAGTATTAGTCTTTGTAATTTCTTTAGTAAAAAGCCTTTTTTGAATATTGACTGCTTTTTATATGCAGCCAAGTACCCACTTATGAATGTGAATCCAGCTAATTGAAAACTAATGAAAATAGGGTTTATAAATTTGTAAGCTTCTATGTATGCGATATCGTCAGGTTTTTCCCATACACCGGAATATACAGCAAAGCAATGGCCTATCAATATACACAAGATGAGAAATGGACGAAAAATAGAAATTTCATTCAAATTCATGGTATTTCTGTCTAAAATGCTTTGGAAATTACGCAGAAAATCTCCTGACACATCTACGAAGAACTTGGCATATCTCGCATATGTAAGAATTGTGAGATTTTTCTTTACAGTCTTCCGTCCACAATTTCCCTCGCGAGAAATGCCTTGACATCAAATACCACATGCTTGTCTTTGAGCAAAGACGGTACATCCAGTGTTTCGAATTTCTTATGGGCTACTGCAAGGATTGCCGTGTCGAACTTCTTGGCGGGCAACTCGTTTGTGACTTCGATTCCGTATTCGTGCATGACTGCGTCAGTATTGGCCCATGGATCGTAGACCGTAATATTCACATTATATTCATTCAACGCCTTGTAGATATCTATCACTTTGGTATTCCGCACATCCGGGCAGTTCTCCTTGAAAGTGAAACCAAGGATGAGTATGTTCGAATTAAGTACTTGCAGGCCTTTCTTTAGCATAAGTTTAATCGTTTCATTTGCCACATATTCCCCCATGCCGTCATTCATCCTGCGGCCAGCAAGGATTATCTCAGGGTTGTAACCATGTCTCTGGGCACACTGCGCAAGGTAATAAGGATCGACACCTATGCAATGGCCTCCGACCAAACCGGGTTTGAACGGCAGGAAGTTCCATTTAGTAGATGCTGCTTCAAGTACATCCTGAGTGTCAATGCCCAGTTTGTTGAAAATCTTAGAAAGCTCATTTACGAAAGCGATATTGATATCTCTTTGAGAATTTTCTATAACCTTTGCAGCCTCAGCCACTTTGATACTGGGTGCCATGTGAGTACCGGCTTCAATGACCGAACTGTATACTTCATTGACAAGCCTCGCTACTTCAGGCGTCGAGCCTGAGGTTACTTTCTTAATCTTCTCAACTGTATGAAGTTTGTCTCCTGGATTGATACGTTCTGGGGAATATCCTGCATAAAAATCCTGATTAAACTTCAAACCAGATACTTTCTCTACAACTGGAATACATTCGTCTTCTGTAACTCCAGGATATACTGTTGATTCATACACGACAACATCACCCTTAGATATGACTTGACCAACTGTTGTACTTGCGCCATAAAGCGGAGTGAGATCCGGATTATTATTCTCATCTACGGGTGTAGGCACTGCTACTATGTAGAAGTTGCAATCTTTGATTTTATCTATGTCAGAGGTGCAGACAAAACCATTTGCGATTGCATTTTGCAGTAATTCATCAGATACTTCCAGAGTGGAATCATGACCGGCCATCAAAACTTCCACTCTGGCCGGATTCATGTCGAACCCGATAGTTTGATACTTGGTCGAGAATAGACGGGCCAAGGGGAGTCCGACATATCCTAATCCAATCACGCATATTCTAATATCTTTCTCTTTCATAGTGCTTACATATTTCTACAGATTATTCCAATACCATTTAACGGCTTCTTTAAGACCGTCCTTCATGTTGAATTCAGGATTGTATCCGAGCAGTTTGCGGGCTTTGTCAATATTGGCCAAGGAATGAGGTATGTCCCCGGCTCTATTAGGTCCATGAATCGGCTCGATATCAGCAATATCAGAATCGTATTCCGAAAGGTATTCTTTCAGATACATTACTAATTGGTTTAATGTCGTTCTCTCTCCGAATGCTGTGTTGTAGATTTGATTAATGGCATCGGGATTAGATGTTTCTGCTGCCAGCATATTCATTTGTATAACATTGTCGATATAAGTGAAATCGCGGCTGTATTCGCCGTCTCCGTTTATAATCGGTGCCTCATGTTTCATTAATTTTTTTACGAACAGGGGAATTACGGCAGCATAGGCACCATTCGGGTCTTGTCTCCTGCCGAAGACGTTGAAATATCTTAGACCAATGTATTCGGTTCCGTATGTTTTGGAGAAGACGTCAGCGTATAATTCATTTATGTATTTTGTGACGGCGTATGGCGATAGCGGTTTGCCTATCACGTCCTCAACTTTCGGCAATGACTTGCTGTCTCCGTAGGTTGATGAACTTGCGGCAAAAATAAATCTTTTGACTCCTGCATTTCTTGCTGCAACTAGCATATTTAGAAATCCACCAATATTTACAGCATTTGTCGTTATCGGGTCTTTAATAGATCTAGGCACAGACCCTAGTGCCGCTTCGTGAAATATATATTCCACACCGTCTACAGCTCTAAGACAATCATCAAGATTTCTAATGTCTCCAACTATTAATTTAAAATTGTCATAATGCTCAATAAATGGTATAATATTTTCTATATGACCTGTTGAAAAATTATCTATACATACAACATATTCTCCGTTTTTCAGTAATGCTTCGCATAGGTTAGATCCGATAAATCCCGCTCCTCCTGTTACCAAAATCTTCTTCATAATATTTGTCTTATAATTTGTATAATTTTCTCAATGAGGAATGACTCACCTCACCTTCTCCACCAGACTTGGGTGGATTGCGGCAATGGCGACTGCCATTACACCGGGGATGGCTATGACCACCCTTTTTTCTTTCGCTCCCTTGACTCTCATGAAGGTACCTATCTGGCCTTCGAACTCGCCGCCCGTAACGCGGACTCTGTCGCCCTTTGCAAGGTCTACATCCGAGGCCTTGAGAAAGATGAACTGGTCGTTGTAACTCCCTATAGCCGCTATGAAACGCTGCATCTGATCTTCGGGAACGATTATCTTCTCGCGGCTGCGGCTGTCAACCATATATTGAAGGTAGTCCAGCCCCTTTTTTACCGCCTGTATTACACTCTGGCTGCCGTAGACGAACAGCAGATTGCCTACGACCGGGGTATATTTCCTGACTTTTCTGTTATGGATTATCTTCTCTTCCCACTTCATCGGGATAAAGCACTGCAGACCTGCCTGCTCGAGACGCCTTTTGGCTTCCGCCCCGCGCCTGTAGGTTGCTCTCATAGCATACCAGAGATTTTCTTCTGCAGACATATTCCGTCTTTATTCCGACAGCGCATACCTCTGGGGCTTTGAATCTAATGCAACGCATTAAGAATCAAATGAATAAACCTTGCCCCGAGAATTTATCCCGTCTCTTGGTAAGAGACGTGCATATTGACGACAAATATAACACTTTAATTTTAATACAAAGCAAATTTGTATATTAGTTTTCACATATGGGTCATGATATTCGAGACATTGCTGAAGAACATTACATAGTATATCGGAATATATGTAATGCCGTTTCTTGTAAGGACTTCCCGTTCATTTGAAAGCACATAAGCCCGTTTAATACCATACTCGTCTACAGACAACAGCTTATCCAACGCACTGTGAACGGCATAATCTTTCCCGGACTTCACCTCTATCGGGACATTGGATAAATTATCTGCATCCTCAATAAGATAATCTACCTCGCCAATCTTCTTATTGTCATAATAATATAGATTATACCCGTGAGCTTTGAGCTCCTGCGCCACAACGGTCTCGTAAACAGATCCGAGATTTATACTCTTTATATCCGAAATTACTGCATTTATATTATTCTTATAAAAAATACCCGACAGTATTCCCACGTCATTCAAATAGAGTTTCAGCAAATTTTTCCTGCTGCTTTCGATCAAAGGATAAGAAGGCTTGCTTACCGCCCTGACTTCCAGCACAACGCCTGCCGATATAAGATAGTCGAACTCATCGACATAGTCACTGCTTCGCCTCCAATCCTTACCCTCGATATTTTTAATGACAATCCTTTTTTTCCTGTTTTCAAGAGTAGAAGGAATCATATCGAAAATACGGCGGATTTTCAACCTTCTGTTCTGCTCCGCCTCATATTTGGAAGCATCTATTCCGTAAAGGTTATGTACTTCACATTGTATCCTTCTGAATTCTACTATATTCTTAGTTTCGATATATGTTTCAACCGCTTGGGGAAGTCCTCCTACGATAATGTATTTTTTAAAGAAATCCAGCATTTTGGCATGAAGGTTTTCCGACAGGCTTCTATTGTTTCTAAAACAATCTCTCATTGTCTCAACCGCAGATTCCCCTACCCCATTTGCATATAAAAATTCCTCAAAATCCATAGGATACATATGCTCTATACTAAGACTGCCAACAGGGACGGATTGTGAATGCTTAAGGGCTATACCCAATTGCGAACCGCTTGCGATATATGTAAATCTGGAATCGGCCATCAGGAATTTGACCAAAGTCAGCAAATGATCATACGCCTGAATTTCATCTATGAAAACAAGAGTGGAAGCCTTATCTTTCATTTTATCTCCGGCGACAACGCCAAGCGCAAGATAAAAATCTTCGACTGTCTTTGCATCGGCAAAAATACGGTCTCCCAACTTATCCTCTTCCATATTTATTTCGATATAGTTAGGGAACAGCCGCTGCCCTACCCAACGCACTATATAAGATTTGCCGATTTGCCTGGCACCGTCTATAATCAACAATCTGTTGGAATCGGATGTCAAATATTCCTCTATTCTTTTACTGATTTTTCTGTATAGCATATTACCTGTTTTTCAAGGACAAATATAGCATTTTTATCCAAAAAGGTGCGTTTTCCTATAAATTTACACCTCAAAAAGGTGCGTTTTCCTATAGAAACAGGCACTAAAAAGGTGCGTTTTCCGGTTTGAAATATTTCAGTTCAGTCCGCTCAGGTCAATCTTATAGAATGTCGGAGCGTCGTTTTTCTTCTCGATGAACATTGCCATGTAGATTGGTGCATAAATATATTTACCCTTGACCTTAATGTTGTCGTTATTAAAAATTATTGCTTCGGGAATATCATACTCGCCACAATCCATAATGTTTGAAAGTGCACGATGCACCTCATAATCTTTTCCGGACTTTACCTCGATTGGAACAACCTTTCCGTCAAACTCAATTACAAAGTCCACCTCTCCACGCTTTTTGCTATTGTAATAGTATACATCAATTCCATGAGCCGTCAATTCCTGGGCAACGGCATTTTCAAAGATAGAACCAAAATTGATAGACTTATCTCCACTAATAATGCGCAGTTGTATGCCCTCTGCATATTGCGCTGCAAGAAGACCTATGTCACTTTGAAACAGTTTGAAAAGATTTCTTGAGCGAGACAGCAATAATGGAAGTTTAGGTTCTTCTACATTATATACCGGCAATGCCACACCAGCATTCTTCAGCCATAGGAAACTGTTACTGTAGCGTTCAAACTTTGCATTTTCATTCAGACGCTTTAATATAAAACGTTTGTTCTTTGCATTCAGCTCCGGCGGAATCAAGTCAAAAATCTCCTCTATACTCAACTTGTTTTTAGGGTCGTACCGGGTAATATCACGTCTATATAGTTTTATAATCTCTTTCTGCACAGCCATAACCTCTTGCAGATTATTAGTTTCAATATACTTGCATACAGCAGCGGGCATTCCTCCCACCACCAGATAGAGCCGAAACAATTCCATCATTTTTGAATGAATAAAATCATCTGCGGGAGTCCTGCTTTTCCATGCATCGCGAAGCGAGTCGATTACTTGCCGATTAATGCCCACGCAACCGACAAACTCCTCAAAGTCCATAGGGAACATCTCCTTGACACCCATATATCCTACAGGCTCGGAACGCAGGTCATTCAGTTCTACACCCAATAAAGAGCCGCTCAATATATACCGGTACGAACCTTCATCTACCAGAAATTTGATTGCCGTAACAATCTCAGGGCACATTTGTACTTCATCGAAAAAGATAAGAGTCTCACCTTTAATAAGCGGTTTGGTTGTTATAGCAGAAAGTCTCAGCAAAATATCCGAACTGCGCTTGGCTCCATTGAATATAGCAACTGCACCCGGGGTCTCAATGAAGTTAATCTCAATGAAACTTTTGAATGTTTTCCCGAACTCCCGAATGGAGCAGGTCTTGCCAATCTGACGGGCTCCTGTAATTAAAAGGGCATTTCTGTTAGCCGTATAATAACTACTTAAATATGAGTCAATTTTTCTCTTTAACATAATGAAATGTTAATATTTTTCCACTTTTCCAATACAAAAATAGATAAATTATGCCGCTTTTACAAGGTAAAAAGGTGTATTTTTGCCGCTTTTCCAAGATTTCAGATAACACCTTTTTGACAGCAAGTTCCAAAATCGTATATTTGCTGTTCAAGTAAAAAACACATTATGCAACTCATACTGCTTTCCGGAGGGTCCGGCAAACGGCTATGGCCCCTTTCGAACGATTCATACAGCAAACAGTTCCTGCGTCTGCTTCCCTCGCCGGACGGGGGGCGCGAATCAATGGTCCAGCGCGTGGTAAGGCAGATCAAGGAATCGGGCATAAAGGCAGATATCACGATTGCCACAGGGGAAAACCAGCGCGATGCAATAACAAGCCAGTTAGGGGGAGAGATAAATGTAGTTACGGAACCGGAACGCAGAGACACCTTTCCGG
Organism: uncultured Bacteroidales bacterium; assembly: GCA_944325445.1. Classification (GTDB taxonomy): domain Bacteria; phylum Bacteroidota; class Bacteroidia; order Bacteroidales; family UBA932; genus Egerieousia. The sequence goes on along the minus strand of CALVAG010000003.1, from coordinate 31,998 downwards.
CAATAGCGCTCGCCTGCCTCTATCTGGAAATGGAGAAAAAATGCGACCCCGATGAAGTGGTGGTTGTAATGCCGTGCGACCCTTACACTGATGCGGAATACTTTACCGCAATCGGCAAAATGGCCCGGGCAGTGGAAAAAGGGAGCGCGGAGCTCGTGCTCATGGGAATCTGTCCCGATTACCCGTCGGTAAAATACGGTTACATAATACCGGAACAGTCTGAAGGAGAGATACTCCGCGTCCGCAGCTTTACCGAAAAGCCGGACATTGAACGGGCAAAGGAACTTATTGCGGAGGGGGCATTCTGGAACGGGGGAGTCTTCGCATTCAGGCTCGGCTACCTTCTAAAGATTGCGCGCAGTTTTACAAAAGCCGGGAATTTCAGGGAGGCGAAGGCCGGATACGGCGGATTTCCCAAGATAAGTTTCGACTATCAGGTGGCCGAAAAGGCGGAATCGGTGGCTGTCGTACCGTTCAAGGGGATGTGGAAGGATATAGGTACATGGGATGCGCTTTCGGAAGTGATAGGCAGCAACGTGATAGGCAATGCGGTAATAGACGAACATACCAAGAACACCCACATAATAAACCAGCTCGATATACCGTGCATCTGCATAGGGGCGAACAATCTGGTAATAGCGGCCAGCCCCGACGGTATCCTGATAGTGGACAAATACAACTGCGAACAGGTAAAACCGTATGTATCGGCCTTTGAGGTACGCCCGATGTATGAGGAGCGCCGCTGGGGCACATACAAGGTAATAGACAACTTTACATCGAACGACAATACCCGCTCCCTTACCAAGCACCTGTGTATCGCAGCCGGAAAAAGCATAAGCTACCAGAGGCATTTCCACCGTGCGGAGGTCTGGACATTCGTGGAGGGGAGAGGCACGCTCGTACACAACGGGCAGGTGCGCGAGGTTAGAAAAGGAGATGTAGTACATATAGAAAAGGGGGACATGCACGCAATAAAGGCTGTAACCGACCTGCACATACTTGAGGTACAGATCGGGGATATTCTGGACGAGAGCGACATAGAACGTTTCGACTACGAGTGGAAATAAAAATTTTCTTATCTTCGCACAAATTATCGTAAAGGAGAATGAACAATACCGTCAGAAAAAATAACAAGACAAAAAAGGAAAAAGAGGTAACCGGCAAGGTACTGCTCAAACATCTGCTGATAGCGATAGCATCGGCCCTTGCGACAGTCGCAGTCATAATGTTTCTGCTTAAAATCGTGACAAGGCACAACAAAGAGCTGGAAGTGCCGTCATTTATAAATATGACAATGGCTCAGGCTCTTGAGGTTGCCAAGGCGCATCACATGCGGCTCGAGATAACCGATTCGGTCTACATAAGCCGCATGGACCCAGGAGCCATATACAGGCAGAACCCGAAAGAGGGAAGCATGGTAAAGAAAAACAGGCGTATATTGCTCACGGTAAATGCCAAACTGGCCAAAACCGTACAAATGCCATCGCTCGTGGGCTTCTCCTTGCGTCAGGCGCAATCCGAACTCACAGCCAACCAGCTGAATGTCGGCAGGCTGATATACCAAAGAGATCTGGCGACAAATAACGTATTGGAACAACAATACAACGGCTCCATAATCGCTCCCGGCAAAAGCATCCCCGTTGAAAGTTCGATAGACCTGGTATTGGGCCTGAACGAAAGGGATACGCTCACATACATACCGCAGTTGAGAGGAACTCCCTACAGCCGTCTCAAATCCACGCTGACGGAGAACTCCCTGAACCTGCGCAGCGCAATATTCGACGGCACGGTGCAGACCTATGCAGACTCCCTGCAGGCCATGGTCTACAAACAGATTCCATCATACTCGGATACCATAATGGTAAAAATGGGATCCGATGTCACAGTTTATCTTACAAAAGACCAGTCATTATTAGAAATACCTAAGAAAGAGGGTGGACAGGAATTATAATATAGAGGAGCCCGACAGCAGCGAAGAGTACCTCGGCGAGAGCGATGATGTCCTGAGTGAAAATGAGAATAGCGATATCCAGGGTGCGGACGGCATGTTCGAACACTTCAGGTTCAATGTAGACAAGGGACAATCCCTTCTCAGAATAGACCGCTACATAACCGAACACATGGAGAAAACCTCCCGCAACCGCATACAGCTTGCCATAGAGGCAGGTTACGTGCAGGTAAACGGGAAGGTGATAAAAGCGAACTATAAGGTAAAACCCAACGACCTTATCACCATACTCCTGCCCTACCGGAAAAGGAGCGTGGAAATAACTCCCGAAAATATTCCGCTCGATATAGTCTACGAAGACGACGATCTTTTAATCATAAACAAACCGGCCGGTCTGGTCGTGCATCCGGGTCACGGCCACTATTACGGCACTCTCGTAAATGCACTTGCATATTATTTGAATATCACGCCGCAGCCGGGCGGCAATGATGAGCGTATGGGGCTGCTTGTCCACAGAATAGATAAAAACACTTCCGGCCTGCTTGTCGTAGCCAAGAACGACGAAGCGCAGCTGAACCTTGCCAAACAGTTTTTCCATCACACCATAGAGCGAAAATATATTGCAATCGTATGGGGAAACATCAAGGAGGACGAAGGGACCATAACCGGGAACATCGCGCGTGATCCTAACGACCGTCTGCGCTTCAAGGTCTTCCCAGACGGGGATTTCGGCAAACATGCCGTCACGCACTACAGGGTTCTGGAACGGTTCGGATATGTCACTTTGGTGGAGTGCAAACTGGAGACAGGCAGGACGCATCAGATACGCGTACATATGAACTACATAGGCCATCCCCTGTTCAACGACGAACGCTATGGTGGAGACCGCATTCTAAAGGGCACCCTCTACTCAAAATACAAACAGTTCATAGACAATTGCTTTAAGATATTGCCAAGACAGGCGCTGCATGCCAAGACGCTGGGGTTCATCCATCCCACATCGGGCAAACGCCTCTTTTTCGAATCCCCGCTGCCGGACGATATGGCGGCTCTTATAGAGAAGTGGCGAAGGTATGCCGGAGGCCGGGCGTTTGAAGAGGAAGAAGAGGAATAGACTTCCTATCTTCTCGGCGGAGGGCCTGGACGGCCTCCGGGGCCACGATGCGGCCCCATCATCTTTCCTCCTCCGAAATTACCGAATCTCCATACGACGGAAAACATCATGTACTGGCCGAGGGTATTGTTTTCCAGATCCTCTATATAGTTGTCAGTCGTGGTTCTGGACGAATTCTGGCTGTCTTTGAGAATATCGTAAATCTTTGCCTTAATCGTAAGTTTATCCTTGAACAGATTTTTGGAAAGCTCCGCATTCCATACGGTAGAAGATTCGCCGTAGCCCTCGCTGTAGCCTATATAAAACGTATGCGATATATCGGATGTAATGTTAAACCCTGCCGGCAAGGAGGCATTTACGGAGCCCATTACGGAATTTGTCCACGTATCGACATCATCCATATTCTGGATGGAATACCATGTATTGTTATAACGCACGTTGCCGAAGAGCCTGAACTCGAACATATCGTCCCTATATGTGAATCCCAGATTTTCAGAGACGGAAAAGGTCTTGTTTATATTCTTTACATAGGAATCTTCGAGAGCCACATCCTCGCCTGCTGCGCTCACATAACTTATGCCGTTCCCGAACCTCAGATTGGTGAAACTCATTATCGAGAATTTAGACTGCGCTATCTTTGAATTGAAAAGCAGTCTGCCGGAAAGCGAATAGACCCCGGTACCGTCGTTATACGGCTGGGTGTACTGTACTCCGTTTTCATCGTACCAGCTTCTGTTTACAATCTTGTCCGTGGTGTATGAACCATTGAACATGGCGCCGAACCAGCTCGAATTTTTAAGATTGCTCACCCTGTATTCGGTCCACAGGTTATGCGAGAATTCAGGGTTCAGGTCCATATTGCCCATTGTAATCTTCAAAGGGTCTGAATTGTCGGGAATAGGCATCAACTGGTTTATCGAGGGCTGGGATGTCCTGCCTCTATACCTTATTCTCAAAAATTTCTGGTCTGAAAACCTGTAATCTATCCTTGCAGAAGGGGCAAAATTTATGACACTGTACGAGGTGTCCCTTGCAAGCCCGTAACTTTTTGTGGTAGAGGGCTGCATGGAGACTCCGAGCGTTATGTTGTACTTTTTCTCCTGCTTCATGAAGTTCAACTCCGCCCGCTGGGTTATGAATGTATTCTCATAATGGCTCGAATATTCGTCATCCGGAGTGTCATATTCGCCGGAGATTCCCTTATTGTAGGTATCCTTGTCGGAATCGGTATTGCTGTAACTGTATCTGTATGCACCCTCTACAAAAAAGTTCTTGCCTAAGGGCTCGGTATATGAAAACCTTCCGCCGAGAGTATAACTCTTTTCATTTTGGGTATAGAACTGATCTACTATCTCGTTTCCGGACTCTATGTTGTTTTCGAAGTATTTTGTTTCGGAATAGTTATATCCGTCGAGTTCGTTATTGGAAATATTATAGTCGAACCGCAGCGAAAGGGTCCTTCCGGGTTTCCCCAGACGCTGGCGCAAAAGGAACATTCCCCTGAAACGCTCCGCATCGTTGTTGCCCCACGATTCGCTCACTCCGGAGTTGGTATTCTGGTCTCCGGTCATAGTGGCGAACTCATTTACATTGCTGAAATCCCCGCCTGTAAAATCGAATGTAGGCCTGAATATTATGGAGGTATTGTCTGTAATGTCATACTCCAGTTCCAGTCCCACCCTGTGCCCGTCGGTAGTTGTAAAGTCGCGTGTCTGCTCGTTGTTGTAAAGCGAAGAGGAGCCGCCGCCGAGTATTGTCTCCCTGTTGCGTCTCTCCTCTACGGTATTGTTCGAACCGCTGTAAACATAATTGCCGGAGAGTTTCAGCCGGTCATTCAAAAGATCCGTATTGGCATTCACACCGCCCATATAGGATTCCAGAATACCGCCGCCACCGAACCTTATCCTGCCTACACGCATATTGCCCATCATCGAGCCTGCTATATCCATAAAACCGCGGTTATTGGTATTGTTGGCATTTCCTATGACACTTATCTGCGAGTTTTCGGTAAACTTGCCTATCATGCCGCCTGCCTGATACCTCTCCTTTGTACCGTACCCTCCCGACAGTGTTCCGAACCAGCCGTTCATCATTCCCCTCTTTACGCTCAAATCTATTACAGTCTCCTCCTCCCCGTCATCTATGCCGGTAAAGCGCGCCTGGTCGGATTTTCTCTCCACTACCCTTACCTTATCCACTATCTTGGCCGGAATGTTCTTGGTGGCAAGCTGCGGGTCATCTAAAAAGAAGGTCTTTCCATCTATCATTATCTTGTTTACGGTCTCGCCGTTGGCCGTGATATTGCCCTCGCTGTCTATCTCTATGCCCGGCAGTTTTTTGAGAAGTTCCTCCAATACATCCGAATCATTGACCTTCACGGAAGCCGCCGTGTACTCGATGGTGTCCTTCTTTACAGTCATCTGGTTCGCTATGCCTACCACCATTGCCGCCTCGAGCATATTTATATCTTCCTGAAGGTAAACCGTACCCAAATCATTGGCCCCTCTCTTTACATCGTAGGTGAACGACTTTGTCTTATATCCCATATACTCTACGTCGACGGTTGCACGCCCCACGCCCATATTGGGAATCGTGACTACGCCGTTTTCATCGCTCATTCCATACTTCTTGTTTGTACCTCCCACATAAGAGGTTACGACAGATGCATACTCCAAAGGAGTCTTTGCCAGACTGTCGAGCAAAACCATCCTGATGTACGTTCCGCCTTTCGGAGCCGGAGTCTTAGGACGGGAGGTGGCCTGGGCCGCTAAAAAATTATTATTGAATGGGAATAAGGAAATCAGAAAAAATATGGTAACACAGAATATGCTTCTCTTCATCGTCATTTTCTTTTATCGCAATCTTGACACAGCAATTTGACTGTCGTTTCCGTCAAAAGTCAAGCCATAAAATCTAATTTTTCACCTTTTCCGGATGATTTTTTATATAGTCGCTCCAACTGTTTTTTCTGCTTTTACGCGGGATCGGAGACATTTGATTGAAATAGTGGCACATCGCTATTGCAAGCGCATCGGTTGCATCGAGATATTCCTGCGGGAAATCTATCTTGAGCAGATTCTGCACAATGGAAGCGACCTGCTCTTTCGAAGCCTCCCCCCTGCCGGTTATTGCAATCTTGACACTGCGCGGCGGATATTCGAATACGGGAATATCCTTTAGAAGGGCTGCGGAAACGGCCACCCCCTGCGCCCTGCCCAATTTGAGCATAACCTGCGCGTTTTTTCCGTAAAAAGGGGCCTCTATCGCCAATTCATCCGGCAGGTATTTCTCTATAATTGCAGTAATTTCACGCATTATTCGCTTGAGAATCAGAAAGTGGTCTTTTTCGTTTTTCAGGTTTACCACCCCCATGTCTACAAATTCCGCCTTACCGTCAGATAAACGAACAACCCCAAAACCCAAAATCCGGGTTCCGGGGTCGATTCCCAATATGATTTTTTCCCTATCTCCTTTTTTAACGGGCATAAGAAAAAATATTAATCGATATATGAAAAACCTGCAAATTCGGCAAGTGCCTTTGGCAGGCGGATCTTGCCGTCCGCCGTCTGGTTGTTCTCTATCAGTGCGGCCAATATACGCGGCAATGCCAGAGAGCTGCCGTTGAGAGTGTGCGCAAGCTGCGGTTTCCCGTTCTCATCCCTGTATCTGAGCTTCATCCTGTTTGCCTGGAATGACTCGAAGTTAGAGACGGAACTTACCTCCAGCCATCTCTTCTGCGCCGCAGAAAAGACTTCGAAGTCATAGGTAAGCGCAGAGGTAAAACTCATGTCTCCGCCGCAAAGTCTCACAATCCTGTACGGAAGTTCCAGCTCCTGAACCAGACTCTCCACATGCCTTACCATACCGTCGAGCGCATTGTACGAATTTTCAGGCAGAGAGAGCTGTACAATCTCCACCTTGTCGAACTGGTGCAGCCTGTTCAACCCCCTTACATCTTTTCCGTACGAACCTGCCTCCCTTCTGAAGCATTGCGTATATGCTGTCATCTTTACAGGAAAATCCTCTTTGTTTAGAATCGCATCCCTGTAAATATTCGTAACAGGAACTTCGGCGGTAGGGATAAGATAGAAATTATCCAGATTTACATGATACATCTGCTCGCTCTTGTCGGGCAGCTGGCCTGTAGCATAGGCAGACATCTCATTTACTACCAGAGGCGGCTGAATCTCCAGATAACCCGCCTTGGTGTTCCTGTCGAGGAAAAACGAAATCAGCGCTCTCTGGATTCTCGCACCCTTTCCCTTATAGACGGGGAAGCCAGCTCCGGTAAGCTTCACTCCCAAATCGAAATCTATGAAATCCAACTCTTTTGCCAACTCCCAGTGAGGCTTTGCATTTTCGGGCAGCTGAGGGATCTCTCCGCCCTGGCGCACCACTACGTTATCCTCCGCCGATTTGCCTTCCGGCACCACTGCTGCAGGAATATTGGGAAGCAATACGAGTTTCTCCATCATCCTGGCGTTCTCATCCTCCATGAGCTTTTCCAGTTCAGACGATTTTGCCTTCAACTGCGCCACCTGCGCCTTGACCTCCTCTGCCTGCTCCTTTTTCCCCTCTTTCATGAGGGCTCCTATCTCCTTGGCCTTCTTGTTCTGCTCTGCAAGCACTCCATCCAGCTGTGTCTGGTGTTCCCTTCTCAGGCTATCGTACCTGAGAACCTCATCTACCGTCTCTTTTGCATCGAAATTCTTTACCGCCAGCCTTTCTATAACAAAGTCCGGTTTTTCTCTCAATAATTTAAGCGTTAACATACGACTCTATCATATAATTTTATATTGTTCAAAACAAAAAAGGAGCGCCCAATTAAGGGAAGCTCCTCTATTCTACATAGCCCGCGCTATCCCTAATTGTTGCCAAACGGAATAATCGAGACATACGACTTGCTCTCTGCCTTTTTGGTAAACTTTACAACTCCGTCCACCAAAGCATAAAGAGTATGGTCTTTACCCATTCCTACATTGAGACCCGGATAATGAACGGTCCCTCTCTGACGAACCAGGATATTTCCAGCTTTGGCGTTTTGTCCACCGAACAATTTAACGCCCAATCTTTTACTTTGTGATTCACGGCCGTTCTTTGAACTACCGACACCTTTTTTATGAGCCATAATCTTTCCCTTTTACCAATTAAGCAATTGAATCAATCTGAATTTGTGTTAAATACTGACGATGACCGTTCTTTTTCTTATAACCTTTACGGCGTTTCTTCTTGAAGACAATCACCTTGTTGCCTTTCAAATGCTCCAGAACGGTAGCCTTTACGGCTGCACCCTCGACATAGGGAGAACCCACCTTGACAGCACCGTTGTCATCTGTCAGAAGCACCTTCTCGAAGGTAACCGAAGAACCTGCCTCGTCTTTCAAGCGGTGTACGTAAATCTTCTTACCCGCCTCAACCTTGAACTGTTGACCTGCAATATCTACAATTGCGTACATAAAATTTTTTGTTTAAAAATTTTCGACAGCAAGCGGTTGTTACATCAAACAACTCTTACTCAATAGCTTAACTGCCTTCTCTACTCTTTTTAGGACTACAAAAGTAGTATTTTTTATTTTTTTAGCAAAACTTTCTGCATTAAAATTAGATAACTTACTTGTTACTTTTTCCATGATTTCCTAATTTTGTGACCATGGATGCACCTTTTGAATATTTCGACTATGTAACCGGCTCTCATTTTATAGGAAGAGACAAGGAGGTAAAGGAATTCTGCCAGCTCATCGAGCAGAAAAAGAATATACTCATTTACGGACAGGCAAGGACAGGCAAGAAGTCCATTATCTACAACTCCTTCAGGGAACTCGACAGGAAAGGCTACAAGTACTCCCTAATAAAGATGAATCTCTTCAATATAAGGTGCATAGAGGCCTTTATGATTCGCTATACCAACCATATTGTAGGCAAATTCGCAGCATCCGGCATGGAGTGGTCGGACTATCTGTCGAGATATATGCCGTCGGCCCCCTATATTGTAAAGGAGGGGGAGCAGCCCGGCAGATCACCGCGGTTCATCTACAATTCAAAAGAGCTGTTGAGCGATGCCCAGATAAGGGAGTTTCTGAACCTGCCCGAAAGGATTGCAACGGACTTGAATTGCCATATAGTATTATATTTTGAACAGTTTCAAGACATTATACTTTTCGAAGACCCCGACAGGATATTTTCCCTGTTCGAAAAGGAGTGGAGCAGGCATACACATGTATCGTATGTGGTTACCGGAGAGCGCAAAAATGCGATGGATGAAATTTTCGAGGTAAAGAAGTATTTTTATAACCTTGTAGACAAGATAGATGTTGTCCCGATAGAAAAAAAGATCTTCGTAGATTATATCATAAAGGGTTTTCTGAAAGGGGGAAAGGTGATACGTCCGGAACAGGCGGGATACATATACGATACGCTGGAGGGCGATCCGTGGTATGCACAGCATCTGGCTTCCATCTGTTATGAAATGACCATAGGCTATCTGGAAGACAAGACGATAGATGAAGCCTTGCAGAATCTCATAAACCTGCATGATTTCTCGTTCCACACAATTGCATTCGGGCTGAGCAAACACCAGCTCCGCTTTATCAAGGCAGTGCTGAACGGGGTAAGGAAGTTCAGCTCGGCAGATATTCTGGACAAATACAAACTCAACTCCTCCGCCAATGTAAACAGGCTGAAGGAGGCCCTGCAGAAAAAAGAGATTATAACATATAACGGGAAAAAAGAGATAGTCGTAATGGACCCTCTTTTAAAACACTGGTTTATAAAATATTTTTTTGTAAAGTAGCATGAAAGAAAAAGTTTTCATCCTCTTATTTTCGCTCTTGACGGCATACGGTTGCTCCAATGCAGAGAAAAGCGGCAGCGCATCGGATACTGCCGTATTGAACCTCGAAAAAGCTCTCGACGATGCCGAGAATATAAATCTCAGCCTTTATGCATCATCTTTAAGGTATATTCCCCTACAGACCACAAAGAGTTCCGCAATAGGGAAAATCTTACATCTTTGCCATAACGACGGCTGTTTTTACATTTCAAGTATAGGGTCCAAGGAGATAGCCGTATTCTCGGAGTCTGGCGAATTCATAAGGAAAATCAACCGTAACGGACGCGGACCGGGAGAATACACCAGAATTTCCGGCCTCTTTGCAGATTATGATGCGGATGCCAAAGGTGCAATCGGCGTACTGTGCCAGAGCGCGTTCGTTTACGACTCCGAAGGCAGATACATAAAACGCCTGTCCGGGATAGACTCCCTGCAAAAGGAAAAATATTGGATAGACAATATATTGCACATGGAAAACGGAGAGTATATCGCAATGTGCCGCATCCCTGATAAAGAAAATGTTTCCACCCAATCGGAGTCGTTTGCACTGCTCGACAATAACGGCAATATAAAATCAGTACACCCAGCCGGCAAGTCTTGCTTCAAGAGGAATATCAGTCCGGAAATGGTGATGATTGCATTACGGCCAAGCAACGTATCTGTCTACAATGGCCAAATCAATGTAATAAAAGGGGCATTCGATACGATATATGCCTACAACAGCGATTATGAAAGGAGAACAAGGTATATTGTGGATTACGGAAAGTATTACGATATGGCGTTCGGAGACCTTTTCAGCCCTGAGGCAATTTCGGTGACCAAGCCCTTTATCGAGAAAGATGATTTTCTGATTTTCAGAATGTTTCTTCCCAAAGGAGAATTCATCGCCACTAAAAAAGAGGATAAAAGCGAGGCTCCTAAAGCTGTCGTAACTTTCCTGTATGATAAAAAAGAGGAGAGACTCATCTCCCTTGCGCAGGATGAGGTATCCGCCGTTTCCGGATTTGTAAACGACATGGACGGCGGAATAAATTTCACTCCGGATTTTTTCACCGGCGGAAAGATGTACCAGATAGTAGAGGCCGACCTCTTTATGGAGTATGCACAAACATCGGATTCGCCTCGGATGAAGCGCATAGCGGAGCGGATTTCCGAAGATTCGAATCCGGTAATGATAGAAGCGACATTTAAATAACCTTTGCCATGAAAAAGATTGTAGTATTGAGCGGGGCAGGCGTAAGTGCGGAGAGCGGCCTGCAGACCTTCAGGGACAGCAACGGTCTCTGGAATGAATACAAGGTGGAGGATGTGGCCTCCATAGAGGGATGGTACCGCGACAGGGCGCTCGTTCTGGAATTCTATAACATGCGTCGCAGGGAACTCCAAAAGGTCGAGCCCAACGATGCGCACAAAATAATTGCATCGCTGGAAAAACAGTTCGATGTCTGTGTAGTGACGCAGAATGTAGACAATCTGCATGAAAGGGCCGGAAGCACGCATGTAATCCATCTGCACGGAGAGCTAACCAAGGCCTGCGGTGAGCGCGACAAGGAGCATCCGATAGAGATAGGCTACAGAGATATAAAACCGGGAGAAAAAGCGCCTGACGGGACCCAGCTCCGCCCTTTCATAGTCTGGTTCGGAGAGGCTGTCCCGATGCTCGAGACTGCAGCGGAAGAGGTAAGCAGTGCAGACATACTTATAATAATAGGTACATCGCTGAATGTTTATCCTGCCGCAGGATTGGTTCACTATACAAAGGCCGATTGCAAAATCTACCTCATAGACCCGAAACCTATGCCTTTGAGCCTGCGCAACTTCACCCAGATAGAAGAAAAGGCCACCGGCGGCATGAAAAAGCTGGCGGCCATTCTTCAGACACTTTAATCTGCAGCGCCGGATATTAATATTTCAGCAGGGCGACTATACCGTCCATAGTGCTGACCAATATTTTCCTCCCCTCGATAGGCTGGATATAATTTATAAGGGCGCCCGACAGTTTGTGTTTCCACGCAATGGAACCGTCATTGCCGTTAAGGGCCACTATATTGCCTTTGTCTGTAGGAATGAAGACGAGGTCTGACCCCTCCGCCCCTTCGCCTGCGGCAACGGTAATCGGAGTAGGCGCTATCTCATACCCGTACCCGGCATTCGCAGCCCAGATTTTGCGCGGCTCGCTGCCCGATGTAGAGAAGGCAAATACACTGTCCATCATTGTCTTTATATAATAAGTACTCTTGTCGGAAGAGAGTCCTATGGATTCCCTGCCGCCATCTGCACGCCATATCTGCCTGCCGCTCTTTGCATCTATCGCGTATGAGACCCTTTCCGGTGTCGCAATGAATATTTTACCGTTTGCCTTGACCGGGAATACTGCTGCCGGTGAGAACATCCTGCCTTTATCGTTTGTCCAGCACCATTGCAACTTCCCGTCCGAAGGGTTGAATGAATAGAGCCGCCCTGCCCAGTCTCCTATCACGACCTGTTCCCTGTCTGCATAAGGCCTGGCCTCAATGAAACCCTTTATATCGTCATAACTCCATATCAGTTTTCCCGTTTTGAGAGAGAGGGCCCTGAACTTGTTGTCCGATGCGCCTATATAGACCTTCCCTCCATAAATCGCCGGAGAACCGAGTACCGATTTTCCGCATTCGTATCTCCATTTCTCCGCACCGGTATTGAGGTCGAGACCATAAACATGATTGTCCGACGAACCTACCACAACAATATTCCCGGAAACGGCGGGAGTAGAATAGACTTTTCCCTCCGTGGCAAACTCCCAAAGCTGCTCGCCGGTTGCGGCGGAAAGTGCGCGCACTATTCCTTTCGTATTGGAATAAACGACCTTTGCATTCTCTCCCTTGCCGGCCATTACCGCACCGGCCCCTATATCCGATACATCTTCATACCTCCATATCTGCTCTACATTTGCATATTGCCCGTTTACCGAATAATCCGGACGCGGATACTCCGCACCGCTGTCGAAAGCGAGTCCCCTGCTCATTCTCAGCGTATGCCACGGAGTAATGGTATATGGTTTTCCGGAAACTATCCTTTCGCTGAATGTAACCGTAGAACCGTTGAACTCTACAATATTATATCCTGCCCCGGGACGGCCCGCCTTCATCGTCGAACGCCCTATCACACCCGGAATGCCTTCATATACCATTGCCCTGTTGGTGTGCCAGTGTCCGCCCATGATAAGCTGCGTATTTACCTTTTTCAACTCATCCAGCACATTGGTATAGTTGAGCATTGAACTGTCCATAGGATAATGGTTGATAAAGACGACAGGCTGTTTTTTATCAATTGTATTCGCTATGGAATCGAGCCAGACCATGCTCTCTCTCGGAAGAAGCGCCGGGGCCATACGCATATTCGGGCCGCTGTTGGTACCTATGAATTTTATGCCCTGGCAGTCGAATTCGAACTCCTCATATCCGAAAACCTTCACGAAAGTATTGCATCCGCTTTCAGACCATTTCGCATCATGGTTGCCGGCTATGACATAATAGGGTTTGTTCAACCCGTCGATAATGGATTTTGCAAGTTCTATCTCCTTGTCCGCGCCGAATTCGGTAATATCGCCCGTGATAACGACAAAAGAGAGTTCATCATTTTTGTTAATGTCATCTATGCAGGCCTGCAGGTCCTCTATGCTGGCCGCCCCTTCCGCGATATGCGTATCAGAAAGGTAAGCGAATTTGAACTGTTGCGAAAAAAGAGGCATCGCAACAATCGTTGCAACGATTAGTGTAAAGATTTTTTTCATGATATTGATTACCGTTTATATTATTTCGAAATCGGAAGATTGCACCCAGCCCTGACGGCCGTCTGAAAGTTCTATCCTGCTCCATGTATCCACCTGCTCCAGCACCTCTATTTTTGTCCCCTCATGCAGTATGAAAAGGTTGTTTCCCGTACTGTTCGGAGCGCTTTTGATATTGCTCACCGGGACCATGACTATGGCATAATCTTCGCTGACAGCCTTGCTCCGCAAATTAAAGGAGAATATCAGCGAACAGATTGCAAAAAGAAGCACGATACATCCCAATGCGAAGGCGCCCTTTTTCATCGCTACAGTGGAGGCATGCCTGTACAGCAACAGCAGCACAGCGACTGCGGCAAGAAGAAGAATGGAGATCTTCGCCCAGTTGTCGCTCGAAAGGGAATTTTTCAGCTTGCCTATCCATACTGTAAGTATGAAATCCGGAATAACCTCTATCTTGTCGAGGGTTTTCAGTTTCGCTATTTCCAGGTTATTCTTTATATCCTTATCGGAAGGGTTGAGCTTCAAGGCCCTTTCGTAATAAAGAAGCGCATGGCCGTCTTCCTTCAGCTTATAGTAGGTATTCGCGATATTGTAATAGAGTTTATATGAGACCATCCCCGCCTCCTCTATCTGTTTGTATGCAGAGAGCGCATCCTGATACTCTCCGAGCGAATAGTGGTTGTTCGCCCTGTTCCACAACTCATTGTAATTCGGTTCCTGCGCCTGCAGAAAAAGCGGTGCAAGCGAGCATAACGCAACCAATATATATATAGCCTTTCTCATATTACAATTTATTTTCCAATGTCGAAATTATCTCTATAGCCCGTTTATACTGTTCGCTCATGGCCCCCTCCGACTGCTGTTGGGAGTAACGCGCCATTTCGCACTCGTCCACCAGATTTATCAATGTATCCCTCTCCTGCTCAGGCACACCCCGTTCATTGAGCATTTCAACAATTGCATCGCGCTGCATATCGGCGAACTGTATGGAAAGTTTATCGCTTATATAACCCAACAGGGCTTTGTGCAACTCCTCATAAAATGGAGACTGCAACCCTTTGTCGAGATAGCTTTGGGCCAATCTCAATCTGTTCTTTGCGATCTTGTTGGCACGCCTGTTTCTGGTACGTTTTATATCTCCCCTAAGTTTTTCCCTCTCTCTCAAAATTTTGTCCGCTATCAAAAAGAGTATTGCAATAAGCAATACGATAGCCGCAAAATACCAGCTCCATACCAGGAATACGCCCGTTTTACCCAAATTCGGAGATGAGGTAAAGATATATCTTATGTCGCTTCCCAGATTCACGACGGACTGTTTGTTCACACCGCTCACAATTTGCTGTGATGCGGAGGCATTTTCATTTTTCAGCACCTTCAGCCTGAGGGTATCGCTTTTCAGGGTCACATATCTGTCCTGTTTTATATTATAATAGGAATAAGTTACGGGAGGAATGACAAAAGTACCCTCGCTGCGCGGAATGAACGGAAATTCGAACACCTTTTTACCTGAAAGCCCCGCTGTACCGTTGGAATAATTGTCGTCTGTCTTTACATCATACTTTTCGAAATCATGAGGCAGCTCCACCACCGGCGTCTCGATGAGATTGATATTTCCGCTGCCGCTGATTTCTACTGTAAGCGCCCCCGCCTCATGCGCCCTTATGCTGTCGCCGCTAAGCCTTACATCCATGGAGAACTCGCCCACACCGCCGCCGAATGAGGCGGGCGCTCCTGCAGGAAGGGGTTCTACCTTTATCGTTGCCGGCTGTGTAGAAAGCCGTTTGCGGATTGTATGGTATGTATCGAAAAAGTCATCGAATATCGATCTTCCGAACCCCTCCGAACGCATCTGGATCTGGCATACCATATACGAGGGTTCTACGGTAAGGTCTCCTGTCTGTTGCGGAAGCAAAATATAACGGCGCAACACCGCAGAGTTGTAAACCTGATTTTTGTAATTTTCCCTTACGAAGTTTATATTTTGCGGGGTTTCCAGCTCCTGACTCCAGAAACCGTTGAAAACCGGAAACTTGACATCTTCGAATCCGGATATCGGGACTCTTGTGTAGAGTTTGAGGGTCGCCACTATGGGCTCGCCCCTGACAACTCTGTTCTTGCTGAATGTAAGTCTTAGAAAAATATCTTCCGATGAAACCTCCCCGCTGCCGAGATTGCTCTCTGCCGCAGAACTCCGGCCGTTGTTCTGAGTCGCGGCGGAATTCCCCTCGACCACCTCTATGCTCAGGGCCTTTGCCGAATATTGCTTGCCGCCTATCTTTACACTTGCCGGAGAGACAGTAGCCACTCCGGTCTGGGTGGCTCTTACCATTATGGTATAGTTTATCTCCAGGATATCTGTTCTGACTCCGTTTACGATATTGGTACTGGACATTCTGGAAGGCATCGGACCGGCCAGCAGCTCCAGACCGGTCAGGGAAGGTGCTATGAATTCATCCACCTCTGCGTCGCAAGTATAGACTATTCTGAAAATTTCATCCTTTTCTACGACATTCGGAGCATCTACACTGAAGTTTTGCGCAAAGGAAAGTGTAGCGAAGAGAGTGAAGAGCAGCGATGCAATTACTCTCAATATCCCGATTCTATATCTGTCCATATTTACCAATTTTTCTCCCGTTGATTAGCTCTCAAGGCTTTCGCCTTCTCCCTGTTTACCTTGTCCTGAGTCTGATTCTCTTTCTGCTGCATTGCCTGTATCATCTGCTCGGCCGCTTTAGGGGTTATCTTGGGAGGAGACTGCTGCCCGTCATTATTCTGATTATCGTTATTGTTCCCGTTATTCTGATTCCGGTTGTCCCGGTCATCCTGACCATCCTGATTATTGCTGTCATCCTGATTGTCCCGGTCGTTCTTATTATCCTGATTATTCTGGTTATCCTGATTATTCTGGTTATCCTTATTATCCTGGTTATTCTGGTTGTCCTGACCGCCTCCTCCGCCCTGCTGTTGCTGATCTTCCAGCATTTTCTGCGCATAAGCAAGGTTGCTCTTGGTATCCATATCTGCAGGATCCCTTCTCAAGGCGTTTTTATACGCCTCTACGGCCTCGGAATACTTTTTCTGCGCAAGATATGAATTTCCCAGATTATGGAAAAGATCGGAAGCCATAGAGGTAGGGCTCTCCACCTGCCCTTCATCCCAATTTATGACAGGAGTCTCGCTTTTGGCGACACTGTCGGCAATCTCCATATAATTGGTCCGGGCCTGCTCCGCATCCTCCATTCTGTACAGCGTGTTTCCCAGGTTGTATTTCGAGGCTATCGAAAGGGAATCCTTGATAAGTCCCTTTCTATATTCGACTTCCGCCTCCTTATAATTCTCCCTGTTGAATAATCTGTTTCCCTTTCTCACTTCGGAACGGTCTGTCTGTGCCAAAAGTTGCGAAGAGCTCAACACTATGACAGCCATAAGCGAAAAGAGCTTTCTCCTTGATTTCAGATTCCCTACAAAAAATTCCAGCAACATGAAAACCAACGCTATGCCAAAGAAATACATATATTGTTCATTATAATCTTCGAAAACCTGCGACTCATACTGCTGCTCCTTCAGCTCTTCGAGTTCATCCAGGATGGGATTCAACCCGAACTCCGTGGCTCCTGCCCTGACATACATGCCGTTGCCTGCGGCGGCCACCTCCTGCAACGTGGATTCATCCAATTTTGTAACGACTATATTTCCCTCACGGTCATGGAGAAGTTCTCCGTTGTCGCCCATTGGGATAGGCTTCCCTTCCGGGGTCCCGACTCCTATGCAAAAGACCCTGATGCCCTCTTCCGCAGCGCTTCTTGCAACGATTACAGGATCTGCTTCATGGTTTTCTCCATCGGTAATCAATATTATGGCCTTGTTGTCCATGCCCATCTGCCCCTGGCCGCTGAAACTGCGCATAGCCATATTTATGGCTTCGGCCAGATCCGTTCCCTGATCCGGGATAGAACCTGTATTTATGGAGTTCAGAAATATCTTTGCAGAGACATAATCCGATGTAATCGGCAACTGTACGAATGATTTTCCTGCAAATATAATCAGCCCGATTCTGTCTCCGCGGAGTTTGTCTACCAGACGGGAGATTGCCAGTTTGGCCCTTTCCAGACGGTTGGGAGAATAGTCCTGCGCCAGCATGGAGTTCGATACATCGAGCGCTATAATTATTTCGGCGCCCTTGCGTTCGTTTTCGACAAGTTTTGCGCCCATCTGCGGACGCGAAAGGCCTATAACGAAAAAGAGCCATGCAAGCGAGAAAAATACCATTTTTACCCATCCCTTGTATTTAGGACGGAGGGGCATCAGTTTTTCGACCAATGCAATATCTCCCAACTGCTCCATCTTCTTCTTCCTGTTTCTTTTGAGCAGAAACAAAAAGATAAAGAAGAACGGGACGACCAAGAGCAACAATAAATATTGCGGTGCTGCGAAATATATCATAATCGCTTCTCCTTAAGGCAACTGTTTAATAACGAAAAATCTCAGGAACAACTCCGCCAAGATAGCTCCCAACGCTATGAGGGCGAATCTCATGAAGAGTTCCTTGTATATAGGGAAAGAGTCTACCATTGTCTTGCTCTTTTCCATTTTGTTTATCTGTCCGTATATCTCCAAAAGTTTCGAGTTGTCGGTAGCCCTGAAATACTCTCCGCCCGTCTCCTTCGCGATACTCTCCAACAGCGGTTCGTCTATCTCCACCTTCATCTGCTGCAACTCTATGCCAAAGGGTGTAGGCACAGGGTAAGGGGCTGTTCCCATTGCGCCTACGCCTATGGTATATACCCTGATTCCGTATGTCTTGGCAATCTCTACGGCCATCTGCGGCGAAACCTCTCCGGCATTGTTCACTCCGTCTGTCAGCAGTATCACGACCCTGCTCTTGGCCGGTGAATCCTTGAGACGGGCCACGGCGGTTGTAAGGCCGTTGCCTATGGCGGTACCGTCATCTATCAGGCCGCATTCTATCTCCTTGACCAGATTTATGAGAGTCGCCCTGTCTGTGGTCAGCGGAGACTGGGTGTAACTCTCTCCGGCAAACACCACCACTCCTATCCTGTCGGTAGGGCGTTCGGCTATGAACTGAATGGCTATATCCTTTGCCGCATTGATTCTGTCCGGGGTAAAATCCCTTGCCAGCATACTTGTAGAGACATCCAGCGCCAAAATTATATCTATACCCTCGGTATCTACCCTCTCATACACAGATGAAGATCTCGGACGCGCAATGGCCAGGATGATTGCGAAAATCGCGATTATTCTCAAAATAAAGGGAATATGACGGATATATTGCTTTATACCCCCTCCTATCGCGCTCCACGGTGTAATGGCAGAGACTGTAAAATAGGGATTCTTTCCCGTCAGTTCTCTATAGATGTAAATGAGAATCAGTACGGCAGGAATCAATAAAAGCCACAATAACTTTGGATACTCGAAAAACATTATTTAACCTCCTTTTCCTGCTCCATTTCCTGCATAAATGTTGAATTTACAAACCTGACAGCCTTGGGGACGGCCTCCTCGTTGGAAACCGCATCCGGAACGAATTTGGCGAACTTGACCAGATCCGCCGTTTTGAGCAGTTCATCGAGCTCCCCGAATATTTTTTCATCTATCTGTTTATCTTTCAGACCATCCAATATTTCAGCCGATGTCATCTCCATCGCCCCCATATCGTAACGTTTCTGTATATACTCGCGCAATGCGTCTGTTATTCCGGTATAGTACTGCTTCTGCCTGCCGGCCTGCCACAGTTTCTCGCTCCTGATTTTGTCGAGCTTTCTTAACGCCACTATATGGGGAGGGTCCTGCACTATGGGCCTGCCGAAAAAGTCCCGGTTTGCGCGTCTGTACCTTATATATCTTATTATCAAATATATAATTGCCGCAACAGCAATGGCAATCAGCAGGTAAAGCGCAATTTCCCTGAAAGTTACGGGATATTTTACATTTCCTTTTATATCTTTTATCACATATCCGGCCGTATCTATCTGCAAGGTATTTACAGAGAGCACCGGACGTTCTGTCTTCAGGGTATCGGCCTTTCCTCCCGAAATGACTATAAATAGCGGAGAAGGCAGACGGTATGAACCGCTGTCGAAACTTGTCAGGAGAATTTTTGCATTCAGCTTGCGCACGCCATTGCCGGAAGCGACGGTATCGAGTTCAAAGTCCGAAAGGGGCTCTATCCTCGCACCTGCGGTATCCGCCATTATGGATGCGGCGTACGGCAAGATTGCCAAAGAATCGTCCTCGTCCAACTCTATCTCCAGATTCCATACTGTCTGGTCGCCGATAAGAATCGAATCGCGCGAAAGGGATGAACTCTTTACAATCCCGTCCTGGCTTCCCTGCGCCGGAACAGCTCCGCAAAATCCCATCACGGCTGCAAGAGAGAGAAAAAGAACTCCTATTTTTACCCTACTCATATCTACTTGCTTTTAAACAGGGCAATCAGCCCCTTTACATAATCCTGATCTGTGCCTATGCTCACACAATCCACCTTGAATTTTTTGAAAAGACGGTCCGCCTTTTCGTAAACCCCAATACTCCAGCCGTCATAATAGTTCCTCACCTTTTTACTCGAAGTATCGATCCACCTCTCTTCTCCGGTTTCGGCATCCCTTACCCTTATCAGCCCGACATCCGGCAAATGCCTTTCCCGTTCATCATATATATTTATCACGGATAAATCGTGACGGTTCACCGCAATTTTGAGAGCCTCTTCATAATTAGGGTTGCTCTCTGCGTCCACATCCAGCAGATCGCTGAGCAAAAAGGCGTTGCACTTCTTTTTTATGGCATTTGTCAAGAACCTCAACGCTTCGGATATGTTGGTGCCGTCATCGGAGGGCCTGAACTCCAGAAGCTCCCGCAATATTCTGAGCAGATGGAGCCTGCCCTTTTTGGGAGGAATGAACTTCTCCACCTTGGATGAGAAAAAGAGCGCTCCCACCTTGTCATTGTTTATAGAGGCGGAAAACGACAGCACCGCCGCGACCTCCGCCGCAAGCTCCCTCTTTGTCTTTACCGAAGTTCCGAATATCCCCGAAGAGCTTACATCTACCAGAAGCACGACAGTCATCTCCCTCTCCTCTTCGAATATCTTTATGTAGGGAGAACGCAATCTGGCCGTGACGTTCCAGTCCATATTGCGCACGTCGTCTCCGAACTGGTATTCGCGCACCTCGCTGAAGGCCATACCCCTGCCTTTGAATGCAGAGTGGTATTCTCCTGCAAATATCTGATGCGAGAGAGATTTGGTCTTAATCTCGATTTTCCGTATCTTTTTCAAGAGTTCGTTTTCCATATCTGCTTCCCTCTACTACGGAACTTCAACTGTATTGATTATCTCTGTAATTATATTTTCGGTTGTAATGTTTTCGGCCTCGGCCTCGTATGTAAGGCCTATCCTGTGGCGCAGAACCTCATAGCATACCGCCCTCACATCTTCCGGGATGACATAACCCCTGCGCTTGATAAAGGCATAAGCCTTTGACGCCATTGCAAGGCTTATACTTGCACGCGGAGAGGCCCCGTACTGTATCAGATCCTTGAGCTTGCCCAAGGAGTAGTCTTCCGGAGTTCTGGTAGCATAAACGATATCCACTATGTAACGTTCTATCTTCTCATCCATATAGACATCCTTTACCACGCTGCGCGCCCTTATTATATCCTCGGGCTTCAAAACCTGCGCAGCCTTGGGGAATGCCCCGCCGTTGTGCATCTTGACAATGAGTTTCTCCTCCTCCTTTTTAGGATAATTCACGACCACCTTGAGCATGAACCTGTCGACCTGTGCCTCCGGAAGAGGGTATGTTCCCTCCTGCTCTACCGGGTTCTGCGTTGCCATTACCAGAAACGGTTCGGGAAGCTTGTATGTATTGTCCCCGATTGTAACCTGTCTCTCCTGCATCGCCTCGAGAAGAGCGGACTGGACCTTTGCCGGAGAACGGTTTATCTCATCGGCCAAAACGAAATTGGCGAATACAGGTCCCAGCTTTACCTGAAACTGCTCGCTTTTCTGACTGTAAATCATTGTACCTACCACATCGGCCGGAAGCAGATCCGGCGTAAACTGAATACGGCTGAATTTTGCCTCCACGATATTGGCAAGCGTATTGATAGCCAATGTTTTTGCCAACCCGGGCATACCTTCGAGCAAAATATGTCCGTCTGCAAGAAGACCTATCAGCAAATTCTCTATAAGATGCTTCTGCCCTACTATCACCTTGTTCATTTCCATGGTAATAATATCTACAAAAGCGCTCTCTTTCTGAATCCTGTCATTAAGTTCCTTAATGTTTACCGTTTCCATATCTATTATTGTTATTATTTCTTACCTTTGCGCCACAACAACCCGTATAATCTGTCGAACCGCCAATTAAATTATGAGATACTTCATAATATTGTCATATAACGGCGCCGCATTCTGCGGATGGCAAATTCAGGAAAATGCGAACAGCGTGCAACAGGAGATACAAAACGCGCTCGGCATCCTTCTCAAAGAACCCGTAACCGTAACGGGAGCCGGAAGAACAGATACGGGCGTGAATGCAATCGACTATGTAGCACACTTCGACAGTACAAACATTCTGAAAAATTGCCCATATCTATGCTACAAATTAAATGCCATTCTGCCTAAAGAGATAAGCATAAGCAGAATTTTGCCGATGCATCCGCAAGCCCACGCAAGATTCGATGCTACAAGCAGATGTTACAAATACTATATCCATACATACAAAGACCCTTTCCGTGCCGGTTTTTCATATTTTGTCAAAGGGAAACCCGATATTGAAAAAATGAATCTGGCAGCCGCGCTGCTTTTGGGAGAACATGATTTCAGCAGCTTCGAAAAGGTAAACGGAGGCAACAAAACCTCTGTCTGCAATGTAATGGAGGCAAAATGGGAACAAATATCCGAAAACAGATATGTATTTACGGTTAGGGCCAACCGTTTTCTAAGGAATATGGTAAGGGCGATGGTGGGTTCGCTTCTTGAGGTTGGGCTCGGAAAAAGGGAGCCGGAATGGATTGCACAGGTGCTTTCCCAAAAGGAGCGCGGCAAGGCCGGCCAGTCGGTCCCGGGAAACGCCCTGTTCCTTGCAGACATCACTTATCCTTATTCCCTGGAATAAATGGAACCATAATCATTCAGCAGGTTTAAGCTATAACTTGAACTTTTATTAACCCTAAAAGTTCAAGTTATGATATACGGTTACATCAGAGTAAGTACAGACAAGCAGTCTGTAGAAAACCAAAGGTTCGAAATCAACGAATACTGCAAAAAGAACAATCTAAAAATCAACGGATACATTCAGGAGACCATAAGCGGAACAAAAAACTACCATAAACGCGAGCTTGGCAAACTGCTCTACAGGATCAAGGAGGGCGACCTGATAATCTGCGCAGAACTCTCCCGCCTTGGCAGGAATCTCTTCATGATAATGGAAATCCTCAATATCTGCATGACAAAAGGGTGCAGGGTATGGACCATAAAAGACAACTACAAATTGGGAGACGACATACAGAGCAAAGTGCTGGCCTTTGCATTCGGGCTGTCCGCAGAAATAGAGCGCAACCTCATAAGCCAGAGGACAAAGGAGGCATTGGCAAGAATAAAGTCCGAAGGCAGAACGCTCGGCAGAAGGAAGGGAAGCAAGAACAGATGCAGCAAACTCGACGGCAAGGAGGGCACATTGGCCAAGATGATGGAAAAGAAGATGCCCATTACAAAAATCGCCACAAGGCTCTGCGTACACAGAAGCACCATATACAATTATCTCAGGCAGAAAGGAGATTGCAACAGATATTGAGATGAAACTTTTTCATTTTTTGATTAACTTCGCTCCGGTTTTTGCGTCTTCCTTTCGTAAAGCAAAAACGAAGACGGTTACAGATAAATTACATACACATGAAAAAGATGATTATGGCGGCCGTTGCCGCCGCAACGCTCCTTTCAGGATGCGGTTCTTCCGGCTCCACTGCAGTAAAATATACCATTACAGGCTGCGACAGCTCCTTCATAGACGGGCAATACATGTACATATTCACTCATAATGCAGGCAAGGCCGAATGGCCCGATTCTGCGCTCATATCCAACCATTCGTTTGTAATGGAAGGGGAACTGCCGTTTTCAACAACGGCATTTCTCTATATGGCCTCCGGCATTGACGCCGGGGATGCCGCACAACTGAGCTCCTCTTTCATCATTGAAAACGGGACCATCAGGGCGGAAAACAGAGGCGGCTACTTTCTGGAAATGACAGGCACTCCCCAAAATGAGCTGAAAAACCGCATGTATGAGATGTTTTCCTCAATCGCGGCAGATACCTCGCTTACACAGCCGGAGATTGAAAGCGCTTACGACAGCATCACAAAGAGCGTAATTCTGGAAAACAGAGACGCCCTTGCACTTGATCTGCTCCAATATTGGCTTGATGCACATTCCGGCAGCGAAGTGCTCTCCATGCTCGACTCATTTCCGGAACAGTACAGAAAACACCCGCAGGCAATATATCTTGCAGATCTCATAAAAAGCATGCCGACAGATATAGGACGCAGTTATGCCGATATTGCAGGATTCACACCGGAAGGGGATTCGCTCCGTCTTTCAGATGTGGTTTCCCGTAAAGGGAACCGCTACCTGCTGCTCGATTTCGGCGCATTGTGGTGCGGTCCGTGCAGGGCGGAGTACCCGAACCTGTCGGAACTCTATAAAAAATACAGTTCAAAAGGATTCGAAATTTTCGGAGTCTCGTATGATTCCAGTTTGGAGGCATGGCAGGAGTGCATAGAGAGATTCGATATGGAGTGGCCGCAAATCCATCATGGATTCGGCATGCAGCCGCGCCAGACGCAGGCATGGAAAAACTACAACCCCAACGGCATTCCTGCGACATTCCTGATAGACTGCAAAACCGGTACGCTGATAGCCAAGGGGCTCCGGGGCGAAACCCTCCGCATGAAGATAGAAGGGCTGCTGGGTAAATAAAAGGCTCTGTTTATCGTTTGCCCGACGCATTTTTCGCATCGCCATCTCCACCGGTCAATTTAAAAACGACAGGCATTGTAAGTTGCACATCTACAGCCAAGCCGTTCTGCCTTCCGGGCTCCCATTCCGGAGAACGGCCAAGCACCTCTATTGCGGCATCCGACAATATTTTGTCGGGGCTGCCCAATATCTCGATATCTGTAAGCGAACCGTCTTTTCTTATAACGAATTTAACCGTCACTCTGCCATAAATATTATTTTCGATTGCAGCCTGCGGGTATATTACATTTTTATTGACCCACCTTAAAAAGGCATTCGCATCGCCTCCCTGGAACATCGGCATCTGCTCCACGCTGACAAATGGGATATCGCTTTTTATACTCTCCGCTGCAGGAGTCCACCTGAAAAGTTTTTTTGCCAGTTCCCTGCACTTTGCCTCCATTGTATTTACATCGACGGATGTACGCACGTCAGCCGCATTTTCGATTTTCGCACTCTCGACATCCAGGATTTTAGAGGCTATTACTATCTCCCTGTCATCCAACTTGGCGACTTCCGTAACAAGGACATAATCCGCTCCGGTCATTATACCGAGCTGTTTTATCTGAGAATCGTCTACGAGCCCCGTCCGCTGGAATTTCTGCTCATCCATTATGGCGGCGATATCAACCCTGTCATACCCCTCGTAACCAGGTATATTGGTTATGGCAAAACTCAATTTGCCGCTTATGAGCATCTTCACCCCGTCTGCAACGGCATTTTCCCTGTCTATTATATCAAGAATCGCCACACGTTTTGTCTCACCGTGCCGGCCGCCGTATAGCGCCATATTGCATAGCAGTGTAAAAAAAAGAAATATGAATATCGCACGTCTCATATCTTGCCCAATTTTATTTTTTGTTCAGCCGTTTGGTTTTAACCGGTATGCCGTTCTTGAAGATCTGGTTCGCAATATGCGTTCCGTAAAGGTCATAGCACTTCCATTCGCCGTCC
This sequence comes from uncultured Bacteroidales bacterium, assembly GCA_944325445.1. GTDB lineage: Bacteria > Bacteroidota > Bacteroidia > Bacteroidales > UBA932 > Egerieousia. Next base: position 6,349 of record CALVAG010000003.1, on the reverse strand, counting down.
ATCCTGCCGTTTACAAATACTCCCACCTTGTAATTCCCGTTTTTATAGAACAGACGCCCCTCACCGGTTATAATGCCGTTTTTCCAATATCCGTTAAGAAAATGCCTGCTGTCCAAGTCATCTTTTGCATAATAGAATCTGCCGTTTCCATCCATTTTATCATTTACCCAATTGCCTTCATATCTGCTGCCGTCCAGATAGCTGAATATTCCGAAACCGCTTCTTGTTCCGGCGTTGAAATTCCCGATATAGACCCCTCCGGTGTAGGCCATGGTTCCTTTGCCATGGCATTTCCCGTTGAGCCAGCTTCCTTTGTAACTTTTCCTGCCCTCCGGGTCATCTTCTGAAAATCGCATCAGCCCCTCCCCATCCGGGATTCCGCCTTTGCTCTCTCCGACATACAGGTTCTCTCCTATTTTCAGTTCCTGCCTTACAGTCAGGAGTTTTCCAATAAGTTCACGGCAACTTTTTCCCAGCATATCTATATCGGTTGTAGTAGTAACATCTGATATCCTCTCCAGCCTCGCGCTCTCCACATTCAAAATTTTAGCAATCATTACAATATGCGAATCATCGAATTCGGCAGCTTCGGTAACAAGGATATAATCGGCCCCTGTCATCTCCCCCAGCCTCTTTATCTGAGAATCATCTACGAGCCCGGTCCGCTGAAACTGCTGCTCGTCCATTATGGAGGCAATATCTACACGGTCGTAACTCTCATATCCCGGAGTATTCGCAATTGCAGAACTGAGCCTGCTTCTTATCAGCAGCTTCACACCGTCGGAAAAGAGTTTCTCGTTATCTACAATATCGAGAAGCGCCACACGCCTGACATTCCGCTGCTGCCCGCATACCGAAATGGAGCCGAGCAGCAACATACACCACAAAAAAAATATCCTTGACATCTTCTTCTACTGTGTTACCATTTTCTTCTCCTTAAGGGTTATCCCGTACATGGCCTTTCCCAAATAATTCCATCTGTAAACCTGGAATTCGAAATAATTGTATTCAGCAGGGTCGAATTTGACCTTGCAGCCTCCTGCATTCAAAACATGCTCACCGCTTCCCGGGCTTTTTATACGCAGAAGGAATCCGCCGCTCAAAGTTCCGGAACCTATCAGCTCTTTATCCAGCGCCACACCTATGGGCAAATCGCGGTGCTTCTCTTTTTTAGGCTCGTATCCCGACGGAAGATAGAGTACTATTTCATCCTTGCCTGGAAGAGGTTTCCGGTCTGCAACGGCAACGGTATTCTGAATCGTGTTTTCAGCTGCAGGCTGCTCGGGAGAGGATACCTGAACGGGGTCTTCTTCTAATGTCTCGCCTATAAGACTGAGAGTCATTGGCTCCACTATATCGAGCAACTCTCCGGATGTCACTATTTTTACCTTCTGACGCTCCACATTCGCCGTCTGCACATCAATCATTTTTATGCTCAGCATGTTTCTGCCGCCGGTCAATGTAACCACAGATACTATGATCTTGTTCGCCCCGGCCAGTTTTCCGATTTCAGTCATCTGCGAATCGTCTACGGCGCCTGAATTGGAAAACGATTGTTCCTGCATCACCTTCTCCAGCAACGAACGCTCCACTATGGAGTGTTTGCCGGTATTCACTATGGTTGAACTTACTATCTCGCGGATGGCGATTTTGGTCCCTTCGTCTATCGAGGTGCCGCTTGATGTAGGGTCGAACACCGCAATCCTCAACTTTTCGTCCTGAGCGGCCATTGCATTGAACAGGAACAGTGCTATAAGGCAAACATATATCCGTTTCATTTTTTTATATATTCTGATTTATGATACTTCCCAGTTTTTCTGCCAGCTTATCGAAAGCCGCTTTTGCCGCCTCCGCATAACTTATTGTATGTCCTCCCTTTACAGACATGTTATCTTCATACACCCGCTTTTCTACAAGCTTCTTGTCTATCGATATATAAGCATCGGCATAGGCAAAATAGAGAGTATTTGAACCTGTTTCCAAACGGTTATACTCTCTTGCTGCGACACTCACCTCAACTGCCAGATCCGCCTTGGCGGGATTATCGGTAAAACTGCATCCCTCCTTGGACAATACCCCCTTGAGCCGGTTTTGCAGCGCAGGGTACGGTTTGCCGAAAAGGTCTGCCTTGCACGAAAGGTAAATGACGGTCGCATGCTGCAGCTTTGACAACAATTTTTTTATATTGCGTTCGGCGGTATTCAGCCGCTCCTGCCATCCTGCCAGTTCGAAACCGGATGCACCGAATATATTCAGCCATAACAGAGATGAATCCGCACTCCCGAACTGCATTAGCGACGCCTCGAGTTCGGCCCGCGCCTTTGAATTGAATCCGGCATCGACATAGTCCCCGGCAGATGCGACCGCATTGTCTATTTTACGGCAAATGACATCCAGCTCGTTTTTATAGTAATCGCGTGCGGCATTCCGGTCTATGTAAGCTATGGCATAACCTGTTCCGGATACCGGATCATATGCGGTTTTACTCTCCGCGAATTTCAGATTTATATCTGTCGAGAAACTTGTCTGCGACGAATATGTTATTGAAGTACGTCCATCTACAGATTTCTTGTTCAATTCGGCTGCATCCCTCACACCTACTTCAAACTGCCTCGCAAGGTTTGTACGGGCCATATCGAGCAGATGGTTTTTAAAATCCGTTTCAGACATATTTCCGTCGTTTTTACCGCTTTGGATATCGTACATATAGCTGTCGGAAACATATTGTATCCACTCCGGCGGGTACTGCCCGGCGGCAAATGTACCAAAGAGAGTTGCCAGCAAAAACAACAGCAGCGCTACTTTTTTCATTATATCGTCAATTACCTTTTGCAGCTTCCATGATGGCCTTGTTCACTTCCAGGAACTGTTCGAGGTCTGAACCGCTCAAATCTTCGGGTTTATAACTGCCTGCAGCATCGAGAAGCTTGTTGAAACGGTCTCCCCTTATTGCCACTTTTGCCGTAACATTATACATATTTGCAGACTGGCTATATTCGATTGTTACATTGCCGAACGGTTCACAACCTTGCTGCAAACTGGTGCTTACCTGCCTCCAATGCATTGTCAGTGCCTGCTGCACACGACCGTTGTTTACGACATTCCCCCTTTGCGCCTGGTCTGCCACAGCATTTTCGAGCACACGCGAAATAGTTGCATAGGCTTCTCTCTGGGCAAGTTCTATTGCCACCTGCTTATTATCTGCCTTTCCTACGCCGGCATACCATTTGAAAGGGCGCTCTATGATTTCCGTACCTTCATCGTTCAGGCTCTCGGCCATTTCAATCCCCTGCATTTTCATGGTCTCAACCGTTACCTTTTCGCCTTCGAGACTGGTTGCCTGCTTTCTCGAAATTTCATTTACAGATTTGGAACTTCCGCACGAAGTAAGAAAGAGTGCGCACAACAGCAAATAAAAGATATTTTTCATAGTAATTACACATTTCCGTGCGACTCCATGCACGGGTGTTCATACAAAAAGAGAGTGTGGAGTCATAGTTTTATCTGCTGGAGGTTCTGGTAAACCTTACGTCAATAAAACAATACCCCACACCCGAATAGAATATCAAACTAATGACACAGCTATTACATGGTGATGAGTGTCTGTATTGTTTATCCCGACGTCTTTGAAATGTACCAGATTTCCAGCAGGGACAAAGCTAAACACTTCTATATGTCACTATCAGCACGATAGCATTGCAAAGATAGAAAATGTTTTCCTATGTTGGACACTCCCGGGGTATTGCAGTGCAAATTTCCGTAAACTATTCTTTTTCTGCAAACGCAAACGCCCGCAGAACTATAATATTGATATTTTTATAAAACATAGCATGATTTTACATTTACGCACTGCGGTATGCTTTAATTTAAGAACTGCAGAATTCAATTCAATGGAAGTTTCCTTATATTTGCAAATCTTTTTTGAATATTGTTTAAAGTTCAACAGAAATGATTTTGACAGCTATTTTACAATCAAGTTCCGCTGCGGTTGCAGCAGAGGCCGTTCCGGTAGAGGAAGAACTTTCATTTTCGTTAATAGACATGGCTATAAAGGGCGGATGGCTGATGATTCCGCTTTTTCTGCTCTCGATACTTACGATTTATATTTTTGCCCAGAAGTGGTGGGATATACGCAAGGCATCCGTGGTCGATGAAAATTTCATGAAGGATATACGCGACTATATACATCAGGGAAAAATCAATGCCGCGCTCTCACTCTGCCAGAAGAGCGACACTCCGGTTTCCAGACTGATAGAAAAGGGAGTGGAGAGAATAGGCCGGCCGCTGCAGGATATACAGACTGCCGTAGAAAACATGGGAAATGTAGAGGTCGCCCGTTTGGAGAAAGGATTGCCGATGCTTGCGACTATCGCCGGAGGCGCCCCAATGATAGGCTTTTTGGGAACCGTAATAGGCATGGTGCAGGCATTCTACAACATGTCGGCCGCAGGTAACAATATAGACATAACGCTTCTTTCCGGAGGTATCTATACGGCAATGGTTACCACCGTGGCCGGCCTCATAGTAGGTATTCTCGCCTATTTCGGATACAATTATCTTACCGCAAGAATATCCGATTTGGTATATAAAATGCAGAACAACACCATAGAGTTCATGGACCTGCTCCATGAACCGTCGAAATAGGGATTGCAGATATGGCTATAAAACAGAGAACAAAGGCTGAAGCTTCATTCAGCATGTCATCCATGACAGACATTGTCTTCCTGCTGCTCATTTTCTTTCTTGTAACTTCTACGCTCATAAACCCCAATGCGTTGAAACTGCTCCTGCCCAAGAGCACTAACCAGATTTCGGCAAAGCAACAGGTGAGTGTCTCAATCAAGCATTACACCGGCACCAATACTTTTTCGTACCACATCAACGGAAATGCAAAACCGGTCAGATTCGATGAAATAGAACCTGCTATCCAGAATTTGCTAATGGATACCGATGATCCGACTTTCTCTATCTATGCAGACAAGACCGTCCCCATAGAGGAGGTTGTAAATCTTATGAACATTGCTAAAAGAAACAAGTATAAGGTTATTCTGGCTACTGCACCGGAGTAGTGGCACAGAACTGCGACTGCATCAAATACCGGTTTAAAAAGATGGGACGTAGGGATTCCAGAGAAAAGGAGCGCTCTGCAAGGGTGATTGGAGTGGCGGCCACGCTGCTGTTCCATATATTGTTGCTGTCTATCTGTATAAAGACAGGTGTAAGGGCGCATTACACTCCCCCGCGGGAGATTGGCCTGCTTCTGGATTTCACGCAGGAAGAGGTTTCCCCTATCGAAGTGGAGGCCGGAAATGTCCCGAAGGCCGAAAACGCCAGAGTTGAAAACGAAGTACAGCTCGCACAACGTTCCGAAGCACAAACCGTATCGGAAGAGCCGGCTATAGGCAAGGAGACGACTATGGAGGGAGAAGGGGATATCGAGACATTCGAACCGGAACGCACAGAAATAGATACCAGGGCGCTCTTCAGTTCGGCGAACAACCGCTCAGACACCCTTGCCGCACAGACGGCTGAAAGGGTAAGCGATGCCCTGAAAGCCGGAGTTCCACATGGGAATACGAGATTCGGCGATATAAACAACGCCCCTATGGCAAACGTAAGGGGAAGAAACGTAGTAGGCTCGCTGCCGATTCCGGACTATACCGTAAACAAAGAGGGGCGCGTAGTAGTCAGGATTCTTGTAGACCAGTACGGCAAAGTCACGAATGCCGTTCCCGGAGCCAACGGCACTACCGTGCAGGACAAGGAGTTGTGGGATGCTGCTGAAAAAGCGGCATACAAGGCGCTTTTCAATGTAAGTTCTTCGGCCCCTGCAGTACAGGAGGGCACAATCACCTACATTTTCAAACTTAAATGATTCCGTTTGACTTGAGCCACCTCTTTTCTGCTATCAATTTCTGAAAACGGCTTTCATATTGTTTCATATGTACCGCCTTGCCCATACCCATCATCGCAAGGTTACTGGAATATTGATAAGGAGGGAAATAGACCAAAACCCTTTGACGGGCTTCTATGGCAAGTTCTATTGCCGGTATCATATCACTATCAGCTGATACAACGATGGATATGTCGCAATTCTTCTGATAAGCGTCAGCCACTATTTGTGTGGCAATCCTCACATCAGTTTCTTTTTCCTCATAAGTATGTATAATATTGCCGCAAGGGAAACATGTAATGGACTTTTTCAAGTATTTGCCGAGTATAAGCCTGAATTTCGGATTTTCACGGTTGGCTTGAAAAAATGCGTTTTTTGCCGAAAAAAACGATATTGAAATAGGAATATATTAAAAATAAGCTACTTATAAGCATTTCTCAAAAAACGAGGTAATGA
>CALVAG010000002.1 GCA_944325445.1 uncultured Bacteroidales bacterium | reverse complement strand
TTCTTTTCAATGAACTTTCCCCTCAAACGGGAGCGCAAAGATAGACATCTTTTGCGTCTTTGCAAAAAAAATTGAAAAAAATGTTAAAAACCTATTTCCCGTTGATTTCATCGAGAATTGCCTGGATCTTTTCCTGGCATCCTCCGCATCCGGTTCCGGCATCTGTAGCCTCGCCGACCTGCTCGACGGTCTTCAACCCTTTTTCCCTGATCGCGTCTTCGATTGTTCCCCTGCTTACAGAAAAACAGTCGCAAATAATCTCTTCTCTATTGCTCATGATATCTCTTTTTTAATGATAAGGTTCTAAACTAACGCTTTTACCCGTTTTTTGTTCAAATTACTTCTTCTCTTTGAGAATATCCCTGATTTCTGTAAGGAGTTTTTCCTCCTCGGAGATTTGCGGCTCCGGAGCCGGCGCTGCAGCCTCGCTCTCGTCTTTCTTCTTCTGAAGCATAGCCATCGCCTTAATCATCAAGAAGATTGCAAATGCAATAATAATAAAGTCAATTACAACCTGAATGAATGCGCCATATCTCAGAGTTACAGCCGGAGCTATCTCCTGTCCGTTCTCGATTACAGCCTGTTTCAATGTAATGGCCAGATCGGAGAAATCGATGCCGCCTACAAGCAGACCGAGCGCCGGCATTACGACATCGCCTACAAAAGAGCTGACAATCTTGCCGAATGCACCGCCGATGATTATACCTACTGCCATGTCTACTACATTGCCTCTCATGGCAAATATCTTGAACTCTTCAAAAAACTTTTTCATAATAAACGATTTAGAATTAATAATTATTTAATATTTAAATATTGTATCCCGACAGATGTCCAAGTTCCAATTTTCTGTCTATCAAATCAGACAAGTATCTGTAATGCGCCATATCCGCTTCCGCTCCCCGCAGTGAAGCCAATTTTTTCTGCAGTTCAACCAATTGGTAATATGCCATTGACAGAATATCCGCATTATCGTCGAACCTTGCCGTTCCGGGATGCAGCAAAGCCGATGAAGGCCTATCCCCGGTATAGAGGTCCAGAAGGGCATTCACATAATATTTTTGCATCAGCCTTTTATACATGGCCGCCCTTTTATTTGACGGCATCGGCCCCCACACCATCGAGTTCAAATCTTCGTAAAGGTTCTCCATCGTATATGCCTTTTCGCCCGATACCATTTCGCCATAATAGAGATTTGTCATGACTCTCCTGTCAAGCAATCTGTTGAATACGCTTTGGTATAGCTTGCCGATAACAGACTCCGCCCTGTCGCCGGTCTTTGCAAGAATATTTTCCGGCACCAGCCAATTGTGGGAATCGGCAAGATGGGCTGCCAAAAATTCCATGGCTTTCTTCTGCATCCGTTTTTCTACGGGTCTGTAAACCTCCCCGGGCTGTTCCGCGCTTTTTGGAGTTTCATATATTCCGCCTATCCACTTTGCCACATGAAGCAGATAACGCCTGTACTGGGAAACTACCTCTCCATGATATGTCTTAAGATTGTCGTACCCCTCATTCGGCAGGATAGTCCAATCTTCGATATGTTTCATTATATATTTAAGATTCCTGATTCCATACTCATTGCTTTTGGTATGATCGCTCCCCAAATCTTCGGATTGCAGACGCGGATCGCTGAAACTGCGCTCTGTTCCGAAAAGCAGATAAGGATTCTTTGTCTTCTCGACTATCCATCCGTTGATTTGCGGCAGTTCCTTTACCGGATCGTCAATTTCGGGGAATCTTCTGTAACCCCACTCTATCGCCCATTTGTCATAGTGATTTATCCTCGGGAAGAGCAATTCACGCGGGATATTGTCTTCCGGCTGGGCCACATAGTTGAATCGCGCATAATCCATTATGGAAGTCGCATGGCCGTTCTTTTTAAGAAACTCCACATCCCTCAACTGCTCCGCATCATATATTGCCGAACCTATGAAATTATGCCGCAACCCCAATGTATGGCCCACTTCATGCGATGAAACAAACCTTATCAATTGTCCCATAAGCTCGCTGTCGAACACTACCTTGCGTGCACCCGTATCGGAAGGGGAACATTGTACGAAGTACCATTTGTTGAGCAGCGACATCACGTTGTGATACCAGTTTATATGGCTTTCGATTATCTCTCCCGAACGGGGGTCATTCACATGCGGGCCGCTTGCATTTGCTATGCTCGACGGTTTGTAGACTATCGCCGAATGGCGTGCATCTTCCAAAGACCATGTAGAGTCCTCCTCGAATGTGGGAGCTTCGAGAGCATAAATCGCATTTTTGAATCCGGCCTTTTCAAAAGCCGCCTGCCAATCGTTTACTCCCTGTATAAGATACGGGACCCACTCTTTCGGAGTTGCCGGGTCTATATAAAAGACTATCGGTTTTGCAGGCTCCACCAGTTCGCCGTTTTTATACTTCTCCACATCTTCCGGTTTGGGCTCGAGCCTCCACCGGGTAATCATGCTGGTACGCTCCACCTTTTGCGGGTTTCTGTCGAAATCCGTATAGGTTACCGTAAAATAGCCCACCCTGTCATCTGCATAGCGCGGCGTCATAGGCACCTCGGGCAAAAGCACGAACGATGCATTCAACTCGTATGTTATTGTAGGAGACCCCATCTGGCGGGCATATGTATGAACCACCTTGAATTCCGTATTTATAGGGAAGGTCCTGATAGATGAGATATATGATTTATCCTTTTGCAACGAACCTATTTCCAGCGATTTCTTATATCTCTTGGGGAAAAAGAGATATTCCGAATCGGAAAGCAGGAAATCGCCTATCTCTATAAGGTTGTCTGTCTTATCCGGAGATTGCGCCTTTATCTCGAACGCTTCCACTATTGCAGGAAAATTGGAATTCGCCACGTTTTCTGCCATTACGCTATCTGAACGCTCCCTCAATGCCAAAGATTTAAGGAAAATCTTGTCATCGGGCCCCTTTTCGAAACGGAACATCGCCGAATTTATAATATCGCCGGCATATCCCGAAAAGTTGGATCTCACCCCCTCGGCGGCCTTGGATATACGGCTTACCATTCGTATATCGCGCCCTATCAAAGAATCATTTATATTAATATAGTATTTTCCTTCCTGCGCATAAAGCGTTGTAAGGCCTTTTACGATTTCCGCATCCGGCTTTATGAACTTGCTTATGAGTTCAGGTCCCTTTTTCTTTTTTACATCCGATGTATCTTTCTTTACATCAGTTACCATTCCTACAGCCGCATCCGCAGAATGGGCAGCCGTCATAAAACATATAAAAACGGGGATAAAAAGTAATTTCTTCAACATATTTTAAGTTTTTTAGCATATTCCCATAAGACGACTCCCACAGAAACCGATATATTCAAAGAGTGCTTGGTCCCATATTGCGGAATCTCTACGACCTCATCGCTCATATCGACTATCTCCTGCTGCACGCCTTTAACCTCGTTGCCGAAAATCAGGGCATATTTACAGCCGTTTTCAGGAGCGATATCCTGCAGCCATGTGGAATTTTCCGACTGTTCCACACTTACAATTTTATAACCTTTCTCCTTCAATTCCGTTACGGCATCCGACGTTTTCCCAAAATATTCCCACTCTACCGAAAATTCAGCTCCGAGAGCAGACTTGTGTATCTCGGGAGTAGGAGGCACTGCGCATATTCCGCACAGATATACCTTCTCTATAAGAAATGAATCCGCCGTCCTGAATGCCGAACCTATATTATGTTGGCTGCGCACATTATCCAATACCACCGCCACGGGAAGTTTTTCTGCACTTTTGAACTCCAGTGCAGAGAGACGGTTCAGCTCATCGTTGCGCAACTTTCTATACATGAATGGAATCTCTCTTAAAAAGTAAGGCGCAAAGATAATTTAATTGTCTAAAAAAACACCAATTCTCCGAGGAAAATAAAATTAATAATATAAATTTGTAGCTTGAATGCGCTTTAAAACGGAATTAAAGTAAACTTTTTAAATATGAAACAGGATCTTCAAATATCTGAATTGATCAAGAAAGAGGAAAACAGACAGTTGCACGGCATAGAGCTTATAGCTTCCGAGAATTTCGTTTCCGACAACGTATTGGCTGCATTGGGCTCTGTCTGCACGAACAAATATGCAGAGGGCTATCCGGGAGCACGCTATTACGGCGGTTGCGAAGTCATAGATCAGATAGAGCAGCTTGCAATTGACAGGGTCTGCAAACTTTTCGATGCCGAATATGCCAATGTACAGCCTCACTCAGGAGCTCAAGCCAACATGGCGGTCATGATGGCTTGCCTTAAACCCGGCGATACCTTTATGGGACTGGACCTTTCGCATGGAGGCCACCTGACACACGGCTCGCCCGTAAATATGTCGGGTATCCTTTACCATCCTGTAGCTTACGGGCTCAATGAAGAGACGGGCCTTATAGATTACGACGAGATGGAAAGAAAGGCTTTGGAGTACAAACCAAAATTGATAATCGGCGGCGCTTCCGCCTATTCGAGAGAATGGGATTGGAAAAGAATGCGCGATATAGCGGACAAAGTAGGAGCGCTTCTAATGGTAGACATGGCACATCCGGCAGGTCTGATAGCCGCAGGCCTTTTAAGCAATCCCGTAAAATATGCCCACATAGTTACCTCTACCACACACAAAACATTAAGAGGCCCGAGAGGGGGTATCATACTTATGGGCAAGGATTTCGACAATCCTTTCGGTCTCAGGACGCCTAAGGGTGAAATCAAGAAAATGTCTGCAGTGCTCAATTCAAGTGTATTCCCGGGAGTGCAGGGAGGCCCTCTCGAGCATTGCATAGCGGCAAAAGCCGTTTCGTTCTACGAAGCTCTCCAGCCTGAATTCAAAGATTATCAGGTACAGGTAAAGAAAAATGCCGCAGCAATGGCGGATGCTTTCATCGCCAAAGGATATAAAGTCGTCTCCGGCGGTACAGACAACCACGTAATGCTGATAGATTTGAGAACCAAATTCCCTGAACTGACAGGCAAGGCGGCCGAGAAGATTCTGGTACAGGCCGATATAACCGTAAACAAAAATATGGTGCCGTTCGACAGCCGTTCGCCGTTCCAGACTTCAGGAATCAGGGTGGGAAGTCCTGCGATAACATCACGCGGTCTCACGGAAAAAGAGATGCCGGTAATCGTAGATTTGATAGACAAAGTACTGGGCAATATCGACAATCCTGCAGTCATAGATGAAGTCAAGGGTGCAGTACGCCAGCTTATGAGCGGAAGACCTCTCAACGCATGGTAATGGCATTCCTTTTCCGGAATTGAATCAAATAAAAAAGAGGGGCGGATTAAAAACCTGCCTCTCTTTCTTTTACCTGTGAATCTATTTATTGCCTCCCCTTCCGTTTTTACTGAACGGTTTCTTACGCTCGCCGTTCTCCGGACGAGGTTTGCGGGCAGGCTCTACATAACCTTCCGGCTTTTCTATAAGCACCCTTCTTGAAAGTCTCATTTTGCCGGTCTTGGGGTCGATTTCAAGTAATTTCACCTCCACTTCATCGCCTACATGGAGCACGTCTTCGACCTTGTCCAATTTTCTCCAGTCGATTTCGGAGATATGCAAAAGCCCCTCTTTGCCCGGAAGAATCTCTACAAAGGCGCCGAAATCCAATATGGAAACCACCTTCCCTTTGTAAACCTGTCCTACTTCGGGAACCGTAGTAATACCCTTGATCCATTCAAGAGCCTGATCCATGCCCTCTTTATTCGTTCCGAAGATATCCACTACGCCGACTTCGCGTTGCGAGTCCTCCGTTATGGTTATTACCGTACCTGTCGTCTTCTGGATATTTTGTATAACCTCTCCGCCTTTACCTATAATAGCACCTATGAATTCACCGGGAACCGTTATCTGTACTATGCGCGGTGCATGAGGTTTGAGGTCTGCACGAGGTTCGCTGATACATTTCATCATCTCGCCCATAATGTGCATCCTTCCCTGACGAGCCTGCTCCAATGCCCTCTCGAGCACATCGTATGAAAGGCCGTCTACCTTTATATCCATTTGGGTAGCGGTAATACCGTCTTTTGTTCCGGCAACCTTGAAGTCCATATCTCCGAGATGGTCCTCATCTCCGAGAATATCGGAAAGAATCGCATATTTGCCGCTCTTCGAATCAGATATAAGGCCCATTGCTATACCTGCAACGGGTTTTTTGAGTTTTATTCCCGAATCCATCAAAGCAAGCGTTCCCGCACATACCGTAGCCATGGATGACGAGCCGTTGGACTCAAGAATATCTGAAACAACTCTGACCGCATACGGATTCTCTTCCCCTACAGGAACCATCGGCTTGAGGGCTCTGAAGGCCAGGTTTCCGTGACCTATCTCCCTGCGGCCCACACCTCTTTGGGCCTTGGCCTCGCCAGTGGAGAACGGGGGGAAGTTGTAATGAAGTACGAACGGTTCCGTGCGCTGCACGAGCACTTCGTCCATCTCCTTCATATCCAGTTTTGTTCCCAATGTGACAGTTGTCAGCGACTGGGTCTCGCCCCTTGTAAATATCGCAGATCCGTGAGCGCAAGGGAGGTAATCTACCTCGCACCAGATAGGACGTATCTGGGTCGTGGTCCTGCCGTCGAGCCTGATGCCTTCATCGAGAATCATATTGCGCATCGCCTCCTTCTCCACTGCATGGAAATAACGGGCGACCATAGAGGCCTTCTCCTCTCTCTCCTCCTCGGGAAGAGTCTCCAGAAACTCCTGCTGCAACGCCTCGAAAGCATCGGTCCTCTCATGTTTCGATGTTCCTGCCTTGGCTATTGCATAGCATTTGTCGTAACAATATTTGTGGCAGGCCTCTTTGAGCTCTTCATCGTTTTTCTCATGGCAGTAGGTTCTCTTTTCGCATTTGCCTACCTCCTCCATAAGTTCCAACTGAGCCTTGCACTGTACTTTTATAGCTTCATGAGCAAACTTGATGGCGTCGAGCATAACCGCTTCGCTGACCTCCTTCATCTCTCCCTCGACCATCATAATGTTGTCGATCGTGGCAGCCACCATTATGTCGAGGTCTGCATTTTCCAACTCGGAATATGTAGGATTTATACGGAATTTACCATCGATTCTGGCAACGCGCACCTCCGAAATGGGGCCTCCGAAAGGAATATCGCTGACTGCAAGAGCCGCAGATGCAGCAAGACCGGCCAAAGCGTCCGGCATTATCTCTTTTTCTGCCGATATAAGATTTACGGTTACAAACACTTCGGCGTGGAAATCATCCGGGAAGAGAGGCCTCAAAGCCCTGTCGATAAGCCTTGCCACTAAAATTTCGGCATCGGATGCCTTACCTTCTCTCTTCATGAATCCGCCCGGGAAACGGCCGGCTGCTGCAAATTTTTCCTTGTAATCTACCTGCAGAGGCATAAAGTCTACATCCTCCTTGGCATCTTTTGCGCAAGTTACTGCTGCGAGCAACATCGTGTCGCCCATTCTTACCACTACCGAACCGTCTGCCTGTTTGGCCAATTTGCCGGTTTCGATTTCAATTACTCTGCCATCATCTAATCTGATGCTCTTTTTAACTATATTCATTACGTATTCCCATGTAACTCGCCTCTCCCTATGAGAGTTTAAATTAAACTTATTTCAACATCGGAGCAGCCTGCCGCGAGTTACCTTTTGTTGACAGACCGCTACATAATTATAATGCGTGCAAAGATAGACAATATTGTCAAAAAAAAAGAACTGCCGGCATACCCCGGCAGTTCCATCTATTTCCATATCACTATTTACGAAGGTTGAGTGCCTTCAGAATAGCCCTGTATCTCTCAATATCTTTTCTCTTGACATAATCCAGAAGACGGCGTCTTTGACCTACAAGTTTTACCAAAGATCTTTGTGTTACAAAATCTTTCTTGTTGTCTTTCAGATGCTCTGTCAAATGAGCGATACGGTAGGAAAATAAAGCAACTTGACTCTCAACTGAGCCGGTGTCCGTATTAGACTTTCCGTATTTAGCGAAAATCTCTTGCTTTTTGTCAGGTGATAAATACTCTGCCATTTTGCTAAGATTTTATTTGTTACCCCAAAATCGGGAGTGCAAATGTAGCTAAAAATTTTTATCTGTCAAGATTTTTCTTAAAAATATAAAATCCATACATTTGCGCAATGCAAAAAAATATTGCACATCCTGTACTCGGAAACGTACTTTACGTAAAATCCGCAAAGAACAAGACAATACGCGCATCCGTAAATTCAAAAGGGGAGATACGCGTCTCCTTTCCCTGTTTTCTACAATATGAAACGGCACGCAAATTTGTAGAAGAGAATCTGGAGAAGATACTGCTCTTTGCCGGGAGGGCAAGGGAAAAGGCTGCCGCACAGCCTCCTTATACGGCACAGGAACTTAGGGATATAAGAATTCGCGCCCATGAAATTCTTCCCGAAAGACTGGCTTTCAATGCACGGAAATTGAACGATACCATAAAAGTCAGGAACAGATTCGGCTTTACTGTAAGCTCCCCGTTCAGTTACAACAGGCTCTTTATAAAAAACAACAGGTCAAATTGGGGAAATTGCTCATCAAAGAAAAATATCAACCTGAATATGCATCTTGTAAACCTGCCGCAAGAGTTATGCGACTACATTATCATACATGAACTGTGTCATCTTGTCTACCCCAACCACGGGGAAAAATTCCATGCACTGGTCAATCTTGCCTGCAGGGGAAAAGAGAAAGAGTACTCCCGCACATTGCGGAAATACTCTTCGCTTCTGAAAAGAGTGTCGTCCTGATTATTTTTTCTTTTTTGCCAAAGCGCTTACTCTTTTGAAAAGTTCATCGGTTTTCACCGCAAGATCCTTATTGATTTCATTAAAGTATGCACCTGCATTCTCTTTAGGATATCTGTTTATCCTCTCGAACATATCGTCTCCCATAGCAATGGCATCCGAGATAATCTTTCCGGCCTCTTCCATATCTCCGTCTTCATGAAGATATGTGTACATCCAGCAATCGGAAATTACCTCATTGATCATAAAAACGACATCTTTTTTTATTCTTCTTAAACTTGCCATATCTCTTCGATTTTAAACTTGTTTATTATTACACAGCTATTTCACAGGCTCTATACCCAGACCCGGTTTATCGGGGAGAGTCACCTTGCCGTCTACAATCTTCATGCCGCCTGAGAAACGGTCGTTGGTAATGAGAAGGTTGCCGTCGAGATCTACCCATTGCATCTTCGGAGCCAACTGCGCGGCAGCCGAAATTGCGCATGATGTCTCGCTCATACAGCCTATCATGAGTTTCATTCCCAAAGCCTGGGCCAGTGTCACCATCTCCCTGGCCTCTCGCATGCCGGTACATTTCATCAATTTTATGTTTATTCCGGAATATGCGCCGTGCAGTTTTTTCACGTCCGCCAATCTCTGGCAAGCCTCGTCTGCGATTATAGGAAGCGGGCTGCGCTCCGTAAGCCATGCGGTATCGTCGAGCATATACTTCGACAGAGGCTGCTCTATCATGTTCACATTCCTCTCCGCAAGCCAGTTGATCATATCCAGAGCATACTGTTTGTCTTTCCAGCCCTGGTTTGCATCGACGCATATGACGGTATCGGTAACCTCACGGATAGTATTTATCAACATCTTGTCGGTAGCCTCGTCGTGGCCGAGTTTTACCTTGATAACCTTATAAGGTGCGGCCTCTTTGGTCTTTTCAATGATTATATCGCGTGTATCAAGCCCTACAGTGTATGAAGTATTGGGACAGTCCTGAGGGTCGAACCCCCAGATTTTCCACCACGGCTGGCCCATTATCTTGCCCACCAGATCATGAAGCGCTATATCTATCGAAGCCTTTGCCGCACAGTTATTGGTAGAGATCGAATCTACATACGCCATTATGTCCTCTATCATGAATGGAGAACTGAACTGCGAAAGATCCACTCTTTTAAGGAAATCGAGTACAGAAGCATGAGACTCCCCGAGATATGGGGGCATAGAGGCCTCGCCGTAACCGGTATATCCGTCGTAAGTAATCCTGGTAAGTACTATGGGGGTAGTTGTCCTTGTAAGGGTGGAGATTGCAAAAGCGTGTTTGAATTGCAGTTCGTACGGTTCGAATTCCAGTTTCATGACTTTGCTCGAACCTCCGTTTTTCGTCCCCCTCTGCGCAAAAAGAGATGCGGGATTGAAAAGGGCTGCAGCTGCTGTAAGCATTCCTGCCGATTTAAGAAAATTTCTTCTGTTGGTTATCATGACTATTCGGTTTATATTATTCGTAAATGGTATTCATCGAAACTATGCCTTTGCCGCAATCCTGGTTGCCCAATATGCGTTGCGCCCTTACCAGCCTTACGGAGCCGGTATAGTAGTTGTCTGCATCCGGTATCAGAGAGTTGATTCTCACTTTGCCGGCAGAATGGATAAAGATGCCGTCCTCTATGTATATTCCGACATGTGTTATCCGCTCCTTTTTCTCGGGCGTAGCCTTTGAACCGAAGAATATCAAATCTCCCTTTTTCAGATTTTTAAGGGCGTCGAGAGTGTATTCTCCGTCTGTATATTGTTTGATATCCACGTCATCTCCGGTATAGCACTGTTGAGACGCGTCTCTGGCCAGAATCAAACCGTTGAGATAATAGGTGGATTTTGTAAATCCGCTGCAATCCACAGCCTTGATCGAGGTACCGCCCCACATGTACGGCACACCTATAAACTGTTTCGCAGTCTTGATGATATTGTCGGCAGTAGGGTTGCGCTGCTTGAGCCATGTATCGAAATCCTGAACGGAAGATCTCGGGACATATCCCTCCCTGCCATCCGCTATTGCGACTTTCTTCCACGCTCCGGCATTTCCCAGATCCAGCAGGATATTGCCCCAGACGGCATCGCTTACCATTTGCGAAGATGCCGACGGTTTCTCGTACATGGTAATATATTTATCGGTAACCACCACCTTGTCTGCATCCTGATATGCCCGGAACTCCGCTTCATCCATATATGCAAGACTCGGACTCGAAACCCATGCTATATATCCTTCGGGTGTTATTGCCCTTGTCCATCCGTCGCGTTTCTCCAATATTCTGACAGGGGTGCCCATCATGGTCTGGGTTGCGGATTCTGCGCTGTAGCTTCCTCTCGTTCTGAAATTTATTACAGACTGGGCGGTAACACCGTACAGTTTGTCTCCCAAATCTGCAGACGGCAACAGTCTGATACTGTCCAATACCGCCACATTATTTGCGCTTAACGCCTCGAGAAGCGAATCTTTGCAATTTGCATCGTTGGTAGCGCCCCGTAAAACATAGTCGCCCCCGATCTTGTCTACATTCACTTCAAAAACTTTCGAGCGGCCGTCCGGAGCCAGAACCGATTTTACCCCGCCATAAATATCCTTGATTTTTACGATTGTAGCATCTTCTGAAGAAGATCCGCAGGAATTAAGTAACAGTAACACGGCAAATAGCGCCGATAAAGGTAGTTTTTTCATGCTGCTGGAATATTTGTTAATTTTTTTTTCACATTAGGCAAAGATAAGAAATTAACCTATTACTTTTGTAAAAAATAGAGTTATGATTTTAGATTCGGTAAAAAGTTTCGAGAAATACAGAAACCTCGCGGAGGGGTTCGACAAGGTTTACAAATTCATGCGTTCAAAAGAGTTCAACCCTGAAAACGAGGGAAGGCACGAACTGGACGGAGAGAGGGTATATTGCACCATAAGCAGAGAACAATTGAAAGATATTGACCGGGCTCCGCTCGAGACGCATGATTCCCATATAGATATCCATGTCATTCTCAAAGGTGCGGAGACGATGGGAATAAAAGACAGAAGCCTTTGCGATGTAAAAGATGTAAAATACAACGAGGCGGATGATGTAGCATTTCTTAGAGATGAACATCCCGACAATTATATAAGTATCGGCGAAGACAACCTTGCCATCGTCTTTCCTTCGGATGCCCATGCGCCGCTCATAGGCGAAGGCGAAATCGTAAAAGCAGTCTTCAAGGTCAAGATAAAAAATGACATCGAAGCGATATAACTCCTATTCTGCATTTCTGAAGGAAAAGTACGGCCACAGATTGCAGAAAGTGGTGATAGATGCCGGATTCACCTGCCCGAACAGAGACGGAAAAGCAGGTTATGGAGGTTGCACATATTGCAATAACGCAGCATTTCATCCGAATTACAGCACTCCCGACAAATCTATTTCAGAACAGATAGACGAAGGAATAGAGTTTCATAAGGTAAGGTATCGCAACAGCGGAGGATATCTGGCCTATTTCCAGTCATTTTCCAATACATACGCACCGCTCGAAAAGTTGAAGGCCATTTATGAGACCGCACTGTCGCATCCTCTGATAGAGGGGCTCGCAATAGGTACGAGGCCGGATTGCGTCGATGAAGAGAAATTGGATTACCTGCAGGAACTTTCGCACAGAAAAATCGTAATCGTGGAATACGGTATCGAAAGCTGTTATGACAAGACCCTGCTCCGGATAAATAGGGGGCACGATTTCGAAACGGCCAGGCGTGCCGTGGAACAGACGCATAAGAGAGGTATATGGCAATGCGCCCATTTTATTCTCGGACTGCCGGGAGAGAGCAGGGAAGAGATGTTGCAAATGAGCGACATTATAAACGAACTGGAATGCAATTCGCTGAAATTCCATCAGTTGCAGATTATAAAGAATACTCCTATGGAACGGGAATTCAGAGAACGCCGCGAGGATTTCGTAACATTTACGCTCGAAGAGTATCTCGATTTTTTCATAGACCTGCTGGAGAGGCTCCGCCCGGAGTTCTGCATAGAGCGTTTTGCAGGAGAGGTCCCGCCCCGGTTCGTCGAGGAGAAACCATGGGGGCTTGTCAGAAACACCGAACTTTTGAGGATGTTGGACAAAAGGCTCGAAGAGCGCGACAGTTGGCAGGGAAAATATTGTAAATTCTGCCGTTTTTCATAACTTTGTTGTTTAAAATATTTCCATTATGCAGCAACAGTTATTAGTAAATAGGTTCATTCCTGAAGGATTGACATTCGATGATGTCCTGCTGATTCCGGCCCGCTCGGAAGTCTTGCCCAGGCAGGTGAATATCAGCAGTTACTTTTCCAAAGAGATAAAATTGCAGACTCCCATCGTTTCCGCGGCCATGGATACCGTAACCGAGGCGGAACTGGCGATAGCGATTGCAAGATCGGGCGGAATAGGTGTCATCCATAAAAATATGCCTATCGAAAGGCAGATGGAACATGTAAGAAGGGTGAAAAGAGCGGAGAACGGCATGATTTACGACCCTATCGTAATCAATCCCGACGCGACTGTGGCAGATGCCCTGAACCTGATGAAGCAAAACCATATAGGCGGCATTCCCGTTGTAGATACCAAAGGATGTCTGATAGGAATCGTAACCAACAGGGATTTGAGATTCGTAGACAACCTCAAAACGCCGGTAAAAGAGATAATGACCAAAGAGAATCTCATTACGACGGAAAGCGGCACCGATCTCATTCAGGCTACCAATCTGCTTAAAAAGCATAAAATCGAAAAGCTGCCTGTCGTAGACAGACATGGAGTGCTTGTAGGCCTCATCACATATAAGGATATTACAAAAATCAAAGACAACCCTATTGCAAGCAAGGATTCAAAGGGCCGTCTGCTTGCTGCAGCAGCCGTAGGAGTAGGTGCAGACACCCTCCAAAAGGTTGAAAAACTGGTATCGGTAGATACGGATGCCATTGTCGTAGATACCGCACACGGCCATTCCGTATATGTACTCAAGGTTATAAAAGAGGTGAAACAGGCCTTCCCCCATCTGCAGGTCATAGCCGGAAATATCGCCACCGGTGAGGCCGCTTCGGCATTGGCCGAATGCGGAGTAGACGGAGTAAAGGTAGGCATAGGGCCGGGTTCTATCTGCACCACCCGTGTAGTGGCAGGCGTAGGTGTCCCCCAGCTTACCGCCATAATGCTTGCGGCAGACGCACTTAAAGGGACAGGCATTCCGATTATCGCAGACGGAGGCATAAGATACTCCGGAGATATAGTGAAGGCTCTCGCTGCAGGAGCAAGTACGATTATGGCAGGTTCTCTCTTTGCAGGCGTTGAAGAATCTCCGGGAGAGACGATTATCCTCAACGGAAGAAAATTCAAGTCCTACAGGGGGATGGGTTCTCTCGAAGCTATGCAGCAGGGCTCCAAAGACAGATATTTCCAAGATATGGAGGATGACGTGAAGAAACTTGTGCCGGAAGGAATAGTAGCGCAAGTTCCATATAAAGGTACTCTCGACGAGGTCGTTTACCAACTTGCCGGAGGCCTCAAAGCCGGGATGGGATATTGCGGTGCACCCGATATAGAGCATTTGAGGAGTGCAAAATTCGTAAGGATCACTTCTGCCGGAGTAATTGAAAATCACCCTCACGACGTTACGATTACAAGGGAGGCTCCTAATTACAGCCGTTAGGCTATGGGCAAATTCTACACTATCTTTTTGCTTGCAGCAAGTTTGCTGACGGGATGCTGCTCAAAAGAGAGCGAACCTGAAGGGGATGTAATTGCGCAAATCGGAGATTCGAAACTATACCGGGAAGATGTGCAAAGGTTCATACCTGCAACCTCTACAGGCGAAGACAGTGTCAATTTCACCAGACGATACATAAACTCATGGGCCTTAAACAAACTGCTTGTCATAGAAGCTCAGAGAAGACTCTCCAAAGAGGAGAGGGATGTGGCGGCTCTGGTGGAGGAGTATAAAAACCAGCTGCTGATTTACAGATTGGAAAACAGATATATCGAGCAACAGTTGGACACATTGGTAACCCGGGACGAACAGGAGAGTTATTATAAAAGCAGGCAGGACGAATTCAAGACAAAAGAAGGGCTTGTAAAAGGCTGGACCGTAACTATGCATGGCGGCTCCCCGCTGCTTGCCAAGGTAAGAAGCCTGTTGTTGCAAAGCGGCAATGAAGGGAACGAAAATCCGGAAGAGTTTCTATACAATGCGGCATATAAATATCACAATTTTACCGAAAATTGGATAGATATTTCAACAGTGGCACGAGATATGGAAATAGATACGGCAACACTTTTGCATGGCATAAGGAACGGAAATGTTTTTTTTGAAAACAGCGACCCTCCTTTTTGCAGGTTCCTGTATGTAACGGATTTTATAGGCAAGGGAGAATTGTCTCCGTTCGAATATAATGCAGAAAGGATAGAGAGCCAGATATTAAGCAACAGAAAACTGAAACTGCTATCTGATTTCCACCATAAAATTTTAAACAAGGCACTGGATAACAGAGATCTAAAAATAATAGAAAAATGAAGATGACTAAAAGGATTGCATTGCTTTTATGCCTCTTGGCAGGCATAAATATTTCCCTGTATGCCCAAAGATACGGAGAGGGGCTTATAGACAAGACCATAGCGACTGTAGGCAATGAATTCATACTTCTTTCCCAACTCGAGTCAGAAGTGCAGATGATGATGGCACAGGGGTATGCATCCGATGGAAATATACGCTGCAGCATATTGGAAAACCTGATGGGGCAGAAGCTCTTTTTGGCTCAGGCAAAACTGGACAGCCTTACAGCCTCTGCAGACCAGGTCGAAATGGAACTGACAAATAGAATCAATACCGCAATAGCATCGCTGGGAAGCGAGGAGAGGCTGGAAGAGTATTTCAACAAGCCGCTCTATAAACTCAGGAATGACTGGAGGGAGTTGCTTACAGAGCAGAATCTTACATCGCAGATGCAGCAGAACGTGATGCAGCAGGCAGGTTCCATGACTCCGGCGGAGATTGAAAAATTTTATAAGAAGATGGATAAAGACAGTCTCCCTGTCATCTCGACACAATACAAAATAAGCCAGATTGCACTCTACCCATCGAAAGACGAAGCCGTAACAGCCGTAAGGGAGAGACTGCTCGATTTCAGGAACAGAATACTAAACGGAGAGAAATTCAGCACCCTTGCCACACTCTATTCGCAGGACCCGGAGAGCGTAATGCGCGGCGGAGAGCTGGGAATGGCTCCAAAAAGCATATTCTGGCCTGCGTTTTCGGATGCTGCTGCAGCATTGAAACCGGGGCAAATTTCGCAGATAGTTGAAACCCCCGACGGATTCCATATCATTCAAATGGTCGAGAAAGACGGCGATATGATAAACGTACGTCATATTTTGCTTAAACCCGAATATACCTCCAAAGACCGCGACAAGGCATTTAAGGAGCTCGACAGTATAAGGACAAAAATCCTTGCAGACAGCATTACGTTCGACCTTGCGGCAAGAATCTATTCGCAGGACCCTAAATCTTCCATAAACGGAGGCGTGATGTCGGACCCGAATACGGGTGCAGACTATTTTGAAATGGACCAGCTCAAACCGGCCGACTATGCGGTTTTAAGGGAGATGAAGATAGGCGATATCTCCGCGCCATTCGAATCTACGGACAACGAAGGGCGTTCCGGCAACACTCTCTACAAAATTATAAAATTGGACGATATCAAACCTTCGCATACAGCTACCCTTGAAGATGATTTCATGGTGATTCAAAACTATGCGAACAACACCAAACAGGTCGAAGCCATAAACAAATTCATTAAAGAGCATCAGGAATCGACTCTGATAATAATAGACGATCTCTTTAAAAAATGTAATTTCGAGCGCGACGGCTGGATAAAATAGTACTGCGTCATGCGGCATATCGAAAAGGTTCTGTTACCCATACTGCTGTTACTCTCCGTCATTCCGCTTTATGCACAACAGGAAACGGAGAGAGACTCGCTGGTACGGCTTATAGAGGCAAAGGCGGCCTCACTCGAAGATACCAACGGAGTACAGTACCGTAAAGTAATAGGGCCGGCCCGTTTTCTGCACAACGATACCTATCTGCTATGCGATACGGCCCTTTGGGAGGTAAAAAGCAATATAATCCACGCAATAGGGCACGTACAGATTATCCAGGAAAATACGTTTCTCACAAGCGACAAGATTGATTACTTCGTGGAGCAGGATCTGGCCCAATTCAGAGGGCACCTTGTAGAGCTTTTCGACAAAGACGGGAATGTCTTGCGCACGAACTACCTTGATTACAACACAAAAGACAGCATTGCCGTATATTATAACGGCGGAGCCATGCGCGGCACAGACGGGAATCTCATAGAGAGCCTCAACGGCAGGTATGTCTCCCACGAGAAGACTTTTTACTTTTACAACGATGTGGAGATGTTTACAGATTCCGTCTTTATAAAGTCCGACGAACTGCGCTACAATACCGAAAGCGACAGGGTCTTCTTCGGAAAGGGAACTACGGCATGGCAGGAAGAGAATATCCTTACTACTGAATCCGGCTATCTTGACAGGCCGTCCAATACTTTCCATTTCGACAGGGAGAGCTATATCATGACCGCCGACCAGGAACTTTGGTCCGATACCCTGATTTATGACCGGAACAACGGTATAGCGCGTCTGTACGGAAATATCCAGATACTCGATACCGTGCAGTCCGCAATCGCCTTTGCGGATTTTGCAGAATATCTTCCGGATGAAAGACGCATTACGCTGAGCGATACGCCGTCCGTAGCCCTGTACACTGTGGAAAATGAGATAAGGGACACCATATTTTTCAGGGCGGATACCATAATCTACCATACGGAAAGGTTTTGCGACATAGACAGCGCCACTGTCGCTTTAGCCAAAGAGAGAAAAAAACTTGCGGACATGGACCCCTTAGCCGTAATCGAGGCCGAAAATGCCGCATATCTGGAACGGATGAAGCACAGGAGCAATATGGTCGGAGTCAGTGCAGAAGAGGCTGCGGCCGCAGCTGCCGGGCAACAGGCGGAATCAGAGGAGATAAAAGAACTGCACACAGGAATTTCCGCAGAGGCAGACAGCACAACGGTTGTGGCGGATATGCCACTGCAGGACTCTGTAGCCGCCATACGGCCGGAACCTGTACAGGCAGATACCTCATCCGTCGCCTTTATAGATGCATGGCATAATGTAAAACTTTTCAGGGCAGACTTTCAGGCAGTGTGCGACTCATTGGTCTACACGGGCATAGATTCCATTGCCAGACTTTACAAAGAGCCCGTATTGTGGAATGATACCATCAATCAGATAACTTCCGACAGCATCCAGCTCTCATTCCGCAATAATGCCCTTTATAAGGCAAATATGATTTCGAATGCCTTTATCTCCGCACAGGAAGACAGTTCGCATTTCAACCAGGTAAGGGGAACGGAAATGATCGCCTTTTTCAAGGAGAACGATATTTACCGGTTCGATGCAATCGGAGGGGCCTCCATGATTTTCTTTTTACGAGAAAAGGACAGTCTTATCACCACCATGAACAGGAAGGAGGGCAGAATCATATCAGCCAGGATAAAAGAGAGAAAAATCCAAAGGATAAAGTATATAGAAGAGTTGAAAAACGATGTCTACCCCACATACAATCTCACCGCTGAAGAGAAGTATTTGAGAGGATTCGTATGGTTCCCCGAACGCAGGCCCGTAAGCAGGGAGGAAGTTTGCGACAGAGCCGTAAGAAAGAGTTTGAGAAGAGAGAAAGAGTGCCTAGAGCTGCCGCTCTACTCCGTTGCGGATATCTATTTTAAAAATGAAAAAGAGACTATCTCCGAATATAGAGAGAATCTCTTTGGAAAGAGTCGGGATGAGGCGACTCGAACGCCCGACCTCCACGTCCCGAACGTGGCGCGCTAACCAACTGCGCTACATCCCGTACACTTATTTCTTTTCGAAACGGTGCAAAGGTAACAAATATTTTGATATCTCGCGGATATTGGAGAGTTTTACAATCTCAATTTTTTTCTCCAGGCCTGCCGCAACATCACAGAATGACGAAACATATATCCTGTCGAACCCCAATTTGGCTGCTTCGGAAATTCTTCTTTCTATCTGACTTACAGGGCGTATCTCTCCGCTCAACCCCACTTCTGCAGCAAATGCGCTCTTTTCGGAAATACCCAGATCGAAATTGGATGAAAGTATGGCCGCCACAACTGCAAGATCGCAGGCGGGGTCCGTGATTTTCAATCCGCCCGCAATATTGAGAAAGACATCTTTCTGGGAGAGCTTGAACCCCACTCTCTTTTCCAATACGGCCAGCAGCATATTCATTCTGCGCACATCGAAACCGGTAGATGAACGTTGCGGCATACCGTATGCGGCGCTGCTTACAAGCGACTGAATTTCTATAAGAAACGGCCTTGTGCCATCTATCATTGCAGCCACCGCTATTCCGCTCAACCCTTTTTCGTGCATCGGCATAAACATTTCCGAGGGGTTCACAACCTCCTTGAGGCCGCTGTCGGTCATACGGTATACAGCAAGTTCCGATGTCGAGCCGAACCTGTTTTTAATGCTCCTGACCACTCTGTAGGCGTTTTTCGCATCGCCTTCGAACTGGAGCACTACATCTACTATATGCTCAAGGATTTTAGGACCGGCAATTATCCCCTCTTTGGTAATATGGCCGATAATAATCACAGGGACATTGCTCTCTTTTGCAAAACGGAGCAAAGCTGCAGCGCACTCCCTTATTTGGGAGATGCTTCCGGCAGATGCATCTATCCTTTGCGAATATATCGTCTGTATAGAGTCTATTATAAGAAGTTCCGCCCCGAGCGATTTTGCCTTTTCAAGAATATTTTCCAGCAAAATTTCAGGCAAGATATAGCAATTCGCTCCGGTGGCCGGCCCGCCGGCTTCCGGAAGGGCGGAAGAGACTCTGTCGCCCCGCAACTTAATCTGTCTTGCACTCTCCTCTCCGGAAACGTATAATGTTTTAAGACGGCTGCAGGCAAAAGGTATCTGCAGCGAGAGCGTAGATTTTCCTATCCCGGGTTCCCCGCCTATAAGCACCAGCGAACCCTTTACCAATCCGCCCCCCAATACTCTGTCGAACTCCTGCAGCCCAGATACGATGCGCTCTTCATCTCTATTCTCTATGGCTGTAATCGGCACAGGCTGCGCCTTCGACGGCATACCGGAAAATGAAGAGATTTGCGGAGACTGAACTATATTCTCCTCCACCATCGCGTTCCACTCGCCGCACGAGGGACACCTCCCGAGCCACTTGGCCGACTCATATCCGCAATTTCTGCAAAACCAGACTTTCTTGACTTTTGCCATTATATCCGAATCCTTCCCAGTTTACAAAGATAATATGATTTTGCAGCGAAACAATCCGCAATTTTATAAGTATTGATTAGAAAGATGTTATATTAATATGATTAATTATTAAACAATAATTTTTATAATTTATTTTGGCGGTTAGAAAATTTTTCCTTTCTTTGCTGCGAAGAAAAGAATGCTAAAACGATTTAATTAAACGTAAAACAATTCAAAATGAAAAAAATTCTTGTATTAATCGCAGCTTTGGTTGTCGGATTTCAGGCAAAGGCCGACAATAACATCCCTGTGACATTAGAGCAGATGCCTGCTCCTGCACAGGAATTTATCAAAACACATTTTGCAGCTAAGACAATGACGTTTGCCGTTCTCGAAAAGGAATTTTTCGGAGAGGAGTATAACGTGCTCTTCACAGACGGAACCACTATGGAGTTCGACTCAAAAGGAAATTGGAAATCAGTAGAGTGCAAACGCGGCGATGTAATTCCGTGGGCAGCAGTACCTGCACAGATCGCTCAATTCGTAAACCAGACATATCCGAATGTCCAGGTATATGAGATAGACAGGGATAACAGAGGTTATGACGTTAAACTGACAAACAGGGTGGAGTTGGAATTCAATGCCAACTTCCAGGTTGTAGACATGGATTACGATGACTAAGAGATTTATTTTGTTATTTACCGCCCTTGCCTTCATATTGGCAGGGTGCGAGAAGGATGATGGAGGAAGAAAAAACAAGGCCGTAGAGCAGACGCTTTACTATCTCTACCCCGATGCATCGCGCCTCGACTGGGATTACGAGGGACAATATGTAATCGTGGATTTCAGGTCTGCAACGGCATCTGCAAACCGTGCAGCAGACTGCGAAGCCTGGTTCGACTATAACGGGAACTGGTATCTTACCGAATTCGACATACGGTTCAACGAACTGCCTGCGGCAGTCATCAATGCCTTCAACTCGAGCGCATACGGCAACTGGTATGTAGAGGATGTAGAGCGTATAGACAGAGAAGGCTACGCATCTGTATATATCATCCAGGTCGAAGACCGCACCAACGGGTACGATGTAGAGTATGACCTCTACTATGATGCACAGGGTATTCTCATCAAAGAGATTGCAGACGGGCCCGATTTCGGAGGGAATTACGGAGATTTCCTGCCTCCCACCGGCTCAGACTATACTGCAATAAGAGAGTTCATCAAGAACAAATACCCGAACGGCCAGATTGTAGACATCGAGCGTGAGAGCAACGGCAATACCGACGTAGATATCATCGACAACAGAATCTCCAAAGATGTGGTTTTCGATGCAAGCGGCAACTGGGTATATACCACCTACGAGGTTGCATGGACTTCGCTGCCCGCTGCAGTGACATCTGCCTTCAACAGTTCTGCATATAATAGTAAAGATTACTATGTGGACGACATAGATTTCTACGAGACAGCCGACAACGGCAACTATTACAGGTTCGACCTCGAGTCACCCCTCGGAGACATAAAGATTTACATCACTGAAAACGGCACCGTATCCACGGCTCCGGGTTCTGGAAGCGGCTCAGGCTCCGGAACAGGCAATCCGGGAGGCGACGTCGGTGTAAACCAGACTATCCAGGCCCATATAGAGGCACACTATCCGGGTGCAACAATATTGGATAAGGATGAGAAAGACGGTTTTACAGAGGTGGAAATCCTCTACAACAATACTGTTCTCGAACTCTTCTTCAACGGCAGCAACCAGTGGGTAAAGAGCGAGCAGGATGTAAAATACAGCGACCTTCCCGCTGCAGTAAAGAGCGTTGTAGACTCTGCCTACTCCGCATACAGGATAGACGATATAGAGTTAGTGGAGACACCGACCGAAACATATTACAAATTCGATATGCTTCAGGGCAACGGATACATTATAGTAAACATCGCGGAAGATGGAACTGTAATAGCATAAAAAGGCCCTCCATAAGCATAATTTAATTTTATTATCCTTATATTTGTCTACTTTGACGGATATAAGGATAATTTTTTACTACACACTAAATACAAAACAGCATGAAAACAACATTCAGAACTTTGATTGCAATATTCGCCATTGCAATCATCTCGGTTTCTCAACCGTTTGCAGCCTATGCCGCTGACCAGATAAACGGCCAAAGCAAGGCCGATATCGTAAAGGCGCTCGACGAATATATTTCAGATGTGCGCGAAACATGGCATATTCCCGGACTTGCAACTGCATTCGCACTCGACGGCGAAGTCATACTTGCAAAAGGGTACGGAGTAAAGGAACTCGGCAGCACAGAACCTGTAACTGAAAAGAGCATATTCCAGATAGGTTCCGTTTCAAAATCATTTACAGCGACCGTCATGGCCTCTTTGGTAGATGAAGGAAAACTGAGTTGGACAGATACCGTAAAGAATATCCTTCCCGACTTCAAGATGTTCGATCCGTGGGTAACGGAGAATATGCAAATCAAGGATATAATGACGCACAAAAGCGGTATAAACGGACAGGTGGGCACCTATATCCCCAATCTGGGTTACGACAGGGAGGATATCTATAAAATGCTGGCCCGCATCAAACCTGCATACAGTTTCAGAGGCGATTTCAGATACAACAACATCACATTCATAATCTCATCCAAGATAATAGAAAAAGTTACCGGTAAAAGCTGGGAGGAGAATGTACAGGAGAGAGTGTTCGACCCGCTCGGAATGAAGGGTTCCGGTGTAAACGGAGAATTTTTCAAGGATGCAAAGGAGGCCACTACGCCCCATTCATATTATTTCTATAACGATTCAATTTATGTAGATGCCCTTCACGGCGAAGACCAGGCGCTTTGGTGGCTTACAGTCATAGGGCCCGCAGGTTCTGTATGCTCATCTGTAGAGGATATGATAAAATATGCGGAATTCCACCGTCTGAACGGACTCGCAGGGGATAAAAGGGTTATTTCAGAAGAGCAGGTAAAATATCTGCACAAAGGGCAGTCTATATCATCCCAATACGACAACAAAATCACCCTTTACGGCAACTGCTGGTATGTTGAGCAAAACAATAAATACAGAGTTTACTTCCATACAGGAACGACATGGGGTATGACTGCATTATGTTTCTATGTACCCGAAATCAAATTCAGCGGCGTAATACTCGTAAACTGCGAAGCCGGAGAAAACCCGCGCTACTCCATCATGAGAAGAGCGATAGATATGATTATGGGCGCTCCGGTAAATAAATATTCAGACGAGTTTGCAGACTACAATTCCGTCAATTTCCAAAACTGGTGGAAAGAGAACCACGATTGGGAGGCTGCTCAGGAACCTGAACCCGAAAAGGCACCCAAGGCGGCTCCGGACTCAAAACTGCTTATAGGCAAATATGCAAAAGACGAGCTATTCGGCGGAGCTGAAATTTTTGAAAAGGATGGAGAGCTCTATATAACCATAGGCAAGAAGGGCTTTACCAACAAACTCAACCATCAGGATGGCAACACATTCAGTTTCTGGAGCGACGGACATGAATTCCCTATCAACTTCCAGCTCAGCCAGAACGGCAGAAAGGTCACCGGTTTCGAAGTTGAGTTCAACTACAACGAGGAAGATTACTTCGGAGGATGGAGAAAAATCAAATAATCTGAATAGATCATGAAAAAACTTTTTCTTTCTCTCTTGATTTTTGCGCTTTTCCCCTTTTTTGCGGTAGCGCAGGAGTATAAACCTATAATAGGAGTTTCTGCTACGGAAAGTTCTCCGGCAAGTACGCCGTCTACCTATGTAAATGCGGTAAAAAGGGCCGGAGGCGTACCTGTAGTAATCCCTATCACTACAGACAGCACCCAGATAGCGGCGATATTAAGTGTCGTCGATGCGGTAGTAATGACAGGCGGGGCCGATATAGACCCCCTGAAATATATGGGAGAAGAGCCCATAAGGGCACTCGGAGAGATCACCCCTACCAGAGACGAATTCGATATGATGCTTATAAAGATGGCTGTAAAGAGAGGCCTGCCTCTCTTTGGAATATGCAGGGGCGAACAACTTCTGAATGTGGCATTCGGAGGAACCCTGTATCAGGATATTCCCTCACAGGCAGGAGCATATATAAAACATAATCAGGATGCTCCGGGCAGCTATGGCACCCACTCCATAGATATCGAGAAAAATTCTTTGATTTATAAGCTGCTGGGCAGCGAGAAGGCTGTGGTGAATTCGTTCCATCATCAGGCGGTAAAAGAGCCTGCACCGGGATTCAAAGTCACTGCCAAATCGAAAGACGGCATTGTGGAGGCGATAGAGATGATCGGCACAGATAAAGTCTGGGGCACTCAATTCCACCCTGAATCATTCGTGAATGCCGGAGACGATTTCTTCCTTCCGCTTTTCGAACATCTTGTAAAGAAGGCCAAAGAATACCGGGCCGGAAAATAAGGAAGCAAATATCCTATATTAAAAGAGAGGCGGAGTCCATAACGGATTCCGCCTCATTTATTGTAAACAGTCCTGCATTTTACGGATTGTTCATCAGTTTCATATTATTATAATCGAGTATTTCATAGATTGCCTCTATGGCTGTTGCGGCAGGTCCGTCGGGGTCTATCATTTTAGCCTTGCTATATGCATTTATGGCCTCGCCCCAAAGTTGCTGCCGCCTGTATATTCCTCCGAGCAGATACCACGCATGCGCATTGTCAGGCTCTTTTTCCAATAGTCTGTTCAACTCATCGTATGCCTGCTCGAGCATTCCTTCCCTGAGCAGGGCTTCGATTTGCAATGCGGTCATTATTGCAGATATCGCCCGTTTTTTTTCCATAGAACCGGCTCCGTATCTTTATACTATACCCGAAAAGCCCATAAAGGCCATTGCCATAATACCGGCAATAATCAAAGCTATAGGAACTCCGCGGAAAGCTTCGGGAACCTTTGCAAGCTCAAGCTGCTCCCTGATTCCTGCCATAAGAGTCATTGCCAGACCGAAACCGAGAGCACTTGCAACGGCATATACTACGGATTCAGCAAGATTCAGCAAGCCCGGCTCACCGCCTCCGAAAGCAAACTCCTTTGTAACTACCAGGATGGCAACACCCAACACTGCACAGTTCGTTGTAATCAACGGAAGATAAATGCCCAATGCCTGATAGAGAGAGGGACTTATCTTCTTGAGGATAATTTCAACCATCTGCACGAGTGCGGCTATGACCAAAATGAAAACTATGGTCTGCATGAACCCTATATTCAAAGGATTCAGCACATAGTACTGAAGCAGATAGGTAACCAAAGTAGAAAGGGCCATTACAAAGCACACGGCTCCCGACATTCCCACTGCGGTGGAAACCTTATTGGAAACTCCGAGGAACGGACATATTCCCAAAAACTGCGACAACAGAATATTGTTGACAAATACAGCAGAAATTATAATTATTATATATTCCATATCAATCTCTTTTTAAGGTTATTGTTTAGTTACCTTGCGGAACAGTACCATAAGGTATCCCAAAACAAGGAATCCACCGGGAGCCAACACGAATGCCAGCATTCCGTCTCCCTCCGCAATGCGGTTGCCGAAAACGGCGAGGCCGCCGAGCAACTCTCTTACGAATCCTATTACAGTGAGTGAGAGAGAAAATCCCAATCCTATGCCTATACCGTCCATGGCCGAATCAATCACAGAGTGTTTGCAGGCAAAAGCCTCCGCCCTGCCCAGAATTATACAGTTCACGACAATCAGAGGTATGAAAATACCCAGGGTCGCATAAAGATCCGGCACATAAGCCTGCATGACAAACTGCAAGACCGTAACGAGCGACGCTATAATCACGATATAGCTCGGAATCTTGATCTTTGCCGGAATTACAGGGGCGACAGCTGCTATAAGCATATTGGAAAGCACCAGCACGAAGGTGGTAGCAAGTCCCATACCCAAACCGTTAATGGCCGAGGTTGTCGTAGCGATTGTAGGACACATGCCCAACACCAACGAAAAGGTAGGGTTCTCTTTTACTATACCTTTTGTTATTAAACCGAACTTACTCATATCTATTCTTGAGCCTCCCCGCTCCCGTTAATTTTACAGAATACATTGTATGCACTCCCGACAGCATCGCAGAATGCCCTTGAAGTAATCGTAGAAGCGGTAATCGCATCTACGCTGCCGCCATCTTTCTTAACGGCGAACTTGAAATCCGGATCACCCGGGTTTATTCCCTGAAACTGCACCATGAACGGATCTTCGGGATTGGCAATCTTTGCACCAAGCCCAGGAGTCTCCGCATGCGATATTACAGAGGTATTTACAATTGTTCCATCCGGAGTAAATCCTACCATGACCGTTATATTTCCGCTGAAGCCTTTTGAAGTAGAGGCTTCGATTGCATAACCGACAACCTCTTCGCCCATTTTTGCCGTGTAGACACGTGCAACGGTTCCATTGACCTCAACCTCCCTTACATTGGCTGCATCCGAAGGATTGTTGTCGAATTCCGGAACCACTGCCGCAATTGCACTGTTTGTCTTTGCAACCTGAGCTGCTTCTATGGGCTCTTTGGTAAGCGTATATATTCCGCCCAAAGCGGCAGAAGCCACAAGGCATACCGCAAAAAGGACGATAACCATATTTCTAAGTGAAGATTCTATAGCCATTATTTAGCCTCCTTAGCAAATCTTTTAGGTTTGACATACATGTTTATCAGAGGAACCACTGCATTCATAATCAGGATTGCAAATGAGATTCCTTCGGGATATGAACCGAACTCGCGGATGAGGATTGTAATGACTCCTATGCCTATTCCAAAGATGACCATACCCTTTGTACTCATAGGAGAGGTTACGTAATCCGTTGCCATGAAAATAGAACCGAGCAACATACCTCCCGTAAGCAGATTGAATACAGGATCGGTAAACTGGTCAGGGTTGCAAAGCCAAAGTATTCCCGAGAAGACTATGACAGTACCCCATATAGAAAGGGTAATGTGAGGTTTGATGACCTTCCTGGCCAGCAGATATACAAAACCTATGAGAAGGGCTATCGCAGATATCTCTCCTGCAGAACCTATTCTGGCAAAAAGCAGTTGTGAATATGAGAGCGAAGGGTCATTCGCAAAGACTTCGCGTACCGTTTCGCCGTTGGCCAAAGCCTCTTTCACCAATGCCAGCGGAGTTGCCCCCGATGTAGCATCCAATGAGGCTCCGAAAAGCGAAGCCGGAGCTGTCCAGTCGGTCATGATTACCGGGAAAGAGACAAGCAGGAATACACGCCCAACCAATGCGGGGTTGAATATATTCTGTCCAAGACCTCCGAATGTCATTTTTGCAACGCCGATAGCCACTATAGAGCCTATAACCATAATCCACCAGGGCGCAGCCGGCGGAAGATTCAATGCCAAAAGGATTCCTGTTACAACCGCAGAACAATCTCCAATGGTAGATTTGCCCTTGAACAGGAATCTCTGAATAAGATATTCGACCAAAATACATGAGACAATGCCTACAAGCAGAAGCGTTATGGCAGATATCCCAAAATAATATATCGAAACCGCTACGGCAGGGAGCAATGCAATTATTACATCCCTCATCAAGTTTCTGGTATTTTCCTTTCCGTGAACATGCGGAGAAGGTGATACAAGCAGTTGTTTCATTCTTTACAATTTTAATTAAGACATTACTATTTTTTAGGACGGCTGCGCATAATTTTCATAACCTGACCCTTGCCATACCTGATGCTGTCCAGCAACGGGATATATGAAGGACATGTAAATGAACAACAACCACACTCGATGCAATCGAAAATCCTGTTTGCCTCTGCATCGTCCCAACGTTGAGCTCTCGACAATTTACTAAGCAGATACGGCTCAAGGCCCATAGGACAGGCATTCACACATTTTGCACACCTTATGCAATTATACTCCTCTTGCCTCTTTGTCTGTTCGCTTGTCAAAAAGAGTACCGAAGACGAGCCCTTCAGGGTAGGGGCGTCCAAATTGGAGACAGCCTTGCCCATCATTGGGCCGCCGCTTATGACTTTGGCGGCATTTTCCGGCATTCCCCCCGTCGCCTCGATTATCGCACTTATAGGAGTACCTACCCTGTGCCTGAAATTCTTCTGCTGATTGCTGCATTCGCCGGTAACTGTAAGGATTCCCTCGAAAAGAGGCTTGTTCTTCTGTACCGCCTCATACACGGCAAGTGCGGTACCTACATTCTGAACAACGGCTCCTGTATCTATGGGCAATCCCATTGAAGGGACCTTTCTGCCTACTACGGCATCTATCAGCTGTTTCTCGCCTCCCTGAGGATACTTCTTCTTGAGAGGCACTACTTTTATATCCGGATATTGCGCCGCATAACCGTTCAGTATTTCGATAGCCTTGGGTTTATTCTCTTCGATACCTATAAAGCCTTTCGAAACATTCAGGGCCTTCATCATGATAGAGGCTCCTATAAGCACCTGCTCGGGCATCTCGACCAGAACCCTGTAATCAGATGTAAGGTACGGTTCGCACTCGGCGCCGTTTATGATTAAAAACTCGGCTTTCTTGCCCGGAGGAGGGGAGAGTTTTACACATGTAGGGAAAGTCGCACCTCCCAGACCTACAACCCCGCACTCTTTGATTCTCTCTACAATCTGTTTGGAATCAAGTTTTATCTCCCTTACTATATCTTCGGAACGGTCGATTGTATCGGACCATTCGTCACCTTCTACTGTAATGACAACTGCCTTGCACGGATTGCCGGCTATGTCCTTTACGGTCTCTATCGACTTGACGGTTCCGCTGACCGAAGAGTGTACCGGAGCGGATATGAAGCCCGAAGCATTGGCAATCAGTTGTCCTACCTTCACTTTATCTCCGACGGCAACTATCGGCTCTGCAGGAGCTCCGAGATGTTGCGACATGGAGATGTATGCAGTCTGGGGAATCGGAAAATTCTCTATGGCCGCATCGCAGGATATTTTATTGTCGGCGGGATGAACACCGCCCATGGAAAACGTTTTCATATTCTAACTCTGTCTTTTTAAGGGATTATGATTACGCTGCCGGAGTCTCGGCCGCAACTTTCGGGGCCTCGGCCTTAGGCGGTTTAGGCGGGAAGTTCACCGCATGGATTGCACCGGTCGGACACTCTGCCACGCATTTCGTACACAAACGGCACTTCTCGAAATCTATATAGGCAAGATTGTTTTCCACGGTGATTGCGTCGAACTGGCAGACTTTCGCACATTTGCCGCATCCGATACATGCAGCTGAACATGCTTTTCTCGCAACGCCGCCCTTGTCCTTATTTACACAAGAGACAAAGATCCTGCGTGATTTAACGCCTTTTTTACGCAATTCGATAATGCCTTTAGGGCAGGCTTTTACACATGCTCCGCAAGCCGTACACTTATCCTCGTCTACAACAGGCAGCCCTGTTTGAGGATCTAAAGAGAGAGCACCGAATTTACAGGCGGAAACACAATCGCCCTTTCCGAGGCAACCATATTTGCAACCTGTATCTCCTGAATAAAGGCTGTTCATAACGGCACATGAGGCTATGCCGTCGTAGGTGTTGGTTTTAGGCCGTTTTTCGCACGATCCCGCGCATCTGACAACAGCCACCATGGGCGCTTTTTCGGCAACTTCAAAACCAAGGGCTCCCGCCACTTTCTGCATTACGGGATTGCCTCCTACAGGACAATACAGGCTATCCAGATTGGAAGCCTTTACGCATGCCTCGGCAAAGGCACGGCAACCTGCCTGTCCGCAACCGCCGCAGTTGGCACCCGGCATCAGAGATTCGACTATGTCGATTCTCGGATCCTCTTCAACCTTGAATTTCTGCGCTACCGCATATAGCACAACAGCCAATAACAGTCCTAAAATACTAAGACTAGCTACGGTAATAATTATTGTACTCATTAAATCAGTTATTATTTAGTTTTGTTATTGTAAATATAAAATTTTTCGCAATCCTGTCCCTGCACAGATATAACACGAGGTAATAAAGCGCAACAGCCAGAATCGCAAAAAGGGCCGATACTAACTCATTAATACCAAGGCTGGGCAAAGATAATAATAAAATCATTAAAATAATCAAAGGATTTACATAAGAAAACATCACTGCCTTAAGCCCCAATGTCTGCCTCATGACAACCTCCACCTCCTCGCCCGTTTCATATTGGGATTTGTCGCAATATTTTATCAGAACCGTCTTTATCTGCTCGTCTCCGAGCGAACAGAGCGCTCTCGCATGGCACTCGGCGCACATCGATTTATTGAGAATTTCTACATATACCCCCTCGGGAGCTATTGCAGAGACCTTCCCTTTATGTTTTATCTCGACCTTTCCAGCCATTGTTCAATTGTACTTTATTGTTCTATTTGATTTTACTCGACAATGGATACTTCAGATTCCCGTAGCTTTTCAACTTTCCCGTAACAGTGCCGACCAAAACTTTGGATTCAAAAAGAAGAGGTATCACGTTTTTATCGTCGCTCACCCAGATGGAGATTTCATCTTTTCCGGTAAATATCTCGCCCGCAACCAGACTGGCAGAAAATTTCATAGTATTGAATGTTCCGAGCCCCTTGATTTTCTTTACCTCTTTCCCATGATAGATAAAATAGAGATTATATATCTCTTTGTCTATCGCGAATACTATCGGATATTTCACCCCCTCCTCTATCGAGGAAAAATCCATGGCACGGCTCGCATAAAAGAGTGTTACCAGATCATATGTGTAACGTGTGGAGGTCAAGACCGTATCTATGGGAGGGTCGTCGCGCTTCTGCACGGTTACATAAATTTTCCCGTTCTCATCGTCGAACCTGTACCTGTTCATGGCCTTATATTTCCCCTCTTCGCTCTTTCTGTAAAACGATACGGGACGGAATGTAGAGTCTATGAAACTGGATTCGAAGTGCTCGCGAACCCTGAAGAAGATATCGTAAAATTTATATGTCCGGCCCGTAACGACAGGATTACACAGGCCGTCAGAACAGTTGAGTTTCGCCGTTCCCTCTCCCACCTCCGTATTTATGCCTCCCCATGTATAGCTCAATATGTATGTGAGTGTTTCATCGTTCTTGTACGGAAGCTCCTCCACATGTGAATAAGATTGAGAAAACAAAGGATTCCATGCCCCGGAAAAGAGGCAGAAAACCAAAACCGACATTATGCTTCTCATCTCTTTGGAGTATTAAGGAATATCCTGCAATTTAAATAAAATCCCCAGCATTTTCAAAATCTTCGTTCATTCTGGAGCCTCTTATTATGCTGCCGCCGGAAGGGTCCATATCAAATGCGGCATCCGTGGCATCCACGAATTTGACTTCGGAACTTCTGAAACGCATGGGCACGTCCGTAACCTCTCCGTTGCGATGTTTGGCAATGATGATGTCTGTCTGCCCCGGCGCACCGTCCTGGCTCAGTCCGTAATAGTCCGGTCTATGGATGAACATTACGATATCGGCATCCTGCTCTATGGCTCCGGATTCCCTGAGATCGCTCAGCTGGGGGCGTTTCTCGCCGCCTCTGGTCTCCACGGCCCTGCTCAGCTGTGAAAGAGCGATTATAGGTACATCCAGCTCCTTGGCAATGGCCTTCAATGAACGTGAGATAGACGATACCTCCTGCTCGCGCATGCCCTTAAGTTCCGGCGGGCCGGTCATAAGTTGAAGGTAGTCTATTATAATCAGTTTGACCTGCTGCGAAGAGACAAGCCGCCTGGCCTTGGACCTGAATTCATATATAGAGAGCGACGGAGTCTCATCTATGTAGAGAGGAGCTTTGGAAAGCGCATTCAGCCTGTCGTTCAACTGGCTCCACTCATATTCCTCCAACTTTTTACCGCCCTTTATCTTTTCTGCCGGCAACCCCGTCTCGCTTATCATCAATCTCTTTACAAGCTGCTTCGAAGACATTTCCAATGAAAAGAACGCAACGGGGACATTGTGTTCTACGGCAATGTTCCTTGCCATAGTCAATACAAATGCTGTCTTACCCATCGAAGGACGCGCCGCAATGATTATAAGATCCGACGGCTGCCATCCCAACGTAACCCTGTCTATGCCGGTATATCCGCTCGGCACGCCGCTCAGGCCGTCGCCCTTTTCCTGGTCCTTCTGCAAATCGTCTATCACTGCGCTCAGTATGTCGCTGATATTCTGATAATCCTTGCGCATATTCCGGTCTGCAAGAGAAAAGAGCCTCTCCTGCGTATTGTCGAGAAGATCGTCTACAGGGATATTGTCTTCGAAAGAGTCTTTTATGGTCTGGTAAGATATGGAAATCAGCTCCCTCTGGATATATTTCTGAACCAGAATAGTAGTATGGTACTCAAGGTGCGCGGCAGCTGCAATCTTCAT
This sequence comes from uncultured Bacteroidales bacterium, assembly GCA_944325445.1. Lineage (GTDB taxonomy): Bacteria > Bacteroidota > Bacteroidia > Bacteroidales > UBA932 > Egerieousia. The sequence goes on along the minus strand of CALVAG010000002.1, from coordinate 196,005 downwards.
GCTCAGGCGGCTCAGATATACTTCGCCTCCCACCTCGTCGAGCTCCCCGTTTTTAGCCAGTTCCTGCGCTACCGTATAAATATCTACAGCGGCATGTCTCGAAGCCAAAGCAGAGATAGCCATGAAAATCTTGCGGTTTTCCTGTTTGTAAAAACATTCCGGGACCAATGTGTCGCGCACATCGGCTATAGACTCCGGCTCAAGCAGAAGGGCTCCCAGAACCGCCTCCTCGATATCCGGTGCCTGAGGAGGTTTACGCCCCGACTCCAACCCTATCAAATCCAAATCCGGTTGCCTTTTACCGCTCCCTTTTCCCGTGCTTCCTTTTGCCATGCTACAATCTGTTAAGTGCCTTTATTATTTTTTCTATTGCAAGCCCGACCTCCGCCTCGGAGATTGAAAGCGGAGGAGCTATTCTGAACGAAGTGGGCTGAAACATGAACCAATCTGTTATCACTCCCTCTTCGAGCAGTAAATATAATATATTTTTTGCCTTGGTCCGGTCTTTTAAGTCGACAGCTATCAACAATCCGGCTGCCCGTATCTCTTTTACAGCAGGATGTCCTTTAAGACCATTTACAAACATCTGCGATTTTTTCTCCACCTCGCAAACCCACGGTTCGTTCAAAAGCAACTTCAGGGCGGCCAATGCAGCGGCACACGATACGGGATGACCTCCGAATGTCGTAATATGGCCCAACGGAGGATTGCTCTGCCATGCCTCCATAAGTTCGCTTGAAGCGACCAATGCACCTAACGGCATACCTCCGCCGAGAGCTTTTGCCAAAGTAAGAATATCGGGTACTACCCCGTATTTTTCAAAGGCGAACATCTTGCCGCAACGTCCGAAGCCCGTCTGGATCTCATCGAAAATCAAAAGGGCACCGCAATCGGTACACCTTTTACGAAGCGCGTCCATAAACTCCCGGGTGGCAATCTGCACCCCTCCTTCACCCTGAACCGGCTCTACTATTACAGCAGCCGTCTTATCGGTTATAATCCCGAGAGAAGAAATATCGTTAAAGACCATATGTCTGACCAATGGAAGCAACGGTCTGAAAGCCATTTTAAAATTCTCATCATCCATCAGGCTCAACACACCTTGCGAACTTCCGTGATATGCATTGCGGCAGCTCACTATCTCCCTTCTCCCCGTAACCCTTTTCGCCAACTTCAAGGCAGCCTCATTCGCCTCGCTCCCGGAATTCACATAGTATACAGACTGCAAACTCTCAGGCAAAATGGATGTAAGCAGCTGCGCGTGCATAACCTGCGGAGACTGGATCATCTCTCCGTAGACCATAAGGTGGGAATACTTTTCCGCCTGCGCCTTTATTGCATCTACCACCTCTTTGCGGCAATGTCCCACATTGCTCACGGAGACACCGGAAATCAGATCCATGTAGCGCTTCTCCGGTTCTCCCTCTTTCTCCGGCAAAGAGTATAAAAAAACACCCTCCGCCTTGTAGATGTTCAATCCCAACGGTTTTGAGGATGTTTGCGCAATATGTTTAAAGAAAAGCTCCCTTAAAATATAAGGTCTCTTATCCATAAACTATTCATTATCAAATTCCGGACTCACAAGTATTCTTCCGCAATATTCGCAAACGATAATTTTTTTGCTTGCTGCGATATCCAATTGTTTTTGAGGCGGAATCTTGTTGAAGCAACCTCCGCAGGCATCTCTTTTGACTGTCACCACAGCCAATTTGTTTCTTGCGTTGGACCTGACCTTTTTGTACGCATTGAGCATACGCGGATCTATCTTGCCTTGAATCTCCTCGGACTCTTTCAAAAGCTGCTCCTCATCTTTCCTGGTCTCCTCCACAATGGACTCCAGCTCCTTTTTCTTGTTTTCGAGATCGATTTTTCTGCCTTCCAGCTCTTCGCTCACCTCTGAAAGCAACTCTTTCTTCTGGGCTATGCTCTTGAGTGTATCGTTTATCTTCTTCTCGGAAAGCTGCACTTCCAGATCCTGAAATTCTATCTCCTTCGACAGAGAGTCGTATTCCCTGTTATTCTTGACATTATTCCGCTGAGCCTCATATTTCTCTATAAGAGCCTTGCTGCTTACGATATCGTGCTTCTTCTGGGCGATGAAAGCTTCGCCCTCCTCTATCGCCTTATTCGCATTTGCGATTCTTGTCTCGAGTCCGGCAACATCGTCCTCCAAATCCTGAACCTCCAAAGGCAACTCACCCCTAAGCAGATAAATCTGGTCTATCTTTGAATCTGTCTTTTGCAACTTATACAAAAGCTTGAGCTTTGCCTCCATGTCGGTATCCATGTTCTTTGCAATTTGCAAAGAGGCAAAGGTTTCCCCCTCTATAACCGGGGGCACTGCTGTATTATTCTTTTTTGTAGCCATATTATAGCTTTAATAGTAATATATAGGATTATTGTTTTTCTCGCTAATAAGGAGCGCAAAGTTAGGAAATTTTTTACAAAGTATTCCGTATATCAAATTTACTACATTGTACTCGCTGTTATAGTGCCCTATATCCAATATCATGAAATTATCCTCGCAATAAAAATCGTGATATGGAATATCCGCCGTAATATAAACCTGAGCGCCCTTTTCCAATGCACGGTGAATAAACGATTTTCCGCTGCCGCCGCATACTGCCACCCTTTTTACCGGAACATCCGTCAATCTGGAACCGCGGATATGCTCTGCATTGAAGAGGAATTTGGTCTGGTTTGCCAGCTCTTCGGCATAAACAGGCACCGGCAAATCCCCTACAAGGCCGTATCCCTCTGTATCGAGCGGCTCGCAATTCCGCAGTCCGAGCTTTTCAGCCATAAGATAGCTTACTCCGCCTGCTGCCAGATCCATATTCGTATGAGCCGAATATATAGTGATTTTTCCCCTTATGGCAGCGCCTATGGTTCTTCCCAGCCATGTCTGCTCGGTTATCGATTTTACTTCCCCGAAAATAAGCGGATGGTGCGTAATTATTATATCGCAACCCTTTTCAACCGCTTCGGCAACGACTTGGGGAGTGCAATCAAGCGCAATAAGGGCTCTGGAGACCTCCCCGTCGGGATTGCCCACCGAGAAACCGGAATTGTCCCATCCCGCCTGAGTCTCCGGCGGAGCCATGATTTCAATAGGTTCGACCAACTCCCGTGCTGTCATAATGTCCTTTGTTTTTCGACAAGTATATCCGATATGTGTAAAAGTTTCGCCTTTATATTCTGAAGCTTGGAAATCACCTCCACTCTTTTGTCCTCTCCTCCGATATTCTCCTTCATTCTCTTGTTCGCCCCGTCGAGAGTCATCCCGCACTCCTTCACCAGATGATAGATTATCTTGAAGTTCGCCAGATCCTGGGCGGTAAAAAGTCTGTTTCCCTTTTTATTTCTCGCCGGTTTTATGAAATCGGGGAACTTTTGAGCCCAGAATCTTACCAGCGATGTACTCTCGCCAAGAATTTCCGAGATCTCGCCGATAGTGTAATATAACTTTTCTATACTTTTTTCTTTGTAAGGCATAATATCTGTTTTAATCGAGGGACTGTCCTGTATTCGTAGATATGAGCAACATATCCTTATACTGTTCCATACTTAACGAACCGAAAAAGTAATTCATGGGATCCACCTCCTTGCCTCTGAATATTACGGAATAGTGCAGATGAGGCGCAAACGACATTCCGCTATTCCCTACCCTGGCTATCGTTTCACCGCGCTTTACGCTCCTCCCGCTTCTGACAAGTATATCTCCCAAATGCGAATATACCGTTTTATATCCGTTCCCATGGTCTATTTCCACACTGTTTCCATCCTCTCTCGACGAACGTCTGGTGAGCGAAACCATACCGTCCGCAGCGGCAAGGACTTCCGTCCCGACAGAAGCGACCAAATCCATTCCGTCATGCATCACGACTGTTTTATAAAACGGATTTACCTTCTTGCCGAGGGATGCGCCCGTCTGCGAAACCAGAAAATTCTTTAAAGGGACTATGGTCGGGATATGGCTCATATCCCTTCCGAGATACTCCGCATTTTTATATATTACCTCTATACTCCTGTTTGCCTCGCCTGCTTCATGAAGAGACGACAGAAGCGATTCAGCGGCATTGGCCACGAGTTCGTCGTTACCGGACTTTTCCATGTCTCCTATCGGGAAACCGCCGCTTGCCGAGAGTGAAAATGCAGGAGGCTCCGAATTGAAAACGAGCCTGTATATCTCCCTGTCTTTCAAACGCAGATTGGAAACCGTATTGTCAAGAATTTCGAGCCGCTCCTCCAATACCCCGTACTCTCTGGCCATGGCCCTGTTCTCCCTCCTTAGCCGGCGCTGCTCATCGGTGCTGAGCACCAATGAAAACACAAAGTAATAGCATAGAGCCAGCAACAGGCTTAAAAAGAGATATTTCCCGACTTTCTTAGCCCACCACGCAAATCCCCTCCTGTCCTCTACAAACTCTAACTTTTCCTTATTGAACTTATAATTATCCATTGTGATTCCGACCGGCGTTCTCCTTATTGAGCATCGCTTCAAAATCAGTGCCTTTCAAGTCGCTGTTGAAAAAATTCAGAGGATTGACCCTTCGATCGCGGTACATTACTTCATAATGCAGGTGAGGGCCGCTGGAACGCCCGCTGTTTCCGAGTTTGCCGACCTGGTCTCCCCTTTCCACCATTTGTCCCTCTTTTACCAGAATTTCGCTCAAATGCGCATAACGTGTCTTATAACCGAACCCGTGATCGATTATCACCTCATTTCCGTAACCGAAGAAATTCCTCGACGCCTCTATAACCTTTCCGTTTCCCGTAGCATATACGGGTTCTCCCTTGCTTCCGGCAAAATCCAGTCCGTTATGCATTTTGGGAGAGCCTGAAAACGGGTCCGACCTGTATCCGAAACGGCTCGAAAGGTATATATTGTCCAACTGAACAGGCGGTATTGCGGGAACGCACGAAACCATCTCCCCGTTCCTTTTTGCCAGAACAACCACATCCTCGTACGAACATGACTGTACATATGCCTTCTTGTAGAGCATATCCATTTTTTGCTCTAGATTGGCGAGGAAAGTACCGTTGGAAAGCAGTTCGAAATGTTTGTATCTGTCCACTCCCCCGAATCCTGCATTTCTTACATCCATAGGAATCTCTTCCATTCCGTAAACCGAACGGTAGACATTGTTGTCTCTGCGCTGCAACTCCAGCAAAAGAGCGTTGTTGGCATCGAACCTCCTCTCCAAAAGCTCCAGTTCAGAACGGAGCTCCATACTTTTTTTCTTGAGCATTGCGGTTTTGGGAGTATCGAATTCAAGGCAATCCGTATATATGAAATAGTAGGCTGCAAATGCTGCAAAACTCAATAGAAGCAGAACGGCATTCCTCATGTTACGCTTTCTTGAAGCAACTATATGTCGCTCAATAGCAAATGTTTCTCTGTTGAATTTATATCCGGCGCCTCTGAACATACACTAAAAATCCTAAATTAATGACCGCAAATATAATGAAATAATCTTAAAAAAGATTAATTTTGTGCCCTATTTTATGTGATTTATATTATGACATCTAATGAGATAAGAGAGACTTTTCTGAAGTTTTTCAAAGATAAGGGACACGTAATCGTACCGTCGGCCCCCATGCTGGTAAAAGATGATCCGACACTTATGTTCACCAATGCGGGAATGAACCAGTTCAAGAACCTTTTCCTCGGCAACTCCCCCATAAAGGAGAAAAGAGTGGCCGACACTCAAAAGTGTTTGAGAGTAAGCGGCAAGCACAATGATCTCGAGGAGGTGGGGCTCGACACTTACCATCATACAATGTTTGAGATGCTCGGAAACTGGAGTTTCGGGGATTACTTCAAGCAAGAGGCTATCGCCTGGGCATGGGAACTTCTCACAGAGGTCTACAAAATAGACAAGAGCAGATTGTATGCAACAGTCTTCGAGGGGTACGGACCCGACGGGCTGAGCATGGATAAAGAGGCCAGGGAGGCATGGCTGAAATATCTGCCGGCGGAAAGGGTTTTGCCGGGAAACAGGAAAGACAACTTCTGGGAGATGGGTGAGACCGGGCCTTGCGGCCCATGCAGCGAAATCCATATAGATTTGCGCAGCGACGAGCAGAGAGCCCTCATCCCCGGAAATGAAATGGTAAACAAGGGAGACCCTTTGGTAATAGAGATATGGAATCTCGTCTTCATGCAATTCAACCGCAAGGCGAACGGAGAGTTGGAACCGCTGCCGCAAAAGCATGTAGATACCGGAATGGGGCTCGAGCGTCTTTGCATGGTGCTTCAATCCAAAACCAGCAACTATGATACAGACGTTTTCCAGCCGCTCATTTCAAAAATATCGCAGTTATGCGGCAAAAAATATGATGAAAGCAAGGAGGTTGCGGTTGCAATGAGAGTCCTTGCAGACCACATAAGGGCCATAAGTTTCTCCATTGCGGACGGGCAGCTGCCTTCCAATGTAAAGGCGGGATATGTGATACGCCGCATATTGAGAAGGGCGGTAAGATATGCCTATACGTTCCTGGAGATGTCTGAACCCGTACTCTACAAGCTTGTCCCCACTCTCGTAGGACAGATGGGTGGAGCTTTTCCGGAGCTGGCAAGACAGCAGCAGCTTATAGAGAAAGTCATAAAAGAGGAGGAAGAGGCTTTTTTAAAGACCCTCGACAAGGGCATAAAACTTATCGACTCGATTATGGAAAAGGGGCGCGAAAAGAGGGTCATCAGCGGCGTAGACGCCTTTACCCTCTACGATACCTACGGATTCCCGATAGACCTTACGGAACTCATTGCAAAAGAGCACGGGTTTGCCGTAGAGCTGGAAGAGTTCGAGAAAGAACTTAAAAAGCAGAAGGAAAGGAGCCGTAATGCCACTGCAAAAGAGGAGGGAGACTGGATCGAGATTACCCCTCACGCCTCTACCGAGTTCCTGGGTTATGACCAGACTGCCGTCGAGGAGTGCAGAATAGCAAGATACCGCACTGTAAAGATAAAAGGGAAAGAGAGCTATCATCTTGTTTTCGACAAAACCCCGTTTTATGCCGAAAGCGGCGGACAGGTGGGAGACAGCGGTTATATCGAATTCAAATCCGGAGAGAAGGTGGCGATAAACAATACTGTAAAGGAAAACGGGCTTCATATCCACATAGCGGAGAATATGCCGACCGAACCGGCAGAGCCCTTTACGGCAGCAGTAGATGCACAACGCAGAGAGCAGACGGCAAACAACCATACTGCCACCCATCTGCTCCATTTTGCACTGAGAAAATTAATAGGGAAACATATAGAACAGAAGGGGTCTTTGGTAAGCGCCCAACATCTTAGATTCGACTTCTCCCATTATGAGAAACTCGACAGCAAAACGCTCCGGGATGTAGAGAGAATGGTAAACTCCCTCATCAGGATGAACATACCTCTTGAAGAGAAGAGAGATGTCCCCATCGAAGAAGCAAGGGAGATGGGTGCAATGGCCCTCTTCGGCGAGAAATACGGAGACAGGGTACGTGTTATCCGTTACGGCGAATCCGTAGAACTTTGCGGAGGCACACACAGCAGGGCTACTGGCAATCTGGGATTCTTCAAAATTCTTTCAGAGTCTGCAATCGCCGCAGGAATACGCAGGATTGAAGCGACTACAGGTTTCAATGCGGAACTGCTGGTAGAGGAGAGAGAAGATATCTTCGATATGATAAGAGAGATGTTCAACAACAGCCCCAACCTGCTTACCAGCATTAAAAAACTCGTGGAGGAGAACGACTCTGCAAAGAAAGAGCTGGAGACAATGGCCAAAGAGCGTGCGGTGGAATTGAAAAACACTCTGATAGAGAGGGCTGTCACGGTAAACGGTTATAATGTGATAGGATTGAAGGGCGAATTCAGACCGGAGATTGTAAAGCAGGTAGCCATGATGCTCAAGAATGAGACTCAGAATACCGTTTTTGCCGCAGCTACCGTTTTCGGCTCAAAACCATCTCTTACCCTTATGTACTCTACCGATTTGACAGAACAAGGCTTCAATGCAGGAAAAGATATAAGGGAAGCTGCAAAATTCATACAGGGAGGCGGAGGAGGCCAGCCATCCCTTGCAACGGCAGGAGGGAAAAACATCGAAGGGCTCTCCCAGGCAATGGATGCGATGATTGAGACAGCCACAAAATGAAAAAACTGGATTTGTATATATTGAAGTCCTTTTTGGGACCGCTCATTATGACATTCTTCATTGTACTGTTTGTCTTAATGATGCAGTTCCTGTGGCTTTATATAGACGAACTGGTTGGAAAGGGATTGAGTTTTTCCATTATATTGGAGTTTCTCGGATGGGGCAGCGCGACCCTCATCCCCATGACACTTCCGCTTGCAACGCTGCTCGCTTCGATTATGACAATGGGCAGTTTGGGAGAAAACAACGAACTGCTGGCCATGAAGGCGGCCGGGATTTCGCTCAAGAGAATAATAACCCCGCTGATATATGTCTCGATAATAATCAGCATAGGGGCTTTTTTCATCTCCAACAATCTTATTCCTGTAGCCTGGAATAAAATCTATACTCTCAGAGACGACATAGGCAAGACAAAAGAGGAGATAAAAATCCCTACGGGTATCTTTTACAATGGGGTCGAAGGCTATACCATAAGGGTTGCAAGCAGAGATAAAAGGGGGACGATGCACGATGTGATGGTGTACAACCACGCAAAAAAGAACGGCAACAATAACCTTACCGTAGCCGATTCCGGATATATCCGCCTCTCGCCCGACAAAAGCAATATAATCTTTACCTTATATAACGGCATAAACTACGAGGAAGACAATAAAGTCAGTTACCGCGACACCTCCCGCACCCTGCAAAGCGTGGATTTCGAAATGCAGCGGATAGTAATTCCGCTGGAAAACTATGCCTTCCAGAAATCAGACGATTCGCGGTACGGCAGCGAAGTAATGACAAAAAGCCTGGCCCAATTGCGCACGGACAGGGATTCATTGGAGATAAAGGTTGCAGGGACCGTGCATGCACAGACCAAAAGGAGCGTCTTTTCATCGAACCTTGCATATACATACCAGTACGACACTACCGGAAAAGGGAAATATGCCATGCTGTTCCCGAAAGATTCGTTGTTCAAATGGAGCTCTCCTTCGATAGAGCAGAATGCCACGATAGAGGCGATTGCAAAGATAACCATGCAGATAAGCAATCTGGATTTCTATGAAAGGGAGTTGTATCAGTCGGCCCATCCGTTGAGAAGGACCATCATAGAGAGTTACCGCAAATTCACCCTTTCGCTGGCTTGCTTCATATTCTTCTTCATAGGCGCGCCCTTGGGAGCGATAATCCGCAAGGGAGGGCTCGGAACGCCGGTCATCATATCTATCCTGTTCTTCGTATTCTATTGGGTTATAGATATAAGCGGTAAAAAACTGGCAAACGACGGGGCCATCTCCCCATTTATAGGAACATTTATCTCATCATTCATATTAATTCCTATCGGGGTATTCCTTACCATAAAGAGCAGCAGCGATTCGGCACTGTTCAACGCCGATGCATATAAAATCTTCTTCAACAAGGTTTCCGACAGAATCAAGAAATACCGCAACAAAAAGAGAAAAGAGCATGAAGCATAGGATCATCTATATGGGGACCCCCGAATTTGCGGTCGCCCCCCTCAAAAAGCTGAAGGAAGAGGGATTCGACATTGCAGCAGTGGTTACGGTTCCTGACAAGCCTGCAGGACGCGGACTCAAATTAAACGAGAGCGCTGTCAAGAAATTTGCGCTTGAGCAGGGGTTGGAGGTACTGCAACCCGTATCGCTGAAAGATGAAGCATTTCTTGCAAAGTTGGCCTCATACGGAGCGGACCTGTTCATTGTAGTAGCATTCAGAATGCTGCCCAAGGCCGTATGGAGCATGCCGGAAATGGGAACGTTCAACCTGCACGCTTCGCTGCTGCCGCAATACAGGGGAGCTGCGCCCATAAACTGGGCGGTCATAAACGGGGAAAAGGAGAGCGGTGTCACGACATTCCTTATCGATGAACAGATCGATACCGGAAACATTCTCCTGCAGAAAAACTGCCCCCTTTCCAAAGATGAAACCGTCGGTACGCTATATGATAAATTGATGGAGCTCGGAGCCGGACTGGTTGTCGAGACTGTACGCGGGCTTTACAGCGGCTCGCTGCAACCCGAACCGCAGGCTCTTTTCATAAGGGAGGGGACGGAGATCAAGCCGGCCCCGAAAATCACCAAAGAGTTGTGCCATATCTGTTGGGAACGCAGTGCGGAGGAGATTCTGCGGCTTGTCAGAGGGCTTTCACCTTATCCCGGGACCTTTTCACACCTTTCAAACGGAGAGAAACATACCGAATTCAAGATTTACGGTGCAGAATTGGAGAGCGGTGCGGCAAATACGGCCGAGACCCCGGGCACGATCATTTCCGACAACAAGAATTATCTGAAAGTACATTGCGGAAGCGGAATATTGAAACTGACCGAAGTGCAGGCTGCCGGCAAACGCAGGATGGCAGTCAGGGAATTCCTTGCAGGGTTCAGGGAGATAAACTCATATAAATTCGAATAAGGCTATGGCAGGGCATATCGTAATCGTTGCAGACGGTGCTTTCCCGACGCACCCATACCCGCTGGAGGTGCTCCGCAAGGCGGATAAAATAATCTGCTGCGACAATGCCGTACTTAAGCTGGAAAAGAACTGCAGCAGCCTGCGCTGCGACTTCATCGCCGGAGACATGGACAGCATGAGTCCTGAAAACCAGATTAAATACAAAGATATCATACACAAGGAGAGCGAGCAGGAGCACAACGACATGACAAAGGCGTTCCGTCTTGCAATGACTTTAAGCCCGGAAAAGATTTCCATTCTCGGTGCGACCGGACTGCGGGAGGACCACACCCTCGGCAATATCTCTCTTGTGGCCGAGTATGCCAAGACTTTCAGGAATGTGGAGATGGTTACCGATTACGGTGTGTTTTTCCCGATTTTCGGCACCGCCTCGATTAAATGCACGGCAGGGGAACGACTCTCAATTTTTGCTTTCGACCAGACAGTTCAGATAAAGTCTTCAGGGCTGAAGTATCCTACAGACAATGTCGTCTTCGACCTGTGGTGGAAAGCTACGCTGAATGAGGCTCTGGCAGAAGATGTACGTCTGGAGTTCAACCATCCCGCGATCGCACTTATCTTCAGGAATTATAAGGAGAGCCGCAAATGACAAGGCCGTCAAGGCTCAGAGCGAAGCAGCACACCGCCAATCACGCCTGCGCACCGGTATAGCATTATGGCGAGTAAAATACAAGGCATCGTCTGCCGCTGCAGAAGGCCTCTCCAGTGATGCATTATAATGAGTGAAGTGCAAGGCCGTCAAGGCTCAGAGCGAAGGAGCGTACTTGGTACGTGACCGAGCTATGATGCCGCAGACAACGCCGCAATTTGCCATTATAATGCATCACTATACCAGGAACATTCCCATAATAGCCGCCGACATCAACGCCACCAGCGAAGCACCCAGCAAAGCCCTGAAACCGTACTCCGAAAGGATATAGCGTTTTTTGGGTGCAAGCCCGCCGATACCTCCTATCTGGATTCCTACGGAAGCGAAGTTGGCAAAACCGCAAAGGATATAGGTTGCCATGATAACGGATTTTGCGGAAGCGAATGCTCCTGTCTGAATCATGGTTGCCAGACTTTGATACCCTACGAACTCGGTAAGGATAAGTTTTTCTCCCAAAAGACGCCCGACCAAAGGAAGGTCCGCTCCATCTATACCGGTAAGCCATATCACGGGATAGAAAATGTAGGAGAGAAGGAATTCAAGGGAGATATTAGAATAACGTCCGTCGGTAGCCTCCGCTATGACATTATCAAGACCGGTAATATCCCCGATTTTCCCGAAGATAAAGTTGAATCCCGCTATAAGGGCATAAAAGACAAGAAGCATTGCACCTACGTTGGCTGCAAGCTTAAGACCGTCCGTGGTTCCGTTGGAAATGGCATCCAGAACATTCTTTCCTATCTTTTCCGATGAAACCTCGACGGAATTATCTACCTCCTCGGTCTGCGGTTTTATAACTTTTGAAATTGCAATAGCTCCGGGAGCCGCCATTACGGAGGCGGAAAGAAGATGTTTTGCAAATTCTATCTCCATAAGCTTGTCGCCGCCGCCCAGCATTCCGATATAGGCAGCAAGCACGCCGCCTGCCATGGTCGCCATTCCGGCCGTCATGACGAGCATCAGTTCGGAACGGGTCATCTGCGGAATATATGCCTTTACCATCAAAGGGGCTTCGGTCTGTCCCAGGAATATGTTGCCGGCACAGGAAAGGGATTCTGCACCGGAAAGACGCATGAGCTTTGTAAGACACCACCCCATTGCATAAACCACTTTCTGCAGGATGCCCAAATAGAAAAAGAGGCTTGTAAGGGCAGAAAAGAAGATTATTGTAGGCAATATCTGCAATACGAATATATAGCCGAATTTATCCATATCCATAAGGCTTCCGAAGAGGAAGTTGCTGCCGGCCTTCGTCCAGTCCAGCACCGCCACGAAACATTTTCCCAAAAACTCGAAGACGACCTGAACCGCCGGAAACATCAATACGGAGACTCCTATTATGAATTGAAGCGCAAGCGCTTTGAATACCGTTCCCCATTGCACCTTTCTGCGGTCCGTACTGAACAGCCACGCTATAAAAATTATGACAGCCATCCCTACCAGTCCCCGGAGAATAGAGATAATATTGAATTCGAAATGTTTTTCGCTCAGGATTGCCTTATAAGGGTTCTCGGCAGGCGCAGCGGAAGCAGCGTCCAACGCTGCAGCAGTCTCCCCAACGAGGCCCGCTCCAGCCTCAGGCTGCAACAAAGCCATGCTGTCGGCCACCGCGACTTGCGCAGAGTTGTCTGGCTGTGCGGCAAAAAGTGCGCCCGAAACAAAGAGCGCCACAAGTGTAACTAAAAATCTATTCATCATATCTGTTTTCTGAATTCTTTCCTTTTTTTATCTCGTCTATCCTTTTTTTTATACTCTCCGCCCTCTCATACTCCTCACTGCCTATCGCCTCCTGCAAAGCGCTGTCGAGCTTTTTTAAAAGTTCCTCCGAATCGAGGGTCTGCTGCGAATATTTGTCCATCCCTACCGAATACCTTGCCATCAGCTCCTCGTCTATATAAATCGGAGCGCCGAACAGCCTGGCAAAAATTATCCCGTCTATAAAATCCGCAGCCTGCCTGAACTCCCTCTCTCCATCGAAAAGCAACAACTCCGAAAAGAAATTCCCGGCCTCCTCATTCCTCGCCACTACAACCTCCAGCAACTCCACGCCATAGTGCTCCAATATGTTTTTGACAGTAGAGTGAACAGGCAAATTCCGGGTATTTCCAGCTTTGAACACCGATAAGACAGAATGCATCTGAGGCGGAGTAAGGGAAATCGGCAAACACCTGTCCATATTCTCTTTATAAAGGAAAAAGAGAAACTTCCCGCCCTCCTTTGGGGAGGCTGTAAGAGCCCCTATATCCAATCTTATCCGTTTCATCCACGCAAAGATACATAAAAGAGGCAGACCTTGAAACAATTTGAATGCGAAACGGAGATATAAAGTAATTTTTACTATTTTTGCCCGCAAGCAAGGAGAAAAATGATTTTTGAAAAAGTTGCACAGGATAACAACTCTTCCGCAAGGTGCGGCATGCTCCATACAGACCACGGTACAATCCCGACCCCGATTTTCATGCCGGTAGGGACTGTGGGTTCGGTAAAGGGAGTATACCACAGAGATTTAAAAGAAGATATCGGAGCCCGGATTATTTTGGGAAACACATATCATCTCTATCTCCGCCCCGGGTTGGAAATATTAAGAAAAGCCGGCGGGCTGCATAAATTCATCTCATGGGAGAGGCCTATCCTTACAGACAGCGGAGGATTCCAGGTTTTCTCACTTGCCGAAAAAAGAAAGCTCACAGAGGAAGGCTGTACTTTCCGCTCCCACATAGACGGTTCCAAACATCTGTTTACACCTGAGAACAACGTAGATACCCAAAGAATCATAGGAGCCGACATCATTATGGCCCTGGACGAATGCACTCCAGGAGACGCAGACCGCAAATATGCACTCAAATCATTGGAACTCACCATGAAATGGCTTGAAAGAGGATACCACCACTTTAAGGAGAGCGATCCCCTTTACGGCTATAGCCAATCATATTTTCCCATAGTCCAGGGATGCGTATATCCCGATTTAAGAAGAATGGCAGCCGAGCATGCAGTAAAATTCGATGCAGACGGATACGCCATAGGCGGACTTTCGGTAGGAGAACCGACCGAAAAGATGTATGAGATGCTTGAAGTGGTAGACCCGCTTCTGCCTAAAGAGAAACCCCGTTACCTTATGGGAGTGGGGACTCCGGCAAACATACTGGAGGGGATAGCCCGCGGAGTAGACATGTTCGACTGTGTCATGCCGACAAGAAACGGCCGCAACGGCATGCTTTTTACATGGAAGGGAATGATAAATATCAAAAACAGGAAATGGGCGGACGACTTTTCTCCCATAGACCCCGACGGCACATCTTTTGTCGATAAAACCTATAGCAAAGCCTATTTGAGACACCAGTTCATAGCCGGTGAAATGCTGGCGGCACAGATAGCGAGCGAACACAATCTCGCATTCTATCTGGAACTGGTAAGGCAGGCCCGCTTCCATATAGAGGCCGGAGATTTCTTCACTTGGAAAGAGAAAACAGTAAAAGACCTGGAGACTAAGTTGTAATGGATTACAATTTTAAAATAACGATACTCGACAGATATATCATAAGAAAGTTCATAGGGACCTTCTTCTTTGCCCTGTTGCTGATTATCGTTATAGTAATAATATTCGACATAAGCGAACATATAGACGATTTTGTAGACAATCACGCTCCTTTCAAGGAGATCGCGCTCAACTATTACGGAAACTTCATACCCAAGTTCGTAAACATGTTCAGCCCGATGTTCGTATTTATAACCGTAATTTTCTTTACATCCAAGCTGGCTGCAAACAGTGAGATTGTGGCGATTCTTGCAGGAGGAATAAGTTTCAAGCGGCTGATGTACCCCTATTTTATTTCAGCCGCAGTAATCGCCATATTCAGCCTTGTCCTGAATCTTTTTATAATTCCGCCGGCCAATAAGGGAAGGCAGGCTTTCCAGTCCAAATATATAAAGACGAAATTCGAAAATACAAACCGCGACATGCACTACCAGATGTCGCCGGGCAATTTTTTATATGTGGAATCTTTCAGTGTATGGAACAAGACCGCATACAGATTTACGCTCGAAACCATCAAAGACCACAAAATGGTTTCCAAACTCAGCGCCGAGAGCGCAGCGTGGGATTCGACAAAAAATTGCTGGCGGCTGCGCAATTACCATCTTCGCAAATATGTAAACAATACCGAGATTTTAAGCAGCGGCCGTACGCTCGACACATCCATCGTTATAACGGTAGACGATTTCATGCGAAAAAAGAATGTGGTGGAAGAGCTTAATTTCTTTCAGTTAAACGATTTGATCCAGACACAGCAGATGCGTGGCGACAAAATGGTAATGTACGCCCAAATCGAAAAACATACCCGCTTCGCCATGCCCTTCTCGGCCTTTGTACTTACCCTGATAGGCGTTTCGCTCTCCTCAAAGAAACGGCGCGGAGGCATAGGGATGAATATCGGCATAGGTATCGCACTCAGTTTTTCATATATCCTCTTTATGCGGTTCAGCCAGATGTTCGTCTACACGGGAGCCCTGCCGCCAGGTCTGGCACTGTGGATACCGAACATCCTCTACATGTTCATAGCACTGTTCCTTTACAGGATAGCTCCGAAATAAGCAATGCAGTCTAAAACTCGCCGCGCGCAAGTTTTTCGCGACATACCTTAAGCATGTCGTCTACCATCTCGTACATGCCCCATTTCGGGTTCCAGCCCCACTCCTTGCGGGCGCACGAATCATCGAGACAGTCTGGCCACGATGCAGATATCTGGTCCTTTACAGGATCTATGTTGTAATTTGCCGTAAATTCAGGTATTCTCTTCCTGATCTGCTCAAAAAGCTGTTTGGGAGTAAAACTCATCGCCGTTATGTTAAAACTGTTCCTGTGAATGAGCCTTGAAGGGTCCGCCTCCATGACCTGAATCATGGCATCCAGCGCGTCCGGCATGTAAAGCATATCCATATAGCGGTTTTCCGGCACTTCGCACGTATATTTTCCGCTCTTCACTGCATGATAGAAAACCTCGACGGCATAATCTGTCGTGCCTCCCCCGGGCATCGCCCCGTTCGAAATGATTCCCGGAAATCTCACGCTTCTCGTATCCACCCCGAAACGGCTGTGATAATAATCGCTCAACAGTTCTCCGGAGACCTTGCAGACACCATACATGGTATTGGGACGCATTATGGTATCCTGCGGAGTCTTGTAATGCGGCGTATTATCGCCGAACGCCCCTATCGAACTGGGAGTAAACAGAGCGCAATTATACTCTTTTGCAATATTCAACGAGTTGAGCAAAGCTCCCATATTTATTTGCCAGGCCAGCTGCGGATTCTTTTCTCCCGTAGCGGAAAGAAGTGCCGCCAGATTATATATGGCATCTATCTTATAACGCCTTACAGTATCGGCATATTCCGTCTCATTCAACGCATCCAGTGTCATCGCTATGGAAGTGCGTTCAAGCCTCTCTACAACAGCCGGCTTTAAATCGGCCGCTATAACATTGTCATATCCGTAATGTTTTTGCAGGAATGGGACCAGCTCCGTTCCAATCTGCCCCCCTGCTCCTACCACCAAAATGCGTTTCATATTGCAATCAGTTAAATTACCCGTCAGAGATCACTCTATACTCTACAAAAATAAGAATTCTTTGCTACTTTTGTACAGTTTGCAATGGTTGGAACCCACATATATCAAAATATAACCCGGCTTGCGGAGAGTCTGGGATTTGCTGCATGCGGCGTTGCCGCAGCCTGCCGGTTGGAGGAGGAGTCCGAACATTACCTGTCAGCCATGAAGGAGGGCTGCTTTGCAGAGATGGAGTACCTGAAACGCAACTGCGAAAAGAGAGAGGATCCTCGCCTGCTCTTCGAAGGGGCAAAAAGCATTCTCGCATTTCTCGCCCCGTATGGAGATGAATCCGCTACGCCGGAAAAGGAGGTAATCTTCGGCAACGGCACCTGCGGACGCTACAAAATCGCCCAATATGCATTGGGTGAGGATTACCACAGGATTATAAAAGAAAAACTGTCGGCAATACTGAATTATATAAAAAGCCGTATCCCGGAGGCAAGGGGCAGGGTCTACACAGATACCGCTCCGATTATGGAAAGAGCCTGGGGCGTCAGGGCGGGATTGGGATTTATAGGAAAAAATAACTTCCTGATAAGCAGAAGCGCCGGAATAAGGAATTTTATAGGGATAATCATTACCGATGTGGAATTCGAACCTGTTTTCGACATGTCGCAGTATAAAAACCATTGCGGAGAGTGCAGGCGCTGTATCGAGAGCTGCCCCACCGGAGCGCTTTCGCCATACAGGCTGGATGCCGCGAAGTGCATCTCATACCTTACGATTGAAAAAAAGGGAAGCGATATCGGACTCAACAGAAGCATGGCAGGGGAGAGAGAGGGCTGGATCTTCGGTTGCGATGCCTGCATGAACGCCTGCCCGTGGAACAGCCGCAACCGTAACGGATGGAACGAATTCAAACCGCAGCCGGGAGCGATACCGGCCGCACATTTACGGAGAAGATAGAGAATGGAACTTATTACAAAGGTAACTGTTGCAGAGCCCGCAAAGAGGCTCACATACCGAAGCGGTATCTTAATGGCCGGCTCCTGCTTTGCAGACGAAGTGGGCAATCTTTTGAAGATGTACGGATTCAACGTCTACGTAAACCCGTTCGGAACGCTTTACAATCCAGTTTCGGTAATAAATTCCCTGAGCAGGCTCTCCTCTCCCTCTCCTTTCATGCAGGAGGATATAATCTGTACCGGGCCCCGCAATGCACCGGTCCCTCTCTTCTGTTCCTTCTGGCACCACAGCCGTTTTGCCCGTACGGCAGCGCAGGATTTTCTGGACAACGCAAACGAAAGGCTCAAAAATGCCGCGCAGTTCTTTAAGGAAGCCGATACCGTAATCATGACTCTGGGCACGGCATGGGTGTTCCGCCACATTCCTACCGGGAAAATCGTCTCCAACTGCCATAAGATAGACCCCGGGAAGTTCCGCCGCGAATTCCTGCAGACAGAAGAGATATTCCGGCTTTTGGAAAACTTCATTACAAGATACCCGGACAAAGAATTTATTCTCACTGTAAGCCCCATACGCCACCTCAAAGACGGAGCGCACGGCAACAACCTGAGCAAAGCCGCACTGTTAATGTCAATCGATTGGCTGCAACGGAAAGGATATGGAAACGTAAGTTACTTTCCTGCATACGAAATTATGCTGGATGAACTGCGCGACTACCGTTTCTATGCAGAAGATATGGTACACCCCTCACAACAGGCAGTGAAATATATCTTCGAAAGATTTACCGAAAGTTTTATCGCCCCTTCCGAATATGAACAGATGCGGCTCAACCTGAAAAGGTATAAACAGGCTGCGCATATCCCAATCAAAAGAGAGTAACGGCGCTACCGGCAAAGGAAAAGATCTGCGGCGACGGTATTCACCTTCAACATCGAATCCCTCTCCCTTTCCAATATAAGCATATTGAAAAGAATACGCCCCTCTCCGAAATCGTAGACAAGCAGTTCGCTTCCGCGCATTGCAAGAGAATCATCCGGACTCTTTCCGCTTAGCCCGGCCTTCTTCAGTTGGACGGAGAGGAAATTGCCGTAGCTCATATTCAGAAGCGTCTCCCCTGATGGAGATATCAGACGAAGCGTATCGCCGGCAGAGGAGCCATACGGGACAAAATACCCTCCATCTGACTCTGCGTCGGAAATTTTGTAAAGCGAAGAATAGCCCTCGAGGTCCACGGCTTCGCCCTTTGGAACAATATAGAGCCACGGGGCGTCCGTAACTACAGTCTCCTCTTCAGCCAAAACTGCACCGTTATCGGCGGAAAGGGAGCGGTTCATTTGGGAACGGCGCTCGATATCCTCCGCGCTTATACCCGGAACATAGGTAAACAGTGCAAAAAGAATTATGGCAAGAAGATTCGCATATACATATTTTCCGAAACGTCTGGAGAGTGAAAGCAAGACAGTGACGGTCATGATGGTTCCGCAGACGACAAGATATACCCTCGCCTGGGTAAACCCGTATTCGGCTATCCTGTACCAGACCCCTATCCAGAACATTGCAAGTGCCGGCAGCGATATGACGCAGAAATTCCCGTAAAACCACTCAAAGGTTCCCTTCCCTTTCAAGGTCAGCCGCAATGCCTGGGAAAGAATCGCGATAATCGTAAATGCAAAAACCATATAGGCAATGCCGCCTTTGGGCAGCGACCATGTAAAGAGAATCTTTGCAAAATAGATATACAATATGCAGGTATAGAGAAGCAGGGCCGGAGTAACCACATAGTTCACCGCTATTTCATCCAATCTTCCCGAACTCCATGCTCCCTTTTCCGAGCGGTTGAATATCAGAAAGAGCAGCGGACAAAGCATCATAAACGAAAAAATCAGAAAATAGAGCACGGCATTCGCCATATTGCCGGCAGATTCCGCATCGGAGAGCCCCTGCACCGGAAATATGTATCTGACAGAAAAATAAATGGCAACTGTAAGCCCGAACGTCATGCCTGCAATAATAAGAGCCGATACGCAGTTTTTGACATAAAAGAGCCCCTCTTTCACATACCGGATATTGTCTCTTCTCCATTTGGAGGCAAAAATCATTAAAATACACAACATGAGCGATACCGGATATGCAACGGAGTCCACAAAACCGGAAAGGTCGCAGCCTGCCATGGAAAGAGGCAACAGAGCCGAAAGAAAGTAGATAAACCGCAGCCTCTTCCCTCTGAACCACAGATTAAAGAGAAATGAGAGCGATAAGGAGAGCGGATATAGCGCAAGATAGCCCCTGTCGCCGTCTGCCACTCCCTCTACCATCAAAACGGCATATACTGAAAAAAGAAGTATGACGAATATTTCTACCGGCGAGACCCCCGCGGCCCCGGCTATATCGGGCAGGAATCTTTTCAATTTTTTTATCATGAATCGGGCAGTTTGATATTGCTGCCAAATTTAAATAAAAAAAACGGACAGGAAAACCCGTCCGTCTCCAAGGAATAGTTGTATGTTAGTTCTCTTTCTGCTCTTCAGCAGCAGGCGCTTCAGCTGCAGGTTTAGACTCCGCTTTCGGTTCTTCCGCCTTAGCTTCCTCTACCTTAGCCTCTGCCTTGGCCTCTTCTGCCTTCGGAGCCGCTTTCTTGGCTCTGCTTCTTCTTGTTGCAGGTTTCTTAACCTCCTCCTTCTTTGTTGTAGAAGCCAAAGCTGCCTCATTGAAGTCTACCAACTCTACCAAAGCCATATCTGCACCGTCACCTGCACGGAAACCTGTCTTCAAAATACGGAGATATCCGCCCGGACGATCTGCAATCTTTGGAGCAATTACACGGAACAGCTCTGTAACAGCCTGTTTTTGTTTCAAATAGCTAAACACAATACGACGTGAGTGAGTACTGTCTACTTTTGATTTGGTAATCAGCGGCTCAACATATACGCGCAATGCCTTTGCCTTGGCCAAGGTTGTCTCTATACGCTTATGAAGCAAAAGAGATGATGCCATATTGGCCAGCATGGCCTTACGATGACCCGTCTTGCGTCCTAAATGGTTAAATGCCTTATTATGTCTCATTTTCTATTACTTTTTTTCGATATTGTACTTACTGATATCCATACCGAAAGAGAGTTTGAGTCTGTCGATAAGCATATCTATTTCAGTTAATGATTTTTTACCAAAGTTCCTGAACTTCATGAGCTCTGAACGCTGGTGGGAAACAAGGTCGGCAAATGTTTCTATATCAGCCGCTTTCAAACAATTCAAAGCCCTTACAGACAAATCCATGTCTGAAAGTTTTGTAAGCAGCAAATGACGCATGCGCAATGATTCTTCATCGAGTTCATTGCTTACGACCTCGTTTGTTGTCTCTAAACTTATCTTCTCGTCCGAGAAGAGCATGAAGTGGTAGATAAGAATCTTGGCCGCCTCTTTAAGCGCCTCTTTCGGATGAATCGAACCGTCTGTGGTAATCTCTATATCCAACTTTTCGTAATCGGTCTTTTGCTCTACACGCCAGTTGTCTACAGAATATTTCACATTTTTTATAGGGGTAAATATAGCATCGATGGGAATAGTTCCGAACGGAGCGCCGTCGATCTTGTTCTCTTCTGCCGGAACATAACCCCTGCCTTTGCCTATTCTCATATCGATAGACAATTTTACAGAAGGCTCCATCGAACAGATGTGAAGCTCGGGATTGAGAACTTTGAACGACGAGAGATTCTTTGAAATGTCCTCTGCCGTAAACTCCTGCTTTCCGCTGATATTTACTGTTATTACCTCGCTGTCTTCGCTTTCGATCATTCTCTTGAAGCGAACTTTCTTTAAGTTAAGAACAATATCTACAACGCTTTCTATAACGCCGGGGATTGTTGCAAATTCGTGGTCTACTCCTTGAATTCTTATAGAGGTTATTGCAAACCCCTCAAGTGATGAGAGCAGGATTCGTCTCAAGGCATTGCCTATGGTAGTTCCATATCCGGGCTCGAGAGGCCTGAATTCGAACTTTCCAAAGGTGTCTGTAGACTCGAGCATCACCACCTTATCCGGTTTTTGAAATGCTAATATTGCCATTTTATCTACTATTTAGAGTACAACTCTACGATTAATTGTTCATTAATGGTCTCAGGAATCTCGGTTCTGTCGGGCAGATTGAGGAATTTTCCCGATAATGTGTTGGCGTCCCACTCCAACCATGAATACTTGTTCGCCTTGCTTGCCAAAGAGTCCTGAATTGTCTCAAGGCTCTTGGATCTTTCGCGTACTCCGACAATCTCGCCGGGCTTAACCAGTGTAGACGGAATATTGTTGACTTTTCCGTTCAACACGATATGACGGTGCGAAACGAGTTGTCTTGCAGCTGCACGTGTAGGTGCAATACCCATTCTGAAAACCAGATTGTCGAGACGGGATTCCAGCAGCATAAGAAGGTTTTCACCTGTCTTACCCTTCATTTTTGCAGCCTTTTCATAAAGATTACGGAATTGTTTCTCCAATAATCCATATGTATATCTTACTTTTTGTTTCTCTTTTAACTGAACGCCATACTCCGACAATTTTTTTCTCTTTCTAGCCAATCCGTGCTGTCCCGGAGGAAAATTCTTGCGTTCCAAACTTTTATCTGGGCCAAATATAGGCTCACCGAATTTGCGGGCAATTTTTGTAGAAGGCCCTGTATATCTTGCCATAGTAAATTAATTTTAAATTATCGGAAAATTATACTCTACGACGACCTTTTGGTCTGCAACCGTTATGAGGAAGCGGAGTAACATCTATTATCTCGGTTACCTCGATACCTGCACCATGAATGGTACGAATCGCCGACTCGCGGCCTGCGCCCGGCCCCTTGACATAAGCCTTGACCTTACGTAAACCTGCATCATAAGCCACCTTAGCACAATCGGCAGCTGCAACCTGTGCAGCATACGGAGTGTTCTTTTTAGAACCCCTGAAGCCCATCTTTCCGGCAGACGACCAGCTTATAACCTGACCCTCAGCATTAGTGAGAGTGATAATTACATTGTTAAAAGTCGATGATATATGAGCCTGGCCATACGCTTCAACCCTAACAACTCTCTTCTTATTGGATGATCCTGTTTTCTTTGCCATAATCTTAGGTTCTATTATTTGGTTGCTTTCTTCTTATTAGCTACGGTTTTCTTTTTACCTTTACGGGTACGCGCATTGTTCTTCGTACTCTGTCCTCTTACAGGAAGTCCGAGACGATGACGAATTCCCCTGTAGCATCCGATATCCATCAATCGTTTAATATTCAACTGAATAGCAGAACGAAGCTCGCCCTCTATTTTATACTCTTCTGCAATGGTCGCCCTTATTGCAGCGATTTGGTCATCTGTCCAATCTTGCACCTTGATATTAACGTCTATGCCGTTTTTGGTAAGGATTTTTTTGGCAGAACTGCGACCAATTCCAAAGATATAGGTCAAACCTATCTCTCCACGTTTGTTTTTTGGTAAATCAACTCCGGCTATACGTGCCATAATTATTTTTTATTTTATTTGTTTACGAATTAATATTATCCCTGACGCATTTTGAATTTAGGATTCTTCTTGCAAATTACATAAACGCGACCTTTGCGCTTTACAATCTTGCAATCTTCGCTGCGCTTCTTTATGGATGCTTTTACTCTCATTTTATTATAGTTTTTATTTGTATCTGAAAGAAATCCTGCCTTTCGTTAAATCATATGGAGACATCTCTACGCGAACCTTATCTCCAGGCAAAATACGAATGTAATGCAATCTCATTTTTCCGGAAATATGCGCGGTAAGTATATGGCCATTATCGAGTTCCACTCTGAACATGGCATTGGACAATGCTTCGATGATTGTTCCGTCTTTCTCTATCGCCGGTTGTTTTGGCATAAATAATCTCCTGTTAATTTAATCGTAAGTTTTTACTTAATGTTTTCAATATATTCAAATGTGGTCAAGATTTGCGGGCCGTTATGTCTTATTGCGACCATATACTCGAAATGGGCGGATTTTTTCCCATCCACGGTCTTTACAGACCAGCCGTTATCGTCTACATAGACATGCCTGGTTCCGGCATTTATCATAGGTTCTATACAAATCACCATTCCTTCGGTCAATTTTTTGCCTTGGCCGGGTCTGCCGTAGTTCGGAACTTCCGGGCTCTCATGGAGCCTTTTCCCGATTCCGTGACCAACAAGTTCACGTACGACAGAGAACCCTTCGGACTCACAAAAATCCTGAATGGTGCAGCCGATATCGCCTATTCTGTTTCCGGCCACAGCCTTTTGGGCCCCCATACGGAGAGATTTTTTTGTAACCTCCAAAAGTTTCGCATCCGCTTCGCTTATCTGCCCAACGGGAAAAGTGTAGGCAGAATCTCCGTTATAGCCCTTATAAACCGTACCGCAATCTACCGATACCAGGTCTCCCTCCTTCAATACGTAATCCGACGGATATCCGTGAACCACCGTATCATTTACTGAAATACACAGCGAATAGGGGAAACCTTCATAGTTCAAAAAGCCCGGAACAGCTCCGTTATCACGGATATAGGTTTCGGCAAGATCGTTAAGCTCCCTGGTAGTGACACCGGGCCTGATTGCTTTGCCTACCTCCGCTAAAGTTTTGGAGACCAAAATCGCATTCTCTTTGAGAAGCTCAATCTCTTCGTCGGTCTTTAACCTTATCATTTCAAATGAACTATCAAAAATTACATTCCCGAACGGCCTCTCAGACGTCCAGTCTTCATCAAGCCGTCGTAGTGGCGCATCAATAAATAGCTCTCAATCTGTTTCAATGTGTCAAGTACGACACCCACAAGAATCAGCAAACTCGTACCGCCATAGAATTGCGCAAACTGGTTGTTGATACCGAGTTTCATTGCAAAAACCGGTAAAATCGCCACTATGGCCAAGAATATTGAACCCGGAAGTGTAATGCGAGACATTATTGAATCGAGATATTCCGCAGTCTTCTTGCCGGGCTTGACTCCCGGAATAAAACCGCCGTTTTTCTTCATATCCTCTGCCATCATGGTAGGGTTTACAGTTACTGCGGTGTAGAAGTAAGTGAAAACAACAACCAGGAATGCAAATATGAAATTATACCAGAAGCCTGTATAGTTACCTAACGTAGCGGCTAATCCACGTGTAGCATCAAAGCTTGCAAATATAAGAGGGAAAAGCATCAAAGCCTGCGCAAAGATTATCGGCATTACTCCGGCCGCATTAATCTTGAGCGGAATGTATTGACGTACCCCGCCATATTGTTTGTTTCCTACAATTCTCTTGGCATACTGTACGGGAATCTTTCTGACACCCTGAACAAGCGCAATCGTCGCTACAAAGACAAAGAAGAGAAGAACCAACTCTACGATAAGCATAAGCAAGCCTCCCGTCGTCTGATTCAACCTCGTTCCTATCTCTGCCGCAAATGAGTAAGGCAATTCCGCTATAATACCGACCATAATGATGAGCGAGATTCCATTTCCAATGCCGCGGTCTGTAATACGTTCGCCCAGCCACATTATGAACATGGTACCGCCGATAAGAACTATAGTGGCAAATAGATTAAAAGAAAATCCTTTTATTAAAAACGCTTCTGCCGGCAATTGTGAATGAAGGTTCGTCAAATATGCGGGACCCTGCAAAGCCAAAATCACAATTGTCAGATAACGAGTCATCTGATTCATCTTCCTTCTGCCGCTCTCACCCTCGCGCTGCAGTTTCTGGAAGTATGGAATCATCATTCCCAAAAGTTGAATCACAATCGATGCGGAGATGTATGGCATCACTCCCAACGCAAAGATCGAGGCATTTCCGAAAGCACCTCCGGAGAACATGTTCAAAAGGCTCATAAGACCCTCCGAAGTCTGTGCTTCCAAATTTGCAAGCTGCGTAGGGTCTATTCCAGGAACAACCACGAAACAGCCCAACCTATATACTATCAAAAGAAGAATAGTATATACGATTCTCTTGCGCAGCTCTTCAATTTTGAAGATATTTTTAATTGTTTCTATCAATTTTTTCATTAGTCTCTTTAGATTACAGATGTAGTACCTTGCGCA
The DNA here is from genome assembly GCA_944325445.1 of uncultured Bacteroidales bacterium. Taxonomy (GTDB): domain Bacteria; phylum Bacteroidota; class Bacteroidia; order Bacteroidales; family UBA932; genus Egerieousia. The sequence goes on along the minus strand of CALVAG010000002.1, from coordinate 170,186 downwards.
GCCTCAATCTTGGCAATTGCAGATTTTGAGAAAGCGTTGGCGGTCACATTCAATTTCGCAGTAAGTTCGCCGTTGCCCAAAATCTTTACCAAATCCTTGTTCGATATAAGGCCGTTCTCGATTAAAGTGTCTATTGTTATATCCGTTAAACCTTTCTTCTCGCTCAACGCTTGAAGAACAGAGACATTAATAGCCTTGTATTCTACTCTGCCCGGGTTGTTGAAGCCGAATTTAGGCAACCTTCTCTGGATAGGCATCTGACCACCTTCGAAACCCAGCTTTTTAGAGTAGCCCGAACGCGATTTAGCTCCATTCATACCACGGGTAGATGTACCGCCATGACCTGAGCCTTCACCGCGACCGACTCTTTTTCTTCTTTTTGTTGCACCTTTTGCAGGTTTTAATGTATGTAATTTCATTTCTCCTACTGTTACTAATTGATTTCCTCTATTTTAACAAGATGTAAAACTTTCTCGGCCATTCCTTTTACAACAGGAGTGTACTCGCGTTCTACACTATGATTAATTCGGTGTAAACCCAAGCAGGCCAGACATGCTCTCTGCCTCTTTGTAGACCCGTTCTTGCTTCTGATCTGTGTAATTCTAACTTTTGTCATCTGAAAAACCTCCTTAACCATTAAAGACTCTGTTCATTTGAATTCCTCTCAAACCTGCAATGGTATAGGCATCTCTCATCTCGGCAAGAGCCGCAATAGTCGCCTTTACCAAATTGTGAGGATTTGAAGAACCTTTGGATTTAGCCAATACGTCGCTCACGCCTACAGACTCGAACACTGCACGCATGGCACCTCCGGCCTTTACTCCGGTTCCCGGTGCAGCCGGTTTCATAAATACTTTGGCGCCGCCGAATTTAGCCTCCTGCTCGTGAGGAATCGTAGTTTTGCTCAAAGGAACTTTTACAAGGTTCTTCTTTGCATCTTCAATTCCTTTCGATATTGCGGTAGTAACCTCATTTGCCTTACCGAGGCCATACCCTACAACACCCTTTTCATCTCCTACGACAACTATGGCCGCAAAACTGAAGTGACGACCACCTTTTGTCACCTTTGTAACTCTTCTCAAAGCTACAAGTCTATCTTTTAACTCCAAATCGGTAGTTTTAACTTTTTTTACATTCATGTTTGCCATAGCCACTAGAATTTAAGTCCACCCTCGCGAGCGGCATCCGCTAAACTTTTTACTCTTCCATGATAGAGGTAACCTCCTCTGTCGAATGATACTTCAGAGATTCCCTTGGCGATAGCACGCTCTGCGGCAAGTTTGCCTACCATTGCAGCTACCTCCATATTTGTCTTGCCTTTTGTCTGCTCCGCTACAGCCTTCTCCAGTGAAGAGGCAGCGGCCAATGTTACAGCATTTACATCATCTATAAACTGAACGTAAATCTGTTTGTTGCTTCTGAATACGCTCATTCTCGGTCTTTGAGCCGTTCCGTTTACAACCTTGCGAATACGGTAACGTATTCTTTGTCTTCTTTCTATCTTACTTATAGCCATATCTTCCTATTATTATTTAGCGCCTGCCGACTTGCCGGCTTTACGACGAAGTTGTTCACCAACAAACTTGATACCTTTACCCTTATAAGGTTCAGGTTTACGCAATGAGCGGATTTTAGCTGCAACCATTCCCAACAACTGTTTGTCATGGCTCTTCAAGACTAAAATCGGATTAGCACCTTTCTTAACAGGCTCGGCCTCAGCCTTTACTTCAGAAGGCAGCATGAAATGAATATCATGCGAAAAACCGAGGCTGAACTCCAAGATCTGGCCTTTTACTTCTACACGGTAACCTACACCGACCAACTCCTGCTTGATGGTGAACCCTTTGGATACACCTTCAACCATATTGTGAATCAGCGCACGGTAAAGTCCGTGCAATGAACGGTGGCGCGGCTGATCTGTAGGACGGGTAACAGTCACTACGCCTCCCTCTACGTTTACTTTTATATCAGAGTCCACTTTCTGGCTCAATTCTCCGAGAGGGCCTTTAACCTTAACCACGTTTCCGTTATCTACCGTAACGGTAACACCTTGCGGAAGGCTTACAGGTAATTTTCCTATTCTTGACATTTAAATAAACTTTTTAAGTTACTACTAATAAACATAGCACAAAATCTCACCGCCCACATTGAGCGTTTTCGCCTCCTTATCGGTAATTATACCTTTGGAAGTAGAGAGAATAGCTATACCGAGCCCGTTCAAGACGCGAGGCATATCCTCTACGCTGCTGTATCTTCTCAAACCCGGTTTACTTATACGTATCAATTTCTTGATTGCAGCCTTTTTTGTCTCAGGATGGTACTTGAGAGCGATCTTGATGATATTGAAAGGCTTGCTTTCAATGAGTTTGTAACTCAGGATGTACCCTTTCTCATGCAACACGCGGGTCATCTCTAATTTCATTTTTGATGCAGGAATCTCCACAGTCTTGTGACCTACTGCCGAAGCATTACGGATTCTTGTCAAAAAATCTGCTATTGGATCAGTCATTTTAATTTGTTTTTTTTCAGATTCGACTGCATTTATGCAGCCCGATATCCAACGTTAATACTAATTTGAATTTCTATATCTACCAGCTTGCTTTATGAACTCCGGGGATAAGGCCCTTGCTTGCCATCTCGCGGAATTGAATACGGCTGATGCCGAATGTGCGGATATAACCCTTGGGTCTTCCTGTTATAGAGCAACGGTTGTGCAGCCTGACAGGACTGGAATTTTTAGGAAGTTTAGCCAAACCGGCATAATCCCCAGCCTCTTTAAGCTGTCTGCGTTTCTCGGCATACTTGGCACATAATTTCGCACGTTTAATCTCGCGTGCCTTCATTGACTCTTTTGCCATATCTTCTCTTTATGATTATTGCTTAATGTTTTTAAAAGGCAATCCGAATTCACGAAGCAAAGCGAAAGCCGCCTCGTCGCTGTCGGTATTGGTAACGAAGGTTATCTCCATACCAAGCACCTTTGTAATCTTATCGATATCGATTTCGGGGAAAATGATCTGCTCTTTGATTCCGAGAGTATAATTTCCTCTTCCGTCGAGTTTCTCGTTGATTCCCTTGAAGTCTCTGATACGCGGAAGCGCTATGCAGATTAACCTCTCCAGGAATTCATACATTTTTGCACCGCGCAATGTCACCTTTACCCCGATAGGCATTCCCTTACGGAGTTTGAAGTTAGATATATCCTTTTTAGAATATGTCATCACAGCTTTCTGACCGGCGATTGCAGTAAGCTCCTGCTGTGCAACCTCTATAAGTTTTTTATCTGCAGTAGCTTGTCCCATACCCTGATTGATTGTGATTTTCTCGAGTTTAGGAACACGCATTACGGTATCGAAACCCAACTCTTTCTGGAGTTTGGGCACAATCTCTTCTTTATACTTTTTCTGAAGAGAAGGGACATATCCGACCGGTACTGCAGGAGCAACAGCTGCTGCCTGTTTTGCTTGTTTTGCTGCCATTATTTAATCTCCTCCCCTGATTTTTTTGCGTAACGAACCAATTTTCCTTTCTCTCCAATGCGACGTCCGATTCTTGTAGGACCGCCCTTTACAGGATCTACAACCTGCAAATTGGAAATATGAATACCAGCCTCCTGCTTGATGATTCCTCCCTGAGGGTTCTTGGCATTAGGCTTCGTATGTTTGCTTACCATGTTGAGCCCCTCAACAATGGCACGATCTTTCTTTCTGTCTACGCTCAGCACCTTCCCGGACTTGCCCTTTTCGTCACCGGCGTTTACAAAAACCATGTCGCCCTTCTTTATATGTAATTTCTTATTCATGACAATATACCTTTATTATAATACTTCAGGTGCCAAAGAGACAATTTTCATATAGTTGTCGCGCAACTCCCTGGCTACGGGGCCGAAGATACGTGTTCCGCGAACCTCACCTTGATTGTTTAACAAAACACAAGCATTTTCGTCGAACCTTATATATGATCCGTCTGGACGACGAACCTCTTTCTTGGTACGGACTACCACTGCTTTTGAAACCGAACCTTTCTTTGCATCACCGCCCGGTATGGCGCTCTTTACGGCGACAACTATTTTGTCACCCACACTGGCATAGCGACGGCGGGTTCCACCCAACACGCGGATACAGAGAACCTCTTTTGCCCCGCTGTTGTCTGCCACCATTAATCTTGTTTCTTGCTGTATCATGGCTTATTTTACTTTTTCTACGATTTCTACTAACCTCCAACGTTTTGTCTTACTCAATGGACGAGTCTCCATAATTCTTACAGTATCTCCTTCACTGCACTCGTTCTTCTCGTCATGAGCAACAAACTTAGTGGTTTTATTTACGAACTTGCCGTAAATCGGGTGTCTCTCTTTTATTTTTACAGCAACGACGATGGATTTTTCCATTTTATTGCTAACCACTACACCTACTCTTTCTTTACGAAGTCTTCTTTCCATGAACTCTTATTTTTTGTCCTGGTTTTCAATTTGGCTCAACACTGTGAGCATTCTTGCAATATCTTTTTTTGCCTTTTTAATTTTAGACGAATCCTCTATGGGAGAGATTGCGTGATTCATCTTCATCTGGTTAAGGTTTGCCTTCTCTGTCTCCAAACGCTCCCTCAACTCCTTAGCAGGCATTTCACGTATTTCCAATGTTTTCATTTCCAATCCTCCATAGATTTATTCCACATAGTCTCTACGAACCACGAACTTTGTAGTTACAGGCAATTTCTGAGCGCCCAGGCGGAGAGCCTCTTTTGCAACCTCCATAGGAACGCCCTCTGCTTCGATAAGTATTCTACCAGGTGTAACAGGAGCGACGAATCCCTCCGGAGCACCTTTACCTTTACCCATACGCACCTCGGCAGGCTTCTTGGTGTAAGGCTTATCGGGGAATATTCTGATCCATATCTTACCTTCACGTTTCATATAACGGACAACTGCCTGACGCGCAGCCTCAATCTGTTGACCGGTAAGCCAGCAAGACTCCAGAGTCTTTATTCCGAACGAACCAAACGCCAATTGAGCGCCTCTCTGGGCCATTCCTTTCATACGGCCTTTCTGCTGCCTTCTAAATTTAGTTTTCTTCGGTTGTAACATTTTCTTACAATTTAAAATAATACATTAGTATTACTTAGTGCTAAACTACTGATTTTCAATACTATGGCCGTAACGGGGCTATAATATTGGCTTGCAAAGATACACAAAATATTTAACATGCAAATATTTTTTGCGTCAAAATGCCCGTTTTAGCAAAAAAAAATGGCGGTCAATACCGCCATTTTCATATTATTACAAAGATGTAAACAGACAAAAAAGTACCGTTTTGGATTTCTCTATTCACCCTGTAACTCTTTTGCCGTTTTCTCCACCTCCTTAAGCACCCTCAAAAAATTTTCACCCCAGAACATTTTAATCTCCCTGTGAGTATAACCGCGGCGCAGCATCTCTACGGTAATATTCTTCATATCGCCCGCATTTCTCAAATCTACAAGGCCTCCGCCACCGTCGAAATCGGTGCCTATTCCCACATGCTCTATTCCGACAAGATTTTTCACATAATCGACGTGGTCCACAAATGTTTTGACGGTTGCCTTTTTAGGTGCCGTAGCGGAAAGAAAATACTTTTCAGCCGCAACCTGGATAAGACCGCCATGTGCGGCTATTGCCTTGATTTCATCATCCCAAAGATTCCTGGCATGGTTCCTTATCTTCCTTACTGCCGAATGAGATGCGAAAACCGGTGCCTTGCTCTTTTCCAACACGTCGAAAAGGGTCGAAGTCGCAACATGGGAAAGGTCTATCATTATTCCCAGTTCGTTCATCCTCTCCACCACCTTCTCGCCATACGGAGAAAGACCGTTCCACTCGGCAACGCTGTCACGGGATGCATCGCATATATCGTTGTTGTAATTGTGGGATAGAGTTATCGCCCTTACCCCCAAATCGTAAAACATGTCGAGATTCGAAATCTCCTTTCCTATGCCGTAGCCGTTTTCGATAGCGAACATCACTATCCGTTTACCCTCCGCCTTATATTTGAGAAAGTCATCTGCAGTATATGCCTGCGCCGCGATATCGGAATGTTCATCTATGTACTTTCTGAAAAGGACTATTTCGCGCTTTACATAATCTACCGCCTTTTGCGATGAAACCGCATCCCTCTTTCCCTGATCTATATAAACCGCAAACAGGGCTGCATCCAGACCCCCTTTCTTCATAAGCTGGAAGGTAACCTGCCCTTTCTCCACCCCGTAATCCCACTCGGGATGGTTGGTACATATCGGAGTATCTATATGGGTGTCGATTGTAAACATCGCATTGTGCAAGCTGTCTGCAATCCTGTATAGCTCCTCATCGTTTTGCTGCCCGCACAACGTATAGCTGCATGCCAGCAAGAGTGAAACTGCAATAATAAATTTCCTTTTCATATCAATACTATTTTTTCTTTATCCACCATCCCATCTTGGCGGCAAGCAGCAACAGCAGCAGTGAGAGGAGGATACATCCCGCCATCAGCCACGCCCCATAACCGCTTACAAAGAGTATCGGAACAAACGTAATCAGCAATATCTCCACCGGCGCTATAGGCAGATACGCCAAGGCATAATCATCCATAGCCTTGCTTGCCATTTTCGGGTCCACTATTCTGATTAGCGCGATTCCCATCGCCATTGTTCCTGTCCACCATCCCCAGGCGAAAATCGAACGCTCGAACCAGTATGTCCTGGAGAGATGACGGCCGAAATAAAATGTTATAAGCCACACTATAACGGTACCCACCGCTATAAGGACTATGAGCGGAACCGCATATTTTACCACCACTTCCAATTTGATGGAAGCCACACCGAAGGCAACAAGCAAATCCGTAAAGAAACTGCTCAGCCTTTGCGTTGTCTGCGGACAGATATAGTCGGAAGCATCCACCTTGTCGAGAATCTTCTTGAGCAGCAGCCCCACTATGAAGGCGCAGCTGAAAACGGGCAGTTCCAGTTTGGGATAATAGAATTTGACTCCCTGGCTTATCATATATCCGATAAGGGCCACAAAAAAGATTATACAGACATAAAGCGTTATGGACTCTATGGAGATGGAAGAGGTCGTGGCGGTTCCGAGAGAATCCCTTTTTTCCTTCGGGATAAGTCCGCTGCGCAGTTCGTCAGGCAAATCCTTGAAATCGGTTATAAATGCGGTATACTTGCGCTTTGCCGCCCATTTTATCATAAAAAGCCCGCCTACTATTGCAAATATGATTCCTACGGTAGCGGTCGTCATGCCCAGGCTTCTGGCCTCATCCCAGCCCAGTCCTTCGAATGCGGAGCCGACAGCGGCAGCTGTACCGTGTCCGCCATAAAAGCCGGTAGGGAACATGACTCCGAATGCATCATTGAGCGAAGGCCATATCTGCTTCAGGACAAAGAGACCGAAAAGGCCCACTATTCCCCACTGCAAAAGCATTCCTATCTGCGCATACACCCACATTGGGCCCACCCGTTGCGACACCTCTTTTATGGAGGCTTTGGGCGAAGAGAGCGGAAGGGCTCCGAATACAAGCGCTATCAATATTGCGGAATATGTTCCCAAATGGTTAGAGAAAGGAAGCCATCCCAATCCGTTCGGGCCGAATGCCAAACCAAGCACGCCGGCTATAAGGCTCGGAGGAATGAAAAGTTTTTGAATCAGTTTTATTTTTACCCTGGCAATTTTGCCTATAAGCATTAAGAAAGAGATAAGCCCCAAATCTACAAACAGTGACCACGGGGTATAATCTGTGAAAGTAAACATAGTATGGGTTTAAGTATGGTTAATGGTTTGTAAAGTTAATATATTTGGAGTAATTTTTGCAAAAAAGTAATGCGAAAAATGTTGCGATGAAAACGATTTTAAAGATATTCGTTTCGGTTTCCGTGATTTTTGCATCATTCTCCCACCCCCTTTTCTCCCAAATAAAGGAGGGAACGGCAATGCGCTATTTCGTAGAGGAGGGAGATACCACTTATATCGACGATCTTCCCTCCCCATACATATTCTACAGGCCCAGGAACAAAGGCGAGATAAAGGAGTGGAGGAAATATTACAGGACCATTTACAATTTCAAGAAAGTCTATCCTTACGCACTAAAGGCCAAAGAGATTATAGCAGATGCCGACAGCACCCTTGCCTGTTCCGGCTTTAATTCGAGAGAGCGCGAGAAGTATCTGAAACAATATGAAAAAAGGCTGTTCAAAGAGTTCGAGAAACCGTTAAGGAGCATGACCGTAAGCCAGGGGAGACTGCTGTTGAAACTGTTGGACAGAGAGCTGGGAAGGACCTCGTATTATGTCATAAAAAACTATCGCGGGGGAGCGGCAGCCGGCTTCTGGCAGGGCATAGCAAGAATTTTCGGCTCCGATTTGAAAAAACCCTATGACAAATACGGTGAAGATAAATTCATAGAGGAACTCGTAGTACTATACCAGCAGGGTGGCTTCGATTACCTTTACTCTTCGCTCTTCTGGAAATAACGCCGCTTTTCAAGTTTTTCTCCGTCGAACACCAGATAATCGAACCTGTTTATTCCTTCGCCGAGCAGAAAAAGCCTGCCGCCGCTTTTCAGTCCGGTATCCAGATCGAAATGATAGTGCCCGAAGATAAAATAATCTATCCTGTCATTTTGCTTCCGGCTCTGCTGGAACCGCTCCGCAAATTGCACTATAGGTTCATCCTCTCCCCGAAAGTTATAGTTTATCCCCTTGGCAAGCCTGTTATGACGGCTCCAGCCGTATCCGAACTTAAATGCCAGGCGGGGATGCAGACAACTGAAAAGTCTCTGCAAAATACGGCAGGTAAAGATCGATTTCAATACTTTATAGCCGCGGTCGCCTTCTGCGAGGGCGTCTCCATGGGCCAGACAGAAATTCCTGCCGCACAGTCTGACTACAGCCGGCTGGCTCCGCTCCATTATGAATCCAAGTTCCTGTTCGAAGTACCCGTATGTCCATATATCATGGTTCCCGTTGAAAAAGTGGATCTCCACTCCTGCATCGGCCAAAGCTGCCAGCGCCCCCAGCGTTCTGGTATATCCGCGCGGTACAACGTCTTTGTATTCATACCAGAAGTCGAATATGTCACCCAGAAGATAAACGGCCTTCGCATCTTTTGGAATCTGCTGCAGGAAGGAGGCGAAAACCTTCTCGCGGGCCTGATAATCCCCGTATCTGAGCCCGAGATGCGTATCGGCTATAAAATAATATAACTCCTGCCTGCCCATCCTATCCCCAGATACTCTTGGCTATACATATTGCACCTGCGATGGCGCAGTATATCGCAAAGCCATGCAGACGAGCTCTTTTAACGAGGTTAATCATAAGTGTGCAGGCAAAGAGACCGGAGAGGAATGCAGTCGCCGCCCCCAGCGCAAGAGCCATTGCACTGATTCCCGATTCCGCCACGCCGAAATCGCCCTCTATCAAAGAGAGAAACGTCTCCCCGAGAATAGGGACCAGCACCATCAGAAATGAAAATTTCGCAATCTCGTTTTTGCTCACGCCAAGCATAAGGCCTGTAGAGATCGTAGAACCGGAACGGGAAAGTCCCGGCATAACCGCAAATGCCTGCGCTACGCCTATTATGAAAGCCTCCTTGTAGCCTACGGGCTTGCCTTCCGACGCACCGCCGCTTCTTTGCTCCCTTATCTTTGTAATCGTTTCGCTTATTGTAAGCAGAATCGCCGTAAGCAGAAGCATGAGGCCTACAATCAGAATTCCGCTTCCGAAAATCCTCTCCACCTGCTCCTTGAAAAAGAGCCCCACTATCATGACAGGTATCATGGAGACGCAAATCTTGAAGATATAATCCTTTTCCGGATTCATCTTAAGATTGAAAAAACCGGCCAGCAGTTTTGCAATCTCCTTCCTGAAAGCTACAATCGTACTCAAAACAGTAGCTGCGTGTACCACTATTTCGAAACTGAGATTTCCGGTTTCAATTGAAAAAAGTTCCTTGAATATCGTAAGATGCCCGCTGCTGCTGACAGGCAAAAACTCCGTAAGGCCCTGCACAAGACCAAGCAGGATTGCTTCCCAAACCGACATATGCTATTTTTTTGATTTTCCTCTGTACATTATTGCAACAATCTCTATCGCAATGCCGGCAAGTATTACGACAGGCGCCAGAACAATTCTTCTGAAACTGAACATTCCCGGGTTGAATACATCCGGAGAGTCCGGCCCTCCCCCCATCATGACAAGATATCCCAAAACCATCACGCCGAAACCGGCAATTATATAAATAATATTCTTTACAGGTATTGCAAACGGCTTTTGGCCCATATCCTCCTTATTTTTTATCTCAGCCATTTTACTGTTATTTTTAATAATATAATTCATCGTTCGACAGCGAAACGAGCCTGTTCATTACAAAAAACGTGCAAACCAGACAAATCAACACTCCGAGTACTACCGTTCCCGCCAAAACCGCCACCAGCAGGTTTATGTCGAATATTGCAAAAAGCTGCTCGAACTGCTCCCTTACAACATACAAGAGGGCGACAAGAATACACGAAGCGCATAATCCCGAAATGAGCCCCTGGAAAACGGCCTTTATCAAAAACGGCGCCCGGATGAAAGCCTTGGTCGCCCCCACAAGACGCATGGTATATATCGAAAAGCGTTTCGAGTAGACATTCAGCCTGACCGTATTGTTTATAAGCACGAACGATATAAAGAGCAATAAAAGGATAAAGACGAGTACTATAAAACCTATCCTCTCTATATTGCTGTTGATTGTCTCTATTACGGAGTTTTCGTACAGCACTTCGTCTATGCCGCCTATATCGGCGAGCTGCCTTTTAAAAACCCCGATACTGTCTTCCGAAAAATAATCCGCCTTCAGCTGCACCTCTATGGAGATAGGAATAGGATTTGTCTGGAACACATCGAGAAAATCCTCTCCAAGCAGCTCCTTCATTTCCCTTGTTCCCTGCTCTTTCGAAATATACCGGGTGATTTTAACCTGAGGCATCGCCTGCACGGCGCTATCTATCTGCAATGCTCTTGCTTCTTCCGTGTTTCCGCTCAAAACAAGAGATATTCTGATATTTTCCTTGAAATAGTTGGAAACAGATCTGGCATTTACGGCAAGCAGGGCAAAGAAACCGACCAACAGCAGTACTAAACTGATACTGATTATGGAAGAGAGATATGAATGCACCAACCTCCTGGCTATAATGTTTTTTTCCCTTTTTCCCATAGTAAACCAAAGTCCAAATATAGATAAATTTTGAATATCTGTATCTTTGATTTTTTTATTATCTTTGTATTTGCTAAAATTTTTACTATGGAGTCCAAAAGAGTCTTGTTTGTAAACTCCGAGAGTTTGCCTTACGTTCCCGAAAGCACAGCTGCCAAAATAGGCAGATATTTGCCGCAGGGAATTCAGGAGAGCGGGAAAGAAATCCGCTCATTTATGCCTAAATACGGGTGTATAAACGAGAGGAGAAACCAGCTGCACGAGGTTATCCGCCTTTCGGGCATGAATATTATCGTTAACGATATAGACCGACCGCTCATAATAAAGGTCGCCTCCATTTCGGCTGCAAGAATGCAGGTCTATTTTATAGACAACGAAGACTACTTCCATAGAAAATTCATCTATACGGACTCCGACGGGAAATTCTTCGACGACAACGACGAGAGGGCGATATTCTTTGCCCGAGGCGTACTGGAAACCGTCAAGAAACTGAGATGGAAGCCGGACATTATCCACTGTTCAGGCTGGATTTCGCACATTTTGCCGATTTATCTTAAAAAAGCCTATTCGGACGACCCTATATTTTCCGACAGCAAACTCGTACTTTCGTTATATAATGAAGTTGCGGGAGAGACATTCTCGCCCGCAACAGCCTCCAAAATCGTAATGCGCGGAGTCCAGAAAAAGGATTTGGAACTGCTTTCACCGCCAAATGGCATAAATCTTGCTAAATTGGCAATCAGGTATTCCGATGCAATAATATTGGGAAGTCCCGATATCGACGCAGAGTTGATAAATTATATCGAGAAGAGTTCTCTGCCTGTGTTGCAATATATAGATATCGATGCTCCCGAATCGGACTACATTGCCCAGTATAATAATTTTTACGACAAAATCATCAACCGCGATGCAGATTAAAAAGGGATTCGAGATATCTTTTTTACTCACAGCACTTCTTTTTGCAGCCAATTCCTGCATAACCGTAGACAAAACTGTCGGCAACAAATATATACCTGAAGAGCACTACCTGCAGGTGGCGCTCGATACTTTCAGGCTGCCGCTACAGGTAAAATCCACAGACAGCATTCAAACGGTATCTGCATCATACATGACGATAGGTGCAATCCGCACGGAAGAGTTCGGACTGGCACAATTCGGCACTGCCGGCAACATTTGCCCTACAAGCACTGCATTCGATTTCGGAGAAGACCCCCGAATAATCTCTATCTACATGCTGATTCCGCTCGCCCAGACAAGCGACGAGTCTACAATGGCGCGGACATCAATCTATTTTGACCCGGCCCAGGCGAATATTACACAGAATTTCAACGTCTACAGGCTCAATAAATATATAGACAGCACAATGCTCTTCAACAACTCGCTGAAAGAGGAGGGATACTCTCCGGTTCCCATAAACACCAATGCCATAGTCTACTCGGGCGGCGATTCCGTAAGGGTATATCTCGACAACAGTTTGGGCGAGGAGCTGCTGACCGCGACCGATGAAGAACTCGATGATTTCGATGAATTCGTAAAACGGTTCGGAGGATTGTACATTACCGCTGACGCGCCTATAGGGAACGACATAGGCGGAAGAATGGGAATTTTCAGCAGAAGTGCCGCTGTAATTTACATGAAATTCAACTTCAAACCGACTTGGGACGAAGGTCTTGAGAGAAAAGATACGCTTGTAAGTTTCACGTTCGGAGACAGTTTTTGTCTGAACACCATCTCAGTAAGTTCAAAAGAATCTGAGACTGACGCCCAGTTGGAAGAGATGCCGGTAGAAGGGAGCGCCGGCGTAAATCCATACCTGGATGCAAAAGAGTTTAAATCCATAATAGACAACTGGATAATCCAAAAAGGGCTGGATCCTGCAAAGGTAGTCGTAGGCAAGGCGACAATGCATTTCCCTTTCGAATTTCCGGAGAACCTCGATGAAATAGAATACAAGTATCCGCCATATCTTTTCCCTACGCAGCGCAGGAATATCAATGATACTACCTTCATAAAATATTATTTCCCGTTCGGCGACAACGGGAGCAACGAAAATCCTATCGGAGTAATGAACCGCTCGCTAAAGAGCTATATCTGCGATATGACTGCCACAGTCCAGGAATTTATCTCCAAGGATGCTTCCGAAATAGACGACACATACAATATCTGGCTTTATCCCATAGTAAAGGAGACAGACGCAACATACGGTACGACTACCATCTCTACGGATCAGGTCTCCTATTTCAACGGCAAGATCAACGGTCCGGCAGCGGAAAGGTATCCGATACTGACTATTCTCTACACAGTATTGAACGACTGATTTTTACAAGATTTTCTGCAGAATCGCCCATTCGGTCATCTGCTCCGGCGGAAGAGCAGGAGTGAACGCAGGCTACAGCCTTACAATCCGGTATACTTGCCTGCCATCGCAAAAGGATTGCAAATCGGCCTGAACAAGACAGATAAGATAAAATAATAAAGGCGGACCGGTATGCCCAGTCCGCCTTTCGCTAAAACTTGTTTCTATGGTCCGTGTTCCGCTTAATTCTTGGAAACGAAGTATGCATTTCCTACCTGAGGATCGCCTTTATATGCAGCCCTATTACCGATTAATGTAATATTGTCATTTTCAACTATGCCAAGAGAAGCAAACTGCTTGCTCTCACCGTTAAGTCCTGTAAGCAGACCGTAAACATAGACACTTCCCGTTGCATCTTCGATGTCGAAGTTGCCGTATTCGGTGTTTGTAATGTTTTTGACTGTACCGGTAAGCTTATACCAGACATTGCTGCTTTCATCAGCTGCAAGGAACTCTGTAACTGTAGCCTCTACAGGTGAATAATGGCTCTCATAGTAGGCATCTCCAACCTGAGGGGTCCCCTTGTAAGAGGTTCTCTTGCCTACGAGAGTAACTACATCGCCAACCTTTATTCCGAGCGAAGCGAACTGCTGGCTCTCGCCGCCCTCTTCGGTAAGAAGGCCATAGACAAGCACTTCGCCCGAAACGTCTTCAATTACGATATTGCCCCATGTATTGTTCTGTATCTCTTTTACCATACCCTGCAGGCGATATGAAATGTTGGGGTTCTCATCTGCAGCAATGAATTCAGCAATTGTTGCATCAAGAGTTACGATTGCCCCGTCCTGGTCTACCGCTACGGTTACCGTAGAAGTAGTGCCGTCGGAGAGCCTTGTAGAGGTGAATGAAATCTGCGCCTGGCGAGGCTCTGCATCATTTGCAAGTGCGCTGAAAGAAACTCTTGTAGTGTCTCCGTCGGGTCTGATAGTACCCATTGAAAGCCATGATTTTGCCTCGTCGTTTATTGTAACTTCAAAATTGTCGCCCTTGTACACCAGAGCCAGTTCGAAATCACCTCCTTCTATAGGAAGCGAAACTGTAGTTGGTTTAATGGATACAAGAGAAGGAATGTGTGATACATAATACGCATTCATCGCCTCGATAAGGTCTCCATACGAACCTCTGGTAGCGCGGATTGTAATAATGTCTCCCTCACTCAGCCCAAGATCTTCAAATGCACCGTAGCTGCCGCCCTGCGCCTCATAAAGACCGTAAACATATACGCTGCCTGTCTCGTCCACTATGTCAAAGTTGCCGTAATAGGAATTCGCGATATTTGCAATCGCACCTGTAAGTTCGTAATATACCGAGCCGCTCTCGGGAGCTGCGATAAAGTCCGCAACCGAAATGGCTTCAACCTCCGCAGGTTTCTTGTCGGGGTCGCCCTCTTGAATCACATTAACCTCAGAATACTCTGCAAATTCATCTCCGATAGTGAACGTAATGACTCCAGACCTCTCGGCCGCGACCGAACCGTCTGTATCGAGATTGTCTGCAACTTCTACCGTCACTGTCTGATTGCCTGTTCCATAGTTAGGAGTCAGTTTAATCCATTCCGGAGCTACGGCTATCCACTGGCCAGTTGCCAAAACCGATACTGTCTGAGCAGAAGCATCGACAGCCGTGAAGTTCATGCTGGATACGTTTGCCTCAACTCTGTAGCCCAGCAGTTCGGGGTCATCCTCGCATGAGACAAATGCAAATGCTGCAATAGCAATAAAAAGATATTTGATATAATTTTTCATATTCCTGTCTGAATTAGAATGTTAATCTGAAGCCTAACTGGCATCTCCACCTTGAGTAGAAATCGCTTATCTCCAATGTCTTTGGAGCGAATTTGTATGTCGGAGTCATATTTCCGGCAGCATCCTCCTTAAGTGCAGTCACCTGCAACACCTCGAGATTGTATGCTGCGCCATACTCAAGGCTCCACTCACGATTGATAAGGTTTCCTATGTTCATGAAGTCCACTATGAACTGCAACTTGCGGCCGCTCTCCCTGTCATAGAAGAAGTCCTGTGCAATATGCAGGTCTACATGGTGCTCGAAGTTGCCAATGCCGGCATATCTATCAGTCCACTCTCCCCTGTGGTCTCTCAAATATGAATCCTGTCTGATAAAGTTCTCGAAATTGGCGGCATCCGTAGCGTTGTTCCAGCTCATCTGGCCGATTTCCTCCACAGTCGGAACATAGAGCAAAGAGTTGCCCTGCTCGCCGTCACCGTTGAAGTCTACAGATTCATTCATGGTATATGAATATCTCTGACCGCTCTGGCCGGTATAAGAAAGAGCTACGGTTGTCTGAAGTCCTCTTGCAAAGAGAGGGGTAGAATATGAGACCGTAGCCATAACCTTGTGAGGCCTGTCGAAGATTGAGAAACCGAGCTCCGGCTTGTTGGTATCTACCGCATAATTATATTTCCAGTTTGAATTCGCAACAGAAGAGGTACCGTCGTTAACCGAATACGAGTGGCCGAATGTATATGAAGCCATCAGGTTCAGACCGAAATCGAACTTCTTCTCCAACATTGCGCTGAGGCTGTATGTATAACCCTTGTTGGTATTGTCCAATGCTATGACAGCATCATATGAACTGTCGAGAGTATAATATGGAGCTACGGAATTAGGATTTGAAGCAGCTACGCTCGCATTGACTGCATAAACCGATGCAGAAGGAGTAAGCGCAAGATTCTTGAAGAAGACATTGTTCAAAGTCTTTGAGTAGAGTGCATCTACTGTCAGTTTCCATCCGTAACCGAAATCCTGCTCATAACCGAGGTTTGCACGGAATACCTGAGGATATTTGAACTTCCTTGAAAGGGTGTTGATGGTAGCCCTTCCGTTAGCTTCTGCAATTCCTGATGCTACGATATCGTCGTACGGATTGCTTGTGAAGGGGAAGTTTTTGTCGAAAGACCTGATTGTAAGGCCTTTTGTCTCCATACCTGTATTATTGTATGCATTTGAAAGCCATACGAAAGGCACACGGCCGGTGAACAGTCCGGCACCTCCGCGTATCAGGGACTTATGCTCATCGTCTACATACCAGCGGAATCCTACGCGGGGAGAGAAGAGTACCTGAGCCTTGGGAATAACTCCTACATATGCATTATTTGCAGTAGCGATGGCTGAACTATTGAATTCGGCATTCTTTGTAGGCTTGTTCAAAAGCAGAGGCATGTCGAGACGGAGTCCGTATGTGATTGTAAGGTTCCTGTTGGGTTTCCACTCATCCTGTGCATAGAGACCGAACTGGCCGGCCCATGTGGTAGCGCCCCATCTTGTATCGCCGTTTGTAAGTTCAGGATCCGCATAACGGTAGTTGAACGTATTGATGTTGCCTGCAAAGTAATCCGCTATAGTATTGTAGGTGTACTGTCCGTAAGCATACTGCAGGAACACATTGTAGAACTTGAAAATCTCGTTGTGGGTACCTACGGTTATGTTGTGGTTACCCTTGTAGATTGAAAGGTTATCTGTAATGGTGTAGGTGTCTGAATGCATGGCATTGGCGCCAGACGAATAGTTGGTACCAAGGTTGATTCCTACGTTATCTGCATTGATATAGATGGTTGCACCTGCATAAGGCACCTCTCTCTTGTCCCTTACAAATACGGCTGTTGCACGGAACTCGTTTGAAACCGCATCGGAAATGCGGGAGTTCAACTCTGCCACGAATGTATTTGTCCTGTTCTTCATCTTATATGAAGAGTTGTTGAAGGTATATGAGGTAAGGCCCGCACCGTACTGGTCTGCATAGGCATCCATGAACTGATAGCGGAACATGAGTTTGTTGTTATCGTTGATATTCCAGTCCAGACGGAGCAATGCATTGATTGAACGGTCCTCTACATCGTGCTGGGTGAACGATTCGCCTGTGCTCTTTCCGCCATAATATACCTTTTCATAATGGTCTATCATGGCCTGTGCCATATTTGCATCGAAGTATTTGCCCAGTGAGTTTCCGTTTGCATCGAATACCTCCTCCATGAGCTCGGTAGAGTCGTATGTCCCGTCAAACGGATTGTAGATAACCGGATGCGCTTTCTTGTAATATTCACCGCTTGCGAATATGAAGAGCTTATCCTTTACGATAGGCGCGCCTATTGTAAAACCGTAGGTCTGGGTAAGCTGGGTATCATATTTTTCTCTGTTCTCCACATCGCCCGGAGTTGAACCTATCATATCCTGGTTATTGAAGTATGAGTAGAATGTACCCTTTATCTGGTTCGTTCCCGATTTTGTAATGGCATTGATTGCACCGCCGGTAAATCCGGACTGACGTACGTCGAACGGAGCTATTACTACCTGAATCTCCTCGATTGCATCCAAAGAGACGGGGTTTGCGCCTGTCTGGCCGCCGTTGGTTCCGGAACTTGCAAGACCGAAAGCATCGTTTGCCACGGCACCGTCAACCTGGAAACTGTTGTAGCGGTTGTTGATACCTGAGAACGAGATACCGCCGTTTTTGTTGAGAGAAGCCTGAGGTGTATATTTAACCACATCGTAGACGCTTCTGTCTATTGTAGGCACGTTTTCTACGGTCTCAAGATTGAATGAAGAAGCCGCACCTGTCTTTGCCGAGTTGAATGCGCTCTCCGCAACGATAATCGCAGCATCGAGTTCATTCGACGATTCCATTTCGGCATTAATCTCATACGCCTCACCCAAAGAGAGGTAAACGTCGTTAATCTCCAAAGTCGCCATTCCTATGAAAAAGATCTCGACCTTGTAAGGGCCTCCGGTACGCATACCGTTAATGACAAACCTGCCCTCGTCGTTGGCAGCAGCCACATACCTTGTTCCAGAAGGCAGGTGTGTAGCCACGATTGTTGCACCAACCAGCTCCTCACCGCCCTTTTCAACAACATAACCGTTTATGCTGGATGTCGTGACCTGCGCAAATGCAGGGGTAAACATCAAGCAACAAATTAAAACGGTTAAAATACTTTGCAATTTTTTCATACAATAAATATTTAGTTTTAATACGTGATATAATCCGTTTAATTACATGCCCCACTCGGAGAGCGTGTATTCGCTTTCGACTGTCTGTTCTACCGTCTCATTCAGGTTCGTAAAGAAATCGAATCCTGTAAGGGTCTCTATTTCATCTACGCTCTTGACATACTCCGCCGTAACGGACGTTCCGCTGTATGCCTTGTTTTCAAACCAGAAACCTATTGCAGAGTAGCCGCCGTCTGTTGCGGCATCTGCAGCGGAGTAGCGAAGCAAAACCTTATAGTATGCATCCGGCACCGCTACATCTTCTCCCCTGTTATCCTGAAGATACTCTATGGAACCGCTCTGCGGAAGCACCGCTCCGGTTACTACATAAAGAGTATCGCAACCGTTCGCCCAATTCCTGACTTTGCCTTCGAGAGTTCCCCATACGCCCTGATTGAGGCTCGAATTCTGAGGAGTCATATTCGTAAAATAAAATGTGCTCTCATTCAACACTACGGTTGCAGTCCTGTCTGCCGAAGGCAACTGATGCCCGCGGTCATAACCGTCTACTCCGTAACTGTTGTAAAGTTCCGCCTGATATCTCTTTGGCATTTTGGGGTCGTATGCCCATTCATCGGTTCTGCCGCTCTCTCCCATCATATCTTTGTAAAGAGGATATGCAACCCACAAAGCCAGCCTGTTTTGGGTATCATACCACATCGAGTAGTTTCTCACATCATTCCCGTTGAGATTTGCCCTGTGTGCGATATAGGCATAGCCCGCGCTCTTGGCAACTGCGGGCAGCTCCATCCAGCCCTGCACCTGATCCTCGACCAGAACCTCGAACGGAGACTGCGTAATCTCGAACGTAAGGGTCTTGTCCGCTATCTCCGCATTGTCTGTGGTAAATGTAATTGTCGCGCTTCTGCTCTCGGTGGAGCTCGGATTGTCGGTATATGATACGGTTATTGTAGCACCCTCGCTTCCGCTTGACTGCGAAAGTTTGAAATCGGTGCTGGAAGAGACTGCGTTCCACTCCACATTTGCGGCAAGTATTATCTTTATGCTGCCGGCATCTCCGCTTACGGAAGTACCGCTGCCCTCTATGGAGAAGGTAGGAGCAGATTCGAATCTCGCACCGGTCATTCCGGCATAATCGCTCCTCGATGATATTATAAGCTGATACCCTCCTTCATTTATGCCTGCAATACCGCTTAATGAACCTGAGCCCTGAGGCACCCGCTCGTTTCCGAACACGGAATATTTCGAAGAGAAGAGATCGAAAGTCTCGCCGGTCTCCGCAACAATCTTTATCGAGGTATTGTCATCCGAAACCACAAATGTCTTGGCAAGATCTTCAACTGCAACCTGCACATCCTTTACCTTGACATACATCGATTCGTAATCGCCGCTCAACAGTTCGGCCGCGGATATCTCTTTTGCCGTAATAGCTTCTCCTTCAGATATTTTAGTAATATTGTCGAGAGGCAGGTTGTTCAGCTGGAGAGCGGAACCGGGAGTATGGACCGAAAGTTCCTGATCCTTGAGCAGAATGCGCACCTTGTCTCCGCGTGCGAATCCGCTGTTTTCGGTTGCACAGAAAATCTGTATGCCGCCTGTCTGGTCTGAAACCACCATAGCCCTTGCAGAGATATAGTTGTTCAGCCCTCCCTCGGTATCTCTTCTGAAATCGCTGATGACAATACCTTCTATCGCTATATTTTCAGTAATTGTCGTATTGCTTCCGGTATAGAGGGAGCGCACATACGCAATATCCTTTACCTGGGCTCCGCCGTCCACGGCAAACCTTTCGCCGGTAAGCAGGGCGACATCATCCATGGATGTCAGCGAAATCTGTATCGTTTCATTGAATCTTGTGGCAATACCCTTGAGCACACCGCTTCCTGTAGGGACAGGGGTATCTATGAACGTTGCATAACTCGAAGTGAATATTACGAACGTTTCGCCTGTCTCTGCAACAAAGTTGATTGAAGTATGGCCGCTTGCAGAACCGAAGTTCTTGCCCATATCGGCCTCCGCCACCTGTACGTCACTTACTGCCACATACATCGATTCATATTTGCCGCTGACCAGTTCCGCAGCCGTTATTTCAACCGGTTCGAGAACCTCTGTCCCGATTTTGGTTATTGCAGAGAGCGGCAGGTTGCTTATCTGGAGAGCCCTGTTATATGAAGAGAGCGTGCTCCCTTTGAGCGAAATCGAGACCTTGTCGTTCTTTGCAAACTCCATATTGTCTTCTGTACAACGCAGTTGAATACCGCTTATACCATCTGAAATCACTATTGATTTAAGAGAAGTGGAGTTGCCGATACCGCCGTTTTCGGCATTTCTGTAATCGCTTATTATAACGGCTTCGATAACCAGATCCTCATCGATTACGATATCTTCGCCCTGATACCTGGCCCTGAGGTCTGCAATAGGCGAATCTTCCACAACCGGAGCATCGGATGCCGCCTGTACGACCTCTACCGATGCGACCTTATTCTTTGAAAAAACTCTTACCACTGCACTGCGGGGTTCTGTATCCCCATTTTCGGCAACAGAGATGGTTATGGTACCGTCAAATACACCGGATGCGGGAGATACGGTAATCCAGTCATGATTTTCGCCTGCATCGAAAACAGATGCCGCCCATTCCGTATTGGATGTAACATCCACCGTTACGGATGACGCTTCTGCATCGAACCTGACTTCGGCCTCGCTCAACGATACGGCCTCCTGCAGCGTCTCATCGCTTTCGCATGAGAAAAACGTTACCGCAATCATAAATAACGATAACAGTGATAATAAGTTATATTTTCTCATAATTTATGTTGTTTTACGGGCGCAAAAGTATAACATTTTTGTTATTCTACTTTAATTTATTATTAAAAATTTGTTAATTCTTAAGATTTGGTTTAACGGATTGCATAAGGACAATCTTTTTTACAGGATCTCCTGCAACGAATATTTGTTTGTAAGCAAAATTATATATAGCTTTGCCGCTGTTGTGGAAAGATTTGACTGCTTGCAACCACGCTAAAAAATGCTAAAACGATCTCTTATTTTATAAGTAAAGATTCTTTTTGCTTTAAGTCAAAACCTTCCCCGAATAATTTGAAAAATTAAAATTATTTAGGTTATGTCTTATTTATTCACCTCGGAATCTGTATCGGAAGGGCATCCCGATAAAGTAGCCGATCAAATTTCAGATGCCATATTGGATGAGTTTCTCAGACAGGATTCTGAGAGCAAGGTAGCCTGCGAAACGTTTGTAAGCACAGGGCTCGTAGTAATAGGAGGCGAGGTCAGGTCCGAAGCCTATGTAGATATCCAACAGGTAGCCAGGAAAGTCATAAACAGAATAGGCTATACAAAAGCCGAATATATGTTCGACGGAAATTCTTGCGGAATCCTCTCTGCACTGCACGAACAGTCTCCCGACATAAACAGGGGTGTAGTTGTCGCCAACCGCGATGAGCAGGGGGCGGGAGACCAGGGTATAATGTTCGGATACGCATGTACCGAAACCCCGGAATATATGCCGCTTCCCATATCATTATCGCACAGATTGCTGATAGAGCTTGCGGATATAAGGAAAAACACATCCCTCATGCCATATCTCAGGCCCGATGCAAAATCGCAGTTCACGATAGAGTATTCAGACGACAACCGGCCGCTCAAGGTACACACTATTGTCGTCTCTACCCAGCACGATGAATTCGCAGATGACAGGAGCATGCAGCAGAGAATAAGAGAGGATATCGAGAGCATCGTAATTCCGCGCCTGTTGGAAAAACTTCCCGAAAATATAAGAGGGCTTTTTAAGGGTGATTACAAATTGCTGGTGAATCCCACGGGCAAATTCGTGATAGGCGGGCCTCACGGAGACACAGGCCTTACCGGCAGAAAGATTGTGGTGGATACATACGGAGGGCGCGGAGCCCACGGAGGAGGTGCCCTTTCCGGCAAGGATGCTTCAAAAGTGGACCGCTCTGCCGCATATGCAGCCCGTTACATTGCAAAAAATCTTGTTGCCGCCGGTGTTGCATCCGAAGTACTTGTGCAGATAGCATACGCGATAGGCGTTGCCGAACCGGTAAGTATTTTCATAAATACGCGCGGCACATGCAAAATAGGCAAAAGCGACGGAGAGATAGCAAGGGCAGTAGGTGAAATATTCGACCTCAGACCGGCAAAGATCATAGAGAAGTTCGGGCTTACGAATCCTATTTTTGAAGTGACGGCTGCCTACGGGCACATGGGACGCGAACCGTACACCTCGACCGTAGAGGTTACGGAAAACGGCATAAGAGTTAAAAAGGAGGTAAAATTCTTCGGCTGGGAAGAGACGGATGCCGTAGAACTCATTAAAAAAAGGATAATTTCATAAAGAGATTATTAAATAATGCCGGGGAATGAGGAGAGAGATTGTAGGGAAAAGCATTATTGATCTGTTATTTCCGCGCAAATGCGTAGTTTGCGGCAAGGAATTGCTTCTTTTCGAGAGGCATCTCTGCATGGACTGCATTGCAGAGCTGCCTCTTACCTATTTTTGGAAATATCGGGAGAATCCTGCCGCACTCTGTCTGACCGGCAGGGCAAAGATAGAAAACGTCTATTCCCTTTTTTACTACAGCGGTGAATACAAAAAGATACTCCACTCGCTGAAATATCGCTCGAACGTCCCGCTGGCCCGGCATATGGGACGGATGCTCGGAGAAAAGATCAAAAAATGCGGTGCAGTGTACGACTATATAGTTCCTGTACCCCTCCATTTTATAAAAAAGTGGAAAAGAGGATACAACCAATCCCATATTATAGCAGGCGGAATAAAGAGAGGATTGGGATGCGGATCTGTCGCAGCGCGAATTATAAAAAGAACCAGATTTACCGGAACACAGACAAAAAAGGAGAAGATAGAGCGATGGATAAATGTAAGGGGAGCATTCGCGCTCTGCAATGACTCTCCGCACCGGATTGCAAGATACAGCAGACTTTTAGAGGGAAAAAACATACTGCTTGTAGACGATGTGTTCACCACGGGGGCGACTCTCGATGCCTGTTGCCAGCTGCTGAACCGTTTCGGATGCAAAATTACGATTGCCACGCTTGCATACGTGGAGTAGTATCACTAATTTTGACCCATAAAAGTTCTCCTGCCGGTATGTTCGATTTTATTAATATTCAACTCATAGATGTTATCGACATTCTGCTTGTGGGGCTGTTGGTCTATCAGATATATAAACTGATAAGAGGTACAGCCGCATTGAGCATATTTTTGGGCATAATTATAATCTATGTTGTATGGATTATTGTAAAATCCCTGAATATGAGTCTGCTGACAGCAATTCTCGGACAAGTTCTGGGAGTGGGTGTCATTGCATTGATTATTTTGTTCCAACAGGAGATACGCCGTTTTTTGCTCCATCTTGGCAACAGATATCTTATAAGGGGAGGACGCGCCGCCCACTTCCTGTTTAAGGGGGGCAACGAAGGGATACAACAGGAATCTCTCGATGAGATAACCCGCGCCTGCATGAGAATGAGCGAATCCAAAACCGGAGCGCTGATAGTTATAGCCCATACCTCTTCTCTGAGTTTCATAATCGAGACGGGAGACAGGATAGATGCGGCAATCAACAGAAGACTCATAGAAAATATATTCTTTAAAAATACTCCTTTGCACGACGGAGCCATGGTAATAGCGAATGACAGAATAGTCGCAGCCAGATGCACGCTGCCGATAAGTGAGAATATGAATATTCCGCCCCAATACGGAATGCGCCACAGAGCGGCGGCCGGCATAACGGAGGATACCGATGCAACTGCCATTGTCGTTTCAGAGGAGACGGGAGGAATAAGTTTTGTAAAAGACGGCGAAATCAAGCCGATGAACAGCATTACGGAACTAAGAATCGCCATTGAAAATTCCTACAAGGAGAGCTGACCGGTTATGGAAAATTGTCTGAAGATAGAGGAGAAGTTGGGGTTCAATAAAATAAAGGAGACTCTGACGGAGAGGTGCAGTACGGAATATGCCAGACAGAGGGTATCGGATGAGACTCCCTCCACAGAGAGTTCCGAAATAATCCACAGGCTGGAGCTTGCCGATGAAATGCGCCTCATCTGCATGTTCGAAAACTCCTTCCCCTCACGCGGGTATATAGACGGTATCCCCTTTTTAAAGCCATTATTGAGAGACTCCTCTATTTTGAACAAGGAGAATCTGGTAAAACTCAGAACATTTCTGGAAAACCTGAAAGAAATTCTCAACTTCTTTAAAAAGAGCAAAGAGGGGCAGTACGTCTCTTTGAAAAAAATGGCTGAACCGATTCTCTTCTTTCCGGAAATCCAGCGCAGGATAGAGTTGATTCTCGACAAGTTCGGGGAGATAAAAGACAGTGCATCGCCGGAGCTATATAAAATAAGGAAGGAGATAAGGGAAAAGGAGGGGACTATCTCCAAAAGAAGCGAGGCAATCCTCCGTCAGGCACAAAGCGAAGGCATCGTCTCGGAAGAGGCCTCTCTCTCGCTCCGCGACGGAAAGGTATTGATTCCCGTTGCCGCCGGAAACAAAAAGAAACTTCCGGGTTTTGTCTATGACGAATCCGCTTCGGGAAAGACGATTTTTATAGAACCGGCCGCAATAGTGGAACTCAACAACGAAGTAAGGGAACTATACTTTGCACAACAGCGGGAAATCTATAAAATCCTTTCGGATTTTTCAGACTTTTTAAGACCATACGTAAATGAGCTGATAGATGCCGCTGCCTTTATAGGCGAGATAGATTTTTTAAGGGCAAAGGCTTTGGTAGCGATATCGATGGAGGCAGGCAAGCCGATTCTCTCCACAGAGGGGGAGCTGAAACTGATAAGGGGTCGCCACCCTATCCTGGAAGCGGCATTGAAAAGGGAAAAAAAGGAGATAGTACCACTTACGCTTACACTGAACAGGGATAAACATATCCTTGTTATTTCAGGTCCGAACGCAGGCGGCAAATCGGTCTGCCTCAAAACTGTCGGGCTGCTGCAATATATGTTTCAATGGGGATTGCTCGTGCCGGCATCTGAAATAAGCGAATTTCCTGTTTTCAACAATATTTTCATAGACATAGGGGATGAACAATCGCTCGAAAACGATTTGAGCACATACAGTTCGCACCTCTCCAACATGAAGGTGCTGCTGACCTGTGCCGATGACAGGAGCCTGGCGCTCATAGATGAATTCGGAAGCGGAACGGAACCGGCAGCAGGAGGAGCGATTGCAGAGACCATACTTGCACACATGGAGCAAATGGGCGTCTATGGTGTCATCACCACCCATTATACAAACCTGAAGCTCTACGCCGGCAACAGCAAGGGCGTAATGAACGGAGCCATGCTTTTCGACAGCGCAAAGATCGCCCCGCTCTATAAGCTGGAAGCGGGCCTGCCAGGAAACTCATTTGCATTTGAGCTTGCAAGAAAAATGGGCCTGCCCGAAACCATAGTCAAAGAGGCGGAGGAGCGTGCCGGAGAGTCTTTCGTAGATATGGAAAAACAGTTGCGTAAAATTTCCCGAAACCGCCGGCAGTTAGACGAAAAACTGATGCGCATAAAGAATACCGACAAGATGCTGGAGAGCGTGACCGAAAAATACAAAAGGGAACTGGAGGAGATACAACAGGCAAAAAGGCAGATAATAGAAGAGGCCAAGCAGGAGGCTGCAGCAATTGTAAAGGAGGCTAACCGCAAAATAGAAGCAACAATAAAGCAGATAAAAGAGTCACAGGCAGAAAAAGAACAGACAAAGATTATCCGTAAAGAGCTCGAGGATTTCAGGGAGAAGCTTAAAAGAGAAGAGGAGAGCGAAAACGATAAGAAAATTGCCGCAAAAATGGAAAAACTCATCCAGCGGCAAAAAAGACGGGAAGAGAAGAAAAACGAGAGAAGAGCTGAAACGGAGACTGCACCCAAACCCGAAGATGACGGAAAGATCTCGGTAGGCGACAAAGTCATGGTAAAGGAGAGCGGCATAGTTGGGGAAGTGATGCAGATAAACGGGAAAATTCTCAATATCTCCGTCGGCAACATTGTAAGCAAGACAGAAATAGGCAAAGTAAAAAAAATATCCAACCGGGAGTTTAAAAACATAACAGGCGAAGAGCTCCGGCAGACAAGCTACAGTACGGACAACCTCTCACAGCGCAGGCTGGAGTTCAAGCCCACAATAGATATAAGGGGAGAGCGTCTTGTGCAAGCAATGGAGATTGTAAGCCGTTTTATAGACGATGCCCTTATGGTAGGAATCGGACAGGTGAAGATTCTTCACGGCAAAGGAAACGGCATACTTAAGGAAGAGATAAGAAAATATTTGAAAACCGTGCCCGGAGTAAGTTCATACAGAGATGAAGATATACAGCTCGGGGGATCCGGAATTACGGTCGTGGATTTCGAATAAAATGAATCAAAATAAGCGATATAAATTATAAATGAAATTAAAATGAAAAGAATCAAAACCTTTCTGCCGGTAATATTGATTGCGACTGCAATGGCGGCAACAGTAACCTCATGCAACAAGGGGCCGAAACCGGAAGAGACCGCTATCGGATTTTTAAATGCCTACCTCTCTACAGATTATGCAACTGCGGCATCTTTCTGCACTAAAGAGCTGTCGGAATTTTTCAATGAATCGGTACAGGATTTCGAGAATCTGACAGATTCCGTAAAGAGCATAATAAAAAGACAGACCGCCTATTTTACGCCTCAAATAGACAGCGTCAGCAAATACGGTAAAGACACCCTGCTGGTCAGCTATACCATCGTAAAAAACGACCCGGCGGACTCTATTGCTACAAAAGGGGCAGACCAGCTGATAAAGAGCTGCCTTTCAATCGTAAAAGAGGATGAAGACTGGAAAATAGCAGCACTGAACCGACTGTAGCGGCTATTTGATTTTCACATATATTACGGGCTGCCGTTTTGTTTCATCCAAAGAGGCGGCTCTATATTTTACCTTGCCGAAATCTATCTTTTTCAAATCTATTGCCCTTATGGCACTGTTGTACATCGTACGGTAATAGATTATCCTGTTCTTTACATCGGTTGCGCTTGTCCATTGGGTTGCGCTCGGAATATCGGCCGGAACCTTTCTGTCCTTAAACTCCACGCCGACAGGTATATCGAAATTATTCAGAATCTGAAATGCCTGCAGTACCGCATCTTGCGCATTGTCCTGCACCGGTGCAGTAGCCTGATAAAATGCAGCCCTCACAAATCTCGAAGGCGGCGTAACGTCCCCGGGAAGGCCGAGCATTCCGCTACCCGCACCGAACGGGGCAAGCCTGACTCCTCCAATCTCTTTGGCATCCGCGCCTCCGGCATAAAGGTTCACATAATTATTAAGATTGGTCATCTGCCATTCAAACGACGGAGAATTTGTAAGCACTCCCAATCTGTTCTCATAAAAATTCACCTCTCCGTCTATAATCTCCAGCACGACCTGGCGGCCTGTCGTATCTGCAAACCTCCAGTGTACGGTAGAGGCGCGCGGGTCTACCGACACGACAACTACGCTCCTGACCTTTTCGATTACCTCATCTATATTTTTGCAGCTGCCCAGAATCATCGGTACAAGTTGCAAATCCGCGATACACTTATCTATGCACAATGTGTCGTAATCGCTATATTTTCCATAAGAGGGAAAATAGAACAGCCCGGCCGAAAGCCCCGCCTCATTCAATCCTTCCGCAATGAACTCTTTCTGCTCTACCGCAAAACCTACATAACCGTAAACTGCCTTGAACTTCATGCCGTTTATTCCTTCCGGAGTATATGATTGCTGGAGATAACCGCGCGGAACAACCACATATTGGCTGTTCAAATCGCTGCCGCCCCACTCTATCGTACGCGCATAGACCGGAGTGCCGTCGGAAGAGCGCAATGTTATGCCGGTACAGGCCGAACTGTCGGGGATTGAAACCATCGCCGCAAAAAGAGAGACAAATGCAATTATTAAAACCCTTTTCATGATATGTCGATTAAGAAATTGATAACTCCAAATCTACAAAATATCGAGAAAAATACCATAAATTGGCGTATATTCGCTGCATGATTTATTACGACAACCATCTCCACAGCCAATTTTCGCCCGACAGCAGAATGAGCCTCGGGCAGGCGGCGGAAACTGCCGCAGCACTCGATCTCGGAGGTATTTCAGTTACGGACCACCTCGATTTGGACGCCCCCCGTTCGAACGATGAATTCATCTTTGACATACGGGAACAGCAGAGTGCGATCGGGAGTATGAGGGAAAAGTATCCCGGCATTAAAATTTTCAAAGGCATAGAGGTCGGGCTTCAGCCGGGCTCGATTGAAAAGACAAGATCTTTTATATCGGGCCATAACTTCGACATAATCATAGCTTCCATCCATTTTATAGATGGAGAAGACCCTTATTACGGAGATTACTATAATGGGAAAGGGTACAAAGAGGCCTATGGCAGGGCATTGGAGATAATGTACAGGACAGCCGTGGAGTTTAAGGACTTCGATGTGCTGGGCCATTTCGATTATATTACCCGTTACGCCCCGTACGATGTAAGGGAAATCAGATATTCCGAATTCGGCGACCGGCTCGACCCGCTCCTGAATTTCCTGGCAAAAGAGGGAAAGGCATTCGAAATAAACACAAACACCTACAGGGAACGCAACGGCCATATTCCCGAACTCGATACCGCGATTCTAAAGAGATTCAGAGAATTCGGAGGAGAGGCCCTGAGCCTGGGCTCTGATGCACACGATAAAATCCGCATCGCGGAAAACTTCAAGACCTATAGTGAAGTCGCCCTGCGCTGCGGATTCAGATATATTGTCCATTTCGAAGAAAGGAGACCCTGCTATACCGCTATTTCTTAGATTTGGCCTTTGCCTTCTCCTCTTTCTTGTAATAAAGGCCGTCTTTGCCTTTCTTATACTCTTTTCCCTCGCCTATATGTTTAAGATACCTTATATACTGCTGTTCGTCCAAAAATAGTTTGAGAGCATCTTTGCACTTCTGCATCCATTTGTCGCTCACCGTCTTATAGCTGCTCGTACTCTGCATTCCAGAACTCTTCATGTTTTCGAATTCATCCATAAGGCCCTGATAGTTCGTCCTCAATACGGAATCAGCAAGAAAGACCTGCGCTGCATCCAGTTCAAGTTCTTCTTCGAGAAGTTCTACCTCCATCAAAGCCATTTCCTCTGCAGAAGGAGGTTCTTCCTGTTGTGCAAAAAGCGTAAAGGAGAGCAGCAGAGCCACTCCCGTTGCAAACAGTTTAAAAAATAAATTATTCATAAAAAACTTATATTTGTAAATAATTCAAACAGACTGCTAAGGTAATAAAAATAATTATGAGATTCACTATCAACATTCTGGTTATTATGCTTTGTTGCACTCTATCTTTCAACAAGGCAGATGGATGCACGAACATTCTGGTGACAAAAGGTGCAAGTGCAGACGGTTCCGTAATGGTCACATATGCGGCCGATTCCCATACCCTGTATGGAGAGTTGTACCACACGCCGGCCTCTCTCTTTCCCAAAGGAAGCATTCTCAGAATTATGGAGTGGGATACCGGAAAATATCTTGGAGAGATAGCTCAGGTAGAAAAGACCTACTCTACAATGGGGAATATGAATGAACATCAGCTTATAATTACCGAAACCACATTCGGAGGCAGGGAAGAGCTGACAGATACGACAGGAATCATAGATTATGGCTCGCTCATATATATTACCCTGCAACGGGCAAAAACCGCCCGCCAGGCAATAGAGGTAATGACATCGTTGGTAGAGGAGTACGGCTATGCCTCATCGGGAGAATCGTTTTCCATTGCCGATAAGGACGAAGTCTGGATTATGGAGATGATCGGGCGCGGTACCGAACTCAACAAGAAAGGAATCAATACCCAAAAAGGCGCGGTCTGGGTTGCAATAAGGATTCCCGACGGATACATTTCGGCCCATGCCAATCAGGCCAGAATAACTACATTCCCTCTGGACGACCCAGAAAACTGCCTGTATCATAAGGATGTTATAAATCTAGCACGCGAAAAGGGCTACTATAACGGACCGGACACCCTTTTCAGCTTCTGCGATGCCTATGCACCTGCAAGTTATGCCTCATTACGAGGATGCGAGTCGAGAGTATGGAGCGCTTTCAACACTCTTTGCAACGGCAAGATCGGAGACAGGCCGGCAGAATACTATCTCGACTTTGCAATGGGGAGAAATCTTAAGAACAAGATGCCTCTTTATGTCAAACCGGAGAAAAAAATAAGCCTTAAAGAGGTGGCGGATGCCATGCGCGACCACTATGAAGATACGCCTTTGGACATGAGATACGATATAGGTGCAGGAGGTTTCGAACTCCCATACAGATGGCGTCCTATAGGGTTCACCGTCGCCGGCAAAAGATATGAGAATGAAAGAGCGATAGCCACGCAGCAGACAGGATTCTGGCTCGTAGGGCAGGCCCGCGACTGGTTGCCCGATGAAATAGGCGGCATATTGTGGTTCGGAGTAGACGATGCGGCGACCTCATGCCTTACGCCTGTTTACTCATCCTCTTTACGCGTCCCCCACTGCTTCGAGCACGGGAACGGCAGTATGCTCGAATATTCCGACGAATCTGCTTTCTGGCTCTTCAACCGCGTTACGCATCAGGCTTATCTAAGATATAATCTCATTGCCCCTGAAATAAGGAAAGCCGTAGATGAACACGAATCGGGGGCATTGAAGATAATTCCTACCATAGACAAGGAGGCTGAGAGAATTTTAAACAGCAACCCGGAAAAGGTAAAGGAATATCTGACAAAATGGTCTGAACTTTTTGCGACAAGAATGTTCAACAAATGGAAAGAGCTGGACAGATATCTGCTGGTAAAATATATAGACGGCAATGTCAAGCTGCAGAATCCCGACGGCAGTTTTACAGACAACGGCAATAATGCCGGTATCCCCGCAGAACCGGCCCAACCAGGGTATTCGAAGAGATGGCAGGAGGCGGTTGCCTCAGATCCGCATGCCCCGATACTGCAGGTTCCGGACCCTAAAGCCAAGAAGAAGAGCACCGATATAGAAGAGAATGCCGCAGAAAAAGAGAGCGTTCCTGCAGAAGAGACCGCTCCCCCGGCTGAAGTTTCCGAAGAAAACGACATGGAAGAGACGACTAAAGATACTTCTGTAGAACAAGTTGCCTCTGAAGAGACGACAGAAGTTCTCGAGACATTGGAAGCATAATGCCATATGATGGATTTTCTAATGGAACACAACCTTGTCGGACTGCTTATAGGATTATGCACTTTCCTGATAATAGGGCTTTTCCACCCTTTGGTAATAAAGGCCGAATATTATATGGGGGTAAAATCATGGTGGCTTTTTATGGTTGCAGGCATTATTTGTACAATATTGTCTGTAACCGTAAAAAACGGCACCCTCTCCATTCTTTTAGGTGTAACGGCCTTCTCCTGCTTCTGGTCTATCTTTGAGATTTTCGAACAGGAAAAGAGAGTGGAACGGGGATGGTTCCCCAAAAATCCCAAAAGGAAGCCTAAAAATTGAAATAAAGATTTATACCGTATTGTGCAGGCCTTCCCTGCGCATAGAATGCATTCCCGACCGATACGAAGTAAAAGAGATTATACTTTGTGTCGGTCAGGTTTTTTGCCCAGAATTCCAGAGCCGCCCACCCCTTTTCCAACTTTAACGAGGCCCCGAGCAGCGAATAGAATGGCTGTGACATTGTATTCTCTTCATTCCAATAAATTTTACCGGTACCGGTATAGTTGGCCATAACGGAAAGTTTATCGAGCAGCCCTCCTATGTTATACCATGAATAGCCTGCATAGGCAGAGAGGGTGTTGGCCGGAATATATGGCACATAATTGTCGCGATAATCCGTTATTCCGTTATCATATTCGGTGAACTTTGCATTTGTATAGCCGTAAGAGACCCCCGCTTCGAATCCGTTCAGATTCACCGCAACGGCTACCTCTCCGCCAATACTGCGCGTTTTTCCTGCATTGGTCATCATTCTGCCGGTCGTCTGGCCGGAAGGGAAAACGGTAATCTGCTGGTCTGTACAATTTATATAAAAGAGAGCTGCATCCGCTTTCATCATGCCATCCAGAAAATTGAAATGTCCCCCTATTTCATAATTAAGGCTGTACTCCGGCTTATAGGCAATAATCTCCCCGACGCTGTAGGTCTGCATATTGCCGCCTGCACCCGCATGGCCTCCGGAAGGCATCCCCATGTCCGTCATTATATCGCTCTGCACCTGATTCTGCAATATATCGGAAAACATCTGCGTATTATATCCGCCGGCCTTGAACCCTCGGGAAAATGAAAAATAGATATTACCGTTGGCAGGCAAAGAGTAACTGACAGCCAGTTTGGGGAGCGGCTCGAGGTAATCGCGTTTCTCCTTCCCTTTCAACAGCGTCTCTATCTTTTTAAACTCAGGCATGGTAAGGGTGAACCTGTAATGGAGAGCGCCGCTGCTTCTATAATCCAAAGAGGAGTGCTCATAATCCAATCTCAACCCTGCGGTAAGCCTCAACCTTCCGAATACGAACTCAGACTGATGATAAAGCGCTATCCCGTAAACAGGCATCTTGAACAGGCTCGACAGCTCTATTTCATTCTCCTTGAAAAGCAGGTCCGCAAAAGGCATAACGGTATGTATGCCGTCATTTATCTTATTTAAAATAAGCTCATTTATACCATCTTCCTTCAGCCATACAGGAGCATCCATATCCGTTCCCTTGTAAAAAAAGGTAGCTCCGGTAAGATGCTGCCACCATCTTTGCCCGTCGCTGCTTTTCAAAACGAAATCCTGCGTGAGAGTATGCTCGTTTTGGGCCTGCTGCAAGGTAAACATGCTTTTTTCGGTAAAATCCTGATCGAGAGTCATGCAGTCATCGAGATACTGCCAGCTTGTAACACTGGAAAGATGAAATTTTGCACTCCTGTAATCTATCGAGAGCCCATTGGAGACCATAGTCCTGACATATCCGCTCTCATCATTGTAGGCAATAGGCAGAATCTTGTCTGCCTGAGAATCATAAAGCGAATAGGCATATCCGCCCTGCCTTACTCTCGATACCGAGAAGACATTGTCCACGGTCCATTTCGAATTCGGCCTGAAAACGACCCTCGCCCTGGCGCTCCCCCCCTCTATCCAATCGCAGTCCGAACCGTCATAGGTATTTTTAAAATAGCCGTCGGAATTGTAATAATTCAATCCTACTGAAAGTCCTGCCTTTTCATTGAATTTACGGTAGACAGAGGCCTTTGCGTTATATGTATTTCCGCTTGAATAGCCGAGTTTTGCCTTTACTCCCTGATATTGCATGGGAGAGAGGGTATAAACGTTTATTATCCCCCCTATCGTATTCCTGCCGTAAAGCGTGCTCTGGGGACCGCGCAACAGTTCTATCCTGGTTATGTCCCATAAATCCGTATCGAAACCGTTCTTGTTCAAGACAGGCATTCTGTCTACATAGATTCCGACAGCGGCATTGTCCATTCTGCTTCCCAGTCCCCTTATATATATGGAAGAGGTCATTTTGGAACCGTATTCCGGCATATAAAGGTTCGGAGTAAAGAGCGAAAGGTCGTGCAGGGTCTGGACTCCGCGTTTTTCGACCTCCGCAAAATTCATTACAGATGATGACAACGGCTCGTTCCTGAGATTGCTTTTCTGTTTGATTTGAGCTACGACAGATATCTCCGGCAACGCCAGAGAACTGTCTTTTTCATGAGCCGATACGCTGCAGTCAGATATCGCCGAAAAAAGAACTGCAATAACGAGAATTTTGTAAAACCGCTCCATAGCCATATTTTTCACGGTTGCAAAAATAGAGTCGGAACAGCATATATTTTAGGATTAAATTATCAAAATTTAGGACAAATCAATCACGACTTGTACATGCTTCTGTATTGCGAGGGGGTTATTCCTTCGTGCCGCTTGAATCTGCGGGCGAAATAGGACTGGTCCATTATTCCCAGACTCGCCGCAATTTCCCCCAACGGCATTTCAGTGTTGCGCAACAACATTTTCGCCTCCTTTATAATCGCCTCCTCTATCCATTGCGACGGTGACTTGGAGGTAAGCCGCCTTACCATTTTATTCAGATGATTTGGAGAGACATTCAGCATCTGCGCATATTCCGTCACATTGCGCTTGATCTGTTTTCCGCAAAACAACAGGTCCAGAAAACTGTTCCCCACACTATTATGTTCCGGAAATTTTTCTTTCGAACTTTTTTGATAGACAATGTCCGCCTCAAAAAGAATGGATATAAGATATGACTTGATAAGATCTTCGCTGCGCCCTGCCGCCGTGCTTTCCTCGTAGACTCTCTGAAACAACACCGCTACAGTTTCCGCCCTCTCCTTGCCGAACTCTATGACAGGATGCCCCCACACTCTGAGAAAATCGAATCTCTTAAAGATATTCCTCTCGGAGACGTCTTCTCCAAAATAATTGGGAGAAAAACTGCCCATGTAGCCCTCGCTCCTGTCGAAATACTTTATTGCAAAAAACTGTCCTACGGGAATTATCACAAGCTCTCCCTGTTTGATGAGATAGCCCTTTTCGCCAATCTCCACAAGTACTGTCCCGCTAAGCAGAAAAAAGAAAGAGTAGGCCTGCAGCCGCGTAGGGTGCAGCGGAATATCGGCAGTGTAATAACGCCTGTCCAATTTTCTGATTATGAATGGAACCATTTCCCCTATCTAAAACAGACCCGAAATCACGCCGTTTTCATCTATGTCTATCCTCTCTGCGGCAGGCTCTTCGGGCAAACCGGGCATCCGCATTATTTCACCGGTTATGGGTATTATAAAGCCGGCACCCGATGCCACCTCTATTTCCCGTACCGTCACCACAAAATCCTTGGGTCTGCCCAACAGTTCCGGATTGTCTGAAAGCGACTTCTGCGTCTTTGCCATACAGATGGCCAGATGTTCGAGTCCCAAATCCGCAATTTTTTTCAAATCGGCCTTGGCCTTGGCCGTATAATCCACTGCCTGTGCACCGTATATCTTTTTCGCAATTATCTCTATCTTCTCCTTTACAGGCAGGTTAAGGTCATAAAGCGGTTTATACGTATGGCCGGCGGTATTTCCGGCAATCTGCTCCATAAGAAGTTCCGCCAGCTCCATGGCACCTGCTCCGCCCCTGCTCCAGACATCTACAATAGACGCCTTGACTCCCAAAGAATTGCAATACTCCTTAATAAATTCGAGTTCCTGCGGTGCATCGGTAACGAATCTGTTGATCGCCACCACGGGAACAAGGTCGAACTGCCTTATGTTTTCGATATGCTTCTGCAGATTCTCTATCCCCCTTTTCAATGCCTCGATCCTGCCTGAAAGTTCTTCGAGCGAACAGTGTCCGTCTGCACAGGCATCGGTCTCCTCTTTGAGAGCCTTGAGCGACATGCCGCCATGATATTTCATTGCCCTTACGGTTGCCACCAGAACCACTGCCTGCGGATTGAGCGATGCGGCGCGGCATTTTATATCCAGAAACTTTTCCGCCCCCAGGTCGAATCCGAATCCGGCCTCCGTAATGGCATATTCAGATGTTGCCATTGCCGTCTTTGTTGCGATTACGGTATTTGTCCCCTGGGCTATATTTGCAAACGGGCCTCCATGCACAAAGGCTGCCGTTCCTTCCAGAGTCTGGACCAGATTGGGTTTTATTGCATCTTTCAGTAGCGCTGCCATTGCTCCGTTGGCATTCAGGTCACGGGCATAGACCGGTTTTCTGTCGAACGTATATCCGACAAATATATTTCCAAGCCTCTCCTTGAGATCTTTTATATCTGATGCAAGGCACAGTATGGCCATCACCTCTGAGGCTGCAGTAATATCGAACCCTGTCTCCCGCGGCACACCGGAAGCAGTTCCGCCGAGACCCACCACCATTTTCCTGAGAGAACGGTCGTTCATATCCATAACCCTTTTCCACGAAATGGTGCGCGGATCCAGATGGAGCGAATGTCTTTTGCTCTGGATATTGTTGTCTATCATTGCGGCAAGCAGATTATGCGCCTTTTCCACGGCTGCGAAATCCCCAGTAAAATGAAGGTTAATATCTTCCATGGGGACAACTTGGGAATACCCGCCTCCGGTAGCGCCTCCCTTGATTCCAAACACAGGGCCCAACGACGGTTCCCTGAGTGCCAAAACAGCATTTTTGCCCAAACGGTTGAAAGCCTGCGCAAGACCTATGGAGACCGTCGTCTTTCCCTCTCCTGCGGGAGTGGGAGAGATGGCGGAAACCAGAATCAGTTTCGACTTTGAAATATCCCTGTCCTTATAGGAGAGCGGAACTTTTGCCTTATATTTCCCGTAAAGTTCCAGATCCTCCTCCGGGATACCTATCTTTTTCGCAACTTCCACAATGGGAAGAAGCTTGCTTTCCTGTGCTATCTGAATGTCGCTCTTCATAATGTTATCCGGTTTTTCACAGCAAAGATAGTTGCGGAACGCGATAATGGCAAATCGCTATTCAAGGATATACCTTCCGGCAACCATATCTTCATAGGTTGGGTTATACGCACACTCCTTCACGCTCCAGTTCTCCCCGGAAATGGAAGCCAATATATTTTTAAGGCCGGAAAAATCGGTAAGGTTTCCGCAATACTCTATTTTTACCGCGCCTGCTACCTTGAGCGAATTCAGAAAATCCAGATTCGTAATCGGGATCCTCCCTTTATTGTAAGATGAACCTCCGCTTATAAGCAGCGACTCCGTAACCTCCTCCAGTCTTGGAACATTTATATTCTCCACAACCAACGGCGTTTTAATCTCGAATATTCCTATCTTCTCCAGAGCGGGCATCTCGAGAGTTTTCAAGGCAGAAGAAAAAGAGAGTGAAAGTTTTCCCAATCTCCTTATATCCGGCATGGAGATTCTGCCTGCAGAAGAGGCGCCTATCTTAAGTTCACCCTTTATCGCCGTTGCATAGCCTTCCAATATAATCTCCGTATTTCTGAAATTGCTCAGAGTAAGATTCTCTACCTCTTCAAGCCCCTCCAACGGTATGATATCCGCTACTTTGCTTGCCGCATTAATCTCGATTTCCGCAATTTTTGACGGGGCCTTGCATTTTTTTATGGCTGGCGAACCTATTATCTGCAATTCGGGCAGATTTTCGACAGTTGAAATATCCAGCACTTCCGGCCCTTCCATATAATAGAGGTAAAATGTCCCGTTGCATGTTTTAAGAAGAGGCAAATCCAACTCCTTGAGCGATTGCATGTAACGCAAATCAAATGTTCCATCCACAGAGAACAGGGATGTCAGAGAAAGCGATGCGATATTCAGATACGAGAGCGCAAAAGCTCCGTTTACCTGCTCGAGCGAAGAGAAATCGAGAGTTTCGATTATGGGAGCGTTGTTTCTTCCGTCTATATCTATGGCCCCGGCCTCTTTCAGCCCCGGCATTTGCAGACTCTTCAACCCGCTCATGTCATAAGGGACTGCAATAGTCCCTCCGACGCGCTCCAGAGCAGGAAAAGAGATAATCTCTACCAAAGGCAGCAATTTAAAATTGAGTTTTCCCGATATGGTTTTCAGCACCGGCAAGGAGAGGGAGGAGAGATTGGACAAGGTTTGCAGAGTAAAATTACCTCCTACACTCTCCAGAGCCGGCAATGAAAACTCCGTAATGTTCCCGTTGGCTGCCGAAGCCGTTGTTCCCGAAGAAACTGTAAAGTTGCCGAATACGGTCTTTAAAAGCGGCAGAGAAATTCCATTGAAATTCTTTCCGTTTACGTATAGAGACATCGCCTCGGAAAGGGCGCTGAAACAAATCCGGCCGACCTTTTCCGAATTTACCGTTATCTGGCCGGCAACCGTTTCAAGGGCAGGCAGTTCAATGGAAAGGAGGCTCTCTTTTCCGTTGTCGAAAGCATTCTCCTCATCGCCTATATAAAGATTTCCCGCATACCTGACATTATGCAGCCCGTCGAGGTTCATTCCTCCGAAAGAATTGTTGATTACTATATTTCCCCTGACCTCCGTAAGAGAAGCCAGAGAAGAGAGGTTCTTTACGGTATCGTATTCCGTTGCCGGAACCGTTTTTTCGCCTATTATAAGATTGCCTTCAAGGATCTTTACCTTCTCTGCGGCAAAGGCCTCCAGTTCCGCCTGCGTGGCCAGTATCACATTTCCGCCGGAAACCTTTTCGTCACGCACCACGGAATAGTTATAGTTCCTTGCCTGTCCGCTATACGAGGTAACGGTAAAAAGGCATGCCTGATTCCATTCCTCAACGGTTGCAGGGTCCGGCGATATCGTAGCCAGTTCGCATATCTCATATCTGGCAGTTGCACCCTGCAAATCCGCCTCCTGAGGAACTGTCAGGGTAATAAGATTGTTTATGATTTCTGCATGGTACACAACTCCGTCTTTTTCCAGAGAGAACGAATTCAAATAGTTGTCGCTGCCGATAAAATCATTGTTTTCTTTGTCGCAAGCTGTAAAAAGAGAGGCAGCGAGCGACAAAAACATTATTATTGATATCTTTTTCATCTTGTCTGTTCTATTGCATGGTATATTTTCCGTTTTTCATATCTGCAAGGGTGGGATTGTATCTGTTTCCGCTTACCGCCCATGCGCTTTCATCCGAAAGGTTGTCTGCCAAAGAGGAGAGTCCGGTAAAGTCCGTAAGGTTTCCGCAATAGCGGACTTCGACCCTGTCTGCCTTTTTTAGGGAGGCGAACCAGTCCAATTTTGTAACCGCACTTCGCGAAGCCGTCGATGAGGAGCTCCCCCCGTAAAATTTGAACAGTGTGCCGGCAGACTCCAAAAGCGGCACATTGATATTTTCAATCTTTTGCAGATTGCTCATCGAAAACGAACCGGTACATCTGAGCACAGGCGCCTCGAATGTTGTCAATGCAGTAAGGTTGCTTAACGTAAGAGTGCCTATGGTATCTGCATCGGGCAGGCGCAAGGCCACAAGTTTTGTTCCGCTTGTATGTGAAAACGCTCCTATCGATTTTATATGGGGAATCTCTATTTCGGTAAAGTTGGCCGCTGTAATCCTGAGAGTTCCCCTTACGGTATCGAGCCCCGTCATTTCTGTCAGGAACATATCCTCCGCATTTGCAGATGCATTGGTAATGGAAAGATTGCCTGTCACGATCTTCGGAGAGTTCATCCTCACCAGCCCAGTGCAGCCGCTTAACGCAATGGCCCCTGTCTGCACCACCTTTGAAAAATCCAGCTCCCTTACATTGGCAATGGATGTAATCGAAAGTTCTCCGCACTCTTCCAAAGAGCCAAAAGAGAGGGTTTCCAAAAAATAAAAGGTAGAAAGCTCGAGTTTTCCTGCAATTTTCCTCAATTTTGGAAACGAGAGATTCTCCATTGAGCCGTATTTAATGGAAAAATTGCCATTGACCTCTTCAATGGAACCAAGCGCAATATCTGTCAGATTTATGTATGAGCTCCCCGACGAGGCAACGGAAAGCGACCCTGCGCCTTTAAGCAATGGCGCAGAGAATGAAACCATTGCATCATTGGAAGTTATTTTCATATCTCCGCCTGTCATCCGCAGCGATGGAAGTTCCAGCTCTTTAAGACCGTACAGATATGTAAGGGAAAGTGAACCCTTCACTTCTGAAAGCAGAGGAAAATCTGCATTGGAAAGACTCCATATATTATTTACCGACAGATTTCCGTAAACTGTTTTCAGGGCAGGGAACGAAAGTTCTGTAAGTTTTTGGTTTACACTCGTTCCGCTGTTTGAAGAACTCCCTTGCGACTTGCCTTCTATCGTAACATCTCCCAAGCACTCCTGCAGTGCGCCAGTCTCAATCTCCTCCACCGATTTTGAATTTACATAGAATTTATTGTTCACCGTTGCAAGAGACGGGAAAGAGATTCTGGCAACACTATCGCAGACTACAATGATATCGGTTGCCGAAACCAGATTGGGGAGTGAAAGGTCAAAACCTTTTTCGAGCGGGCACTTTTCATCTTCGCGCCCCACATAGAGGCCTCCTGCCCTTTCAAGATTTGCCAGGCCGTCAACATTACTTCCCTTATAAGTACCTCTTATTACAAGATTTGCACCTATCTCTTTCAAGGAAGCGAGTGCTTCCACGTTTTTGATTGTGTCATATTGTGAAGCGGGTTCCTTTTCTGCACCTATTATTACCGAACCGTTGACTATTGTCGTGCCTGAAGAGGCAAAAGCATCAATTTCTGCCTGCGTTGTAAAGACAATGGTTTCGTTTTCAACATTTTCTGTATACTTTACACTATATCTGTAGCTTTCATAGCCTCCATTGTATGCTTCCACCCTGAACAGATATTCACTGTTCCAGTCTGAAATCGAAGCCGGGTCTGGATTTATACTTGCATTTTCACACAAGTCATACTCCACAGAAGCTCCGGAGAGAGAAGTTCCCGACGGTACTGTTACCAGAATATTGCCGGCATCTATGGATGCACTGTACTTTACCCCGTCTGTAGTTGTGAGCGAAAAAGAGAGAATATGCGCATCGCTCCCCTCAAAGGGAGACTCCTCCTTGTCGCATCCTGCAAAGAGTGAGACAAACGCGCAAAAAAACATT
Organism: uncultured Bacteroidales bacterium; assembly: GCA_944325445.1. GTDB lineage: Bacteria > Bacteroidota > Bacteroidia > Bacteroidales > UBA932 > Egerieousia. The sequence continues at coordinate 129,043 of CALVAG010000002.1, read as the reverse complement.
ATATTGAATATCTTTTTCATAAATAGTCTGTCATTGGATTGTTACTGCTGATTTTTCAATATGTTGAAGTCATTGAAATCCAAAACTTCGGTGGAAATCTCCCCCAACATGCCCGATTTTGCGTTCACCGCACACTGCACCTTCACGAAATCTACATATTTAAGGTCTGCCGGTTTTCCATCGAATGTTACGGCATCATCTATTTTAAAATGGTTGCCATTTGCGGCGGCGGCATAATTGTCATCGTCGGTAAGCCTGTCTGAACCGAAATTGTCTGCATAACCCCAGTCGAAGCTTCCGTTGAACCAGTAGCCGGGGCGTGTCTCCTCGTTCCTTGGAGACAGACATGTTCCCCGCAATGTATATGAATCTTCTTCCACCCATTCAGGATAATAATAATCTTGTCTGTGGAAAGAGCCCAGATAATCTATATAGCCGCTGCCTCCCTTGTTGTCTTCCCATAAGACCGGCATCTGGGCAGCCTTAGGCCGGTAATAGGTAATACAGTAATCGCGGGTTTCCGTGCTGGTCCCGTATTCGCTTCCTTTCAGCTCATACCAAGTATCGTTGGGAAGACCGTCTCCGTTCTCATCCTGCATGACCCATACTATGCCCGGTTCCGATGAACCATTGAATGAGTTACCCTTTATCTGAATATTGTAACTCCCGTCATTCTCTATGCTATGGTCAAATCCGACCACTATATAGCCGCCAAAACCGCCCAGGCTCACGTAGCTGTTCCCGCTCTGCAGCCGGCTCTCTGCATACGCCACAGCCTCGTCCATTGTTGCTGCAACATATCCTTCATTTATGAACTGGCCAGGAGCCGGCAAAAATTCGTAAACCTTGTTGAATTTTGCATTGCTTGCACCGGTTGCCGTTCTCTTGTATGTTCCTTCAGCCGGGCAGTTGTTTATCTTCAACTCTTTGGTTACCTCCGCATACTGATTTTTCATGGTGACGGAAACAGCCGTAACGCTCCCGGCCTTTATCTCGGAGGCCGCAGGAGCGGTATAGAGATACTCGGTAGAACTTCCGCGCTGGACCTCTTTCCCGTCTACCTTCCATATATATTCCGCCCCGAAATCGTTCTTCACGTCAAACGCCTTGATGCGTATAGTACGCCCTGCCGCAACGTTGAATGTCTCATATTCGAAATCCCAGCTGAAAGGCATCTGTTCTGCGGTATATACTTTTACCTCAAATTCTATTTCCGAAGAACCGTCTTCTGAGCTTGCCACAAGCTTGAGAGTATATGTTCCTGCTTTTTCTGCGACAAAAGAGAAATCCTGAGTCGAGGCCGTCTCGGTCCCGTTCACATACCATGCGAACGTCGCCCCATCTCCGTTTTCTATAACAGGCTCCAGAAGAAGCGTTCCCCCCTCTATGGTAACATACCCCTCTTGCGGCACTGCAAGAGAAATTTGCGGTACCGCCAGTTCCACTACGGAAATCTGTACTTCGGAATAGGCTGTGCCATAGCCGTTGATAACGCTAAGCTCTACGTAATAGGTTCCTATCTCTGCAGAAGAGAAGACAAGCGAAGGCTCCGCAGAGATAATGCTTCCGTCCAATTTCCATGCAAAGAAAGCCTCCTCTGCATTTTCGTATTCGGGAGCAATCGTTATCTGTCTGCCGGCCTTTACGCTGTAGGATACCTCCTCGTTGTCTAAAAAGATTACAGGAGGTTTTCCTCCGGCGGGCTCATCCTCGCAGGAGGTGAGGAGAAATCCCCAAAAAAGCGACATTGCAAGAATGCCGAAATTCATGATTTTTTTCATTTCCATTATTTTATTTGATTAATTATTTAAATCCACCTTTGATTCTGTAAATGCAAAATGGGCAGGTATGTCTCCCGTAACCGTATTCCATTTCAGTTTCCCGTATCTGTCGAAGCAATAAAGCGTTCCGGGAGTTACATAATCCCCTGCATCTGTCACGAAAATCTCCCTTGTCTGAGGATTGACAGCCAACCCGTATGGGGTCTTTATCCTCTTTTCCGTACCGTCAGATATGAAATTTCTGGAAACGACACGCTTTTGAGCCATATCGAAAATCGCGTACGAAACCGTCCAGCTGTTCGTCATATAATTGAATTCATTGCTCAGTACATAAAGGGAATCCCCACCTGTCGCCATATTGCTGTTCGGCAAAGTATGCAGGGTGTCTGTCACAATATCTCTGTCGGAATCTATAATAAAGGTCTTCGACGGTGTTCCGTAATAATCTCCCCTCGAGGAGACATATATGTTTCCATAACCGTCCTGCGCCATTCTGTGCAGGTTTATGCCGACTTCCATTGTCCTGACTACCCGGAAACTCTCTAAATCTATAACAGAAACCCTGTTGTCGTAGTCCGGCGCCCTGTAACCGCCCGAATTTGCCACATAGAGTTTGCCGTTGCATATGGCCATATCTTCGGGCTGATAGCCTACCGTACACTCCGCCACCACCTCAAGTGTGGCCGTATCGACTTTGGCCACATAGCCCAGCCTGTAATTCGGGTCCAACTCCACAGGACCTGCATAGGAAGAGACATAGGCATATTTACCGGCGAACTCTATATACCGGCAGTTGGGAATCGGGATAGTGGCAATGTGTTTTGCTGTCTTTGAATCCATTACCTCAACAAAATGGGAACAGTTTACGACTACATACAACTTGTTTCCGTAAATCTGAATATCATTGCCCACATCTCCCAATTCCTTCACTACACCGGAATTTCTCTCTGCGAAAATGTTTTTGGAATAAATGCCCGATTCGTAATCGAAGTAATCTATGGTAGCCTTGTTGCTGCCCATATTGCCTTCGTTCAGAAGATAAAAGCCGGTTATTTCGTTGCCCTCGCCGCCAGGTGCAACCGGTTTCTCTTCCGGCGGAACAATCACATCTGCTTTTCTGCATGAAAAAAGAAGCAACAATGCTAAAATAAATGTCGGAACTCTGTTAATCATTATCATATTCATTTCGTACAAATTCACATTAAAACATAACCGATACCGTTATCCTGAAATTGGTTCCGGGCATGGGGTAACACTGCACCACCTCATACTGCTGGTTGAAAATATTGTTCACCTCCGCAGCAAGCTGCAACTTGCAATCCCCTACATCGAACCTTTTTGCAAGGGAGAGATCGCTCGTGTACCACGGCTGGGCATAATTTTCCGGAATGTTTGCAGATGATTCATACCTTTCGCCAGTATAGATGAAACTGTAGTTAAAACTCCACAAGCCATATACGGCCCCGAAAACCACCGAGCCGCTATGCCAGGGGATATACGGTATCTGCCCGCCGTAATAGCTGCTTTCGCGGTCTGTAAAATCCTGTGCCTTCTGATATGTGTAGCTCGCAAGCAAATTGAGGGAAACCTTAGCTATACTGGCTGAAACTTCCGCCGAAACATCTGCACCGCGAATCTCCACATAGCCCAGATTCAGCATCGTCCACCGGAACTGGTTCGATGCAGGCACTGCAATTATCTTGTCTTCAACTTCATTGTAATAGAGATCCGCCTGTACCTTTACTTTTTTCCAGAATCTGCCGTTCAGGCTCTTTTCATAGCAGGCTCCGATATTATATTGGGTAGTATATTCGGGATTGAGCTGTTTGTTTCCGATAAAGGTATAGTAGAGATCATTCAGGGTAGGCATCCTGAATATCCGCTTATAGAAGGCCCTGAAAGTGAGACCGCTATTATCGAACGGTCTGTAAGAGGCTACAACTGTCGGGGTCAGTTCGTTTTTATCCGGAGCCGGTTTCCCCTTTTTCACGCTCTCCGTAACAAAGGTATTGAGCAGGCTTCCCTGAACCTTTAATTTTCCCCAGTCGAATGAGGTGGCAAGGGCTGCAAGGAGGGTATATCTGTCGGGATAGGCAAAATCCGTCAGGTCTGCATTGAGAGTATTGTATTGCAGGTCTGCCGACAGATTCATGCTCCACCATTCAAAAAGCCTGAACCCGTTTACCGATGAAAAATAGAGTTCCTGCTGCCTGTATCGGTTGTCTACATACATTGTGGTAACGTCCAGCCTCGGGTCCGACAGATAATGCAGATAATCGTATGCATATTTGGCATTCAGCTGCATTCTGTAAAACCTGGAAATCTCTTTATGGAATCTCCACTGCAGGAAAAAATTCCTATCCCATTGCCGGTCCTGATGCCTGTATTTACCCGGCTCTTCCCTTACGGACGCTCCGGGATACCCTCTTTCGGAATCATAAAAGTAGGCTTTCGCCTGCCATCTTCCGTCTTCTATATTCCCAAAGAGAGAGGCTTCCGCCCTGTAATACCTGACATCGCCGTTTTTTCTTACCTCGGTGGTATCATAACCGTCTCTCTTTGAATAGCTGAATTTATATTTGCCAGTTGTATAAAGATACTCCGTACTTATCTGCATGGAGAGATTCTCCCCGATTCTCCTCTCCCACAACAATGACGGGTTTACGGTCCCGAACGACCCGCCTTTGACCGCAGCCTTGAAATTATTCTTCTTTCCCTCCCCGAAGAACGGAGTCCTGGATTGCAGATAAATGGAGCCGGCCGATGCAAAGTCCTTTGCGCTTTGGAATATGGAGCTTTTCTGGCCATTGTAGAGGGAGACCGCTTCCATATTGTCCAATGAAAATTTGCCCAAATCGACTATCCCGTTCTGGGCATTCCCTATCTCCACTCCGTCATAAAAAACTCCTACATGCTGGCTTCCCAGACTGCGGATATTTACGCTTTTGAGACCGCCCACACCTCCGTAGTCCTTTATCTGCACGCCGGAAAAATAGCGTATGGCATCTGCTACCGAATGGGCGCTTAACCTCTGGAGCCGCTCTCCGGCCAGCCTTTGGGCCGGTATGATTTTAGGTACGCTCTTATGCGCCGTGACATATACGCTTTCCAGCTGCTGCACCGAATCCGCATCAAAGCCGTCCGACATGGTATGCCCTTCATAAACCGGCACGGAAGCAGCAGATATTGTTGCAGCCAACGGCACAACAGACAAAAAAAGGGCGAATGACAATCCTCTGCAATCAGGCATAACAATTAATTTTAAATCAATCATTACACCTGCGGATAACATTCACCTCTCATTTGCGTCCGTAACAGTACCGCACATTCGGCAATACTGCGCCGGAGCGCATATCATAAGACAAATCAAAAGAGAAACCTACGATTCAACTCTATTGTTCTCATTCCTCCCATTCTCCGCAGGAGTAACTTTTAAACCGTAACGGCAGGTCTTCTGACTTGTCCCTGTTTAGCGCCTTCCCGGTTTGAACCAGTGGCAAAGAGTGCTAAACACATTAAGGAACTCACAGCAGCGGGAACTGTTGCAGATTTTCACTGCATTCCCTTTTAATTCCGGTCATGAGACTAATTTGACATGACCAGGAAACCAATTACGCTTGCAAATGTACTATTTTTATAGTTCCGACAAAATTTTTGATTTATTTTTTTTTATATAAAATTTTACTATCTTTGCAGTCCCAAACGCAGGATTCGTCTAACGGTTAGGACAGAAGATTCTCAATCTTCAAATAGGAGTTCGATTCTCCTATCCTGTACAGAAGTTTTCATATGTTTTAAGTTTTTTAGATAAAAAATCCGAACCGGAAATTCCGATTCGGATTTTTTATTTCAAACTTCGTTCAATCACGCTGCATTGTTACTCTTCACCGGTTTCGTCATTTACCCATGATGATAAGGCGAAAGGCTGCCCGTCATTGAAAAACAGAGCCGTCATCTTGTCTATTATATCATGGCCATGATTGCTGTTTGTAAAGTAGAGCAGATACGACTGCTCCTGAGGTATCAGGATAAAGAGCGCCCTGAAAGTGTCATTGTCTCCCCAATGCCATAGAACCTTTCCATGATTCGCATTGTTCTCCGTTCCTATTCCGAGCCCCCAGAAAATGGAAGAATCGCAAGGCCGCTCCCCGTCTGCATACCTTATGGCCTTGTTCGTATCGGGAGTAAACATCATCTCTTTGATTTCGGGGTTAAGGGTCGTACCGAAGAGCAATTCATCCAAAAACTTGGCATAATCTTCCGCAGTTGTCCTTAAAGTATAACCCACATTCGCCCTGGGATGACGCCTTAGCCCTTCGCATTTATCATCGGTGTAACCAAAAACAGCCAGAGTATCGTAATCGCTGCGCCATGCGTAACTGCTGTTCTTCATGCCAAGCGGATTGAACACCTCTTCCTCCGCTATGGTCTCTATATCTTTTCCCTTTATCTTCTCGATAGCTCTCTGCAAAAATGCAAAACCTTCACCGGAATAGTCATAACATGAATCGGGCGGAAATTTGAACGTTATCTCCGATGTCGGCCACTCGGCAGACGAAGCGGCTACGCTCCAATTGGGCAGTCCAGACCTGTGCCTGAGTACCATTCTGGCCGTAAGTTTTTTGGCAGTCTCCTTATCTTTGAATCTGTCGATATCGGTATATTTGTAAAGAGGAGTATCCAGATCTATCTCCCCATCCTGCACCGCCTTCATGACAATATATGAAAAGACGACTTTACTCAAAGATGCCGCCTGCATTATTGCCGGCTGCCTTATTGCCGTTCCTTCTGCAATTTTTACCGAATCGTAAAAATCAGGATTGGCGCATTGCACCGAATAGTTTATTTCCGGCGAGCGGAATCTCAATTCTATAAACGGGATACCGGCCTGCTGAATCATTTGCGAAACCTGGGCATCATAATGCTCTTTCAGGTCTTCTTTCTGGGAACAGGCCGAAGCAATTGAAGAAAAAATGACTGCGCACATAATAAAAACTTTTCTCATGATAACCCTCCTTTAGGCTAAAACGTAAGCAAAGTTAATATTTTATCAGATACATTTCGTATTTTTGTATAATTTTTGGAGTATGGAATCATTGCATATAATAACACCAGTAAAGGACTCTCTGGAGCTTACCTTGCAGACAGTAAAGTCTGTCATCGGTTCCGACATCAAAGTCCCTTACAGGTATACCGTATATAACGATTTCAGTACTCCGGAAAATACCGAAAAACTCCGGCATGCGTCAAAAGAGATGGGATTCGAATTGATAAATCTTCAGGATATTACACGGAATCCCTCTCCCAACTACCGCATCACGCTCCAACTTTCACAGAAAAAAGCCCTCGAAGAGGGGGCCTCGCTGCTGATTATAGAGAGCGATGTGGTTGTAAAACCGGATACGATACAGAGACTATACGAGGGCTCCAAAAGTGAGGCGGACTGTGCAATAGCCGCAGCGGTTACGGTAGATGAAAACGGAGAGATAAATTATCCGTATCTTTTTGCAAAAAGGTTGCGGAAAGAGATATCGCCCATTAAAAAGCATTGCAGTTTCTGCTGTTCCGTTATAACGAACGGTTTCCTCAACAAATACGATTTCAATCTTTTGGATCCTGCCAAAAACTGGTACGACGTTTCGATTTCCCAAACGGCACTTAAAATGGGATTCAAAAACTATCTGTTTCTTTCGCTTCCCGTCTGGCACAGACCTCATGCCAGCAGGCCATGGAAACAGCTCAAATACAGTTCCCCTCTAAAATATTATTGGTACAAGATAGTCAAGGGACTGGACAAGATTTAAATATATACAAAAAGGACCTCGTTGCAACGAAGTCCTTTTTTGTGGGCCCAACAGGGCTTGAACCTGTGACCCCCTGATTATGAGTCAGGTGCTACTAACCAACTGAGCTATGGGCCCCAATCACATCTCTGTAACTGCAACTCCCTTCCGGGAATTGCAGATGCAAAGATAATGAATATTTTTATTTCTCAAAATCAGACCTTGATTTCGACCTCGACACCGCTTGGAAGTTCCAGTTTCATAAGGGCATCTACAGTTTTAGGTGTAGAGCTGTAGATATCCAGCAAACGGCGGAAAGAATTCAGTTCGAACTGCTCGCGCGATTTTTTATTCACGAAAGTAGAACGGTTTACAGTAAAAATCTTCTTGTCGGTAGGAAGAGGAATAGGGCCGCTTACAACCGCACCTGTCGCCTTTACCGTTTTTACAATCTTGTCGGCAGACTTGTCTACCAACGCGTGATCGTAAGATTTTAATTTAATTCTTATTTTTTGGCTCATTGTATCTATACCAATTTAAATCATAATTATTCCTCATCATCTGCGACTCTTCTGTTACCCGATTTTTCGATAACCTCTTTCGCCAATGTTGCAGGCAACTCAGCATAATGAGAAAATGTCATCGTACTTGTTGCTCTACCAGATGTGAGTGTTCTCAATATCGTCACATAACCGAACTGCTCCGAAAGCGGAACTTTGGCATTGACTATTCTTGCATTACCTTTAGAGTCCATGCTCGTAATCTGTCCGCGACGTTTGTTCAAGTCGCCGATTACGTCTCCCATATACTCCTCAGGGGTTACTACCTCCAGAGACATTATAGGCTCCATTATCACAGGCGATGCCTTGGGAAGAGCTTTCCTGAATGCCTGACGGGCGCAGATTTCGAATGAAAGGGCATCCGAATCTACAGGGTGGAACGAACCGTCCTTAAGGATAACTTTCATTGAAGTAACCTCATAACCTGCAAGCACACCGTTTGCCATAGCGGATTTGAAACCCTTTTCTACAGCAGGAATAAACTCTTTGGGAATGTTTCCTCCCTTAACTTCATCTATAAACTGCAATCCTGTCACACCTTCGTCTGCAGGGCCTATCTCTACAATGATATCCGCGAATTTACCTCTACCGCCGGTCTGTTTCTTAAAGACTTCCCTGTGTTGTACAGAAGAAAGGATCGCCTCCTTATAATTAACCTGAGGCGCACCCTGGTTAATCTCGACACCGAACTCTCTCTTAAGACGGTCCACTATGATATCGAGGTGAAGCTCGCCCATACCGCTGATAATTGTCTGGCCTGTCTCATGATCAGACTTGACGGTAAATGTTGGATCCTCTTCCGCGAGTTTGCCCAAAGCGATTCCCAGTTTATCCAAATCTTTCTGTGTCTTGGGCTCAACCGCCAGTCCGATAACCGGATCAGGGAATGTCATAGACTCGAGAACTATAGGATGATTTTCATCGCAAATCGTATCGCCTGTCCTAAGATCCTTGAAACCTACTGCAGCGCATATATCGCCCGCCTCTACAAAATCTATAGGATTCTGTTTGTTAGAGTGCATCTGATATAGTCTTGCTACACGCTCCTTCTTGTCTGAACGGGTATTCAAGACATAGCTTCCTGCATCGAGTTTTCCGGAATAGGCTCTCATGAATGCCAGTCTTCCCACAAACGGGTCTGTCGCAATCTTGAAAACCAATGCACAGAAAGGCTCCTTGACTGTAGAGTGGCGGACCTCCGTCTCATTTGTCTTAGGATTGGTACCCTCTACGGAATTCTTGTCGAGCGGAGAAGGCAAATACCTTATGACGGCATCCAAAAGGAATTGAACGCCTTTGTTCTTGAATGAAGAACCGCAGCAAACCGGAACGGCCGCCATGTCGATTGTAGCCTTTCTCAATGCGGTGATAATCTCATCTTCTGTAATCTTGGACGGATCATCGAAAAATTTCTCCATGAGAGCATCATCGTACTCTGCAACGGACTCTATAAGTTTTCCTCTCCACTCTTCCGCCTCTGCCCGAAGATTTTCAGGAATTTCTCTTACTTCGTAATTAACAAGCTCCTTGCTCTCCTGATCGTAGAAATAGCCCTTCATCGCTATAAGGTCGATAATACCCTGGAACTTATCCTCCGCTCCGATAGGAAGGCAAATAGGAACAGCATTTGCACCGAGCTTCTCCTTTATCTCGCTTACGACTGCAAGAAAGTCCGCTCCGATACGGTCCATCTTGTTTACATAAGCGATTTTAGGAACCTTATACTTGTCTGCCTGTCTCCATACGGTTTCGGACTGCGGTTGCACACGTCCTACCGCACAGAAAGTAGCGACAGTACCATCCAACACGCGCAACGATCTCTCGACCTCAACGGTAAAATCCACGTGGCCCGGGGTATCGATAAGGTTGATCTGATAAGTGCCGTTATTATAGTGCCAGAATGCGGTAGTTGCAGCAGATGTGATTGTAATACCCCTCTCCTGCTCCTGAACCATCCAGTCCATTGTAGCGGCGCCTTCATGAACTTCACCTATCTTGTGCGTCTTTCCGGTATAGTATAAAATTCTTTCGGATGTAGTAGTTTTACCGGCATCGATATGAGCCATGATACCGATATTTCTAGTGTATTTTAAATCTCTTGCCATTTAATTTTTGTTAATTAAAAACGGAAATGAGCAAATGCTTTGTTGGCCTCAGCCATCTTGTGCATGTCTTCTTTTCTCTTGAAGGCAGCACCTTCGTTATTGTATGCAGCCAGTATCTCTGCAGCTAATTTTTCAGCCATTGAGTGGCCCGAACGTTTGCGAGCATAAAGAATCATGTTCTTCATACTTAATGAAATCTTCCTCTCGGGACGCACCTCTGTAGGAACCTGGAAGTTTGCACCACCCACTCTGCGGCTCTTGACCTCGACTTGCGGTGTAATATTTTCCAATGCTTTCTTCCAAATTTCCAGTGGAGCCTTGTCAGAATCTTTCATCTTCTCGCCAATCATGTCGATTGATTTGTAAAAAATAGCGTAAGCGATACTCTTCTTCCCCTGCAACATAAGATTGTTCACGAAACGTGTAACCATTGTATCGTGAAATTTTGGATCAGGAAGTAGAATCCTTCTTTTCGGCTTCGATTTTCTCATTTTTTTAAAACTTTAAATGATTAATGACTTACTTCTTAGCTGGCTTAGGTCTTTTTGCACCGTACAGAGAACGCGAACGTTTGCGTCCGTCTACACCTGCAGTATCCAATGCCCCTCTAAGAATGTGATAACGTACTCCAGGAAGGTCCTTAACACGACCGCCACGAACAAGAACAATAGAGTGTTCCTGCAAATTGTGTCCTTCTCCCGGGATGTAGGCATTCACCTCTTTCTGATTAGTCAACCTTACACGGGCAACCTTACGCATTGCCGAGTTAGGTTTCTTGGGAGTTGTAGTGTAAACACGTACACAAACTCCGCGTCTTTGAGGACAAGCATCCAGTGCACGAGACTTTGATTTTTCTACGATAGTCTCGCGACCGTTGCGTACTAACTGTTGAATTGTTGGCATAATTAATTGTTAATCTTTATTTTACCTAAACATCCGTGTATAAAACGGCTTGCAAAGATACAATTAATTTCTTGAATGCCAAAATTCAAAGGAATTTTTACAAAGCGTACAGCACTATCAGTTGGGCAGTAAGCACCCTCAAGAACATCACGAGCGGGTAAACCGTTGCGTATGCGACAGCCGGATAATTGCTCGAAGAGATAGAGTTGGAGTATGCAAGTGCAGGAGGGTCCGTGGTACTTCCGGCTATAAGGCCTATAATTGTAAAATAGTTCTGCTTATATAAGAATCTCGCCAGAACCGATACTATAAGCAACGGCAACACCGTTATTATAAAGCCGTAGCCGACCCATCTGTAACCTCCTCCGACAAGGGTTTCCACAAAATTCTCGCCTGCGCCGAGCCCGACAGCCGCAAGAAACAGCGATATGCCTATCTCTCTCAGCATTATGTTGGCGCTCTGCGTAGTATATGTAATGAAGCCCAATTTACACCCGAAACGGCTTATCAGAATAGCCACCACCAGCGGACCGCCGGCCAATCCCAGCTTGACCGGTTGCGGAATGCCCGGCAGCATAAAAGGAATCGAACCGAACAGCACACCTACGGCTATTCCTATGAATATGGAAATAAGGTGCGGCTCCCTCAGCCTTTTCAATGAATTTCCGAAATAACGGGCCAGCCCCTCCACGCTCGACTCGTCTCCTACAACCAGCACCCTGTCTCCTATCTGCAACTCCAAATCGCCGTCTGCAACCAAATCTACGCCGGCACGTGTCACACGCGTTATATTCACGCCGAACAGAGATCTTACCTTGAGGTCGCTCAAACTCTTTCCGTTTATCTCTGAACGGGTTATAATGACCTTCTTCATTATAAGCTGCGAATCCAGGTCAAGCCATTCGTCGAATGTCATATCGATGGCTTTTCCTATAAAGGAGATTATTGCCTCCACATAATCCGAAGAGGTAATGACAAGAAGCTTGTCCCCTTCGTTCAACACAGACTGCGAAGTCGGAATCTCTATCCTGCCGTCGCCGTGCAGCATGCGCGAGATTACAAAACTCTTGTCTATGAGGCTGTGAAGGTCCTTGATGCTCTTTCCGAATATTGCGTGATTCCGGACCTCTATGGAAATTTTCGTAGTGATTCCGCCCGCCTTTGCGCTCTCCTGGTCTATCTTATAGTTCTCCCTGTCGAGTTTTATCCTGAAGAGATATTTTATCCCGACCATCGTACCTATTATGCCGAGCACACCCAGAGGGTATGCCATTGCATAACCGAGAGCTATATCCGGATTTGCGCTCCCCATCACATCGCTGTATGTCTGTTGCGCCGCTCCCAGTCCTGGAGTGTTGGTAACCGCACCGCAGAGAATGCCTGTCATTACGACCAGATCTTCTCCGGTAATATAATGTAATGCGACAGCAGTCGCACAACTGAGCAGCACAGCCAATGTGGCAAGAAGATTCATGGCCACCCCTCCTTTCTTGAATGAAGAGAAGAAACCCGGGCCGACCTGCAGCCCTATCGAAAATACAAACAATATCAGGCCGAATTCCTTTACGAAATTAAGAATGGCCGGATCTACCAAAATCTTAAAATGGCTTAACGCTATGCCGGTAAACAATATCAGCGTGACTCCTAAGGAGATACCGCCTATCTTTACCTTCCCGAGCAAAATTCCTACGGCAATGGTTATTGCTATAATAAAGATTGAATGTGCTATCCCACTACCTGTTACCAATTGTGACAACCAATCCATCTTTTCTTTTTTTGCGCGGCAAAAGTAATACTATTTATTTTCTTATCAAACCATTTCTGTAGGCATGCAACAATTGTTTAAGGTCTTCTATCTGCTCTATAAGGCTTTTGCCTATATCGGTATCCCTTACCAGTTTTCTGTTTTCCGCAAATTCCACGACCTTGGTTTCGGATATGATATCTATGCCTTCCACTATGGCCTTTTCTATGGATTCGAAAGGCACATGTTGTACCAGCTTTAGCCCGTACGAGTTATAAATCAATGTATAGCCAGCTATTCCCGTCTCCTTCCTGTACGCTTTTGAAAAACCTCCGTCTATAACCAGAAGCTTTCCTCCCGCCTTTATGGGAGTCTCCCCCTTTTTGGTCTTTACGGGAATATGGCCGTTTATTATATGGGAATTTTCCAACCGGGTTATGCCGAACTCCTGCAGAATCTTCTCGCATATATCCTTATTGTTCTTGAGAGTATAATAAGCCCCCTTGTTCTCTTTATGGAGCTCCTTTTCGGCAAGGAAATAACGTTCGAACGTAGCCATCCTGTCCTTGTCGAAAGGGGGGGATGAGGGGCCGCACCACAGATACCAGATATAATCCTTGCCGTAATTCTTTGCGGCGGAACCTTCATCACCGAAATATGCCACTCTGACCAATGACTCTATCTTGTCGAAAAGTTTCTTCCCGGAATACTCTTTCCCTTCGATTTTTACAACCTTGAACGAGCCGTCTTCGTTCAAAGGCACCGAACCGTGATACAGCAGATTGGAGTTTCTCACAAGATAAAGGGAACCGTGGTCGTAGAGGCAATGCATGTGTTTGGCAAGCTTCGAACTCGTGGTAAAACTGTGAGTGAGTTGCTCCATAACATCTTTCTCCTCTGCGGTAAGTTCATACGGCCTTTCCGGATTTATTGTAGGGAACGATTTGTCTTTCAACTCATACTCCACTCCATTTATGGTTATAGTACCCTTTCCGAAGTCTATAAGGTGCAACAGCCTTCTCTCCTCCATTTCGAACTCCGGCCTGCGGGAAATTATCTGTCCCTCGAGCTTGAACTGGATTACGGCTATTGCCTTGTGCATTTTTGCCACCAGGTGTTCCTGTTTGGTAGTTATATGCTCATCTTCATTCAATTTAGGATGGAAAATCGCGCAATCGTCATCTTTATATGTATCCATCGCAAAAGTTGCCAAGGGGAGCAGATTTATACCGTATCCTTCCTCCAAAGTGGCGAAATTCGCATATCTGAAACAGATTCTCAAGACATTGGCCACGCAGGCTTCGCTCCCGGATGCCGCGCCCATCCACACCAAATCATGGTTTCCCCACTGTATATCGAAATTATGATAATTGCAAAGGGTGTCCAGAATTATATGCGCACCAGGGCCTCTGTCGTAAATGTCGCCTATTATATGGAGCGAATCTATCGTAAGTCTCTTTATCAGGTTGCATATGGCTATAATGAAATGGTCGGCCCTGCCTGTGGAGACAATGGTCTCCAATATGGCCATGATATAGGCATGCTTGTTCGCCTCTTCGGCCTTGGATTCATGCAAAAGTTCCTCGATGATATATGCATACTCCGGCGGCAAGGCCTTTCTTACTTTGGAACGGGTATATTTCGACGATACTACGGCACAGACCTTTACAAGCCGCATAAGAACTACCTTGTACCATTCCGTCATTGCCTTTTCCTTCTGCTTCACTATCTTCAGTTTTCCTTCCGGATAATAGATAAGCGTACAGAGATCTCTCTTTTCGACCTCCCTCAAGGTATTTCCGAAAAGCTCTTCCACCTTCCGCTTTATGACTCCGGAAGCCGTCCTGAGTACATGGTCGAAAGCCTCATTCTCGCCATGCAGGTCGGTTACAAAGTGCTCAGTACCTTTGGGAAGGTTCAGAATGGCTTCCAGATTTATTATCTCCGTACTTGCCGCCTGAACCGTAGGAAAACTCTTTGCCAGCAGTTGCAGATATTTCAAATCCCTTTTCATTCAATTAATTTTTACAAAGAATAAACTAATATAGCAATTATTTGTTTTATTATATACGACGGGAGCATAAAAATCGATTATAAAACATAATCTGTCGGAATTACCTGATAAAAATATAAAGATATGAAATTCGAATTGCCAAAATTGCCCTACGCGCAGGATAGTCTTGAGCCGGCAATATCAAAAGAGACCATGAGTTACCACTATGGCAAACATCTGCAAACCTATATAGACAACCTCAACAAATTGATTGAGGGCAGCGAATTTGCAAAGATGCCGCTGGAAGAGATAATAAAGAAATCCGACGGCGGGATTTTCAACAATGCCGCACAGACATTCAACCATACATTCTATTTCGAAACATTCTCTCCGAACGGGGAAAAAGCTCCCAAGGGGAAACTTGCCAAGGCCATTGAAAAGAAATGGGGCAGCTTCGATGCCTTCAAGGAGGAATTTTCGGCTGCGGCAGTTTCGCTTTTCGGCAGCGGCTGGGCATGGCTGAGCAAAGACAGCAACGGGGAGCCGGTAATTACAAAGGAATCCAATGCCGGTTGCCCTCTGACTTCAGGACTTGTTCCGCTGCTTACAATAGATGTCTGGGAACATGCATATTATCTCGACTGTCAGAACAGGCGGGCAGAGTATGTAAAGAAAATCTGGGAAATAATAGACTGGGCTGTCGTAGAAAAGAGATTCGAATAGAGGCATCCCCGTTATATGAATACCCGTCTCTTTGCCAGAATCGAGAGATAGAGGCTTCTTACCAATAGGTGTACCATGAACGCTACCATAAGCGCCTGGACACCTATTGAACTTTTCAGCAGATAGTAAGCGGCAAAAAATCCCACTACGGAATAAATCATGGAATTTCTGATTGTTTTGGAGGCAGTGGCCCCTATGAAAATGCCGTCCCATGTAAATGCTATACAGCTCATCAATGGCATAATCAGCAGCCATGGCAAAAACGGAGCCGTTGCCGAAATCACCTCTTCATCCGTTGTAAGGATTCTTACAAACGTTTCGCCTTCCACGGCATAGGCAACAGTAGAAACAGCCGCTATGGAAAGGCACCAGATAAATATCACCTTTACCGCCTTTTTCAGCGATGCCCCGTCATTCGCACCGGTGTATCTTCCGACCAGAGCCTCGCCCGCATATGCGAAACCGTCTATGAAATATGAATAGAGCAGCAACAGTTTCATCATTATGGTACATACAGCAAGCATCAGATCTCCGAATGTAGCGGAAAGGGCTGTAAAACCGGAATATATGCAGAGAAAGCAGATAGAGCGTATAAAGAGGTCCGTATTCAGAGAGAAAAATCTCCTGACACTCTTCAGCTGTATGCTGGCCTTCAGGCTTATATGTTTGAAAAACCTTCTGTAATAGATAAACATGAGGATTATTGCCAGCACAAGTCCCGTATATTGTGAGACCACTGTTCCCATCGCTATGCCGGAAAAGCCCATTTTGGTATGGAGGGCGAAAAAGACGCTTGCAATAAAATTCACTCCGTTTACGGTAAGGTCCACCACCATAGGACTCACAGCATTCTGCATACCGATGAAGAAGCCTTTAAAGACATAAAGCCCCAAAGTTGCCGGAGCTGCCCATATCCTCACATAATAGTACTCTTTTGCAAGCTGTTCCACCTCCTCGGAACACTCTATCACCGCAAAGGCCACATCTACATACAGCACCTGTATTATCCATATCAGAAACGCAATGGCCGTAGAGGTAAAGATACCCTGGACAAACACCCGCATCGCCTCTTTAAAGTCCCGGCGGCCGTACGCCTGCGCCACCATTCCGCTTGTACCCACCCTGAGAAAACTCATATTCCAGTAGAGCAGATCGAAAAGCATCGTAGCAATGGCAACGCCTCCGATAAGGGCGGCATCGCCCAATCGCCCGGCAATAGCCAAATCCACCATGCCGACCAAAGGTACGGTAATGGTAGCGAGAATGCTCGGTACAGCTATCCTCAAGACATTCTTGTTCATCGACCCTTTTAAAACCAAACTCATACTCTGTACTTTCCCTCCTCTTCAAGCATTCCCAAATAGGATTCGTACCTTTCAACTGCTATTTTCCCCTCTTCTACCGCCTCTTTAACCGCGCATCCGGGTTCATGCGTATGGGTGCACGGCGCAAATTTACAACAATCTTCCACACGCAGCATCTCCGGAAAATATGTGCTTAATTCATATTTATTGAAATCTACCAGCCCGAACCCGCGTATTCCGGGAGAATCTATGAGGAATCCCCCTCCTGAAAGAGGGTGCATCTGGTAAAATGTGGTAGTATGCTTTCCCTGCCTGTGATACTCGGACATCTCTCCGATTTTCAAATCCAGGGCTGGGTCCATTGCCTTTATCAGCGAAGATTTTCCCACACCGGACTGCCCGGAAAAGAGGACGATTCTATCTCTGCATATCTCTCTCAACTCCCCGACTCCCTCTCCCGACACAGCCGAACATTTCATGACATGATAACCTGCATTTTCGTAAATCTCCTGCAGAGCTTCCACCATCTCCCTCTGCATCTTATCGTATATATCATTTTTATTTATAACGACTGATACAGGTACGCCGTATGCCTGGCACGTCACCAGGAACCGGTCTACAAACGGAAGTTTTATATCCGGCATCGCAGCCGTAACGACCAAAAAGGCCCTGTCCAAATTTGCGGCTATGACATGAGACTGGCGGCTTAAATTGGTAGATTTGCGTATAATGCAGTTTTTTCTCGGCATTATGGCCGATATTACGGTCGTTCCGGCGGCATCCCTTTTATATTCCACCCTGTCGCCTACCGCCACAGGATTTGTGGAGTTAAAATCCTTGAGACGCAGCTTTCCTTTTATAACGGCAGGAAAAGGTTGCCACTCGGGCAGTTTCGAGAGCAGATAATGACTCCCCGTATGTTTTACCACAGTTGCATTGCCGGACGATTCCATGTATATGACCACACTTTTTTAGCCTTTGCGAATATACAAATTTGTGCAAAATCAATTACCTTTGTTTTCGTATAAAATGCAAAAAAATGTATTCACTCGACCAGTTGCAGGGGATAATTGAAAAGGGGCTCGGCTCGCTCGATCTAAAAAAAGAGCCTGCGGACCTTTACGATCCCATACAATATATGATTTCCATCGGAGGCAAAAGAATAAGGCCTCTCGCATGTCTCATGTCGTACACCCTTTTCGACGACAACATCGACAAAACCATTCTCTACCCGGCACTTGCCATAGAGATTTTCCACGGATTCACGCTTATTCACGACGATATCATGGATAAGGCTCCCATAAGGAGAGGCCAGCCCACAATTTACACCAAATGGAACAGCAATGTGGCGATTCTCTCGGGAGACGTAATGTCTATAATGGCATATCAGCTCCTTGCAGAGTGCAAGGCGGAAAATCTGCCGCAGGTGCTCGGCCTCTTCTCGAAGACGGTGCAGCAGGTATGCGAAGGACAGCAATACGATATGGACTATGAAGCTCTTCCCTACATAACCATGGAAGACTATATTAAAATGATAGGGCTCAAGACAGCCGTTTTGCTGGCCTGCTCGGCCAAAACAGGAGCCGTAATCGCCGGTGCGGATTCAGAAATCTGCGATATGCTTTACGATTTTTGCTACAGAATAGGTATCGCCTTTCAAATTCAGGACGATTATTTCGACACGTTTTCCCAGAGCTCCATATTCGGAAAAAGCATTGGGGGAGATATTGTAAATAATAAAAAAAGCTGGCTTCTTGTGCAGGCATTCAAAAAGATTCCGTCACTGGAACGCGGGAAATTGGACAGCCTGCTTGCGCTTACAGAAGGGCAGGCAGAACAAAAAATAGAGGGAATGCGCCGTCTTTACATGGATTACGGTATCAAAGAAGATGCAGAAAAGGCAATCAAGGAGTATTATAACGGGGCCCTGGAACTGCTCGGGCAATCCAGTCTCGCCGAAAACCAGAAAGAATTGCTTACACAATATGCCGACAGGCTCATAACCAGAATCAAATAAACTGCCCGGACGCAGCGTGATTGTAAATAAAGTTTAAAAAGAGATGCAGAAATTGGAGATAATGGCGCCGGCCGGAAACTTCGAGGCGCTTACGGCTGCTATACAAGGAGGGGCCGACTCCGTCTATTTCGGAGTAGGCAATCTTAATATGCGTTCTCACTCGGCAAACAATTTCAACAGCTCCGACATAGAAAAGATAGTAGAAATCTGCAATGAGCATGGAGTGCGCTCATACCTTACACTCAACATAGTACTTTACGACTCGGATTTGGAACCTATGCGTGAGGCGATATCCATAGCGCATAAGGCCGGAGTAACGGCAGTCATAGCATCCGACATGGCCGCCATAGCATATGCCCGTTCCATAGGGATGGAAGTACATATTTCAACCCAGCTCAATATCTCCAACAGGGAGAGCCTTGGATTTTATGCGCAATTTGCCGATGTCATTGTACTCGCCAGAGAGCTTACCCTCGTACAGGTTAAGGAGATCAGCCGTTTCATAGAAGAGGAAAACATTACAGGCCCGTCCGGAGAAAAGATCCGCATAGAGATGTTCTGCCACGGTGCCTTGTGTATGGCCATTTCAGGTAAATGCTATTTGAGCCTCCATGAATACAACGCCTCCGCAAACAGAGGGTCATGTTTTCAACTTTGCAGAAGAGGGTACGAAGTGACTGATCTGGAAACGGGCGCAAAACTCGAGATAGACAATAAATACATCATGTCCCCGAAAGACCTCTGCACTATCGAATTCATGGACAAGATGGTCGATGCCGGAGTTTCGGTCTTTAAAATTGAAGGCCGGGCACGCAGTGCGGAATATGTAAAAAAGGTCGTTTCTGCATATAGGAGGGCGGCAGATGCCGTTTTGGAAAGAAGATTTACGCCGGAATTGTCCATATCGCTCAAAAAAGAGCTCGAACAGGTTTTCAACCGGGGGTTCTGGGATGGCTACTACCAGGGGGCCAGACTCGGGGAATGGAGCAGCGTTTACGGCAACAAGGCCACCCGCAAAAAGGTGTATATAGGAAAGATCACCAACTATTTTACAAACATAGCAGTCGCTGAAGTCCTTGTAGAGACGGGAAGCCTTTCTGTAGGGAACAACATTCTTATTATCGGTCCTTCAACAGGAGTAATAGAGATGAAAATCCCGGAAATAAGGGTAGACCTGAAACCGGTGGAGAGAGCGGGGAAAGGAGTCTGCTGTTCAATTCCTGTCAAGGAGAAACTCCGTCGTTCAGATAAAGTATATCTCTTTGAAGAAGAGACAGAGACACAATGCTGAAACTCTGTCAATCCAGTTTCAATACCGCCATGAAGGCGCTTTGAGGGACCTCTACATTCCCCACCTGCCTCATACGGCGCTTGCCCCGTTTCTGTTTCTCGAGCAATTTCCTTTTACGGGTAATGTCACCGCCGTAGCACTTGGCCGTCACATCCTTTCTTACGGCCTTTACCGTCTCACGCGCTATTATCTTTGCCCCTATCGCGGCCTGTATTGCAATATCGAATTGCTGACGGGGAATGAGCTCCTTCAACTTCTCGCACATCTTCCGGCCGAAATCATACGCGTGGTCTCTGTGAATAAGGCTCGAAAGGGCATCTACCTGCTCGCCGTTCAGCAATATGTCGAGCTTCACAAGGTCGGAATCCCTGTAATCGATGATATGATAGTCGAATGATGCATACCCTTTGGATATTGATTTGAGCTTGTCGTAGAAATCGAAGACAATCTCGGCCAGAGGAATATCGAAATTCAGTTCAACCCTGTCGCTGGTAAGGAAATGCTGGCTTATAAGAAGCCCCCGTTTGTCCAGGCAAAGTTTCATGATAGGACCGAAAAATTCGCTCTTGGATATAATCTGCGCCCTTATATACGGCTCCTCTATATAATCTATGAGCGTAATGGGCGGCAATCCGCTGGGATTGTGTACATCGAGTACTTCTCCCTGAGTAGTATGAACCTTATAAGAGACATTGGGGACAGTGGTTATACAATCCATATTGAACTCCCTGAAAAGGCGTTCCTGCACGATTTCCAAATGGAGCAGCCCTAAAAAGCCGCAACGGAAACCGAAACCCAAAGCCAGAGAAGACTCCGGTTCGAAAACCAATGACGCATCATTCAGCCTCAGCTTTTCCAATGATGCACGCAAATCCTCGTATTCATCGCTTTCGATAGGATAAACACCTGCAAAGACCATAGGTTTTACCTCTTCGAATCCGGCTATCGCAGCATCGCACGGTTCACTGCATTTGGTAATGGTATCCCCGACCTTTACCTCTACCGCGCTTTTTATACCGGAAATGATATAGCCTACATCTCCCGTAGTTATCTCATCTTTGGGGCAAAGTCTCATTCTCAACACGCCCACCTCTTCTGCCACATACTCCTTCCCGGTATTGAAAAACTTTACCCTGTCTCCTTTTTTCACGGAACCGTTTACAACCTTGAAATAGGCGATTATCCCTCTGAAAGAGTTGAAGACGGAATCAAAAATCAACGCCTGCAAAGGCTTCGACGGATCACCTGCCGGAGGAGGCACCCTCTTTACGATGGCCTCCAGAATTTCAGGGACGCCCTCGCCCGTTTTCCCGCTCGCAAGCAAAATATCCTCATCTTTACAACCCAGCAAATCTATAACCTGATCCTTGACTACATCCACCATTGCGGCATCCTTGTCAATCTTGTTCAAGACAGGTATTATCTCAAGATCGTGGTTGAGCGCAAGATACAGATTGGATATTGTCTGAGCCTGAATGCCCTGCGTAGCATCCACGACCAACAACGCCCCCTCGCATGAAGCAATGGCCCTGGATACTTCATAAGAAAAGTCCACATGCCCCGGTGTATCTATAAGATTCAGGATATACTTTTCACCTTCGTGATTATACTCCATCTGAATCGCATGGCTCTTTATCGTAATGCCCTTCTCCTTCTCCAAATCCATGGAATCCAGCACCTGATTCTCCATCTCGCGTTCCGAAAGGGTGTTGGTAGCTTCCAGAAGCCTGTCGGCAAGGGTGCTTTTTCCGTGATCTATATGGGCTATTATGCAGAAATTGCGTATATTTTTCATGATGCAAAGATAGGAATTTTATTAAAGCAGAGGCCCCAAAAATTTAGCCAGCAAATAGCCTCCGCCCATAAGCCAGGCAAAGAGCAATGCCGCCAACAGAAAAGGTTTGGCTCCTGCCTGCCTGAATTTCTCTATGCTCGTCTCGGCCCCGAGCGCAGCCATTGCCATGGTAAGCAAAAACGTATCGAATCCATTTATAAAATTTACTATCGCGACAGGCAACAGATTCAATGAATTGAATCCTATAACGGCTATAAAACCGAAAGCGAACCACGGCACCGTTATTTTTCTCTTCCCGGCACCTTCTCCGGATTTGCCTCCTATGAAAAAACTCATGGCAAGCAATACCGGTGCAAGCAGAATCACCCTTATCATCTTTACTATAATCGCCACATCCGAAATATTCTCTCCCATCGCATTCCCGGCCCCTACAACATGCGCCACCTCGTGCAACGTAGAACCGGTATAAACGCCCATTTCCACAGGTTCGAGCGTAAAGACTCCTGCAGAATGGAGTGCAGGGTAGACAAACATGGCGATTGTTCCGAATATTACGACCGTGGAGACAGCCACCGCCGTTTTGTAAGGCTGGGGCTTTACAACGGACTCCGCCCCCAATACCGCCGCTGCGCCGCAAATCGCGCTTCCAGTTGCAGTAAGCAGGGAAAGGTCTTTGTCTATTTTCAATAGTTTTCCGAGTGCCATGCCCAACAGAAGAGTGAGAGTCACGATTATCAAATCTATAACTATCGCTTCCGCGCCTACCGCTATTACGCTTTGAAATGTAAGTCTGAACCCATACAATATTATCCCCAGTCTCAAAATCCGCTTGGAACAGAATTTAATGCCGGGCACCCATGTCTCAGGCAGATTATTCCTCAATGAATTGGCGTAAAGCATTCCCAGTACGATTCCCACTATAAGCGGACTGAAGGAGAGTTTTTTGATAAAATCGAATTCTGCAATATAAAATGCCGCACAAGAAAAAAGAGCTATGAGCAAAATCCCGTGCAACATGCTTTTTCTGGAGTCTGAAGCCATATTAAACAATTGAAAATTAAGTCTATTTTTAAAACAAGGGCGCAAAGATAACGGATTTTGCTTTTTATCTAAAAAAAACTACATTTGTTATAGCGAAAAACAACTTTTAAAATGCAGGATATTCAACAACTCAAGGATACGGCCGTTCAGGTCAGAAGAGATATCATAAGAATGGTGACTCTGGCCCAAAGCGGACATCCGGGCGGAAGTTTAAGCAGTACGGATTTTATGACCGCCCTTTTCTTTAAAGAGCTCAACTCTTCAGCCCAAAGATGGACAAAAGAGGGTAAGGGCAATGACATGTTCTTTCTCTCTGCCGGCCATATATCTCCCATGTTTTACAGCATATTGGCAAGAGCAGGATATTTTCCGGTAAAAGAACTTGCCACATTCAGAAAACTCGGCAGCAGACTTCAGGGCCATCCTTCCGTAGAGATGCACCTGCCGGGGGTACATTGCGCTTCAGGCTCTCTCGGGCAAGGTCTTTCAGTAGCAATAGGAGCAGCCCTTGCAAAAAGGGCGAACCAGGACCCGAACTATGTATATGTCCTTGTAGGAGACGGAGAAAGCGAAGAGGGACAAATTTGGGAGGCAGCCATGTTTGCCGCCCACAACAAAGTAGATAATCTCATTGCCATAACGGACTGGAACCGTCAGCAGATAGACGGCAACGTAGATGAAGTTGCAGGGCTGGGAGATTTGGAGCAGAAATGGAGAGCCTTCGGATGGAGCGTCATAGTTGCAGACGGACACGATTTCGACTCTATCCTGGATGCCTATTCGAGGGCTAAAAAGGAGTCGAAAGAGAAAAACCGTCCGGTAATGATTTTGATGAAAACCTGCATGGGCAAAGGGGTGGATTTTATGGAAGGGACCTGCGAATGGCATGGCAAGGCTCCCAAACCGGAGCAGGCAGACAAGGCACTTGCACAATTAAAAGAGACTTTAGGAGATTTTTAATTCTATCCACACATTAAAATCATTGTCATGACAACATATACCAACAGCGGAAATAAAGATACACGTTCCGGATTCGGGGCCGGACTTTACGAAATAGGACAAAAAAACAATGATGTAGTCGCACTCTGTGCAGACCTTACCGGATCATTGAAAATGGATGCCTTTGCAAAAGCATTTCCAGACCGTTTCTTCGAGTCCGGAATAGCGGAAGCGAATATGATAGGAGTCAGCGCGGGGCTTGCGCTCAGCGGCAAATGCGTCTTTGCGGGTTCATTCGCAGCCTTTGTAACAGGCCGCGTCTACGACCAGATAAGGCAGGCTGTGGCCTACTCGAACACCAATGTAAAGATATGTGCGTCGCACGCTGGAATTACCCTCGGGGAAGATGGCGCCACACACCAGATACTGGAAGATATAGGATTGATGAAAATGCTGCCCAATATGATTGTAATAAACCCTTGCGATTATAATCAGACAAAAGCGGCGACCATTGCAGTTGCATCCCATAACGGCCCTGTATATCTGCGGTTCGGCCGCCCGGGCGTTCCGAATTTCACTCCTGAAAATCAAAAATTCGAAATCGGAAAAGCTCTCAAACTTTCAGAGGGTAAAGATGTAACTTTATTTGCTACAGGGCATCTTGTATGGGAAGCGCTGCAGGCATGCAAATTGCTGGAAGAAGAGGGAGTATCTGCAGAAGTGATGGATATCCATACCATCAAGCCTCTCGATACTGAAAGTATTATTGCGTCTGTCACCAAAACCGGTGCAGCCGTATGCGCCGAAGAGCATTTTATAGCCGGAGGTCTCGGTGAAAGCATTGCCGGCGAACTCGCTGCAAGAAAACCTGTTCCAATGGAATTTGTCGCAGTAAACGACCGTTTCGGACAAAGCGGAGCTCCTGCCGAACTCATGAAAAGCTACGGATTGGATGCAGACCACATAGTACAGGCTGCAAAAAAAGCCATCTCCAGAAAACAATAGATGACAGACGACAGGCAAATATTGGAGCTCTACAGAGAAGAGGGAAAAGAGGAATACGCATATAACCTGATTGTAAGAGAATATGGTGAAAGGCTCTATTGGCATATAAGGGAGTTGGTCTGTTCCCATGAAGATGCCAACGATTTGCTTCAAGACACCTTGATAAAAGCATGGAAAGGATTGCCCTCGTTCAGGGAAGAATCAAGACTGTACACATGGCTCTATAGAATCGCAACCAACGAGGCTCTCACATTTCTAAAGAAAAAGAGAGTTGAAAGTTTTTTGCTTTTGGGCAATTACACTTCGGTTTTGGAAAGCAGATTAAAAGCCGAACCCGCTTTCAATGGAGATGAGCTCCAGCTTGCGGTGAGAAGAGAAATTCTCAAATTGCCGGACAAGCAGAGAGCTATTTTTTCTCTCAGATATTTTCAGGAGTTGAAATATGAAGAAATATCTCAAATAATGAATACCTCTGTGGGTGCTCTGAAAGCCTCTTACCATCTTGCCTACCAGAAAATCAAAAAGGCTTTGGAAGAGCAATTTTAATTAAAAAAGATTTTCCGATTAATCTTTTTTCAAAAAAAAGAGTCAAATGGTAAAACAATGTCATGAAAAATAGAAAAGAAATAGAAGAGGTATTGCAAAAAAAGTTCCCGTACAAGGTTCCTGACGGCTATTTTTCTGCATTGGAAGATGAACTCGCAAAAAAGATAAAGGCAAAAGAGGATTACGAAAACAATTCATTGCTGACAAAACTCAAACCCGCATTTGCCATGGTTGCGACTTTTGCCATAATATTGGGGTTGGGATATGGAGTGATGACCGCAACCAAAAACCTGGGGAACCGTTCATATTCCGCCGAAGCCGAAAATGTAATCGGGATGGAGAATGTTCTGGAAGAGGCTGTGGCGGATTACTCTCTTATAGAGACCATCGAACAGATTTATTATTTGGAGCAGGCAGACACCCTCTCCTCCGATATGGAGAATTTAGAAGAGGAACTGATAAACAACTATCTCCTCTCGGAACTCAATCTGGTGACACTTTTATCATTTGAATAGATATGAATTATTTGAAAATTACAGTTATTGCACTGGTATTCGCCACTGCAGCCGCCGTAAATGCATCGGGACAGAACCCTCCTCCAAAAGATGGCCATCATGCTGCAGCCATGAAAGAGGCAAGAGAAGATTTTCTGGCCAATAAAGTGGCATTTTTTACAAATGCTTTGAATCTGACACCTCAGGAGGCCCAGGTATTCTGGCCTCTCTATAATGAATTCTGGGAGAAAAGAGTACAGGCCCGCAGAGAGTTCATGCGAATTCTGAACAGGGTCAATTCTCCCGAACTGAAGGAAAAAGAAGAGATTGAAAAGCTTTCAGACCAATTTGTTCTCTGTCTTACAAAGGAGAGCGACCTTATGAAAGAGTACTATCAGAAATTCAAAAAGGTGCTCCCTACGGAAAAGGCCATGAAAATTTTCAACACAGAAGAAAAATTCAAGAAATCGCTTTTCAACAGATACAAAAAAAACAGGCCGGCACATCCTGAAAAGGATGCTCCGGGCAGACCGCGGTAATATCAGAAATTCAAATAGAAATCTCCGGTAAGAGACTTATATTTATCTGAATATTCTCCGTTTTCATTGTGTATCGTAAGTATATCCTCCTCTGCGACGGGTAAAGCAGAGCCGCATGGAAGATAGACAAACTCCAATAAAAGCCGCTTAGGTTCTTTATTGGGGGTTGTTTTTATATGGCACTCTCTTGACAGCGCCAAAAAATTGTCTCCCTCTTTTGCCGCTCTTTGGAGAAATTCTATCTTCTTTTTGAACCGCTCCGCCTCCTCTACGGGGAGAATCAAAGCCAGGCGGCCGCCCTGGACAAGCAGCATAAGTGAAATCCTTATTATATCTGACTGGGTCAGGGTACCGTTGTGTCTGGCAAGCGTTTTATACGGATCCCGATTTTTTAAGGAATTTGAAAAAAAAGGAGGGTTGGAAAAAATCAAATCATACTTTGTCCCGCAGACCGCAGCATAATCATTTGCCGGAAGGTTTATGATATTCAATTTTATATCCTCTCCGAACTCACCTTCGACCCGTCTGAAATTATACTCCGCATCCATAGCGGCAAACATATCTATCTCTACGGCATCGACTCTCGTTTCCGCCTGATATGGCAACGGAGCTTTTTTCAGCCCGCAAATGCGTTGGGCAGCCATTATTGCCATAACACCGCACCCTGTACCTATCTCAAGAACATAACTGTCAGAAGCCGCCACGTTCATCCAGGCGGCAAGCAAAACGCCATCCGTATTGACCTTCATGGCGCAATTATCCTGTCTTATCCAAAATTTTTTGAATCTGAAATCCGCCATTGCAGTAGGCCGCTATATGAATTCTCCGTCGCGCATTTCGAGCGTGCGGTCGCTCCGTTTCGCCAGTTCCCTGTCGTGGGTAACGATAACTATAGTCTGCCCCAACTTCGCCCTCAAATCAAAAAAGAGCGAGTGCAACTCCTCTTTTGTCCTGCTGTCAAGATTGCCGGACGGTTCATCCGCAAACAGAACGGCAGGATTATTTATCAAAGCCCTTGCTATGGCCACCCTCTGCTGTTCGCCCCCGCTCATCTGCGCAGGACGATGAGAGACTCTTTCGCCCAATCCTACAGAAGAGAGAATTTCCAACGCCCTCTCCCTGACGGCATGCGCCGAAAGCGAACTTCTTTTCTCTGCAACGGCTATAAGTGCAGGCATCATCACATTTTCAAGCGCCGTAAATTCCGGCAACAGATGATGAAATTGAAAAACAAAGCCGATACGGCTGTTTCTAAAGGCGGAGAGCCCCTTCTCATCCAATGAAAGAGGCTCTGTTCCGTCTATTTTCAAAATGCCGCTGTCGGGCTTAAGCAGCGTGCCCAAAATCTGCAAAAGCGTAGATTTGCCCGCTCCGCTGGCTCCGACGATGGTTACGACTTCTCCTTTGTCTACAGTCAGCGCAATATCCTTCAATACATGTATATTGCCATAATATTTGTTTATGCCTGAACACTCTATCATAACCGGCGACATGCGAATGCAAACTACTCGTCTTTTTCTTCCGCTTCGTAAGCCTTGAGCAGCTTCTCCTGTACCTCACCGGGTACCTGCTGATAATCTGCAAAGGACATTGTAAAGGTAGCACGGCCCGAAGTCAGGGAGCTCAATGTAGTAGAATATTTGTAGAGCTCTGCAAGAGGAACCCTTGCCTTAAGGACTTCGAACCCCTTCTCGCTGCTCATACCCTCGATCATGGCCCTTCTGTTCTGCAAATCGCTCATTACATCTCCCATGCAATCGCTCGGCACAAGAATCTCTACATTGTATATCGGCTCCATAATCTTGGGAGCCGCCTTTTTAAAGGCCTCCTTAAAGGCATTTCTGGCTGCAAGCTTGAATGCCAGCTCATTTGAATCTACAGGGTGCATCTTGCCGTCGTAAACATATACCCTTATGTCACGTGCATATGATCCGGTAAGAGGTCCTTCCGTCATCTTCTCCATTATACCCTTTAAAATCGCAGGCATGAAACGGGCATCAATTGCACCTCCCACGATACAGTTATAATATTCGAGTTTTCCTCCCCATTCAAGAGCGTACTCCTCTTTTCCTTTTATATTAAGGGTATACTCGTTACCGTCTACCTTAAACTTGTTGTTCTGGGGTGCGCCGTCTACATATGGCTCTATGATAAGATGCACCTCGCCGAACTGCCCTGCACCTCCCGACTGTTTTTTATGACGATAATCTGCGCGTGCAGCCTTGGTAATTGTTTCACGATATGGAATTCTTGGAGCAAAAAGCTCGACTTCCATTTTATTCTCGTTGTTTATCAACCATTTGAGAATATTTATCTGATGTTCTCCCTGGCCGCTCAAGATAGTCTGTTTGAGCTCTTTGGAGTACTCCACGATAATTGTAGGGTCTTCCGATGCCGCTTTGTTGAGAATCTCGCCCAATTTCTCTTCGTCCTTCTCATCCTTTGCCTTGATGGCAGTACGGAATTTAGGAGCGGGGAACTGGGTAGGCTTGAATACATACTCGCAACCCGGCTCGCAAAGCGTCTGCCCTGTCTTGACACTCTTTAACTTGACAGTACATGCTATATCGCCTGCCATGACTTCGGAAACTTTTTCGCGTTTTTTGCCGGCCGCAGCATAGATAGCGGCGATTCTCTCCTTAGCTCCGGTCTGGGGATTCACCAGATCCATCCCCTCCGTAAGTTTTCCGGACATAACCTTGAAGTACGAAACATCGCCTATATGTTGTTCTTGCGCCGTTTTATAGATAAATACGGCTGTAGGACCGTTGGAATCCACCTTTACGGTCTTGGAATCTATCAATTCGTTTTCTACCTGGTCCGGAGACGGGGCGGCATTGATAGTGAACTCCATTATTCTCTTTACGCCTATATCTTTCTTGGCAGAGAGACAGAATACCGGCAGAATATCCCCTTTGCGCATTCCTATTTTCATACCTGCCCTGATTTCATCCTCCGTAAGGTCGCCTTTATCGAAAAATGTCTCCATCAGGGTCTCGTCATTTTCGGCAGCCATCTCTATAAGCTGCTGCTGCAGCGCCTTCGCCTCCTCCATATGCTCTTCCGGAATGGGCATCTCCTCCCTCGTGCCGTTGTCATCCTTGAAATGGTACATCTTCATCTTCAATACATCTATGAATGTATCGAAAGAGGGGCCGGCATTTACAGGATATTGAACCAACACCACCTTGTTTCCGAATGCCTGCCTGAGCGAATCTATTGTAGCCTGCCAATCCTGTTTTTCATGGTCGAGCTGGTTTACACCCAGAATAAGCGGCTTTTTATGGCTGAATGCATAACGGGCGAAAATTTCCGTTCCTACCTCGACCCCCTGAGTTGCATTTACCAACATAATACCTATTTCGGCAACGGAAAATGCAGAGAATACGCCGCCTACGAAATCATCCGACCCCGGAGTATCGATAATATTGAACTTTGTATTGAGGAACTCGGTATACAGAAGAGTAGAATAAATCGAGCGCTGGTAAATCTGCTCTATCTCCGTATTGTCACTTATGGTATTCTTAGCCTCTATGCTTCCCCTTCTGTCTATAATTTTTCCCTCATACATCATTGTCTCCGCCAAAGTGGTCTTGCCTGATTTGGAACTGCCCAGAAGAACAACATTCCTTACATTTTGCGTATTGTACGTTTTCATCTGTCAAAAAGTATTACATGTTAATTTTTGTTGTTGTTGAAACCTCAAATTTATAAAAAATATTCTACACTAACAATATAGGAGCGGACGGAGGCCGGAAACATTGCGGTTGCAATGCTGCATGCTTTTCCGAATAATAATATAAATCGTAGATTTGCATTCCGGAAAGAGAAAACAGGACAACTGATGTTACTTCCATATCTGCATGAAGAACTGATAGAGGCAGGGTGCGACGAAGCAGGGCGCGGAGCCCTTGCCGGGCCGGTCTTTGCAGCTGCGGTAATTTTGCCGAAAGATTTCCGCCATCCTATGCTGAACGACTCCAAAAAGCTTACGGCAAGGCAGCGGGACGAGCTGCGTACTGTCATAGAGCAGGAGGCAGTTGCATGGGCCGTAGCCTCGCTCGATGCGGCGGAAATCGACAGACTCAACATTCTCAGGGCTTCGATAACGGCAATGCACAACGCGATATCGCAACTCTCCACAACCCCCTCGCTTTTGCTGATAGACGGAAACAGATTCTACAGATATAAGGATATCCCCCACCAATGTATTATAAAGGGAGACGGAAAGTACGCCCCGATTGCGGCAGCCTCTATTCTTGCAAAAACGCACCGTGACGAATATATGAAAAGGATTGCCGCAGAATATCCGCAATACGGCTGGGACAAGAATATGGCCTACCCTACCGCCGCCCACAGGGAAGCGATAAAAAAGTACGGGATAACGCCCTACCACAGATTGAGCTACACATTGCTCAGAGACGAACCCGCCCTTTTTTAAGGCTCATTATCTGAAAAAGCCATACGGGCCCTCTTCCTTAGAAGCGGGTAAGCCTGCGAAATGCAGCGGGAAGTATCTTTTTCGATATCGTTCAAGGCAAAAATCCTGCAATCCTGAGCGGAAAAACCGCTTTTATTTACACCGCAAAAGAGCATGAGAGGTTTATCGTACTTACGGCAAAGCCTGTAAAGCCAGCTTACAATCTTACCGTAAAAACTCTGGTCGTCTATACTGCCCTCGCCTCCCACAACCAGAGCGGCATCTGCAATCAAAGCCTCGATTCCCGTAAGTTTTACAAAAAACTCCTCCCCCTTCAAAAGGGTTGCGCCGGCAAAATATTTCATGGCGAACCCCACGCCTCCCGCTGCACCTGCACCGGGGAAGTCCGGATCCGCCTCTGTACCATTAAGCGTTCCGACAGCCGTTGCCGCAAAATTTTCCATCCCGGCCTCCAGCAATACAAGTTCCGCATCGCCGGCACCCTTCTGCCTGCCGTAAACCATCGTGGCGCCGCTGCTTCCCAAAAGAGGATTGGTAACATCGCAGATGACAGTAATATCGGCCCCGGCAGGAAATTTTCCCGGAGGCAATATCCTTTTTATCCTGACAAGATCTCTCCCGAATACCGGACTGTCTAAAACATTCCCCTCGATATCCATAAATTCATATCCCAAAGCCTGCATCATGCCGGCCCCGCAATCATTCGTTGCACTGCCGCCTATCGAGACAAAAATATGCCTTGCGCCTTTACGTAAAGCATGCAAAATGACCTCTCCCAATCCGAATGTAGTAGTATTCAACGGATTTCTCTCATGCCCGGGCACCATCACAAGCCCGCAAACCTTTGCCATCTCTATAAATGCACTTCCGCCGGAAAGCAGATATTCCGTTTCGACAGCCTCACCGGACGGGCCTGTGACGCTGCAGCCGACCCTCCTGCAGGAGACGCCCCAAACCGCAGATACGGCATCCATACTTCCGTCGCCGCCGTCGGCTATGGGAATTTTTATTATCTGAGGCACTGCATGGAACCCGCCTATACCTTTTTCTCCGTTGCCGGCCGCTTCTAAAATACCCTCCTCTATCGCGGTTTCGGCCTCATACGAGGTAAGCGAACCCTTGAATTTATCGACAGCCAACAATATTTTACCGTATTTTTTGAAAATCCTCTCCATTTAGCTACTTTTGGGGTTTGACAAAATTAAACAAAACTTTGATGAAAAAATTAATAATCTTTGTTTTATGCCTTTCGCTCTCAATCGGGGCAAAAGTCAGGGCAGACGAGGGAATGTGGCTGCTTCCCCTGCTGGAAAAGTTCAACATAGAGCAGATGCAAAAAATGGGGTGTCAGCTTTCAGCCGATGATATTTATGCTATAAACAACTCCTCCATCAAGGATGCGATAGTCAGATTCGGCAACGGATGTACGGGAGAGATTATCTCGAACAACGGTCTTTTGATTACCAACCACCATTGCGGATATAGCAGCATCCAAAAATTGAGTTCCGTCGAACACGATTACCTCAAGGATGGATTCTGGGCAATGAACATGAGCGAAGAACTGCCAGCGGAAGGGCTTACGGTAACATTCGTAGAGAGTTTTACCGATGTTACAAAAAGAGTTCTCAATTATCTTGCAACAGCTGCAAACGAAAAGCAAAGGGAGAGACTGTTCAATGAAATTTCAAAAAAGATAGAGTCCGAGGCAGAAGCCAAAGACCCGTATGTAAAGGGAAAAGTCGTGAATTTCTACAACGGAAATATCTACTATCTGGTTATTACAAAGACTTTTAAGGATATCCGCTTTGTAGGTGCGCCGCCCTCTTCCATAGGAAAATTCGGCGGAGATACAGACAACTGGATGTGGCCCAGACACACCGGGGATTTTTCAATGTTCCGCGTCTATGCAGACAGAAACAACAACCCGGCCGAATATTCCGATGAAAATGTTCCATACACTCCAAAGAAGTTCCTCTCCATATCTCTGAAAGGCATTCAGGAGAATGATTTTGCCATGATCATAGGCTTTCCGGGCAGGACAACGCGTTTCATGACATCCGAAGAGGCAAAAGAGGCGCAGAATATCTCAAACAGAATCTCGATTTTCACACGCGGGATCCGTCAGGATATCCTGATGGAGGATATGAATTCAGACCCTAAAATAAATATCCAATATGCCGACAAATATACCTCCTCTTCCAATGCATGGAAAAAATGGATAGGCATGAATGAAACATTCGACAAGCTGGATGTGGTACAGCGCAGGGCAGAAGAGGAAGAACTCTTCGACAAATGGGTTTCAGAAAATCCTTCGAGGAGCGCCAAATACGGGAACGCCATCGGAAAGATAAACGGTTATATCAAAAACAGGGCCGGGATAATGGCGGCATCGAGATATCTTACAGAGACGCTCGACAGAATAGAACTTACATCCATAGCCGGATATGCCAACAGGAAAAATGTTTCAGAGGAACGTATGGAGAATTTCTACAAGGATTACTCCATGCCTACCGACAGGAAGGTTGCCTCTGCAATGATAAAAATATATCGCGACAGCGTGGAGAGCCGCTACCAGCCTGATATCATGAAGACTATCCACAACGAATTCGGAGGAGACGTGGAGGCTTATCTGGATAGCCTCTATTCAAACTCTGTATTCACCTCCATGGAGAGGTATAACGGGGCGAAGGCAGACAGCGCACTTATCGCTTCCGACCCGGCGACCGCATTCTATAACTCCGTGCGCGAAAAGAAGAGAGAGGTATCGAACGAGATAAACAAAGGCTACGACACTTACAGTGAAGGCAAGAGGGAGTACCTTGCAGGCATACTGGAGATGAACGGAGACAAAGCCTCATATCCCGATGCCAACTCCACAATGAGGCTTACCTACGGTCAGGTTCTTTCATATTCGCCGCGCGATGCAGTGGAGTACGATTATTACACTACCCTCGACGGTGTAATGCAGAAAGAGGAGCCGGGAAGCCGCGAATTCACGGTTCCCGCCAAATTGAAAGAGTTGTGGAAAAACAAAGATTACGGCAGATATGCAATGGAGAACGGAAAGATGCCTGTCGCATTCCTAACCAACAATGATATTACGGGAGGAAATTCCGGCAGTCCGGTCCTTAACGCCAACGGCGAACTTTTGGGACTTGCTTTCGACGGGAACTGGGAGGCGATGAGCGGCGATGTAATATTCGAGCCGGAATTGCAGCGTTGCATAGCCGTAGACATAAGATATGTACTCTTTATAATAGACAAGTTCGGTGGTGCCGATTACCTTCTCAAAGAGATGAATTTGGTAAGATAATTATCTGGAATTTATCATGATAGAGAGCAAACAGATTGAAGACGTCCTGCGTGGGGTTATCCACCCTGCGTTCGACAGGAATGTGGTCGAACTCGAGCTTGTCGAGGCAATAAGGACCGAAGAAGAGGGCGATATGCGCAAAATCAAGTTCAAACTGGTTTTCCCGCGCCCCGACGCCCTTTCTGCAAGTATAAAGGCCTCCTGCAAAAAAGCAGTGGAGGAGGCTTTCCCCGGATATGCCGTAGAGATAATGGAACTTGTGAGGGAGAAAAAGGCCCACAAGGCAAAAAAGCTGGAGACAGACCAGATGCAATTGGAAAATGTAGACAAAATCATAGCCATAGCTTCGGGAAAGGGAGGAGTAGGCAAGTCTACCGTTGCGGTCAATCTGGCTGTGACCTTGGCCAAAATGGGTTACAGGGTAGGATTGGCGGATGCGGATGTGTACGGCCCGTCCATACCGAAAATGACCGGGACAGAAGGGGAAGTGCCGCAAGTCTACTTGCCGGAAGGTTACAGGGAGGGAGACAATTCGGAACTGATTGTCCCTATAGAAAAGTATGGCGTAAAGTGGATGTCAATAGGTTATTTTGCAGCTCCTGAGCAGGCCCTCATATGGAGGGGGCCGATGGCATGCAATGCCCTAAAACAGATGATACTGCAGGTAAAGTGGGGCGAACTCGACTTCCTGCTGCTCGACCTTCCCCCGGGTACTGGAGACATACATATAAGTCTTGTCCACGATATTCCGCTTACAGGCGCTATCGTGGTAAGTACACCGCAGGCCGTCGCCCTTTCTGATGTCGAGAAAGGAATAAATCTTTTCAGGAACCCGGGCATCAACAAGCCCATATACGGCCTGGTCGAAAATATGGCATGGTTTACTCCGGAAGAGCTCCCGGAAAACAGATATTATATTTTCGGCAAGGACGGTTGCCGTAAGATGGCGGAAAAATATAATGTTCCGCTGCTGGGACAGATTCCCATTGTTCAAAGCATAAGAGAGTGCGGAGACGAAGGCGAGCCTTCTGCAGTAAGGCCAGGCCCGGTATTCGATGCATTTGTAAAGATTGCAGAGCAACTGTAACCGGCCGCGCACTGTCTGAATAACGGTAAAAAAGAGGGGCTGTGACAAAACGTTTCAGCCCCTTTATGATATATTATCCTGTTTTACCGCTCTTTAAAGCCTACTCCTTTGAAGAATAGTATTTCAGGAACTGGGTTCTCTCGAAAGTATTGACCTTGTCTGGACTCCCGGCATTCAGACGGCCGCGGAAACTTTGTACAGACTCCATGCCCTTACGCTCCATCCAGTTGCCGAGGAACTGTGTGAATTCACCTATGACGGCAGGACCTTTCGTGTAAATGGCACTGCAAACCTCAACGGCAGAAGCGCCGGCCAGGATAGCCTTTACCACAGCCTCCGGGGTATGTACTCCACCCGAAGCGGCTATATCCAGCTGCCTTACCGCAGCAGATGCGATGCCCACCCAGCGCAATGCATTGGAAAAATCTTCGGGCTGGCTGAAAACCGGTCCTGAGGTCTGTTCCATCTTTTCTATATCTATGTCTGGCTGATAAAAACGGTTGAACAATATTACAGCCGCCGCACCGTTAGCCTTCAACTGCTCCATCAGGGCAACCGGATTTGTAAGATTGGTACCCAGTTTCATGATTACCGGAATGGATACTGTCTTTTTCACATGACGGAGAATGTCTACGTGACGCTGCTCAAAACTTCCCGGTTTGTAATCAATCTCTGTCTGCAAGGCCAGAATATTTATCTCCAGCGCATCTGCTCCAGCTTCCTCTATCTGGCGGGCAAAATCTACCCAGTTACTGTCATCATAGCAGTTTATGCTGGCAATTACAGGTATGGGGCATGCCTTTTTTGTTTCACGGATAAGTTCAAGATACTCTCCCAGCTTGTGCATGCGCACATAGTTCAGGAGATAGTCACTGCCTTCCGGAGCCATTTGAGGATTCGACAGGCTGTCTGCATCCATGAGAATCTGCTCCTCGAAAAGCGATTTGAGAACCACAGCACCGGCACCGGCCTCATACAGCCGACGGTTCTTGTCCGCACTGTTTGTCAAACCTGAACTGCCTACAATAATCGGGTTCCTCAATTTCAGTCCCGCATAGGTTGTCTCTAATGTAGTCATAACTATAAGATTTTTTATTAATTAATTTTGCAGCAACTTCTTTACAGCCATAGATATGGCCTTTCCGTCGGCTCTGCCTGCGAGCTGCCTGGCCGCAACGCCCATCACCTTGCCCATATCCTGAGGCCCTTTGGCCCCTACCTGCTCTATTACCTTTGCCAGTTCAGACTCAAGTTCCTCTTCAGAAAGCTGCCTGGGCAGGAAAACCTCCATAAACGAAGCCTCTGCCAGTTCATTTTCCGCAAGGTCAGATCTGTTCTGGCTGCCGTAAAGTTCAGCGCTCTCCTTGCGTTGCTTTACAAGCTTCATTATGATTTTCAGAACAGCGTCATCGGAAATAGTCTCGGAACCGTCGGAGGTCTTCTCCAACAGGATTGCAGCCTTTATGGCCCTGAGGGCCTCAAGTTTCACCTTCTCTTTGGCCAGCATGGCGGCCTTTATCTCATCCTGGATTTTCGCTTCCAAACTCATCTTGTTTCCTCCTATTTATTCTCTTTTACAGTAGATTCAATAAACAATTCTTTCATCTGAGCATCATCTATTCTCGACGGAGCATCGAGCATAACATCCCTTCCGGTATTGTTTTTAGGGAATGCGATATAATCCCTTATGGTATCCTGTCCTCCGAAGAGAGCACAGAAACGGTCGAATCCGAATGCGATTCCTCCGTGGGGCGGAGCGCCGTACTTGAACGCATTTATAATGAATCCGAACCTGTACTCTGCATCCTCCTTCGAGAAACCGAGCACTTCGAACATTCTCTCCTGTATATCGGAATCATGTATCCTTATAGAACCTCCGCCTACCTCCGTGCCGTTAAGGACAAAATCATACGCATTTGCATTCACCTGCTCCAAATCCTCTTTCCTGTTGCTGTAGAATTTATCAAGGTCCTCCGGCTTGGGTGCAGTAAAGGGATGGTGCATCGCATAAAAACGGGCAGTCTCGTCATCCCATTCCAAAAGAGGGAAATCATATATCCACAAAGGCGCATATTTGGAATTGTCCCTCAAACCCAGACGTGAGCCCATCTCAAGTCTCAACGTACCCAGTGCAACCTGCATCTTCTTCTTCGCACCGCTTAGAATCAAAATCAGATCTCCTCTCTTCGCCCCTATCGAAACAGCCAGCTCTTCAAGTTGCTCCGCAGTAAAGAACTTGTCTATGGTAGATTTTATTCCATCTTCGCCGTATTTTACATAGATAAGCCCCTTCGCTCCTATCTGAGGGCGCTTTACCCACTCGGTAAGTTCATCCAGCTGCTTGCGCGTATAACCGGCACAACCGGGTACGGCTATGGCCCCTATATATTCGGCATCGTCGAACACTCCGAAACCATGTCCCTTGACCCTGTCGGTTATAGTATTCATCTTCATTCCGAAACGGATATCCGGTTTGTCCGAGCCATAATACTCCATTGCATCCCGGTAGGCCATTCTCGGAAAAGCCTCTTTGTATTCTATGCCCAAAATCTTTTTAAACAGATTCTTTATCAGCCCTTCGAATGTGGCAAGGATATCCTCGCGCTCGACGAATGACATTTCGCAATCTATCTGTGTAAACTCAGGCTGGCGGTCTGCACGCAAATCCTCATCTCTGAAACATCTCACTATCTGGAAATATTTGTCGTAGCCTGCAACCATAAGCAGCTGCTTGAATGTCTGCGGACTTTGAGGAAGCGCATAGAACTCGCCCGGATTCATACGGCTGGGAACTACGAAATCCCTGGCTCCCTCCGGTGTAGATTTAATGAGACACGGTGTCTCTATTTCGAGAAAACCTATATCGCTCAAATAGTTGCGCACCTCTTGCGCCATCCTGTGGCGTAACTCGAGCGCCCTGCGCAACGGATTTCTCCTCAAATCGAGATAACGGTACTGCGCACGCAAATCTTCACCGCCGTCGGTGTTGTCCTCTATCGTAAAGGGAGGCGTAACTGCACTGTTGAGTATATTTATATGCGAAAGCTTTATTTCGATCTCTCCCGTAGGGATTTTACCGTTTTTGCTCTGGCGCTCCACTACAACGCCCTTTGCCTGTATTACAAACTCCCTTCCGAGCTTGGAGACCAGGCCGTTCACTTCAGCGGAATCATTTTCATCCGCTACCAGTTGGGTTATTCCGTATCTGTCCCGCAGGTCTATGAAACTCAGACTGCCCATTTTACGGATTCTCTGTACCCATCCGGCCAATGTAACTTCGCGGCCGATGTCCGAACTGCGCAATTCGCCGCAAGTATGTGTTCTATACATATTATTTGTAATTAATTTTTCTCACCTTCTTTCGAAACGCAAAATTAATAAAAATAGAATAAAAGAGATTGCTATATTTGCGCCATTATGTATGTCAGGGCGAAAAAGGCATTGGGCCAACACTTTCTGAAAGATGAGGGGATTGCAAAAAGAATCGTAGACTCTCTTGTCATAAACGGACGGACCCAGGTTCTGGAAATCGGACCGGGTACCGGCGTGCTTACAAAATATCTGCTTGCCAATCCCGACATAAAGCTGGAAGTGGCAGAAATAGACCCTGAAAGCATCGCCTGCCTTCAGGAACTCTTTCCCCAGCTTCTCTACTCACTGCAACAGAGGGATTTTCTGAAAATTCCGTTAGAGAAGATTTTCCAAGGCCGGTTTGCAGTAATCGGCAACTTCCCCTACAACATCTCATCGCAGATTTTCTTTAGAATACTGGACTACAAAGATAGTGTCCCGCAGGTTGTCTGCATGCTCCAGCGCGAGGTGGCGCAGCGCCTGACCTCAGGGCCGGGAAACAAATCGTACGGAATTCTCTCCGTTCTGCTTCAGGCCTGGTATGACACCGAATACCTTTTTACAGTAGACGAACATCTCTTTTTGCCTCCGCCCAAGGTAAAATCGGGCGTAATAAGGCTCACCAGAAACAAGAGGGAGAATCTCGGGTGCGATTATTCCCTGTTCAAAACCATTGTAAAAACCACCTTCAACCAACGCAGAAAACAGATTGCCAATTCGCTCAAGCCCCTCTTCGGAGATAAGCTCAAAGAACTGGAGGGATTCCATCTGCTCGGCATGCGTCCGGAACAATTGTCTGTCGAACAATTCGCGGAACTTACAAACAGGCTGTCGGAATCAGAGAGTAGATAGATAGCCTGTCATTTGGAATTTATCGCATCTACGGGATTCAGCGACGCCCCCTTTATTGCGGGAATGATGCCGCTTATCACTCCTATCGCAGCCGCTATGAGCAGACCGCTCAATATATTATATATCGACAGACTTATGGTGACGATTTCGGATTCCGGAGTGAGGAGTACCAGCACAAAAACCAAAAATATGCCCGCTGCACCTCCTGCGACGGAAAGGAAAATAGCTTCGGCCAGAAATTGGGAGAGTATAAAATAACGCTTGGCTCCCAAAGCCTTCTGGATTCCTATTATATGCGTTCTCTCCTTTACCGATACAAACATTATATTCGCTATTCCGAAGCCTCCTATCAAGAGTGAAAATCCCGCTATAATCCAGCCGGCCGTGGTCAAAGAGGCAAAAACCTTATCCACTATCGAGGTTATGAAGGTCATCTCGTTTACGGAAAAATTATTTTTATCCTGCGGCGAAAGCCTGCGCGAATTTCTAAGGAGCTGCTTCAGCTCATCCGTAAAATCCTCTCCGTTTACATCGGGATAAGGCTTGGCAAAGATATCGGCGTTCCGCGTATTTACCAGTCTGCCTGCATATTCAACGGGTAAAAGCACCATGTTGTCGTAACCGATGATATTGACGATACTGCTTCCCTGCTTTTCGACGACTCCTATGATTCTGACCGGAAAACCTCCGACCTTTATGGTTTTGTCTATAGGCGAAATTCCGTTGAAAAGTTCCCGGGCGATATCGCAGCCCAATATGGCTACGGGCAACCCTCTGTTGCACTCCTCATTGGTAAAGTAGCGTCCTTCATCCAGATCGAACGGAGAAACCGCATTCCACTCATAGGTAACGGCACATAGAAAACAATCGTCTACAGAGGTCCTGCCATATTTTACGGTACGCCTGAACTGCACCATTCTGGCAAAATGTTCGGTCAGCTTCGAATGCTCTTTGAGGAATTCGAAATCATCATCTGTAAGAGCCGGGCGCCGCATATATTCCCACCATTTATATTCACCCCCTCCGCCCGATACATCCGCCCCCTCCTCCTCTTCTGCGGTAAAAGGGAATGTGCTTACCAGCACTACATCGCCGCCCAATACCTCAAAGCCCCGCCTGGTGCTCTCCTTAAGCGCATCGATTGCCGTAAATATCGCGACAATGGAAAAAATGCCTATCGTAACGCCGAACAGACTCAAAAATGTCCTCAATTTATCTCCCCTCAACTGTCCGGAGGCAAAAGCGACGCTCTCTTTTATCAACTTTGCAACAATAATCCCCCTGCGCACAAACTTCCCGTAATCCATACCCCTCGTTTTAATCTGCTCCTATCTTCTTTTTCAAGGCCCTCAACGTATCGAAAGCGTCGAGAGGCGACATTTTATTCAAATCGATTTCCCTCAGCTGCTCCTTTATCTCCAAAAGCAGGGGATCGTCGAGCTGAAAGAGCGAAAGCTGCAGATCCATCCGGCCCTCCTTCTGCCTGCCCTTGCCGCCACCGTCCCCCTGTTCGCTCTCCAGACGGTTCAGTTTTCTCTCCGCGAAATTTATAACCTCCCGCGGCATTCCGGCCAGACGGGCCACATGTATTCCAAAACTGTGGGCCACGCCTCCCCGTTCCAGTTTCCTTAAAAATATGACATTCTTATCAACCTCTTTAACAGAGATATGATAGTTCCTTACCCTTTCGTAAAGATTTTCCAGCTCATTCAGTTCGTGATAATGGGTTGCAAAAAGCGTTTTCGGCCGTTTTCCGCATTTATGCAGGTATTCCACTATCCCCCACGCTATGGACATGCCGTCGAACGTACTCGTACCGCGCCCAATCTCATCCAGCAATATAAGCGAGCGTTCCGACAGATTGTGCAATATGGTAGAAGTCTCGGTCATCTCCACCATGAAGGTGGACTCTCCGCGAGAAATATTGTCCGATGCGCCGACTCTTGTAAAAATCTTGTCGGTAACCCCTATTTCAGCACTCTGCGCAGGAACGAATGAACCTATCTGCGCCATAAAGACGATAAGTGCGGTCTGTCTGAGCAATGCAGACTTTCCGGCCATATTCGGGCCTGTAAGAATTATTATCTGCTGCGAATCGCTGTCGAGGAAAAGGTCGTTTGCGACATACTCCTCTCCCTCCTCCATTAGGGATTCTATTACAGGATGGCGGCCCTGTTTTATATCTATTACCCGCGAGTCGTTCATCTTCGGCTTGCAGTAGTTCCGCTCGGAGGCCAGCTGCGCAAAAGCGGAAAGGCAATCTGCCTGGGCCACTGCAAGCCCTGTCTGCTGGATTTGCGGAATATGTTCCTTTATCTCATTTACCAGAGCGCCGTAAATCTGCTGCTCTATAATGTATATTCTGTCTTCGGCCCCGAGAATCTTCTCCTCGTACTCTTTCAGTTCCGGGGTTATATATCTTTCGGCATTTACAAGGGTCTGCTTTCTTATCCACTCTGCCGGCACCTTATCCCTGTGGGTATTCCTTACCTCCAGATAATAGCCGAAAACATTGTTGTAACTTATCTTGAGCGAAGATATTCCGGTTCTCTCCATCTCTTTTTGCTGCAAATCAAGCAGGTAATCCTTGCCATGCCGTGCAAGTTGTCTGAGACTGTCCAGCTCTTCGTTTACGCCATCCGCTATGATGTCTCCCTTGCCCAGCTGCGCTGCGGGGTTGGGCAAAAGCTCCTTATCTATTTTCTGCAAAAGTTCCAATGGCACATCTATGCTTTTACCCAAAGCGGCCAGACGCTCCACTCCCGACTGTTCGCAAAGCTCCTTGATTGGGATTGCCTGTGAAAGCCCCCTTTTCAACTGGAGTACCTCGCGCGGAAATATCTTTCCGGCGGCAGCCCTGGCGGTAATCCTCTCCAAATCTCCCACATTCGAAAGGTGTTCCCTTATTTCACCTCGTTTTTCCGGTTCATTCACAAAATATTCTACAACAGAGAGACGCTCCTCTATCTTCGCGCTCTCCTTGAGCGGCATTGTCATCCAGCTGCGCAGCATTCTGGAACCGAGCGTACAGGCACACCTGTCTACAATATCTATAAGCGCCGTACCGTCCTCTCCCATTGCAGGGGAGAAGATCTCCAGATTCCTGATTGTAAATTTGTCGAGCCAGACAAAATCGTTGCCGTCTATTCTCGAGATGGAACAGATATGGCTCAGGTCTGTAGCATGGTTCTGCTCCAGATAAAAGAGAATGGTACCTGCCGCAGTTACTCCAAGGGGGAAACGCTGCACCCCGAACCCTTTCAGCGATGAGAGGTTGAACTGTTTTTTCAGTTTCTCTTCGCAGGCACTCTCCACAAAGGCCCACTCATCCATAACGGAGAGATAGAAACTGTTTCCGAAACGCTCCCTGAACCCCTTAACATATTCGCGCTGGAGTACGATCTCTTTAGGAGAAAAATTGGAAAGCAGCATCTCCACATAGTCTATCGAACCTTCGCCTACTTCAAAAGTTCCGGTAGAGACATCGAGAAAGGCCACTCCGGCTTTTTTCCCGCTGAAATTGACTGCCGCAAGGAAATTGTTCTCCTTTTGTGTCAGCAACTGCTCATTGTAGGCTATACCGGGCGTGACAAGCTCGGTAACGCCTCTTTTGACTATCTTTTTTGTAAGCTTGGGATCTTCGAGCTGGTCGCAGACCGCAACCTTATAACCACCCCTTACCAGCTTCGGCAGATATGTATCTATGGCATGGTGCGGGAATCCGGCAAGATCTACAGAAGAGGCATAACCGTTGGCCCTTTTGGTAAGGACTATTCCGAGCACCTTGCTGGCTATTCTGGCATCCTCTCCAAAAGTCTCGTAAAAATCTCCCACCCTGAACAGCAGCAGCGCATCGGGATGTTGCGCCTTTACGCTGAAATACTGTTTCATCAACGGAGTCTGCGCTATTTTGTTCTCCTCATCCATAGGACTACAAAAATAAAGAAAACTCCTGACAAATGGTTTTCCGGTTTGTAAAAAATAAATGGGATGCAATTTGCAGATTTAAAACCTCTGTTTTACTTTTGCAGCGTAAAACTTGTTATTTACAGAACTTTATAAAAATCAGAATCTATGAAAAAAGTATTGGCAATTGCAGCGGCGGCGCTCCTGTTGTGGAGTTGCGCACCCAAATCCAACAGCTCGAAAGGTGTTGTACTCGACGCAAGCATGAATACCGTAATGGTGGTATCGGGAAGCGACACCCTTACATTCTCTACAATGAATGCAGACAAGAGCGAAGTAGACGGGCTCTTTATAGGCGATACCCTCGAAATTTCCTATGAAGGAGATTACACGCCCGGAATGGAGGCATCAAAAGTCGCTCCTGCAAAATAGGGCGGTATAAAGTCGGGGGTTATGTATCTGACGAACTTTGCAGGTACGCCTCCGACTATTGTATTTGCCTCTACGTCTTTCGATACCGCTGCGCCTGCCGCAACAACGGCATTGTCCCCTATCTCACTCCCGGGAGAATGGCAGCATGCGCCCCTGTCCAGACACCGCGGCCGAGTTTTATGGAAGCATGATGGAGATTCCGGATTGTTCCGGCCCGAGACCAAGGAAAGGAATTAAGTGGTCTAAATTTATGAATTTTGCATCAAAAAAATTAAATTTGCTCTTTGAA
Organism: uncultured Bacteroidales bacterium; assembly: GCA_944325445.1. Lineage (GTDB taxonomy): Bacteria > Bacteroidota > Bacteroidia > Bacteroidales > UBA932 > Egerieousia. The sequence continues at coordinate 84,809 of CALVAG010000002.1, read as the reverse complement.
CCTTAATTCCAATTATTATGAACCTGAAAAAATTTCTCAAAGCCGCAGTGCTGCCGATATTCGCCACTGCCCTCATCATTTCATGCGGCGAGACCAAAGAAGAGATCGTTGCAAATGAAATCCAACAGATTATGGAGACAAACAAGGCTGTCGGCCTTGCTGTAGTAGCTGTAAAGGACGGCCAGGTTGTCTACAACAACACGTTCGGCTACAAAGACCTTGATGCGCAGACTCCGCTCAGTAAAGACGACATTTTCAGAATCGCCTCCATTTCAAAATCGTTTACCGCTACCGGCATAATGCAACTGGTAGAGCAGGGCAAACTCGATCTTGAAGCAGATGTTTCAGATATTTTAGGATTTAAAGTAAGGAACCCCAAATATCCCAAGGTGCCCGTTACGGTCAGAATGTTGCTTTCGCACTCTTCGAGCATGAACGACTATAACGGCTACTTTTCATTGAATTCGATAAATCCCGACTCCTCAAAGACATGGAAAACCGCATGGAACGACTATGAGCCGGGAACGAAATATGAATACTGCAATATGGGATTCAATACATTGGGTACCATAATAGAGATTGTAAGCGGTGAAAGGTTCGACCAGTATATTGTGAACCACATCATGAAACCGCTCGGAGTCTATGCAGGTTACGAAATAGCTTCGCTCGATTCTTCTAAGTTCGTAAAGCTCTATGAGTACGACACTGAAAAGGGAACGTTCGTAAACTCTCCCGATGCATACGCACCAAGGACCAAAGAGATTGCAAATTATGTAATGGGAAAATCCACCCCTATTTTCTCTCCTACCGGCGGAGTCAAAATCTCTGCACAGGATCTGGCCAAAGTCATGATGATGCATATGGGGCTCGGAACTCTCGACAGCACAACCATCATAAACAAGGAGAGCGCAGAACTTATGCAATCGCAGATTATCCCTACAAATGAGGAAGGTACAACAGGTTACGGATTTGCAATATGCACTGCAGACAAATTGCTCGACGGAGTGACAATGATAGGCCATACCGGAAGCGCATACGGAGTTTATACCGCAATGTTCTGGGATGCTGACCGCAAATTCGGCTTTGTTGTAATGACCAACGGCTGTACCGGCAGAAGAGACAACGGCTTTATGTCAATTCACCGCGAAGCCGTAGCCTGTCTCTACAACAATTTCGTTAAAGAGCAATAGTGAAGAGAGTATTGATTATTACATATTATTGGCCCCCATCCGGCGGTTCGGGTGTTCAGCGCTGGCTCAAATTTGCCAAGTACCTGCCCCAACTCGGGTGGGAGCCGGTCATTTATACCCCTCTCAATCCTGAGCCGAACGCCATAGATGAGGCATTATGCAGGGAAATTCCGGAGGGGATGACAGTGCTCAAACGAAAAATATTCGAACCCTATTCGGTATACAAATTCCTGAGCGGAAAGAAAAGGGGAGAGACGATAGAGGCCAACATTATTTCAAAGGAGAGCGGCGGTTCTGCAAGTGCAAGGCTGTTTGCCTTTATAAGGGGGAATTTTTTCATTCCGGACCCGCGCTGCTTCTGGATAAGGCCCTCTGCAAGGTTTTTGAAACGGTACCTGAAAAATAATCCTGCAGATGCCATAATAAGTACCGGGCCGCCCCATTCGATGCACCTTATAGCGGCACGGTTGAGCAAGGCTGCAAAAATAAAATGGATAGCGGATTTCAGAGACCCGTGGACAAAGATTTTTTATTTCAAGCATCTGCCTCTCACAAATTTTGCAAAAAAAAGACATGGGAAATTGGAAAAGGAGGTTCTCGAGAGGGCAGACGGAATAGTGACGGTTTCCGGGCAGATTGCCGAAAATTTCAGGTCTGCTACAGATACCCCGGTAACGGTAATTCCGAACGGATTCGACCCGGAAGACTTTGCAAACGCCGCGGATATGGCTTCATTGCCGGAATACGATGAGATAAAGGAGAAGTTTCTGATTCTGCATACAGGCATCCTTGCAGACGACGGCAATCCGGAAATGTTATGGAAAGCATTAGGGGAGATTGCAGCCGGGAATCCGGAGTTCAAAAAGAGGCTGCAGGTCAGGGTTATGGGGCAGGCAGGCAAATCCGTGGAGCGGGCAGTGGCGGAAGCGGGCCTGCAGGAGTGCTTTGTAAACATGGGCTATATGCCGCACTCCGTTATTCCCACATGGCAAAGGGCTGCCTCGCTTCTGCTGCTGCCGCTCCGCAAGGAGCCGGAGGCAGGTGGAATCCTCACCGGGAAATTTTTCGAATATCTGGCCTCCGGCTCTCCCATTCTGGCCTTCGGCCCCAAGAATGGGGATTTGGCTGCCGCCCTTGCGGAAACCGGCGCCGGGACAATCTTCCAATGGGATGAAAAGGAGCCCATAAAAAAATATCTGCTCGCACTCTATGGAAAATGGCTGGAAGATTGCGGCAAAGAGACCTTTAACGACAGGGCAAAAGAGATAACGGATCCGAAAATCTTACACTACTCCAGAAAGGAGGAGGCTGTAAAACTGTCGGAATTTCTGAATAGTATAACAAAAATATAAACCGATAATCTAACGGACTTATGGTCTTCAACTTTAAGAAAATATTGCCGTATGCAGGTGCAATTCTGCTCTTTGCGGTCATTGCCTATGCATACGCCCCGCAGGTATTGCAGGGGAAAATCGTGAACCAGTCCGATATCTCCGGCTGGACAGGGATGTCGCATGAAATCGTAACCTACAATGAAAATCATCCGGCAGACCGCACGCTCTGGACCAACTCGATGTTCGGAGGCATGCCGGCTACCGTCATTTCAGTAGTCTACAAAGGGGACTTTACCCAATATCTGTATGACCTGCTTTTCGTAGGCGAAAGGCCTGCAAGCTACCTGCTGATAAGCCTTGTCGGAGGGTTCCTGCTCTGCCTCGCCCTTGGGGCGAACATATGGCTCTCCATACTCGGGGCCATTGCAATAACCTTCTGCTCCTACAACATGCAGATAATCCAGGTGGGCCACAACTCTAAAATGGTTGCAATAGCCTTTATGCCGTGGGTTCTTGCGGCAGTTATCTATGCCTACAGGAAATCCATGCTCTGGGGGGCGCTCTTCTTTGCCTTTGCGCTCAGTTTTCAGATAAAGGCCAACCATCCGCAGATAACCTACTATCTTGCGATGATTGTGGCGGGTTATGTCATCTGGCAGTTCTGCGCCGCATTAAAGGATAAGCTGCTGCCCCGTTTTATAAAGGTTTCTGCACTGCTGCTTGTTGCAGGCACCTTAGGAATCGCAACAAATATAAACCACCTCTGGCCTACCTATGAATATTCGCAATACTCTATGCGCGGAGGCTCCGAACTTGCAGCAGAAGAGGGTCAGCAGAAGAGCGCAGGACTTGACCTCGAGTATGCGACTGCATGGTCATACGGAGTGGAAGAGACCCTGAACCTTCTGATCCCGAACTTCAATGGAGGAGCATCTGTAGGGGAGTTGGGAAGCGGCTCGGAAACCTACAAGACCTTGCAACAAAACGGTTATGCGGCAGACCGGATCGTAAAGGCGCTTCCGCTCTATTGGGGGCCGCAATCATTTACCGCCGGTCCCATGTACATGGGGGCCATAACCATATTCCTCGCTATTTTAGGACTCTTTCTGGTAAAGGGAGGGGCGAAATGGTGGATAGCGGCAGTAAGCCTGCTCGCTCTGATGCTCTCATGGGGCTACCATTTTATGCCTGCCACAAAACTGTTTTTCAGCATAGCGCCGCTCTACAACAAATTCAGGACAGTCTCGATGATACTTGTCATCCTGCAGATTCTGTTGCCTGTTCTGGCCGTTCTCTGCCTCAAGCAGATGTTCGGCAATGGAACTGCTGCCGCAGAACGTAAAAAAACAGGAAAGGCAATTGCATGGTCGCTCGGCATAACATGCGGCATCTCTTTCCTTTTCATCCTTATACCTTCGCTTGCCGGGAATTTCGTATCGGAATCGGATTCGCAAATGCCGCAACTTATTGCAGCCTCGCTGGTAGATGACAGAATTTCGCTTCTGCGCAACGATGCAATCAGAAGCATTCTATTCATTGCTATCGCCGCTCTGATAATATGGTTGGGACTGACAGGCAAACTCAAGGCAAACCAGGCCATAATGATTGTAACGCTTCTCATTCTTGCAGATTTGTGGAGCATAGACAAACGCTACCTCAACGGCTCGCATTTCGTAACCCGCAGAGAGTTCAACACCACATTCGCAAAAAGGCCTGCCGACGAGATTATCCTGCAGGACAAGAGCTTGGATTACCGCGTTCTCGACCTGACAACAGATCCGTTCAACGATGCAAATCCGAGCTATTATCATAAAACGGTCGGCGGTTACAGCCCGGCCAAGCTTCAACGTTACCAGGATATCATAGAAAACTGTCTCTACCCCGAAATAGAGATTCTTTCGCGGAGGCTGGGCAACGTGCAGACAATGGAAGAGGCGCAGCAGGCCTTGGGCGGCCATCCTGCATTGGATATGCTCAACACAAAATATATAATCATAAACGGCTCTCTGCCTCCGCTTGTAAACCGGCATGCCTTGGGGAATGCATGGTTTGCAGATACCCTTGTAAAGGCAGAGGGAGCCCGCATGGAAATGGAGATGCTAAAAAAGGCCGACCCTGCCCGTGAAGCGGTTATAGAAAAGGAGTTCATGACAGCGGAGTTTCTGGGCAACTGTATAAACAATATCAGGAGACCCGACAGCCTCTCGCACATATCGCTCGTATCGTATGCCCCCAACAAGCTTGTCTACAACTATTCAAGCAGTTGCGATGCCGTTGCCGTATTCAGTGAAATATACTACCCCAAGGGGTGGAAGGCCCTCCTGAAAGACAATGGCGGAAAGGAGCGGGAACTGCCGATTTTCAGGGCCGACTACATATTGCGCGCCCTCTCCCTGCCTGCAGGAAGCGGAGAGATTACATTTACCTTCAATCCCGACAGCTTTGTAAAGGGCGAACGCTGCTCGATGGCATCATCCGCCATGCTCTATGTTGCACTGCTGGCCCTTCTGGGAACGACGTTATATGGAAAAACAAGAAGAAAAGATGGAAAACAGAATTTGTAAACTATTCAATATAAAGTATCCGATAATCTCGGGCGGTATGGTTTGGTGCAGCGGGTGGCGTCTCGCCTCGGCGGTAAGCAGGTGCGGCGGACTCGGGCTTCTCGGAGCGGGCAGCATGCACCCCGACAATCTGAGATATCATATAAGAATGTGCCGGGAGAATCTGGGAGAGCTGCCGTTCGGAGTAAATGTACCCCTTATGTACCCTCAAATCGAACAGCTGATGCAAATTCTCGTAGAGGAGCAGGTAAAGATTGTCTTTACCTCCGCCGGTTCTCCCAAGAAATGGACTCCATACCTTAAAGAGCATGGTATTACAGTCTGCCATGTGGTTTCAAGCGCACTGTTCGCCGAGAAGTGCGAACAGGCCGGAGTGGACTCCATAGTGGCGGAGGGTTTCGAAGCCGGAGGGCACAACGGCCGGGAAGAGACCACTACGTTATGCCTTATTCCACGGGTAAGGCAAGCGACCTCGCTTCCGCTCATTGCGGCAGGAGGCATTGCCCTCAAATGCCAGATCGAGGCGGTAAAGGCGCTCGGGGCCGAAGGAGTGCAAATCGGTACCCGCTTTGCACTTTCACAGGAGAGTTCCGCCCACCGCTCATTCAAGGAGCACTGTATAAACCTCGGCGAGGGCGATACGCGGCTGCTGCTTAAAAAAATCTCCCCGACAAGGCTGGCTTGCGGCTCGCTCTTTACAGAAACCGTAGAAAAGATGGAAAACGAAGGCGCCACAAAGGAGGCTCTTCAGCTATACCTCGGAAAAGGCAGGGCCAAAAAGGGGATCTTCGAAGGAGAGATAGATGAAGGAGAGATAGAAATAGGACAATCCGCCTCCCTTATAAACTCGATAGAGAGCGTGGAGCAGATAATGGAGAGCCTCATTTAACAGGAAATATCCGGCGTTACAGCCATGCGCCCAGCATAATCGCAATTACCGCTATAGGTGAAACATATCTTATCAAAAAGAATATGACCTCTATGGCGGTCTTTTTCAATTTTACGGTTCCCCCCGATGTAAGTTCATCCGAAATCTCCGGTTTCTTGAGAACCCAGCCTGCAAAGATGACCGCGCACAATCCGCCTACGGGCATAAGGATATTGGATGAGGTATAGTCCAGCAAATCGAACAGATTTTTTCCGAAAAGCTCTATCCGCACCATATCTCCCTGGGAAAGCGAACATAGCACCGCCACTGTCCCCACCCCGAAAAACGAAACGGCTACGGCGGCAAGCCTGCTGAAACCGAACTCCTCCTTCAGATAGGCAACCAGAACCTCTATGAGCGAAATGGCAGAAGTTATTGCCGCTATAAAGAGTACGAAAAAGAAAATTACTCCCAACACATTTCCAAACGGGATCTGCGAAAAAATATATGGAAGCGTGACAAATACCAGCCCCGGCCCCTGCGAAGGAGAGATACCGAAAGCAAATACCGCAGGCATGATTGCCACGCCTGCAAGCAGCGCAAAGGTTGTATCGGCTATGGCAGTCTGGGAAGAGAGACCGACTATGCTCTCCTTCTTGGCCACATAGGAGGCATAGGTTATAATGGTTCCGCAACCGAGGCTGAGCGAAAAGAATGCCTGCCCGAGCGCATCCAGAAATGTCTGTCCGGTGACCTTTGAAAAATCTGGATTAAAGAGAAACGAAAGACCGGCTCCCGCCCCCTTCAATGTTACCGACCTTACCGCAATGACGATTATCATGATAAAGAGTGCCGGCATCATTATCTTTGTGTACTTCTCTATTCCCTTTTCCACTCCGGCCGCAACCACAAGGCAGCTCAACGCCAAAAATACAAGCATATAAATTATCGGCTCCACGGGAGAGCTGATTGTATCGCTGAAAAGCGTGCCCAACCCTTCGGAACCCATGGAAAACCTGGACATTGCCGCTTTTACCATATAATCTATAGTCCAGCCCCCCACCACACTGTAGAACGAGACGACAAGTGTGGGAGTCAGAACGGCAAGGATTCCCACAATGCCCCATTTCGATTTTGGCGCAAGGATCTTATAGGCGCCGAACGCATTGGCTCCGCTCCTGCGCCCTATCGTAAATTCCGAAAACATTATCGGCAGACAGATTATAAAGACAAAAAAGAGGTATATGATTATAAATGCCGCCCCTCCGTTCGTTCCCAACAGATAGGGGAAACGCCAAAGATTGCCCAATCCTATTGCAGAACCGGCAAGCGCAAGCAGCACTCCTATCCTGCTTCTGAAATTATCTCTGTTTTCCATCGGTCAAATCCGGTTTTTCGTAAATGATAAAACTGAAATCTATATCGTTTTCTCCGTCATGAATCCTGCCGCTGTCCGAGACCCTCTTCCATTGCCTGCAATCTATTGCCGGGAAATAGGTATCGGCCTCCGCTGCAACTGCATGAATCCGGGTTATATAAAGTCTGTCGGCATACTTGAAAAGAGTATTGTAAAGCTGCCCTCCCCCTATTACGAAAAACTCCTCCTCCGACTCTTTCGCGGTTTTCACAAGGCTCTCCAGATCCCGGCATTGTTCAAATGAGGTGTTGCTGCCGCTCTTTATTGCAGAGAGCGCCCTCTCTGTCTCCTCCTCGGAGAGCCCCTTGCCGCTTACCACGATATTGCGTCTGCCTGGAAGCGGACGCCCTATGGAATAGTATGTGTTCCGGCCCATTATTACGGGATGGGAGGTGGTCACTGATTTAAAATATTTCAAATCCTGCGAAATATGCCACAACAGGCCATTTTTATTGCCTATCGCATTGTTAAGGTCTATCGCAACTATTATGGAAAGCATCTTTTCCGGCGGTTTGGTAATTATACTGCAACAGGCGCCTTTATTGCGGGATAAGGGTCATATCCCACCAGTTCGAAATCTTCATACCCGAAACTGAAGATATCTTTCTGCTCTCCGTGTATGAGCATTTGGGGCAACTGACGCGGAGTCCTTTCCAACTGCGTCCTGACCTGTTCGAAATGGTTAAGGTATATATGGGTATCTCCGAGAGTATGCACGAAATCGCCCGGCGTATATCCGCAGACCTTTGCCACCATCATGGTAAGCAGCGCATAAGAGGCGATATTGAACGGGACCCCCAGAAATACGTCCGCACTGCGCTGGTAAAGCTGGCAGGAGAGACGGTTGTCGGCGACATAGAACTGAAAAAGCGAGTGGCATGGGGGCAGGGCCATCCTGTCCACATCGGCGACGTTCCATGCAGAGATTATATGGCGTCTCGAATCGGGATTTTCCTTAAGGGAGCGCATTAGATTGGCCAACTGGTCTATCTCGCGTCCGTCCGCCGTTTTCCAATGGCGCCACTGCGCGCCGTACACCGGGCCCAGCTCTCCGTTTGCATCCGCCCATTCATCCCAGATTGTAACCCCGTGGTCGTTCAGGTATTTGATATTCGTATCTCCCTTTATGAACCATAACAGTTCATAGATAATGGATTTCAAATGTACCTTTTTCGTAGTCAAAAGGGGGAAACCCTCCGAAAGGTCGAACCGCATCTGGTAACCGAATATGCTTTTGGTGCCGGTTCCCGTACGGTCGCTTTTAAACTTGCCCTCCGTCATTATCTTATTGAGGAGATCTAAATATTGCTTCATTTACACGCCTTTTTACCCTTGCAAAGATAGGGCTTTTTCAATACTCCTCCTGAAAAATTTTCAAGATTATGGGCAGATGGTCGCTTACGCCTCCATTATACCTCGGCCCTATGAGCGTCCGTTTTATCTTATATCCGGAATAAGCCGCATCCTTCTCCAGAAGATAATCCGAAACAAAGATTTCCGCACCGCCCCCGGCATTGAACCAACGGCCGTTGTACAGGCTTTCGGAGAGCAGGAAATGGTCTATGTTCTCCCACTCTCCCTTATACTTGTAACTGCCCGCCGCAACCCCCTCTTTCCCTGCCTTTGCACAAGGCTCCGTACTCATGTTCACCAGCCCCGCAAATCCTGCAAGCAGGGGAGAATCCGCCTCTGTGTTGAAATCCCCCATTACCACAATATTTGCAAGGGAATCCGCGCTTAAAATGGAATCGCATTTGCCTTTGAGCCGCTCCATTGCCGCTACCCGTTTATACTGTGAGCGTTTTTCTCCCCCGAGCTTCGAGGGCCAATGGTTTACAAAACAATGCAGCGTATCCAGCTCCTCCGCGACGCCCTTTACATAAAGTATCTCCCTTGTCGGCAATACTCCTCCCTTTTTTATATCCGGTATCTGCAGGAATTCTCTCCACAAAACCCTGAAATCCTCCTCCCGATAGAGCAGGGCGACATCTATTCCCCTCCGGTCGGGAGAATCCCTGTGGATTATCCCGTACCCCAACCGGCTCAGTATGGTATTATATACCAAACTGTTGAGTACCTTCCTGTTCTCCACCTCGCACAACCCTACAAGCATAGGATATTTCCCGTACCTCTCCTTTGCCAGAACCGCTATTTTTGCAATATCGTCGCATTTTCTGTTGAATTTCCACCAATTCCAGCGGCGCCACCCGGCAGGAGTATATTCCGTATCGTTTTCCCCCTCCTGCACCGGATAGAAAAAATTCTCCACATTCCAGAACATCATAATCCAGATAATGCTCCATACCGCAGTTTTAGATATTCCGCCCATCTTTTCAATACAGTATTGACACACTCCGCAAAACTACGCAATGCTCCGCCACTTATCCTCATTTATCGTAAAAACCCTGTTTTTTACCCTTTTTATTGTTATTTTTGCGGACTAAAATTTTTAAAATCAGAAAAATGTCTTTGAAATGCGGAATAGTGGGGCTGCCAAACGTAGGCAAATCAACCCTTTTCAACTGTATAAGTTCCGGGAAGGCCCAGTCGGCCAACTTCCCCTTTTGTACGATTGAACCCAATATAGGTTCTACAATAGTCCCTGACGAGAGACTGCAGGTTCTGGAAAAACTAGTACACCCCCAGAGGGTCGTCCCTGCAACCGTAGAAATCGTAGATATAGCCGGGCTTGTCAAGGGAGCGAGCAAGGGCGAAGGGCTCGGGAACCAGTTCCTTGCAAATATAAGGGAGACAGATGCGATCCTGCATGTGCTGCGCTGTTTCGATGATCCCAACATAGTACATGTAGACGGAAACGTAGACCCCGTCCGCGACAAGGAGATAATAGATACCGAACTGCAGCTCAAAGATCTCGAAACCATAGAAAACAGGATACACAAGGTGCAGAAGCAGGCGCAGACTGGCGGAGACAAGAGTGCAAAAAAACTCTATGAGGTGCTTCTCAGGTATAAAAGCGTGTTGGAGCAGGGCAAGTCTGCACGTTCGGTAACGTTCGACAGCCCGGAGGAGCAGAAACTGGCAAGGGAACTCTTCCTGCTTACAAACAAACCGGTCATGTATGTCTGCAACGTAGACGAGGCAAGCGCAAAAAACGGCAATGAATATGTGGAGAAGGTAAGGGAGGCCGTAAAGGACGAGAATGCACAGATTTTGGTGATTGCCGCCAAAATAGAGTCTGAAATCGCGGAGCTGGAGAGCTACGATGAGCGTCAGATGTTTTTAGAAGAGATAGGGCTGGAACAATCGGGGGTCGTAAGGCTTATCCGGAGCGCATACGCGCTTCTCAATCTGGAAACCTTCTTTACCGCCGGTCCGCAGGAGGTGAGGGCCTGGACTTACAACAAGGGGGACAAGGCCCCTCAGACAGCCGGCGTAATCCACTCGGACTTTGAAAAGGGCTTTATAAGGGCAGAGGTCATAAAGTACGACGATTATATAAAATATGGCTCGGAGGCAGCATGCCGCAATGCCGGAAAACTCTACACGGAGGGAAAAGATTATATTGTACAGGACGGTGATATCATGCACTTTCTCTTTAACGTGTAGATATTGTTTTTTCTCGTTTTTTTTTTAACTTTAGCGTAAATTTTAATCTGAATTGAATTTTACGCTTATGAAAAATTTACTGAGGATCATATCTGTTTCCCTTTTCCTGCTCGCCTTGTCATGCGGAGGAAAGAAAGAAAAGATGCAGGATGAAGGTATAACGGTACTGAATATCGAAGAGGCATTGGACAACGAAATGGCGACCGTAAACCTGAGCAGATATGCCTCCTCTGTTAAATATATTCCATTGGAGACAACCGAAGAATCACTTCTCGGAGAGGTGAGTTCGTTCAGCACAGATGGCAAAAACTTTTACCTTGCATCCCTAAACGGAAACAGCGCGCTTGAATTTTCAAGTGACGGCAAGTTTGTAAAGGCAATAGGTACGAAGGGCAGAGGGCCCGGAGAACACATGGGTGTTGGCAAAATCTTCCTTACCACAGAAAGCCTATTGGGCATTATGACATATAATAAATCAATCATATACAATACAGAAGGAAAATATGTAAGCGAACTTTCAGGATTTGGCAATACGGGAGTCAGCAGGGCAGAAAATCTATGTAATTATGGAGAGAATGAATTCATACTCATCCATACATACACAGATTCCACCATTATGAAACGAAAAGAAGAGCTTTGCATTATAGACCAAAATGGGAAGATTCTTCTAAACTACCTGCTGGGAGAGCTTCATTCAAGACCAACAGAATATCAGTTCTATGGTAAAATATCCATGCCTCGTCCAATGATAAGCAAATTATATACATACGGCAGTGAATATAGGCTTGTAAACGGAAGGTTTGACACAATCTTTACTTATATTCCGGATTACGGGAAAAAAGCAAGTTATATTATGGATTACGGTAAATATCATGATTCAGCCATTGAGGCATCAGATTTTGAAAATCGTATAAATCCGGAAAGTAACATAATAATGGAGACAGAAAAATTCCTGCTCTTTGGCATGTTCCTTCCGGCTGAGGAGTGGCCAATGTTTACGAAAGTGGAAACTATGGGCGGCTCACATGTCATCTTTTTATACGACAAGGCTGACGGCAAAATCTCGTTGTTGAAACCGAACAGCATAACAAAACTCTCATCATTCATAAATGATTTGGACGACGGACTCCCATTTTCACCACAATATTTACAGAATGGCATAATGTATCAGATTATAGATGCCATGACTTTTATTGAAGCGGCACGGGAGAGCGGCTCGCCGCAAATGCAAAGCATCGCAGCACAACTTACAGATGAATCCAACCCGGTTATAATGGCGGTTCAATTACAATAATTGTATAACAACAAATTTACTTACTATGAAAAAAAACTTTTTTAAACTAATGTTCGTTGCCACACTGCTTTTGGTTTCTGTTGAAAGTACAAATGCAATAGAATCTTCTCCTGCCAATAGGTTTAACTCTTCGCAAAATGAAGAACTTCCTATTGAAGATCTTGACAATAGCCCTATCATATGTCCTATTTGTGGTCACAATTGTTGGTGGGCATATGGGAACAACGAAACAGGTGATATTGATAAAATAAAATGTAAACGATGTGGGTATTCTCAAGAGTATTCTCCGGAAGAAGATCAAAATTGAAAAACAAAACAGGCAGCCGGACAGCTGCCTGTTATTGTATAATATGGGTTAATCTCCATTAATAGAATTTGTAGCGCGTATCCACTACATTGGCCTGTTCGGCCAGAACAGCCGGCAAAACCTGAGTCATATATTCCAGCTCGCGCGCTTTCCTGTTTTTAGCATCATCTTCGGTATAGAATGCACCGATCTCCTTGCCTGTGACGGTAAAGTAATAAACACCTATTTCGCCTATTACAGGGCCTACCAGTTCGCCTTCGTTTGCAGATGCAATCGCACCTATGAATTTAGGATCGAGCTGCTGCGATGTAAGCGATGAAAATACCACACCGTCCCTGTGGCTTACAGGCAGACTCAGCTTCTCCGCAACCTGTTCGAGTGTTGCAGCTCCGGCTACGAGCTCCTCAGTCTCTGCAGCAAGCTTTGCAGACTCTTTCTCATACATTATTATATCTTTCAACTGCGAAGCCATCTCCTCGTAAGTGGCGATACCCGCATGGTGCTCTCCCCTGATGGCTACTATAAAGAAGTATCTGTTATCTACCGCCAATATCTCGGAAACATCTCCTGTCTCGCTTTCATTCATCCAGCGGAGCACCTCTTTGGTATTGTCGTAGCTGTTGGAAATCGTCTTTGCAGATGCCAAAACCCTCAACGCAGGATATACGGGAACATTAAGCGCCTTTGCCACTTCGTCGAATTTCGCAGCATCGCCGCCGCACTGGGTAGCAAAATCATTCGCTTTGGCATAATAGTCTGCATATGTCTGCTTTCCGGCAACCGCCTCCTTAACCAGCAGGGCTACCTGATATTTTTTATATGGAGCCGTTCTCTGTGTAAATTTCACGAGATGTATTCCATAGCTTGTAGTAAGTTTTACAACTTCATTCCTGTCTGCCATAAAAAGCTGCTCGAAACCGGGAATGATATAACGCTGTGTCATCCATCCCAAATCGCCCGGCTCCTCTACATTGGGATTCTGGTCCAACGAGTATTCGCTTGCCAGTGCAACAAAGTCGCCGCCTCTTTTCAGCACATTCAGAAGGCTGTCTGCCTTCGCCTCATCGGATGCCGGCAGAAGAATATGTTTTACGAAAATGGAATCGGGCAGGGATTTTACATCCATCAGCCTTGCCGCATAATAGACATTTTCATCCTGGAAAACCGGAAGAGACTCCGAGACCTTGGCCTCTGTGGCAAATTCGGCAATCTGCGAAGGCAGCATTCCCAACTCCTCCTCGGAATAATAGTATCCGGTAAAAGGCTGGTCGGAATTGCGGGCAAGGAATGTCTTCATGTTGGAAGTGGTCGTAAATTCGGGATATACCTTTTCCATATTGTTATAGGTCAATTCCAGATCCTCTGCAGAAGGAACCACTTCATAGACTACGTAGTCTATATCCTTGCTTTCGGGCTGCTTGTAATTGTGCTTGTGCTCCTCGTAGTAAGCCCTTATCTCCTCATTGGAAACGGTAACTGTGCTGTCCTGCGCAAATCCCATTGGTTTTACAACGAAGTCTACGCTATAAGTCGTATTATTGTCTGCGATAGCCCTTGCAAGTTCCATCGGATTTACAACCGCACTCTTCTCGAGCAATGAGATATATTTGGTGAACAGCCTGTCCTTTCTCATATTGTCCTCGAGATAGTTCCAATAGAGTTGCAACTGCCCTGAGGGATCCTGTGAAACCGCCTGGACGAATTCAACGACACGGTGCCTGTCGAATGCACCGTTCTCATCCCTGAAAGAGGCTTCATTTGCCAGAACAGGAGAGATATCGTTGCCCTGGCTCATATCGAGCAGCTCCTCCTCGCCCAAATTCAATCCTGCATTCATGGCGGCGGGGATAAAGACGCGTTCGGTTATTTCATCCTGCCAAGCGGTATTGTTTATCAATTCCTGGGTCTGGTCGTTCATCGCTCCGCCTGACGACATCTCGTAAATGCCGGTAAAATAGTCTACCTTGTTCTGATAATCCTGATATGTTACGGATTTCCCGTCTATCTCGCCTACATCATACTTCGAAGAGAACATCGAAAGTGTAGATTCCAGAGTAGAAGGATCTATGATGAACGATAACAATGCTATGGCGATAAGAATGGTTATGAAAGCACCCATCTTAACGCGTATTTTCTCTAAAACAGCCATCTTTTATAATAATTTTAATAATTAACACAATATTGAGGGTGCGAAGATAGTAATTTTTTTGCGATTATTTACTCTATAGACAATACTTTATGAGTTGTGTCCGCATCTCCCTGCGTGAGTTTGAGAGTCTCTATCGGATTCGGCCTGGCCACAGGCCCTATAAAATTTGCCGTATCTACATAATATGAGAGCGAATCGCCGATTATCGCATAACTGTCGAACGGAACCAGAATAGAGGCGTTCCGCGCCATTTCATCGCTCTCCATACCATATCCCTTCATGTAACCGTCGGGAGAGTACATCTCCACCAGACAATCCGTATAAATTTTCCCCTCCTCACGGTCCCAATAAAGGGTATCGGTAAACAGTTGTTGCCCCTTAATATAGTTTTCAACCACCACATTTCCGTACGCCTCCCATTTCTCGCCATCCTTTATGGTCGTGTGCTTCGCAATATCGGAATAGATATGGGTCTCCAGAAGCCCCTCTTCATTATATGCGTACACCTTAAAGCCCTCAGGAAAGAGTTCGTAAGACTCATTTGTGGAGTCGTTCTGGAATCTCTCCATCAAATCCGCCTCCAAACGCATTTGCAGGCCTCCATTGTTCGTCTGTACCGCATACATGCCGCCTATGACCTGACGGGGGACCTTGTTTATATCTACAATCTCCCCCTGGTCCACTTTGTTGGAACAAGATACGACATTGGTAGCAACCGCCAGTGCAATTGCTACCAATACCATCTCTTTTATAACATTATAAGTGCGCCAGAGCATCACTATTTTTGAGTCCTTACTGTTGTAGTCGCACTCATGCCTGAACATGATACGGTGTAAGAGTTGCCGTCTGTCAAGTCATACATGAAGGCATCTTCCGTTGTAGGATAGTACATGCGGCAATTTCTGATAAGGTCATCCGCCTCAACGCCCAATGAAGGATCGGCATTCTTTGCTCTCTGGAGATAATCTGTTGCAACCCAGAATTTTGCCCTCTGCTCTATCTCGTTGCCGCTGCATGAGGTATTGTACCATATTGTACCGATCAAAAGATATGCTTTTCCTGCAACCGCCTCATTCATCTCCATAGCCTTTCTTGCAGACGCTATTGCCGCAGCGGGAGAATTCATGTTCTTGAACTGATATGAAGCCATCTCCATAAGCATGTCCGCATCTTCAGCCGCAGTAGACTCCTCATCGTCTATAGCCTCCTGAAGGAACTGTATTGCAAGATCATGCTCGTCTTTTGAAGCGTGCAGTCTGTAAAGAAGGCGTGCTGAACTGTAAGACGGCTCCAGTTTATGCATCGCATTTACCGCATGCAGGAAGAGTGTAGAATCCACGCAATCCGCATTCGAAAGCAGGGTGGCGATTGATTTTACAAGAGCAAGATCATTGGGATTGGCCTCGAATCTCGGCTGGAATACCCTGATAAGGTTGTCGCAGCTTGCAACTCCGCTGGCAACGAATGCATTGTCGAATACCTTTTGTCTCTGCTGGTTATCCTCAGAAGGATTATCATCTACAATCTCTTCCAATATAGGGGCGTAGTGCGAGTATGTATTGAGAACCTCTTCATCTGAAAGTTTGTCGGCCTCATAGAGCTGCCTTGCCCTGTCCATTTTCGCAACCAGCAGATCGGGATTCACCTCTTCTCCCATCATATCTATGACCTCTCCCAATACATCGAATACCTCCTTGTTGTCTGCCGGCTCATATGATATCATATCGAATGCCTTGTTCTCCATAGCCTGAAGTTTTCTGTTCGGATAGTACTGCGCCCTGATATCGTGAATCATGATAAGAGAGTCTATGAGAGCCTGCTTCCCTTCAGGTGCGCCCTGATAGGTGTCGATAAGATATCTCATAATGGTACGGCCATGAATCAGCATGTTCTGGCTTGCGGTAGGAGGGCAGCTTTCCATTGCCTTTCTCCACAATCCGGCAGCTTCCTGATAATTATTTTGTCTATAATAATCGCGGTAGAAGTTTAAGTACTTTACACAGTTCGCGCTATCGGCGCCGTATTTGCCCTGAGCGAAAAGTGATGTTACGCTGAAAAGCATAACAACGGTCAAAAGAGCTAAAGATAATTTTTTCATAATATATTAAAAATAAGTTTATTTATAATAAAAATGTTGTTTTTTATTGGTATCTGTATTTTATGAACCATAAATCGTGCAGGCTGATGTTTATGACAAACTGTACATATCTTTCACGCACCAGGTTGTTTTTAGTAGAACCCCTCTGTCCGAAATCCACAGCAACGTTGAAAGCATTGTACAGCCTGTATATGGGAAGCGACATCCCGAACGTGAAACCGGCAGCATTTATCCGGTTTCCGCCAAAGTTCATATAGGTCTGGTCATAATATGCTCCGAACCTGTATGTAACCCTTTTGAAATAATATTTCAAGTCATACATGTTGGGAATGAACTCAAAGCCCAGTCTGAACGAACGTGCCGTATTGGGAGTGAAATTCATTCCCTCCACCCCGTCATACGCCGAACTTTTCCAGTTCTGCTGCACATAATCGGCTCCCAACATCCATTTGTCCCTTTGCCCTATCGACATTCCTATCGAAAATTCATGCGGCAGTTTCACCTTTGCATTATCTGTCGAATAATTGTACACCGTATCGATAGCGCTTGTGCCTTCCTGCTGTGCACGGGCAAAACGGTTGTAGTCTCCCTTAAGCGAGGTTGCCAGAGTATAGGTAGCACCGGCATTGAAATAATATTGGTTCCTCTCCCCGAATCCCTTGAAATATTGCAGGCCTACCTTGACCGAAGAGGCACCCAGCGAATAGTCCCACCCCGTCGTAATGCTACGGACAGAAGGATCTGAACTGAAAAGGACATTGCTGTTTCTGTTCAATGCACCGAAATAGTAGATATATTGGGCACCGATTGAAAAATCCTTAAGGAAATTCATCGCACCTCCTATAAAAAACTGGTTGATGCTCCCTTCGCCGTACTTTTGATATGTTATGCTGCCATATTGCGAAACAATCGACGGATCGGTCTCCGTATTCTCGAATTTGTAACCGATATTGCTGTACGGAACTACTCCCACTATCAACGCCGACTTCTTATACACAGGGGCGGAAAAGACCAGATTTTTGACGCTAAACGTATTGTAACCGGTATTGCTTATTCCGTCAGAACTGTAAATGTTTTTCTGGTCTACACCGAAATCCAGCATAAATGAAAGAGTGTCCCTGTTCGTAATGGATGCCGGATTGAGATAATTTATATAACGATTGCTCCGAAGTCCCGTACCGATTCCTCCCATCGCCCTGTTTACCGCCGTTCCCTGTTTTTCTATATTACCGATTCCGTACAGGGAATACGGAGTATATGTTCCCAAAGCATCTGTGTTTTGCCCCATTGCATCTGCACCGGCAAAAAACAGAGCCGAAAGCAGAATGAAAAACAGAGATTTCTTAATCTTTCCTGTTTGCATAATAAGTTGCGATTTTCGCCAATCCATTCAGTACTAAATTCGGAACAACAAATATGGCATTTTTCATCCGTTCTGCAAAATAAAACGAATCACCGCCGGTAAATACAACCGCATGTTCCGGATATTTCTTAATATAACCCTCTACTTCAAATATTAGACCGAAAACGACTCCGGCGGTCATGGCGCCCTCGGTATCGACGCCTATATCCGGGAAATCACCTTCCGGTTTTATGAGCGGAAGTCTTTTCGTAAATATATTAAGCGCTCTGAATCTGCTTGTTAGCCCTAAAGATATATTCCCTCCTAAAAATGTTCCATTTTTATCTATAAAATCTACGGTAAGCGCCGTTCCGAAATCGAATTTTATGCAATCCCTGCCGGGAAACATCATAGCGGTCGCCAGGGCCCCGGCTATTCTGTCTGCACCGAGCCCGGCTGCCGGAAACCTGTAATTCAAATCCAACGGCAATTCGGTCCTGTAATCCAGAATCACGAGCTTGTTGCACCGTTTTTTCAACTCTTCCACAAGTGCCGGTTTATCCTCCCGCACATTCGAAAATACTATCACTTCCGGCTTTTTATCTCCCAGAGAGGAGAGTATAAAAGAAGAGACATCCTCACCGAATGAACCTCTTTTCACCTCTGTGAGAACGCCGTCTTTTTCAAATGCGACTTTGCAGTTCGTATTTCCCAGATCTATCAAAAAATCAGTCACCGCGCAAATATATTAAATATTTAGGATATTTTTCCCACTGTCTCCCTCATTTTCAGCAACAAATTGTATGCTTTTCCCATCGTCTCCACACCTTCTACCCTTAAAAAAAGCCTATCGTTCTGCTCCTTTATCCTGAAATCGGCCTTTCTGCCGTTTATATAGTTCAGAATATCGGAAAAGAGTACGGATTTATAATAATCGGAACTTTGATTCGAGATAAAATAAGCCAGCATTATACCGTTCTTTATCACAATCCTTTCAAAACCCAAAGCTATCGCTTCGCGTTTCAACCGCACTACATTTATAAGTTGCACCAGCTGCTCCGGAAGTTCTCCGAATCTGTCTCTGAGGCCCGCTATAAAGTCCGAGATTTCATCTTCGCCGCTCATGGCATCAAGCTCCTTGTATAATCTGATTTTTTCCGACACCTGGGAAATATAGCTGTCGGGTATCAGGAGTTCCAGATCGGTATCTATTACGCAATCCGTAAGATATCTGTCGCTTTGAAGAGCATCATCTGGCAATGTATCTTCCTCCTCTTCCCTTATCTCCATAAAGGCCTCCGACAATATCCTCTGATAAGTTTCGAATCCCATATCCGCCACAAAACCGCTCTGCTCTCCTCCCAAAAGATTGCCTGCCCCCCTGATATCCAAATCCTGCATCGCAATATTGAACCCGCTGCCCAAATCGGAAAAGGCTTCGATTGCCCTAAGCCTGCGGCGGGCATCATCCGTAATGGAAACCATAGGAGGTACTATCAGATAACAGAAAGCCTTTACATTGGAACGGCCCACCCTGCCCCTTAACTGGTGAAGGTCGCTCAGTCCGAAGTTCTGTGCCTGATTTATTATAATGGTATTGGCGTTCGGTACATCTATGCCGTTCTCTATTATGGAAGTGGCTATAAGTACGTCATAATCACCCATGATAAAATCCATCATTCTAGTTTCCAACTCTTTCGGTTCCATTTGTCCATGTCCGACGCACGTCTTTACGCCAGGGCATATCCTACGTATTATATCCTCTATAGCCAGAATATCCTCAACTCTGTTGTGTACGAAAAAGACCTGGCCTCCCCTCTCTATCTCGAATATTATGGCATCCCTTATACTGTCTTCATTAAAATCCATAATCTCGGTCTGCACGGGAAGCCTGTTGGGCGGAGGAGTATTTATTATTGAAAGATCCCTTGCGCCCAAAAGCGAAAACTGAAGTGTCCGGGGAATGGGGGTCGCCGTCAAGGTCAGCGTATCTACAGATAATTTCAAATGCCTTAATCTCTCCTTTGCCGCAACACCGAACTTCTGCTCCTCGTCTATTATCAGCAACCCCAAATCTTTGAACTCTATGGATTTGTTCAACAGCCTGTGAGTGCCTATTATTATATCTATCTTTCCGTTCTTTAAATTTTCAGCTATCTCCCTTATCTCTTTCGGGCTTTTGAGACGGCTCAGGAATTCCACATTGCACGGGAATTTTTCGAGCCGCCCGGAAAAGGTCTTGTAATGTTGCAATGCCAGAATTGTGGTAGGAACCAAAACTGCAACCTGCTTGTTGTCTGCGACTGCTTTGAATGCCGCCCTTATTGCTACCTCCGTTTTGCCGAACCCTACATCCCCGCATACAAGCCTGTCCATGGGATGCGGTTTTTCCATATCCTCCTTGACGGCTTTAGTGGCTTTAAGCTGGTCGGGAGTATCTTCGTAAATAAACGAAGCTTCCAACTCATGCTGCATATATGTATCGCCCGAAAAGGCGAATCCCTTTACTGCCTGACGCTGAGCATAAAGTTTTATGAGCTCTTTCGCTATATCCTTGACTTTGGATTTAGTCGTCCTTTTCAGTTTTTCCCATGCGCCGCTGCCGAGTTTATAAATTTTCGGAGGGACGGAATCCTTTGATTTATATCTGGCTATCCTGTGTATCCCGTGGATGGAGACGAATATTACATCATTATCCTTATATATGAGTTTTATGGCTTCCTGTACCTTGCCGTTCACATTCGTCTTTACCAATCCGCCGAATATGCCTACTCCATGGTCGATATGGACTACATAATCTCCTATTCTAAAGGCATTCAATTCGTCTAAAGTAAGCCTTTCGCTTGCCTGGACCTCCCTTTTTACCCTTACTCTGTGAAATCTGTCGAAAATCTGATGGTCGGTATAGAGGCATAATTTTGAATTATTGTCTATAAAACCGGCATGAATGGAATTGTCTATAACTCCAAATGACGGCACTTTTCCATCATCATCTCCGTAACTGTGCGAAAATATGCTTTTTAGCCTCTCTATCTGTTTGGGATTGTCGCTGCTTATATATATATGGTATCCGTTTGACGCCCTGTTTTCTATATCCGAAAGCAACAGTTTGAAATTCTTGTTGAATGCCGGTTGGGGTTCCGTATCGAAATTTATTACCGGCAGCTCTTTTCTGCGCCCTTCGCTATTGTATCCGGCTATCGAATAATCTTCGAAATAGACGCATTTGAGCGATTCTGCAGATTTCATCACCTCTTTGAAGCTCTCCGTCGCCACATCCATATAATTGTCTATCCACACGATGCAATCTTTACCTGCGTACTCGAATATGGAAACACGGTTGCTCTCTTCGAATTTCTCTTCATCATAGATATTCGGAAATATTTCCACGCTGTCCACAGGTTCCGTAGAACGCTGTGTATTGATATCGAAATATTTTATGCTCTCTATCGTATTTCCGAAAAAATCTATCCTGTACGGCCTGTCGTCCGAAAACGAAAACAAATCTATGATACCGCCCCTTAAGGCATATTCTCCGGGTCTGCTCACAAAATCCACCTTCTCAAAATTATAGAGCGCCAGGGCCTCCTTTATGAATTCATGTGAAAGAGTATCATTTACAGATATTTTAAGTATATTGTCCGACAGTTCCTTTTTATCTATTATTTTTTCAAATACAGCGCCCGGATAGGTAACGAGAACCAGAAATTTTAAACTGCTTTCGCCATTTTTAAAGTGATTCAATGCATTTATGGCAGCACTGCGCTGTACCTTGTTCGAACTCTCCTTTATTGTAGCAACCTTACTGTTTCCGTTTGCAGATGTGGGAAAATAGAAGACATTCGAATCAGAAAGCAGACCATACAGATCGTTCGTAAAAAAACGCGCCTGCTCTATATTGTTAAGTATTACTATATGTACTCCTTTATTATAAGATTCAGCCGCGTCTGAAAACGAGCATGCTTTGGATGAACCATAAAGCCCTTTCAATATCACGCCGTTATTGCTTCCCTTTAAAAATTCCGTCAGTTTTTTCTGAGGATTCTGGGAAGAGAATCTATTTTGGAAATCATACTTGTCCATCGGCGTGCAAAGTAAATGAAGTTTTAAACAACTATCAATAAATGATATGAAATTATTAACATTTCCACCTGTAACGTTATGACAAATTGTTTATAAATCATGATAATTTTTTTTGTACTCTTGATTAAAATTTACATATAAAAATCCTTTCCTTAAAAAGAAAAAACAAAGAGTGTTTTTATACAGAAATTTTCACATGATTTCAACATCGACTTTATAAACAATAATCTCAGAATATAATATAAACAGGTGTTAATAATATTATCAATCTGCTATTTTTCAATAAAATGTATTGTTAAAAGATATATTGACAACTTTTAATTTATATTTTATCAACATATCAACAGTCATAAATAAGTATCAAAGGATTTTAAAAATAAAATATATATTTTTGTATCATGAATATGAATGAAAATTTCGATCCTCGGAAAGTTTCCGAAGTTTCAGACAAAGATATAGAAAACGTAATAAGGCCCCGTGATTTCAAAAATTTTTCCGGTCAGGATAAAATTCTTGAAAATCTTAAAATATTCGTAAAGGCTGCAAAATTACGCGGTGAATCTTTGGATCATGTCCTTCTTCATGGTCCTCCGGGCCTCGGAAAGACAACCCTTGCAAACATAATAGCGAATGAATTGGGGGTAGACATAAAGATAACTTCAGGTCCTGTATTGGATAAACCTGGAGATTTGGCCGGTCTTTTGACATCTCTCAATGAAGGAGATGTTCTTTTCATAGATGAGATACACCGTCTTTCTCCAATAGTGGAGGAGTATCTCTATTCTGCGATGGAGGATTTCAGAATAGATATAATGATAGACAAGGGGCCCGGTGCACGCTCTGTTCAGATTTCATTAAATCATTTTACCTTGGTGGGGGCTACAACCAGAAGCGGACTGCTTACCTCTCCGTTGAGAGCCCGTTTCGGTATCCAATGTCATTTGGAGTATTATAATTCATCTGTATTGCAGAGAATAGTGGAAAGAAGTTCCGATATTTTGAATATACCCATAGATGATAATGCTGCATGTGAAATAGCCTTAAGGAGTCGCGGAACTCCAAGGATAGCGAATGCACTGTTGAGAAGGGTCAGGGATTTCGCCCAGGTGAAGGGAAGCGGAAAAATAGATTTGGCAATTGCAAGGTATGCCCTTGATGCGTTGAATATAGATAAACGCGGGTTGGATTCAATGGATAACAAGATACTTACTACCATAATCGATAAATTCAAGGGCGGTCCGGTAGGAATCTCTACGATAGCTACTGCTGTAGGTGAAGATGTCGGTACGATAGAGGAGGTATATGAGCCGTTTTTGATAAAAGAGGGATTTATCCAGCGTACCCCCCGCGGAAGGGAGGTTACCGATTTGGCATATAGCCATTTGAATATATCCAAATATAATAGCGGGAATACTCTGTTTTAATTGGGCAAACAATAATTCTAAAACATATGAAAAAGAGTCTTTTTTTTATAGCGTTCATCTTTTCGATTTTTTTGGCGACAGATGTTTATTGCTGTACGTCCGCGATATTTTCAGGTAAATGTACAAAGGATGGCAGACCTTTGATGTGGAAACACCGCGATACCGGAGAACTCAATAACAGAATAGAGTATTTTAACGGGAAAAAATATGATTTCATTGCCTTGGTCGATTCTCCCTCTACTTTGAAAGAAGCGTGGGCAGGTACCAATTCCGAGGGTTTTTCCATAATGAATACAGCGTCGTATAATCTGATGGATGACGATACTCCCTCTTCCGAGATGGATCAGGAAGGAGTATTGATGTTCAATGCCCTGGGTGAATGTAGGACTCTGGAAGATTTCGAAAAATTTCTGGACAGACATAAAAGGCCTATAGGTGTAGAGGCAAATTTCGGTGTAATAGATGCTTTCGGGGGTGCAGCTTATTATGAGGTGAATAATCAGGGATGGACAAAATTGGATGTAAATGATCCTAAAATCGCACCTGAGGGATATATCGTTTATACCAATCACTCCTTTACAGGCAGATTCAATGACGGAATGGGGTATATCCGTTACGGTAATGCCAGACATATAGTAGCGCAGAAACTTGCGAGGAATGAGCGTATAACTCCTGAATGGATTTTTTCCGACCTCTCAAGGTCTTTCTATCACTCCCTTTTAGGAATTGACCTTATAAAGGATGAGTATTATTCAAAGGGTAACGGATTTTTCATAGACCAGGATTTCATTCCGAGAAACAGCACAAGTGCTTCGGTGGTATTTTCAGGAGTCAAAAAAGGGGAGAATCCTTTGAATACTGTTATGTGGACAGTTTTAGGTTATCCGCCCGTATCTGTAGCGGTACCTCTTTTTGTAAAGGCAGGGAAAAACCAGCCTGCATTTATGGTAAAGAACGGGGAGAGCGTTAATTCAGAAATGTGCGATATGGCGCTTGAGGTAAAAGAGAGTGTATTTCCCATTAAAAGGGGAAACGGAGAAAAGTATTTTAACATTTCCCTTTTGTATAATAATGAAGGAACAGGTTATATGCAGATTATACAGAGTCTCGAAGATGGAATATTTGAAAAGGCGTATCCGTTCATAGAGCGGAACAGGGACAAAGAGTATGATAAATCCGAATTCGATAATTTCTATAATGATTTGTTCAAGCAGATAAAGGCTGCATACGGAACATTGTTGCGTTAGGAGCAGACGATATTAAAAAATGGTGACTCTTTGCGGGTCACCATTTTTTTTTACGGTTTATAATGTTATTCGATTCTCAAATCCTGCAGTGCTACGCATAAAGCGTCGGTACTGTCTGTAAATACAATTTTTACCCCTTTTATTGCCTTGCCTTTTTCCGGGATAAGGGTTGCTGCGTTATCTTCCATCTTATCCCCCTTTTTCCACTCTTTTCCGTCGTATGTGTATTCTATATATCCGTCGGTAACGCCATACAGGTCTATATTCGGAATGGAAGTGTTTACCGTTATCTTATTGCATTTCACGGGTTCTTTGAAAATGTATGTTACATAATCCCCTGCAACTCCCGTCCTTTCTGTTCTCCAATATGTATCGAAATCATAATCTGAAACATTTGATTTCGGAAAACTCCGTTGTTCTCCGAATGAAGTTTCAATCACGGTTTCAGGTTTAAGATAATCGGGTTTTATATTATCCGCCGTTACGGTTATGCTCTTGAAAAGATCTTTATAAAATGTGGCGAACTTGAATTTTTCAGGCTCGAAAGTTACAATGTCACCTGTATAGATATTTGAGTTGCAGTCCGGTTCCGAACCGTCTGTGGTATATCTTACTACGGCCCAGTCGTATGGCAATGTCACCATAAGTCTGTTTTCTTTGTATGTGACTCCGGGGGCCTCTATCCTGAATGCTATTCCCATATGGAAAAGTCTCTCGAAATGGGTTTTTTCGAGTCTTTCCTCAAAATCCTTGAAATTTCTCGAACCCTGGTTTGTCCAGACCATTTCGGAGAGTGCGCATGTACGCGGATAATATTGGTATTCAGAGAATCTTGCAGGTTTGTTAAGCAATTCAGCCCAAAGCGCACCTTGTGCTCCAAGGACCAGATTTTCTTTATCTTCAGGTATATCCGACGTACCGATAGGATCTAATGAATAGACTTTTTCGAGCGGAATAATCGCTGCCCAATTATGTCCTCTTTCTGCAGGAGATTGTTTCATGTCGAAATAGAGATATTCGGAAAGTTGCAAAACGGTCCTATAGCCTCTTTCAACAGCCTGCAGTGGTTTTGCAACACTTCTCCATGAATAAATTATGGATCCCGGATCAAGTTCTCCCCCATCCAGAATTTCATCCCATCCGGCCATTGTCTTTCCATATTTGTTTATTATCCGTTCTACTTTTCTCATAAAGTAATTCTGCAGTTCGGCCTCCTGCTCCATTCCTTCCCTCTCCATAAGTGCATGGCACTTGGAACATGCTTTCCAGTTATCCATATTGACTTCATCCCCGCCTACATGAATCACTTTTGAGGGGAAGAGCGATGCAATTTCTTTAATAATGTCGTCCAACATTTTATAATTCTGCTCATTCCCTACACACCATACGTTCTTTACCTCTCCGTTTACACTCACGAAGTGTGTTTCATTATCGCATCCGGTATGAGGATAGGTAGAGATGACGGCTTTGCTGTGTCCAGGCATATCGATTTCCGGAATAATCTCTATGTTGCGTTTTGCGGCATATTCTATTACCTCTCTGATCTCCTTTTGAGTATAGAATCCTCCATATCTTTTGTTTCCGGAACCGTAGGCAGCAGGCAAAACTTCGTCAGGTCCTCTCCACGCTCCCTTTTCAGTGAGTTCAGGATATTTTTTTATCTCTATTCTCCAACCGTTGTCATCTGTTATATGCCATTGGAACACGTTTAGTTTATGATATGCCATCCAATCGAGGAACTTGTATATATAATCCAGGTCGAAAAATGTTCTCGATACATCCATCATCAGACCTCTATAGGGGAATCGCGGAGCGTCTTCAATTTCAATGCAGGGAATTTCCCATTGTTCATATCCTGTCGGGGTACCATATACCGATGGAGGCAATAGTTGGAGCAGAGTCTGTATTGCATAAAAACTTCCCTTTGAAGTGGATGATTTGGCAACGACTTTTTCAGGAGTTACGCTTAAAATATAACCTTCCTGAGGAATGGAACTGTCCGGATCTATGGTCAGTATTATGGCGTTGTCCATCTCCTTGTCATCGCTGTTGCCTGTTTCGATTCCGAATCCGGTCGAGCTGTTGAGAATGCCGGCCAGGTATTCTGCATTGAACGGATCATCGGATATGATGATGGTCGAGGGATTCAGGCAGAATGTACCTCCTGTAACGGTCGTTTTTTGGGGTTTGGGAATAAGGTTCGGGCTATATTCTTCATCCTCCATTCCATATGCCGTGAAAACAGATATGAAAAAGAGAACAATTGAAAAAAAAGAGATAAAATGTTTCATCTGATACAATATTGGTTTAATAATGTTAAAAAGCATAAAAATACAAAAAAATGTTCTTTTAAACAGAGTTCGCAAATAAAAACGCAATAAATTGGTAATTTGCCAAAAAGTGACTAAAATTGTGGAAATTTTTCTATAATAAATAAGTAATGGCCGAAAAATTAATATCACACATTCCTGAAGGGCCTTTGGCTGAAAAATGGACAAAGCACAAGGCTCAAATTCGAGTAGTCAGTCCGGTGAACAAGCGGAAAATGGAGATTATCGTAATAGGTACAGGCCTTGGCGGTGCCTCAGCAGCTGCTTCTTTGGGCGAACTCGGATACAATGTAAAAGTCTTCTGCATCAGTGACTCCCCAAGAAGAGCCCACTCCATTGCGGCTCAGGGAGGTATCAATGCAGCAAAAAATTATCAGAATGATAATGACTCCACATATCGTCTCTTTTATGATACCATAAAGGGAGGTGATTATCGTAGCAGGGAGGCCAACGTTTATCGTTTGGCAGAGGTAAGTAACAATATTATAGACCAATGCGTAGCACAGGGTGTTCCCTTTGCAAGGGATTACGGCGGATTACTCGATAACCGTTCATTCGGAGGTGCGCAGGTCAGCAGAACATTCTATGCACGCGGCCAAACCGGACAGCAACTGTTGCTGGGCGCTTATGCTGCACTTAACAGACAGATTGCCAAAGGTACCGTGAAATCTTATCCACGCCATGAAATGCTGGATCTGGTTCTTATAAACGGCGAAGCCAAGGGAATTATCGCGCGTAATATCGTAACGGGTGAAATAGAGCGTTTCGGAGCTCATGCGGTCGTTATCGCAAGCGGCGGATACGGAAACGTTTACTTCCTTTCGACCAATGCTATGAACAGCAACGGTTCCGCTGCATGGCAGTGTTACAAGAAGGGAGCATGTTTTGCAAATCCATGTTTTGCACAGATACACCCTACATGTATTCCTGTTCACGGAACCCAGCAATCGAAGCTTACCCTTATGAGCGAATCGTTGAGAAATGACGGCAGGATATGGGTTCCCAAGAAAAAGGAAGATGTAGAGAAATTGAGGAAGAAACAGATAAAACCGTCTCAGATACCTGAAGAGGATAGAGACTACTATCTTGAAAGAAGATATCCTGCATTTGGAAATCTCGTTCCGCGCGATGTAGCCTCGAGAGCGGCTAAGGAGAGATGCGATGCCGGTTATGGCGTAAACGAGACAGGACTTGCAGTATTCCTTGATTTCAAGACTGCAATTGAAAGACTTGGAGAAAAAGTGATTACGGAGCGCTACGGTAATCTTTTCCAAATGTATGAGAAAATTACCGATACGAATCCATATAAGGAGCCTATGATGATTTACCCTGCTATCCACTATACGATGGGCGGTCTTTGGGTAGATTATAATCTTCAGACTACCATTCCGGGTCTTTATGCCATAGGGGAGGCCAACTTCAGCGACCATGGCGGAAACCGTTTGGGTGCTTCTGCGCTTATGCAGGGGTTGGCAGATGGATATTTCATACTTCCTTATACTATCGGAGACTATCTTTCTCATAAATTCAGCGAGCCTAAGACAGATACGAATGCTCCTGAGTTCGAGGAGGCGGAAAAGGCAGTTAAGGAGAAAATATCGAAATTGTTATCTATCAAGGGAAAGAAGACAGTTGATACTCTGCATAAAGAGCTGGGTAACATTATGTGGGAGTATGTAGGAATGGCCCGTAATGAGGCAGGCCTCAAAACTGCGATAGAGAAAATCAGAGAGCTTAAAAAAGAGTTCTGGAGCAATGTTTATGTTGCAGGAACAAACGAACAGTTCAATCAGGAGCTGGAAAAAGCTTTGAGATTGGCGGACTTCTTTGAAATAGGCGAACTTATGGCTATCGACGCATTAGACAGAAAAGAGTCTTGCGGAGGCCATTTCCGCGAGGAGATGCAGACAGAAGACGGTGAAACCAAGCGTGACGATGAACATTATATGTATGTCGCTGCATGGGAATATCAAGGCGAAGGCCAAGAGCCTAAACTGCATAAAGAGCCGTTGAAATATGAAAACATTAAAATCGCAGTTAGAAACTATAAAGACTAAGAGGAGAGATAAGATATGGATTTAACATTAAAAGTTTGGCGTCAGAAAAACGCGAAAGAAAAGGGACATTTTGAGACATATCAAGTCAAGGGTATATCTCCCGACAGCTCTTTCTTAGAGATGATGGATATTCTTAACGAGCAGCTTATAAAGGAGAATATTGACCCTGTAGCAATCAACAAAGGTTGCAAGAACAGCGGTCCTGTAAGTTTCGACCACGATTGCCGCGAG
The DNA here is from genome assembly GCA_944325445.1 of uncultured Bacteroidales bacterium. Classification (GTDB taxonomy): domain Bacteria; phylum Bacteroidota; class Bacteroidia; order Bacteroidales; family UBA932; genus Egerieousia. The sequence goes on along the minus strand of CALVAG010000002.1, from coordinate 55,307 downwards.
GGAATCTGCGGAGCATGTTCACTTTATATAAACGGTAGGGCTCATGGACCTGACAACGATGTAACAACCTGTCAATTGCACATGCGCAAATTCAAAGATGGCGATACTATTACCATAGAGCCATGGAGAAGTGCGGCATTTCCTGTAATCAAGGATCTGGTTGTGGATCGCGGTGCATTCGACAAGATTCTCCAGGCCGGCGGCTTCATTTCGGTGAATACCGGCGGTGTTCCGGACGCAAACGCAATTCCTATTCCAAAGAAAAATGCGGATTTAAGTATGGATGCAGCAGCTTGCGTAGGTTGCGGTGCCTGTGTTGCAACATGTAAAAACGGATCTGCGATGCTCTTTGTTTCGGCACGTGTAAGCAGTCTGGCCCTGCTCCCTCAGGGTAAGGTAGAGGCTGCACGCAGAGCGAAAAACATGGTTGCCAAGATGGATGAATTGGGATTCGGTGCATGTACGAATACCCGTGCCTGTGAAATGGAATGTCCTAAAAATATCTCGGTAACGAATATCGCAAGATTGAACAGAGAATTTTTATGCGCAAAACTGAAAGACTGATTTCACGTACATAATCCGATATTCAGAATGAATTTTAATCCGGGTCTCTGATGGGACTCGGATTATTTTTTTCGTTTTTTGCCATCGAAGGCAATGTCGCCTCCGTTAATTTTTTTATTTATGGTAATTGGTTATTTACGGGTTAGTACAGGGAAACAACATACTGCTAACCAGCAAGATGAAATCAGTCGTTTTGCGAAAAAAAAGGAGTTGCAGATAAACGCTTGGGTTATGGAAGTGGCCAGCGGTAAAAAAAAGGAAAATGAGCGGAAACTCGGTTCATTGTTGCGCCGGATGAAGCGCGGCGATACATTGATTGTTACGGAAATATCGCGTTTGAGCCGAACGCTTACGGAAGTAATGGCGATAATGGGGAAATGCCTGGAAAAGGGAATAAACCTGTATACTACAAAAGAGGGTTATGCGTTCGACAATTCAATAAACAGCAAAGTACTCTGTTTTGCGTTCGGACTGGTGGCCGAGATAGAGCACAATTTAATTTCACTCAGGACCAAAGAGGCACTTGCACTCAGAAAATCGGAGGGGATAGCGCTCGGCAGAAAAAAGGGAAGTTGTGTCAAACAAAATATTCTTATAGAAAAGAGACAGGAGATAATAAGGCTGCTTAATAAAAATTATTCCGTTGCCAACCTTTGCCGCCGCTATAATGTTTCGAGAGAGACATTTAATAATTTTCGTAAAAGATATTCGTCTGTGGCTGATGCATTGAAAGCTAAAGAGCGGAGAAGGTTGGGTTAAAAAGAGGAGGATGGCCCGAATCCGGGTCATCCTCCATCTCACATGTTATCCTTTTGTTATTTTTTTGGCGGATTGGCATTTTCCGCATTTTTAATATACTCTACGATTTTTTCTACCGGAATGGGTTTCACGAGATTATCTTTATATCCTTTCACCTCTTTTGCTGTGAAAAGCGAATTCCACAGCGCTTCAGCAGTTGCCTCTATTGTGGCAAGGAAGAGCGGTGACATATCGTCATTTTTGAGCACTTTGGTTTCATAAAACGGTTTATCGTCGTTTACCAGGTTATCCTTGTTCACAGAGAGGGCTATAACATAATCTCCGCTGCCGTTGGAGGCGATGCCGCCTGTCTTTGCCAACCCCATCATGGCCCTTTTAGCCATTCTTTCCAGATTTCTCGAATCTACAGGTGCATCCGTAATAACGACCATCATGCATGAGCCGTCTACATCCTGCATAATATTCTCTCTGAAATAATAATGTTCCAGCATCTGTCCTACAGGCACTCCTGCGATTTCCAGCACCCCGCCATAATTAGATTGCACTATTACGCCTACAGTGTAGCCCCCGAGGCTTTTTGGAAGTACTCGGGATGAAGTACCTATTCCGCCTTTAAAACCGAATGCTACAGTTCCGGTACCTGCTCCTACGACCCCCTCCTCTACAGGGCCTCCTTTTGCATTTTCAAGCGCTTCCAAAACCATCTCCTTGGTAATGTATCTTGCCCTTATATTGTTCAGCTCGCCGTCGTTTGTTTCGCCGACAACGGCATTTACAGACCTTACATTTTCATTTCCGGGCTGTTTTAGAGTGTATTCTATAAGTCCGCTTATACCCTCCGCTACATTCAGCGTATTTGTAAGGATGATCGGCGTCTCTATATTGCCGAGTTCCTGTACTTGTGTCGAACCTGCAAGTTTCCCGAATCCGTTTCCGGCGTAGATGCCTGCCGGTACTTTGTTCTGGTAAATATTTCCCTGATGCGGTATTATTGCAGTTACGCCTGTCCTGATGTCGTCTCCTACAAAACATGTAACATGGCCGACAGTGACACCCGGCACATCTGTAATGGCATTATTTTTCCCTGTTTTGAATACACCGGTATTTATACCGAAATCTCGCATTCTTTTTTGTCCGTTTGCTTGCATGGTTCCTGTAATTAATAGTACTATTATTGCCCCGAAGAGCAAAATCCGTTGTTTCATCTAAAAAAGTTTTAATGTTTCTACAAAGATAATTTATAGTTTATACTTTTGTAAAAAATAAATCTATATTTTGTGTTTATATGGAGAGAGCGGTTTTTGTTTCTATTGTAACACCCGATGTTACTCTGGAGCAGGTTATGGAGTATCTTGATGAATTGCAGTTTCTGGCCGAAACGGCGGGGGTAATGGGCGACAAACGTTTTGTCCAGAAAATGGAGAGGGCGAATTCCAAAAGTTATGTCGGGACAGGCAAATTGGAAGAGATTAAGACATATATTATAGAAAATGAGATAGATCTTGTCATTTTCGACGATGAGCTATCTCCATCGCAATTGAGAAATCTTGATAAAGAATTGAATTGCAGAATACTGGATAGAACAAACCTTATTCTGGATATTTTTGCGCAACGTGCAAAAACGGCTTACGCCAAAACGCAGGTCGAATTGGCCCAATATCAGTATCTGCTGCCGCGTCTTACGAGAATGTGGACCCATTTGGAGAGGCAGCGTGGAGGTATCGGCATGAGAGGTCCGGGTGAAAGCCAGATAGAGACGGACCGTCGTATTATTTTGGATAAGATCAGTCGTCTTAAGGAGCAGCTTAAAAAAATCGACAGGCAGATGGCCTCCCAGAGAGGAAACAGAGGCAATATGGTGAGAATTTCGCTTGTAGGTTATACCAATGTAGGCAAGAGCACAATAATGAATTTGCTTGCAAAGAGCGATGTCTTTGCGGAAAACAAGCTCTTTGCCACGCTGGATACTACAGTGCGGAAAGTCGTAATCGAGAATGTCCCTTTTTTGTTGAGCGATACCGTAGGTTTTATAAGGAAACTGCCTCACCAGTTGGTAGAGTCCTTTAAAAGTACTTTGGATGAGGTCAGGGAGGCGGATATTTTAATGCATGTGGTTGATATCTCCCACCCCAATTTCGATGAGCAGATACGGGTCGTAAAGCAGACCCTGCATGATATAGGTGCGGATGACAAACCGGTTTTTATGGTTTTCAATAAAATAGATGCTTACAAGTATGTAGAGCCGGACGAGTTTTCGATTGAAGAGAAGAAGAGGGAGAATTACTCTCTGGAGGAGTTGAAGAATTCATGGATGTACAAGGAAAACACCCCGGCAATTTTTATTTCGGCCAAGGAAAAGCTTTATATAGATAAGTTGAGGAATGACCTTTATAAAATGGTTGCGGAGATTCATGCCGGCAGATGGCCGTTTGACAATTTCCTGTGGTAAGCGTGTTACTCGGTTGCGAATTCCTTAATGGCATCGACACACTCTTTTTTGCACTCTATAAATGAGTTATGGCCGCATGGCATAAGCCGTTTTATGTTGGCTTTGTTGCAGTTGGATGCTATTTCATCTGCCTTTCCGGTCGGAATGAATTTGTCGTCATTACCGAAAATCAGAAGTGCCTTTTCCGTATTGTACAGAGTCTGGCAGCTCTCTTCGCGCTGCATCATTCCCCTCAGGCATGCGGCAATGCCGGCCGGATCATGTGTTTCGCAAATTTCGACAGTCTCTTCTATTTTATCATCGAATTTCCTTAAATTCTCGGTCGCGTACATCTTTGGAATGCTAAGCGCAGCGAGTGCGAGAAGTTTTCCGTTGTTTATCAGCTCTATTTCCCTTTCCCTGTCCTGGCGTTTTTCCGGAGCATCGGCAAAAGGCGTAGAATTCAGAAGGATGAGGCCGTTATAATGTTCTTTATATTTTTTTATGCACATTTGTGCGACATATCCTCCCATGGAGTGGCCGGCAATATACGCCTTTTCTACGCCGCAAATCTTCAAAATGTCGGTGGCTGTATCGGCGGCGAATTCTATGGTATTGATTTCCGGGTTCGAACCCGATAGTCCGTGCCCCGGCAAATCTATGGCGATAACCCTGAATCCCTCTTTTTGGAGTGCTTCTGAAAACTCATCGAAAATATAAAGGGTTTCGAGATAACCGTGCAGCAGTAAAATGGCCTTATCTCCCTTTTTAGAGTCTGAAATGTGGATTGGCAGAGATCCGGATGTCGCGAAAAATTCCATAGCTTTTAATTCTCTTAACAAAGATAAAGATTTAATCGCAAGAATAGAATATGCAGTTATGTTTCTTATCAAATTGTGCAAATAAAAAAGGCGACCATGCGGTCGCCCCTTTCTCTTTTCCCTTTCAAATTACATCAATCTGAAAATAACAGGGAATGTGTATCTTACTCTCACCGGCCGGTCTCTCTGTTTACCAGGTGTCCATTTAGGCGAGCTTTGTACAACTCTGACAGCTTCTCTGTCAAGTGAAGAGTCAATACCACGTAATACTACAACGTTTGTAACGCTTCCGTCTCTCTCCACAGTGAACTGCAGCATAACACGACCGCTGATACCATTCTCTTTGGCAATTTCAGGGTAAACGATGTTTTTTGAGACCCATGCAGTGAATGTAGATTGATCTCCACCCATGAATTTTGGTTTTTCATCGACGATTGCAACAGGAATTTCCTCTTCTTCCTCTTCCTCTTCGGTTACTGTCTGAGGAACATAGTTTCTGATTTCAACTCCCATGTCTGCATCATCTTCGACTGATATAAGCAGCTCTGTGTCTACCTGTATATCGTCGTCAACAATATCGATGAAATCTGATAAAACGGGCTCTTTCGGTGCTTCTGGTGGTGGAGGTACCTCTTCTTGTGTAATAGGAACGATTTCCTCTTCTGCCACAACCGCAGTTTCTGCCTCCATGGTTGAGACTGTTTTCTCGGCAGTGCTCCATTCAAACGCCGCAAGAACCACTAAAAGGGCAACAATCAAACCCAACTCCCTAAAGAGAAGTTTTCTGCCCTCCAAATCGGCTTTCGGTGATTTTTTAATTTCCATTTTGTTTGAGTATTTTCCGTATTTAAGCGTTGTAAAATTAGTAAAATATTTACAATATCCGATAAAAATGTTGATAAAGTTGCCTAATTTTTTACAAACAACGCATTATTAGAAAGTTACAATACCGATATTTATTAACAATCTTCGTTTAGATCAACTTCATTTCGTGAAGAGCGTTATTGGTCTTTCTAACGGCGGCTGCACTCTTGTCGAACAACTCCTGTTCCTCTTTATTGAGTTTGAGTTTTACGATTTTCTCACAGCCTTTTTTGCCTAATACTACGGGAACTCCTATGCAGATATCGTCCTGGCCATACTCGCCGTTCAGTGCGACGCAGCAAGGATATACCTTTTTCTCATCGAGAATAATTGATTTGACCAGAGCGGCTCCTGCAGCACCTGGTGCATACCATGCAGATGTCCCGAGCAATTTCGTGAGGGTTGCTCCACCTACCATTGTATCCGCAACGACTTTCTCTGCGGCAGCTTTTGAAAGCAACTCCTTGACAGGTGTACCCTTGTAGTTTGCGAAGCGGATAAGAGGAATCATGGTAGTATCTCCGTGTCCGCCGATTACCATGCCTTCGATATCGCTTGCCGCGCCTTTGAGGGCCATGCTGAGATAGCATGTGAAACGGCTGCTGTCGAGAATACCGCCCATGCCGATGATTCTGTTCTTGGGAAGTTTGTATTTCTTATAAGTAAGATATGTCATTGTATCCATAGGGTTTGCAATGATAACCAGAATGGCGTTGGGAGAGTATTTCAAAACATTCTCTACTACACCGCTTACTATTCCTGCATTTACACCTATAAGCTCCTCCCTTGTCATGCCGGGTTTTCTGGGCATGCCTGAAGTTATTACGACTACGTCTGATTTGGCGGTTGCCTTGTAATCATTGGTTACGCCGCTAATCTTTGTTGTGAACTGATAAAGATTGGCTGATTGTTTCATATCCAATGCTTTTCCTTCAGCGACTCCCTCTTTGATATCGAGCAGTACTATCTCTGAACAAAATTTCATGTGCAGCATAGCATTTGCACATGTGGCACCTACATTGCCGGCACCGATAACACTAACTTTTGCCATAATTATTGATTTTGGTTTAAACTTATTGGTTTTACATTAAACTTCTATATTTGCAGCTTTTTTGTAGCTTTGCGAATACCTTACAAAGGTAGAAACTTTAGCTATATATTGAACATAATACTGTAAAGAATGGTTAGATTTTTCAGCCAAGACACCTCATTTGATATCAATAACAAATTACCAGTTAAAAAATGGATAAAAAATATTATCTCCGCCTATAATTGCAGGCAAGGAGAGATAAGCGTAATTTTTTGTTCCGACAGCTATATGCTCGATATCAACAGGAGGTATCTCAACCATGATTACTATACTGATATTATAACTTTCGATTATTGTGAGGGGGCGGTCGTTTCGGGCGATCTATTTATAAGCGTGGATACAGTAAAGGCAAACGCGGAGTTCTATGCGGTCCCTTTTACCGATGAACTCTACAGGGTAATAATACATGGAGTGTTGCATCTTCTTAAAGAGGACGATATTACGGATGATCAGAAGATGCATATGAGACGTGCCGAAGATGATGCCTTAAGGGTACTGAAAGAGTTGCTTAATTGATTATGGAGAAAAATTACGATATAATTGTTGTCGGTGCGGGGCATGCAGGTTGTGAAGCCTCTGTAGCGGCTGCAAAAATGGGCCATAAGGTCTTGCTCATTACAATGGATATGAACAAGATTGCTCAAATGTCATGTAATCCTGCCATGGGCGGTATTGCAAAAGGCCAGATAATCAAAGAAATAGATGCCTTGGGCGGACTTTCCGGCGTCGTAACCGATTCGGCGACCCTGCAATTCAGAATGCTGAATCGCTCAAAAGGCCCGGCAATGTGGAGTCCTCGTGCCCAATGCGACAGGATATTCTTTTCTTTCAACTGGAGATATATTTTGGAAAATACTCCGAATCTTTATCTCTGGCAGGATGTGGTAAACGATATAGGAATCGATAGTGAAGGAGCGGTTACTTCGGTCTCTACGGTAATGGGTGCGAAATTTTCCGCTTCTAAAGTAATAATAACGGCGGGTACATTTTTAAATGGAAAGCTCTTTATAGGAAAATCAATTTCCGAAGGGGGGAGGGTAGGGGAGCTCTCTTCCTATGGCGTTACTGAAAAATTAAAGTCGTTGGGAATCGAGTCCGACAGAATGAAGACAGGAACTCCTCCCAGAATCGATGCAAGATCCGTTAATCTTTCCGAACTGGAAATCCAGGAGGGAGATGCGATACCGGCAAGATTTTCCTTTTTAAATATACCTTCTCCGATACAGTCGTATGCGCGTCAGCTTTGTTGTTATATGGTGCATACAAATGAAGCCGTCCATGATGCACTCCGTAAGGGATTTAAAGATTCTCCTCTCTTTTCCGGAGTCATTCATGGCAGAGGGCCGCGCTATTGTCCGAGCATAGAGGATAAATTGAGGACTTTCGAAGGGAAAAATACTCACCAGCTTTTTTTGGAGCCAGAAGGATGGAATACTCATGAATATTATCTGCAAGGATTTTCATCATCGCTTCCATTACAAACGCAGTTGGAAGCATTGAGAAAAATTCCCGGATTGGAAAATGTAGAGATATTCAGGGCTGCCTATGCTGTGGAATACGATTATTTCCCTCCGGTACAACTTAAATCCACATTGGAATCTAAAATCGTAAAAGGGCTCTATTTTGCAGGACAGGTAAACGGTACGACAGGATATGAAGAGGCGGCGGCACAGGGATTAATGGCCGGAATTAATGCGGCTCTTGCTCTATCTGAAAAAGAACCGTTGGTTTTGAAACGCGATGAAGCTTACATAGGGGTATTGATTGACGACCTGGTTACCAAAGGCGTGGATGAACCTTATAGAATGTTTACCTCAAGAGCGGAATATAGAATTTTATTAAGGCAGGATAATGCAGATTTAAGACTTACCCCCATCGGGTATAAATTGGGATTAGCCTCCGAGCAGAGATATAAATCGATGGAGATGAAATATGAAAAGGTGAATGAATTCATAGAAACAATGGACTCGACCTCTTTCATTTCCGAGGAACTTAACGATTATCTGATATCAATAGGCTCCTCTCCGGTAGATGGGAAAAAGAGAGCGGCAGATATTTTATTGCGCCCCCAAGTAAGACTGGGTGAATTTATACAAATTGTTCCCCGTGGAACAGACCTTCAGGAGAGCCTGAAGATATTGGATGGGGATGATGCTGTTTCGCTGAATTTGCCATATAGACCGAACGGAGATTGCAATGCAGCAAAAGCAAAATCTTATTCTCCATCGGATGAGGCGATGGAAGCTGTAGAGATAGCCATTAAGTATAGGGGCTATATCGAAAGGGAAAGGAGAATGGCAGATAAGATTCTTAAACTTGAGAATATACCTATCCCTGAAAACTTCGATTTCAACAATGTCACTTCTCTCTCTATTGAAAGCAGGCAAAAACTGATAAGATACAGGCCGCTGACAATTGCGCAGGCATCGAGAATTCCCGGTGTCTCTCCTGCGGATATAGCAGTTTTACTGGTCTATTTTGGCAGGTGATTTTATATTATGTCGGAAAATTATTGCAAATTGTTCCACGGGGAACAATGTATAATAACTTTAAATAAAAAGTGCTAATTTTTTAAGAAATAGTGTAAAAATATATTTTATTTCTACTCTTTATTCTAAGGTGAAATTGAAAAAGCCTGTTCGGAGTTTTTCTATAATATGTGCGGAGGAGGTTAAGGGCTTGATCAATGCAAAACGGATTCCCCTCTGTGTCGCAGGAGCATATATGATAATCTTTTCACTTCTTTCATTTACTGCAATGGCTGCCTCCCTGAGCAATTTGTAAATTGTTTTATCTGCAAGATTGTTCTCCTTCCCAAGAAAGAGAGATGTCTCTTCGATAATCACACAGTCTGGAGTGCTATAATCTGCATGGGCTATTATATATTCGTCATTGTTCCTGTATCGGAATTTGCATGTGCAGCCTCTGTCGAGAAGTGTCAGATTTATTATGGCTTTATAAATCTCTTTGGGCCAAATGTAGAGCCGGGCATTTGCCGCTGCACGTCTTTTTTGCAGAAGAGAAGGTGTAAGTTGTGAAATTTGCCTGGTTTTTATAACCGGAACTTCTACTGTCTCTCCTAAATCCATACAGATTTCGTCCCGTCTCAAAGGCAAGGTGAAGCCTTGCTTCATATAATATTCAAATAATTGCTCTTCTGCAGGGCGTACAATAAGGAATTTTTCTCCTATTGCCTTGAAATGGCAGCAGATATGGCTTATTAATGCAGACGCAAGTCCGGCGCCTCTGGCCTTCTCTTTTGTGGCGACACCGTAAATGTATTCTCCTTTTATTTCGCCAATGGATACCGGCAGCGCAAAGGCTGTCGACATTACTTCATTTTCCCTTTTATATACGAAAGGAGTGAGATGGGGGTAGAGGTCATTGAAAATTATGGAGAGATACAGTTTGTCCGATACAAATATATCTTTCCATATCTGATAGACGGCCTCCTTGTCCTTCTTGTGCGCTATGCCTATGTAGTCGTTGTCTCTATTCATTTGCCGGCAGCAATGATTTTGCCGATAGATGATATGAAATCGTCTATGTCTTCTTTCTGTGTGTTGAACGAGCACATCAGTCTCGCCTCGTTTACAGATTCGTCCCAGATATAAAAATAATATGTTTCATGCAATTTGTCTGAAAGCTCTTTGGGCATGGTTGCGAAAACGGCGTTGCTCTCTACCTTCTTGGAAATTTTTATACAGCTGAATTGTCCCAGTTGCCCCGCCAGATATTTTGCCATGCAGTTAGAATGCTCGGCCATTTTTAAATACAGATTATCAAATAGATATGCTTCGAATTGGGCTGCTATAAACCGGTTTTTCGAATAAAGTTGGGTTGCCTGTTTTCTTATATAGCACAGCGACTCGGCCATTTCACGGTTTTTCCCTCCACGGCAGAATATTACGACTGCTTCACCTATCAGCAAACCGTTTTTTGTGCCTCCGAAGGATAATGAGTCAATGTCGCAGTCTGCCGTGATTGCCTTTACCGACAAATTCAACGCTGCTGCGGCATTGCTTATCCTCGATCCGTCTATATGCAGGTAGCCTCCGTTGTCATGCATCAGTTCGGCGAGGGCCTTTATCTCTTCCGGTGTATAGAGCGTCCCTAATTCCGTCGGTTGGGAAATGGAGAGGATTTTCGGCTGGCTGCGATGTTGGTCTCCGAAGTCTGTAAAAGTTCCCTTTACGATTTCAGGCGTGACTTTACCATCTATATGCTGCAACGGGATGATTTTCGATGAAGAGAATTTGTCTGGTGCTCCGCATTCGTCTACATTTATATGTGCCGTTGCAGGGGCGAGAATGGAATTGAAACTTTTCAGGAACGGGGCAAGTGCAATGACATTTGCACCGGTACCGTTCAGTACAAAGAGCGCCTTGCAGTCTCCTCCTAAAAGATCCTCCACTCTTTTGAGGACGGAGCATGTATAGTCATCTGCTCCGTATGAGGTTCTGAATCCGTTGTTTTCCTTTACAATAGCCTCCATTATAACCGGGTGGACACCTGAATGGTTGTCACTTCCGAAACTATGCTTCATTGTTGCCATAATATTATTGTTTTTTTCTTGCCGGAATGTTTATACGCTCTTTTATCATTTTATGGTTTTGGTCGTAGTAGAGGACCAGTGACCCGTCACCCTCAAAATAGATTGTATTCAGGTATTTTGCCTTTATATCCTCCTTGTCTACGGCAGGTTCGCACCAAACAAGCAGATATTGAGATGTTTCATTAGCATATACACATATAAGTGTCGTTTGCATACATTCAATTAAAGCAGCTGAATATGAATTTGATTTATCTGTGTATTTACTTTCTTTATATAAATCGACAATAGGATTATTCTCATTGACAGCTATAAAAGTTAAATCTTCTGCCCCTTCGGGATTTCTTTTGTACCAGTTTGAAATAGCGTTTTTCTGTGCTGCCCTTTCATTTGAAAAAGGTACAAGATTTTTGGACTCCTTGATTTGCTGCAATAGAAAGTCCATTTGCGGAGCCGCTCCGGCGCCGGACTGGGTCGCTTCCATGCAGTTGCCCTCTATAAGGCAGCTATCTGTCGTTTCCCCTGCAAACATTGCGTTATAGAGTGTAGAATCAGCCGCTGCGGGGCATAGGTTGAATATAATTTCGATATTTCCGTTTTTCCATTTTGTCCGGCTGTCGGTCTTGTCTGAAGTGTTTTTGTAGACAAATGCAAAATAGAGCCTGTTTTCTATGGTGACAGGTTGGAGCGAGTCCGAAACAAAGCTGAATTTGTCGAGCGACGGGTCGTTGGTGTAGACGGGATAATCGATTCTCCTTGCCTGCTCCCATGCCGTGCCGGTTTCGCGCAACGTTATGGCCGCAATATTCTCTGCGGTTCGGGCGATTCCAAGTATATATTCGATATTGTCTCTTCTGTACGGAGCTGCCAGAAAAGTTTTGTACCCAAATCCGGAAAAGATTTCGGTTGCCTGAGCTGCGGTCCGTTGCGTAGTGTTGGCCGCTGTAATCACGGAATCTATCTTGTTTTGGATTACGGCCGCAAAGACAGATTCCGGATATTTTGCCAGAAATCTTTTGAATGAAGCCAGATCTCCGTTTTCAAGTGCGGTATTGTAGAGTTTTATCTCTGCCCTTTTCTGTCCGTTTGACTCGATTGCAGTAAGGCTCAGGAGAAAAAGAAGAATGAAGGTGCATTTTTTCATATTGCGGGCTATTTAAAAGAGACGGCCATCTTATAGGATAGCCGCCTCTAAAAGACTTGGATCTGCAAACGGTTATTCGCAAATCTTTTCGTATGCAGCAGCGTCGAGCAGCCCTTCCAACTCATCCGGAGCAGACATTTCGACCTTTATCATCCATCCTTTTCCGTAAGGGTCTGAATTTACGGATTCAGGAGCGCCTTCCAGTTCGGAATTGACCTCTATCACTTTTCCGGAAACAGGCATAAGGGCATCGGCAACTGTCTTTACTGCTTCGATATTGCCGAAGAGTTCGCCTTGCTGCAGCTCTTCGCCCTCTGTCTGGATATCTACGAATACGATGTCGCCCAATTCGCTCTGGGCATAGTCCGTAATACCTACAACTGCTACATTACCCTCAACTCTTACCCATTCATGGTCTTGAGAGTATTTCAAATTTTCAGGAATATTCATGTTTCTGCCTTTTAATGTTTGTTCTCTATGCGAGACAAATTTATAAATTTTTTCTATTGTTTCCCGAACTTGGGAAAATACTTTTTATAGCAGGCGATTCCTACGAAATCTGCAATGGCCCAGCCTATGGGGATAGACCACCAGATACCGTCCACGCCTATCGATGCAATGGAGGCGCCCCAGTAGGCCAGTGCAACTCTTGTCCCGAGCGAAAGAACGGTGAGTACGACCGACATGGCCGGCTTGTCGATAGCCCTGTAGTAACCGTAAAGCAGGAAAAGTATGCCTATTCCCACATAAAAGGCTCCTTCGGTTCTCAAATAATCGATGCCGACAGAGAGAATTTCCGTTTCAGAAGGCTTTATGAAAATAAGCATCAGCTCTCTGGCAAAAATCACGACCGATGCGGAGACTGCAAGGGAAAAAAGGACCGTAGTCAGGAATGCACTTCTGACTCCGCGTTTTATCCTTTCACGTTTTTGTGCGCCGAAGTTCTGGGCTACAAATGTAGAAAAGGCGTTTCCGAACTCCTGTACGGGCATATATGCAAAGGAATCTATCTTTACGGCAGCGGCGAATGCCGCCATTACCGCTGTTCCGAAACTGTTTACAAGGCCTTGGACCAGCAATATGCCAAAGTTCATTACAGACTGTTGTATGCATGTCAATGAGGAGAATACAGCTATTTGCTTTACGGACTTTGAATTAAACCGCATCTCTTCACGTTTTACCCTAAGTTCGGGTCTTTTCAGCAAAGTGTAGGCCATTATACCTATGCCGGCAGTTGCCTGTGAAATTACCGTTGCCCAGGCGGCGCCTTTTATTCCCCATCCGAATGAGAGGATAAAGAGCAGGTCCAGGCCTATATTCATGATGACAGAGGCTGTAAGAAACCAGAGCGGCGTTACCGAATCCCCTACGGCGCGCAGCAGGGCGGTATAGAAATTATAGAGAAATGTAAAGAGTATGCCGCAGAAGATTATCCAAAGATAGTCGTACATCATGGAGTAAATCTCTTGCGGAGTCTGCAACATTCTCAAAATGGGATGCAGCATGCTGAAGGCGGCCACGGCGAGAAAGAGTGCGACAGAACCTGTCAGAATAAAGGAGGTAAAGATATATCTTCTGAGTTCCGGCTTGTCTGCTGCACCGTAAAGCATGGAGAAAAGAGTACCGCTTCCCAGCGAAAGGCCTATTAGAATCGAAGTGAGAAAGACCATGAACGCATAGGCGGAGCCGACTGCGGCAAGGGCCCCGGTTCCCAGGAATTGCCCCACGATAAGGGTATCTGCAATATTGTAGCACTGCTGCAAAAGCGAGCAGGCCATCATCGGCATCGTGAATTTCAGCAGGGTGGAGGTTATGGGGCCTCGTGTAAGGTCTCCCTTTTCGATTACACTGTTTGCTGCGGTCATAGAAGTTGTCTCATGGCCAATTTTATGAGCTCGTCCACTTTACTGTCGGGATGCTCCTTAAAGACGGTATTGACAGCTTTTTCCGATTGGTTCTTTGGAAATCCGAGCACAAGCAGGGCTGCAATGGCTTCTTCTTTTTGCGGATTGTTGAAAGAGAGGGCTGCAGCGGCAAATCCTTCTGAATCGCCTCCTTTTGCGATTTTGTCACGAAGTTCTATTATGATTCTCTGTGCGGTTTTTAGCCCTACTCCCTTGATACTTTTTATCCGGGTTTCGTTTCCGGTAAGTATCGCCTCCCTGAGCTCTTCGAATGTCATTGAAGATAGAATGGTGCGGGCCATATTGGGGCCGATTCCGGAAATTCCTATGAGAAGCAGAAATATATCGCGCTCTTGAGAGCTGAAAAAACCGTACCATAGCTCCTGGTCTTCGCGGAGATAGTGGTAAATGTAGAGTTTTACCTCCGTGAGCGACTGGATGTCTGTAAATGTCTGGAGCGAAATCTGGAGCCTGTAGCCTATCCCGTTGTTTTCCACAACAACGTATGTGGGCATTATTTCCACAATCCGGCCTTTTATGAAATCGTACATATCCTCTTGTATTAGCCCTTTTAAAACATTGATTGCAAAATTATGTTATTTATATGGAAAGAAAAAGTTTGTTTCTATTTTTGCAGTATGAACAGGATATTGGAAGATATTAGGGCCGCGGTGCCGGCGCTTTCACAGCAGGTGTACGGAAAGCCTCTTGTCTATCTCGATAATGCGGCGACCTCTCAGAAACCGGTTCAGGTGATAGAGATGGTGAATATGATGAACAGCGGGTTGAACGGCAATGTCCACCGCGCAATGCACTATTTGAGCGAGCAGGCAACCATGCTTTACGAGCAGGCGCGCGAACGTGCCAGACAATATATAAATGCTCCCGACAGGGAGAATATAATATTCACGTCCGGTGCGACAGCCGCCATAAACCTCGTTGCGAGCAGTTTCTGTTACAAATTCCTGAAAAACGGCGATTCTGTAGTCATTGCCGGCGATTCGCACCATTCCAACATAGTCCCGTGGCAGATGGCATGCGAAAGGGCCGGGGCGAGGTTGAAGGTCCTTCCGGTAGACGACAGCGGGCGGCTGGAGATAGAAAAGCTTGATTCTCTTATCGGCCCGGATACAAGGCTTGTGGCGGTGACCCATATCTCCAATGTTCTGGGAGTGGTGAACGATGTAAGGCAAATAGTCGGAATAGCCCATGCCAAAGGAGTTAAGGTTCTAATAGACGGAGCCCAGGGCATAGTGCATGCTAAAGTGGACGTGCAGGCTATTGATTGTGATTTCTATGCATTTTCTGGCCACAAGGTTTACGGTGAGACCGGCAGCGGCGTGCTGTATGGCAAATCCGATTTGCTGAATCAGATGCCGCCATATATGGGCGGCGGTGAAATGGTGGAGACCGTAACTTATGAAAAGACAACATACGCACCGCTGCCATTGAAATTCGAGGCCGGGACTCCGAATTTCATAGCCGCCGCCGCTCTGGCTCCGGCTCTTGATTTTGCCGCCGCACTCGATTCCGGTGAGCGGGGCAGGGCGGTAAAAGAGGAGGAAGCCGCAATTCTTGCATATCTTCCTGATGCCTTGCGTGAAATAGAGGGGCTTACACTGTACGGCACATCCGGGGATAAAATACCTCTTTTCTCTTTCAGCATCGAGGGGTGTAACTCTTCTGATATTGCGCAGATGCTCGATAAACTGGGTATTGCAGTACGCTCCGGCCAGATGTGTTCCGAACCGCTTATGGACCGTTACGGTGTAACAGGAATGGTCCGTGCTTCGTTTGCTCCGTACAATACATTGGAGGAGGCGGCCTATTTTGCAGATTCTTTGAAAAGGGTTGTCAAAATGCTGAGATAAAAATAAATCGTCGGATATTGCTGCGCCGCACAATTGTAAATAAATTTGCATTACGCTCGGCTTTTATGTATGTTTGCACCGTAAATGCCTGATTAGCTCAATTGGCAGAGCACATATTTCGTAAGTATGAGGTTGGTGGTTCGATTCCACTATCAGGCTCTAAAGCTGAAGTTTACAGATATATGACTATTCAGGAGACAGAAGATGGCATTGTTGAAGAGTTCTCTGTATTTACAGACTGGATGGACAAGTATGAATATATCATAGAACTCGGCAAAAACGTACCTCCGATTGCGGAGAGCGCGAAAAACGAAAACAATTTAATAAAGGGATGCCAAAGCAGGGTCTGGCTGGATTGCAGTTATTCAGATGGAAAACTCTATTTTTCAGCCGACAGCGACGCAATAATCACAAAAGGCATAATTTCACTTTTAATAAGAGTATATAACGGACAGACACCTAAGGATATTATGGAGTCTGACCTTTCGTTTATCCAAAAGATAGGCCTGCAGGATAATCTTTCGCCAACGCGTGCAAACGGCCTGGTATCCATGATAAAGCAGATAAGGGCATATGCTCTGGCCTATATGAACAAGTAATTTGGAGGAATAAGCCATGACAACAGAGAGTTTGCAGCGGGATGTCGTAAGGGCACTGCGGCAGGTTTATGACCCTGAAATTCCGGTAAATATTTATGATTTGGGTCTTATATACGAGATAAAGATAGATGATGACCATAAGGTTTCGATAAAGATGACGCTTACCGCTCCCAATTGTCCGCTGGCAGACGACCTTGTGGAAAATGTCTATGAGGCTGTAAAGGATGTCCCGGGTGTAACGGATACCGCAATAGAGCTTGTATTCGAACCTGTCTGGGACAAGAGCAGGATGAGCGAAGAGGCTTTGGCCGAACTTGGCTGGCTTTAACCTGAATCTCGATGAACCGGGTTTATTTGCTTTTGGGCAGCGATCTTGGAGATCGGGAACAATATTTGAAGAGCGCTTCAGGGCGGCTTGTCGAAGAGTTGCTGCCGGATTATCTGGAAGTGGGGGAATTGGAGGAGGCGGTTAAATGTTCTTCTGTATATGAGACTGAGCCATGGGGCTTTGAGAGCGAAACCAGATTTCTCAATATGGCTGTGATGCTGCAGACTGAACTGGAGCCGTTTCAGATTCTGAAGGTCTGCAAGGAGATAGAGAAGGAGCTGGGCAGGGCGGAACATTGTGCGGAGTATGATGCCGGCGGCCGGAGGGTTTACGGTTCAAGAACCATAGATATAGACATATTGCTGTTTTATAGAGACGGTGAGCCGGTGGTGATGGATGATAAGGAACTTGCGATTCCGCACCCGAGGATGGCTGAAAGGCTTTTTGCCCTTGAGCCGCTGGCCGAGATAGCCGGAGAGTTGCGGCATCCGGTATTGAAAACAAGTATAAATAAGATGTTAAGCCAATTAAAAAGAGATAAAGATGACACAGGACGAATTGTTTAAAAATCTCATTGCCCATACCAAAGAGTATGGTTTTATCTTTCCGTCAAGCGAGATTTACGACGGGTTAAGCGCAGTTTACGACTACGGGCAAATGGGGTCGGAGTTGAAGAACAACATTAAAAAGTATTGGTGGGAAGCTATGGTTCGCCTGCATGAGAATATCGTGGGGATAGATTCTGCAATATTCATGCATCCGAAAATCTGGGAGGCGTCGGGGCATGTAGGAGCCTTTAACGATCCCCTCATAGACAATAAGGATTCCAAGAAGCGTTACAGGGCAGATGTGCTGCTCGAAGATTATATAGCAAAACTCGAGGAAAAAATTGAGAAGGAAGTAGAGAAGGGACGTAAGAAATTCGGAGAAAATTTCAATGAGGAGCAGTTCAGGGCTACCAATCCCAATGTGCAGCGCAACCTTGCAAAACTGAATTCCGTAAAGGAGAAAATGGTATCTGCACTTAAAGGCAATGACTTTACGGCATTAAGGCAGCTTATTCTCGATTGCGATATAGTTTGTCCGGTATCGGGAACAAAGAACTGGACGGAAATCCGTCAGTTCAACCTCATGTTCAGCACGCAACTGGGAAATACATCGGACGAGACAGGCATAATTTATCTCCGTCCCGAGACCGCACAGGGAATTTTCGTAAACTTTCTGAATGTACAGAAGACCGGCAGGATGAAGCTCCCTTTCGGTATTGCCCAGATTGGAAAGGCTTTCAGAAATGAGATAGTGGCAAGGCAGTTCATCTTCAGAATGAGAGAATTCGAACAGATGGAGATGCAGTTTTTCGTAAAACCCGGTACAGAGCTGGAGTGGTTTGCAAAATGGAAGGCAATAAGGCTGGAGTGGCATAAGGCTCTTGGAATGGGCGATGCCAAATACAGGTATCATGACCATGACAAACTGGCCCATTATGCCAATGCCGCTACGGATATAGAGTTCGACTTCCCGTTCGGATTCAAGGAGCTGGAGGGAATACACTCCCGTACCAATTTCGATTTGGGCCGTCATCAGGAGTTTTCCGGCAAGAAACTGCAATATTTCGACCCTGAAACGAATGAAAGTTATGTTCCTTATGTCATAGAGACCTCTATAGGTCTCGACAGAACCGTTCTGGCAGTTTTGTCGGGTGCATATACCGAGGAGCAGTTGGAAAACGGAGAGAGCAGGGTAGTGCTCAAATTCCATCCAGCTTTGGCCCCCGTAAAGGTCGCAGTACTTCCGTTGGTGAAGAAAGACGGGCTTCCGGAATTTGCACAAAAGATAATGGATGACCTTAAATACGATTTCAACTGCCAGTACGACGAGAAGGATTCTATTGGAAAGCGTTACCGCAGGCAGGATGCTATCGGAACTCCTCTTTGTGTTACAGTAGACCATCAGAGCCTTGAAGACAACTGCGTAACCCTGCGCGACAGGGACAGCATGCAGCAGGAGCGCATACCGGTAGACAAACTCCGTGAAGTGGTGGACAGGAAGGTAAATCTCAAATACCTGTTGAAAAAACTCTCTTAGGAAAGAATTATAATTATATCTCAACAAGAGGGTGAATTCTAAGTTAAATCCAAATTTATTTTAAGATTCGCCTTAAAGTTATTGAAGAATGGCTTTGAAAGTCATTCTTCTTTTTTATTGATTATCCGGAAAGATGTCCCTACTTTTCAGTCGGCCGTAAATGTTCGGCCCGGTAAATCCCTCCCATATCTGTGATATGGGTCCCTCCCGTTCACGAGGCCACGGGCGGCCACGCCGTCCGAACTATTTACGGCCAATGATAGTATACCTACCCATGCAACAATGTCTGGGTAAAGCAGTTTAACCGTCTAGTCTAGATATTGGGTAACTATGCCATTAATTTGACAAAGGGAGTCTCAAAAGGAGGAATTTCAAGGCTTGCGAAGATGAGAAAACCGCAGTGTACTGATGTACATGAGGATTTTCGAATCAAGCATAACGCAGAAATTACCCTTTTGGGCCGCCCTCAGCTGTATTAGACAGGTATATAATAATAAGGAGATTATAGGTAAGGCGCACCGCGCCCGCGGCCGTAGTGCCGCGTAATCCCCTGTGGGGTGCAGGGGGTTAAAAAGAATATATCTCAACAAAAAAAGCTGCATTCGCAGCTTTTTAGTTGAGATACAAGGATTCGAACCTTGACAGACAGAACCAAAATCTGTAGTGCTACCATTACACCATATCTCAGTATGAGTGTGCAAAGTTATGAATCTTTTTTGATTTAGCAAAAAGATGTTTTTAAAGCAGATTGGCGATTTTATCGCCGAAAAAGCCGTAAGCCGCAATCCATAGCCCGAATCTTGCCGCCTTGCCTATCAACATGTAAACGGCGCATTTCGGAAAGTTGAGTTTGTAGAAACCCAATCCCAATGCGAAGATATCGCCGACAAACGGAAACCAGCAGCAAAAGGCAAGCAGCGGACCGTATCGCTCTATCCGGTGTTGCTGCCGCTCGAGCTTGTCTTTGGAGATATGGAGCCATTTTTCTATCCATTCCCATTTGCCTAAATATCCGAGCCAGTAAGAGGTAAGTCCTCCGAGCCAGTTTCCGGCAGTGGAGATTATAAACGTTGCAATATAATCTCCGCCGGCAACAAGAATGCCGGTAACCAGGATTTCCGAACTGAACGGAATGATTGTCGCCGCCATAAATGTTCCCAGAAACAAGCCTATATATCCCCACTCCTGCAGAAATTCCATACCCGGTTATTTGCGTTTTCTTTTAAAGAAACATGTGATTAGTCCTGCGCACTCCTGCTCCATAATACCGGATGTGACAGCCGTTTTTGGATGTAGCAGAGAGGGGGAGAAGAGCGAATATCCCCTTTTGGGATCAGATGCTCCGTAAACGATTCTCGATATTTGCGCCCAGTTAAGCGCTGCAGCGCACATAGGGCATGGTTCGAGTGTTACATATATGGTACATCCTGTCAGGTATTTGCCGCCGATGTGCGAAGCCGCCATTGTGATTGCCTGCATTTCTGCATGGGCTGTGGTGTCGGTAAGACGTTCGGTAAGATTGTGGGCCCGTGCAATGATTTTTCCATTACAGACAATGACTGCCCCGACCGGAATCTCTTCCATCTCATCTGCAATGACAGCCTCCCTGAGAGCCTCTTTCATAAATCGTATGTCGTTTTCCTCTGATTTCTCCATGCCTGTGTAAATAAACTGCGGCAGAGCGCGGAACTCGCT
Source organism: uncultured Bacteroidales bacterium (assembly GCA_944325445.1). Lineage (GTDB taxonomy): Bacteria > Bacteroidota > Bacteroidia > Bacteroidales > UBA932 > Egerieousia. Next base: position 34,603 of record CALVAG010000002.1, on the reverse strand, counting down.
GCGGGGCAAAGGTAAGATAAAAATGCCAATATTGCCATGTCATTTTGTCATACGGAACTCTTGGCACTGCATTTGCCTACAGCAAAGCGGTCCCAAACGGGAAAAATTGGAAACAATAAACATTTAAAATTTATCAATATGAATATTAAACCATTAGCAGACAGAGTTTTGGTTGAGCCTAAAGAGGCTGAAACAAAAACAGCCGGCGGATTGTACATCCCCGACAATGCAAAAGAGAAACCCCAGGAGGGTGTTGTATTGGCTGTAGGTCCCGGTAAAAAGGATGAACCTATGGAGGTAAAAGTTGGCGATAAAGTTCTTTACGGCAAATATGCCGGTACTGAGGTTAATGCGGGCGACAAAACCTATATGATAATGCGCCAGTCGGATATTCTTGCTATTATTTAATTAAAGGAGAGAAATAGTTATGGCAAAAGAGATAAAATTCAATATGGATGCGCGCAGTCTTATGAAAGAGGGCGCAGATGCATTGGCAAATGCAGTTAAGGTCACATTGGGCCCGAAAGGCAGAAATGTAGTGATAGATAAGAAATTCGGTACTCCGCACATTACAAAGGACGGTGTTACCGTAGCAAAGGAGATCGAGCTCGAGGATCGTTTCCAGAACATGGGCGCACAACTGGTTAAGGAGGTCGCTTCAAAGACCAACGACCAGGCCGGAGACGGAACCACGACTGCAACCGTTCTGGCACAGGCCATAATCAATGTAGGCTTGAAGAATGTAACTGCGGGTGCAAACCCTATGGATTTGAAACGTGGTGTAGACAAGGCTGTTGCAGCGGTAGTCGCAAATTTGAAGAAACAGAGCCAGGAGGTTGGCGATGACTATTCAAAGATAGAGCAGGTTGCGACTGTTTCTGCAAACAATGATGCTTTCATCGGCAAGTTGATTGCAGATGCGATGAGCAAGGTAAAGAAAGAGGGCGTAATAACCGTAGAAGAGGCCAAGGGTACCACAACCGAGGTTAAGGTTGTTGAAGGCATGCAGTTCGACAGAGGTTATATTTCACCCTATTTCATGACAAATCCCGACAAGATGGAAGCTGTTCTGGATGCGCCTCAGATTCTGATTACAGACAAGAAAATCTCTTCAATGAAAGATTTGCTTCCTATTCTCGAGCCTATTGCAAGAGACGGAAAGAGTCTGTTGATTATTGCAGAGGATGTAGACGGAGAGGCTCTTACTACATTGGTAGTCAATCGTTTGAGAGGAACATTGAAGGTTGCTGCCGTTAAGGCTCCGGGTTTTGGTGACCGCAGAAAAGAGATGCTTCAGGATATAGCTACCCTAACAGGCGGTATGGTAGTTTCGGAGGAGAGAGGCTTTACTCTTGAGAATATGACACCCGATATGCTCGGTAAGGCAGAAAAGGTAACGGTAGACAAGGAGAATACTACCATAGTAAACGGTGCAGGCGATAAAGAGGCTATTGCGGAGAGAGTAGCCCAGATCAAAAAACAGATCGAGACTACAACCAGCGATTACGACCGTGAGAAATTGCATGAGCGTCTTGCCAAATTGGCCGGCGGTGTTGCTGTCCTCTATGTAGGTGCAGCTTCCGAGGTAGAGATGAAAGAGAAGAAAGACAGGGTAGACGATGCATTGAATGCAACACGTGCCGCTGTTGAAGAGGGTATCGTAGCCGGCGGCGGTGTGGCATATATCAGAGCAATCAATGATCTTCATGCCCTTAAAGGCGAGAACGAAGATGAGCAGACCGGTATCAATATCGTTGCCCGCGCAATCGAAGAGCCTTTGAGAACGATTGTAGAGAATGCCGGTTCAGAGGGTAGCGTCGTTATCCAGAAAGTCAAGGAGGGCAAAGGCGATTTCGGTTACAATGCCCGTACTGACAAATATGAAAACCTGTTGTCTGCAGGTGTAATAGATCCTACGAAAGTTGCCCGTGTAGCTTTGGAGAATGCAGCTTCGGTTGCAGGCATGTTCCTTACTACAGAGTGCGTGATTGCAGACAAGAAGGAGGAGACTCCTGCTGCTGCAATGCCTCAGATGGGCGGCGGAATGGGCGGCATGATGTAGTCCTTCCCGTAAAGACAAAGAAAAACCCGTTAGTGGATGACCATTAACGGGTTTTTTATGTTATGGATCCGAGGTTATCCAACCAGCCATACCAGCAGATGGTTTTCAAATATTTCGTATTCCAGTTCGAACTCCTCCTCTTCGCCGTCTTTGTCAATGAAAACGGCATCTATCTCCCCTTCGTCCCTCGGAGTAAACTTGTCTATCTCCATCTGCTTTGCAAAGTCTACCCCATGCTGGTTCATTCTTTTGTATAGGGCCTCTTTTGCGCACCAGTAGATTGCAAGTTGCAGATTTCTGTTTTTTGTCGAGAGGTCATCTATTTCGTCTTCAGACAGGGCTTTCTTTTCAACTGCGGAAAAATCCCTGTCGAGAGATTCTATGTCTATGCCTACATCCTCTGTCGGATGCGTTATAATGGCAACGAACTTTGCCGTATGGGTGATGCTTATATGGATAGAGTTGTTTTGGATAAACGGACTGCCGTTATCATGATGCCCGAGATAGACTTTTTCTTCAAAAATACTATTCAAAAGTGCCCTTACTGCCAGCTTTTCCTTTCTTCTGGCCGAACTTCCGATTAAGGCAAGTTCCTCCAGCTCATCATTGGGAATAGAGACAAGTCTCACAAGCTCATCTTCGCTTTCAGTTATTTCCCATACGGAAATTTCAGCACCATTATTTAACTTTTTTCTCGAATATAGGCCCATCTGTATTATAGTTTTTTAGTATTTCGACAGTAAAAAAGAGTCCCGCAGAAGAGGTTGCCATTCTCCCTCTGCAGATGATAAAATATGTTGTAAAATGATTTTTCTCCTCCACGACGGGGGGAGACAGGATGATCGGTTATATTGTTACTCGGAGGTTCCAAAATATCTCTTTCTAATATTTGTGGCAAATATAGCTATTTTTCCAATTCCGCAACCAAATACTTTTCCAGCATGAAAACAGGATGATATTGCAGTTTTGCCTTGCGCAGTCCCTCGTCTCCGGCATCGTCTTCTCTGTTTACATATTTGAATCCTATCTTTGTTTCATCTGCCTCCTGGATATCGTTTCCGTCGAGGTTGCTGCAGTAAAGCAGAAATTCCCTGCTGATTGTCGGGTATGCTCCCTGAATATTTGCGAATGCCTTTTCTATATGGACAAGAAATGTATCGCTGTTCAGCATCTCTCCGAGTGAAAAAGCCACGACTTTTCCGGCAAGCCTCAGCAGCCCCCCTTTAAGACCGAGAGCCTCGAAATTCTTTAATGCGCATCTTACGGAGCAGCTCTCCTGGGAGAGCGATTGGTCTTTAGTGCAGCCGTAAAGTTCGCACCACTCTTCATTCATTTGCCGGCACTCGTGTAAATTCTCTTTTGTGATTGGCTCGAAACTCCATTCCGGATTGGATTTGAAACGCGACACGAAATTCCTTTTGGACTGGAATTTCTTCCCTTTCAGCGTTATCATGTCTACTGCAGAATAGATATAGTCGAAACTGTTTCTGTTTGGAGTGTAGCTGAAACGGCCCGGATAGAGTTCTTCCAGAATTCGTTTCTGCTCTTCCAGAACAGAGACAAGCAGAAATGGTACCGAATGGTTTCCGGCATCCTGCATAATGTAGTCGAGAGCTCTCTTTATCTCTCCTTTTCCGGCAGGGAAGAGATAAGTGAATCCGTGTTGCCTCTCTCCGGAACGGATTAGCAGAAAATCTCCCAATCTTGCGATTCTGGTCTTGAAGACATCTTTCCAGATATACAAAACCGTAAAATTGTATTCGGTAGAACGGTAATCGCTATAACTCAAAAGGCAATCCACCCATTCTTTGTCTGAAATATTTATCTCTTTGAAAATATCTGTTGTCTGCGGCTCCATTTTCACTCCTCTATCCAATTTTTGATTATCGATACGGCCTCTTCCCGTTTCTCTTCAGGGAGGGTATTTATCCTTGCACGATGACTGCCATGCGGGTCTATGAATAAAAACATCGTATTCCGTCCCTTTTCTCTCTTTTTGAGTTTTTCATTTTTGACGGGGGCCTTTGGCATAACGGCGCTCCATGGGTCATATTCCCCGTAGACAAATACCATTTTAGAAGAGGTGGTATCTAAAAAGCTGTTTATATCTTTATAGAGATATTTGTCGAATTTGAACTCCTGCTTTGGCAGCAAAAGGGAATCCATATAATTTCTGGCACTCTTTATCGTGAGCAGCTTTTTAAACGGTCTTGTGTCGTATCCGTAATAACCCAACTCCTTCGCTGCCTGTACGAAAAACGGGGTTGTTGGAGTTTGGGCAACAAAATATGAGGGATCGCTTATCTTCATGAAATAATCGAATATCTCACTGTCCGTAGAGCGGTCGGGGTCTGGAATAGTTTCCGGATCTGTTCCCCATTGCCAGAATGCAAATGAAAATTCCAGCACGCAGTAATCGTAAATTTCGTTTACCGGACGGTTGAATTTATAATTACGCTCCCTCACAAGATTCTCCATCATCGGCTCCAGAACGGAGCGCCTTTCCAGAAGTTCTATCTGGAAATTTCTGATGGATTCCCTTTCCGATGCCGTCCCTGCAAATCCTGCGATAAACGGCTCGTGCCGCCCGTCTTCCTTCGCAAAGCAAACAGGGCCTACATAGGGAACTGTGATATCCATATCTTCCGGATAGTAGGCTGTATAGAACATTGCAGTCTGTCCTCCCTTGCTTATTCCTGTGGCAATCCATTTTCCTTTGTAAACCTCTTTGAACAGGCGTACTACGTTATGCAGGTCTGCAGCTTCGTTCTTTGCCGTCATATAATCCCAATTCAAGGTGTCAAATGTTATGGCTGTATCCCTCTGCATGAATGGGATGGAATTCCCGAAGTATCTGTGCTCCACTTCCACGATATTCGTATTGAACAGAGCGGATAGTTCGTTGGAGTAAGCCGGAGATTCTCCGCGCGAATTATAGCCTTCCGTAATAAGGAGGGAGGGATTTCGGTATCCGCAGTGCATGACTACTACCTTCTGCTTGAAGGTGCCGGTTTTGGGATCAGTATGGTCTATCGGCTGTTCTATATAGAAGACAAGTTTTTGGGTATATATTTTGAATTGCGGATTTTCCGATATTTTCCCTTCGCTGAAATCCGAAACCGTGATTCCGTTTTTTTCTGCAGCCAGAATAATCCGCTCTTTAAGAGTCGGATGTTCGCCGGCATTGAGCGTTATGGCGCAAAGGATAAAGAAGAGGCTGCCAAAAGCCCTCAAAATTTGTTTTGTCTTCATATGAAATGCTTCTAAATCGGGCCCAAATTTAAGGATTTTAATTAAAATTGCTACCTTTGCAGACCGTTATAACCATTTATAAATAACTGTCAAAAAGATTTTAAAAGTATCATTCGATGAAGAATTTTATTGAAGAACTTACGTGGAGGGGCATGATTCATACTGTAATGCCCGGAACAGAAGAGCAACTTATGAAAGAGCAGACCGCAGGCTATGTCGGGATAGACCCTACTGCAGATTCTCTCCATATAGGCCATCTTGTAAGCGTAATGATTCTTAAACATTTTCAGAATTGCGGCCATAAGCCCTATGTTCTGGTGGGCGGTGCAACCGGTATGATCGGGGATCCTTCGATGAAAAATGCGGAGCGTAACCTGCTCTCGGCGGAGACGCTGCGCCATAATCAGGAGGCTATCAAGAAACAGCTGTCCAGATTTCTGGATTTCAACTCGGACAGACCGAACGCGGCGGTTATGGTAAACAATTATGATTGGATGAAAGATTATCTTTTTCTGGATTTTATACGCGATATAGGAAAACATATAACAGTAAACTATATGATGAGCAAGGACAGCGTGCAGAAGAGACTCAGCGGCGAGGCGCGCGAGGGCTTGTCATTTACGGAGTTTTCGTATCAGTTGATACAGGGTTACGATTTTCTCTACCTGAACAAACATGAGAACTGCAAGCTGCAGATGGGCGGAAGCGACCAATGGGGCAACATAACTACCGGAACGGAACTTATCCGGAGAATTACGGGCAATGAAGCTTATGCCCTTGTATGTCCTCTTATAACAAAGGCAGACGGCGGAAAGTTCGGCAAGACAGAATCGGGCAATGTCTGGCTCGATGCAAATTATACCTCTCCTTACGCTTTTTATCAGTTCTGGATGAATGTCAGCGACGACGATGCCAAGAAATATATAAAGATATTTACAATGCTTACCCGGGAGGAGATAGAGCAGGCCATAGAGCAGCACGAAAAGGAGCCTCATTTGAGGATACTCCAAAAGATGTTGGCCAAAGAGGTGACTACCATGGTTCATGGAGAGCAGGAGTATCGGAAGGCGGTAGAGGCATCCGGCATTCTTTTCGGGAATGCGACTTCCGATGCGCTTAAAAAGCTGGATGAACGTACTTTCCTTTCGGTATTCGAAGGGGTGCCGCAATTTGAACTTCCAAAAGAGAAACTCGGTACCGATATTCTGAACCTTCTGGCTGTGGATTCCAAGGTTTTCCCTTCGAAGGGCGAGTGCCGTAAAATGATACAGGCAAACGGATTGAGCATCAACAAAGAGAAGTATACGGATATCAACGGCGCTCTCTCTGCAGATTATCTGATAAACGGCAAATATATTCTGGTCCAGAAGGGAAAGAAGAACTACTTTATACTGAAATTCATTTAAAAACAGGAGGGCTTATGGAGGGTGAAAGTACCAGACAGCAGAAAATAGCAAGGCAATTGCAACGCGATTTGGCGGAGATAATCCGCAGCAAGGGTATGGCGGCGTACAATGGTGCAATGGTGACTGTGAGCGAGGTCAGGGTTACTCCCGATCTTTCGCAGGCGAAGGTCTATGTAAGCATTTTCCCCTCATCCAAGGCAGAGCAGGTTATGGAGATTATCCGGAATTCCGTAAAGCAGCTCAGAGGGGAGTTGGGCAGGCTGGTGGCAAAACAGCTCAGGATAGTTCCGGAACTGCTATTTTTCCTCGATACCTCTTTGGACTACGCGGAGCATATAGACGAACTTCTAAAAAAGTAATGATGTGCACCTTCCGTTTTTCATAGCAAAGCGTTATCTTTTTTCAAAAAAGTCGCACAACGTTATAAACATTATTTCCATAATAAGTGCGATAGGAATCTGTATAGGAAGTATGGCTTTGATAGTCATACTTTCCGTATATAACGGTTTCGATTCCATTATCAAATCCTTTTACGAGAAGCATCAGCCGGATTTTGTAGTTACGGCAGCAAGGGGGAAGAGTTTTTCTACCGATGAAAGGCAGATTCTGCATCTTTTTGAAACGGATGATTTCAGATATGTGGCTCCAGTAGTGGAGGAGTATATTTTTTTGAGCTATGGAGACAGGGAATCCATTGCGACCATAGTGGGCGTAGATTCTCTTTACGGTGCGGAAAGCGGAGTGGATGAAGAGCTTGCGGAAGGGGATTTTTCCCTTATGCGCGGTGAGATACCTCATGCGGTAGTAGGAGTCGAACTTGCCGCCCAATTGCGTCTGCGAACAAGGTTTCTTGAGTCTTTGGAACTCTATTTCCCGGATACGGAGAGCGGGGGCATGGCTCTAAATACGGCGACCCTTTATCCCTCGGGAATCATCTCGATGGATAAGGAATTCGACCAGAACGGACTATTCGTGCCTATTTCCATAGCAAGGAGCCTGTTGGGATATGCCCCGTCGGAGGTAAATTCACTGGAATTGTACCTTAAGGATCCGGGAGATGCAAATAGGGTGGAAAAGGAGCTTGCGGAACTGTTGGAACGGGCCGACATGCACGGAGGATATGTCGTCAAGAACAGGTATGAGCAGAACGAGACGCTCTATAAAATGATGCGCTCGGAGCGGTTCGCCGTCTTTTTAATACTCTTTTTCGTTATAATAATCATCTCCGTAAACATCTTCGGTTCGCTTTCGATGCTTATAATAGACAAGCGTTCCGATATGGAGACATATCGTGCCATAGGCGCATCGCGTAAGCTTGTCTCAAGAATTTTTGTGCTGCAGGGATGGCTCATATCACTTATAGGGGCGGCAGTAGGAATAATCATCGGATTGCTGCTCTGCTATCTGCAAAAGGAGTACGGCCTGATATCGCTGCCCGGAAACTATATTATAAACCAATATCCGGTGGAAGTCCGCTTTACCGATGTCATAATAACATTTACCGGAATAGCAATAATAGGATATCTGATTGCTATTCTGCCGGTTAGCAGAAAAGAATAAAAAATTGCGTTTTTTTGGCATAGCCATGCAACAAAATATGGCCTTCTTGCATCTTTTAGATGTAGGTTTAGGTTTTAGTACACAAAGAAGGGTTCCTTTTGTAGCAGAGAGGCGCCCTTTTTTTTGTGCCTATTTTTGGAAAATGCCGAAAAGCGAAGATCCGCTGCCGCTCATAGAGGCGTAGAGTGCGCCTTCTTTATATAGATTCTCTTTATATTCTGCAAGTTGGGGATACCTTTTGAAAACGCTCTCTTCGAAATCGTTTACTACATGGTTTTTCCATTGTTCCACAGGCTTTTGCAGAAGTTCGCACAATGGAGCGTCGTTTATGTTGTCCCGCTTGTCTCTTGGAACGACCCCCCTGTATGCTTCCGCCGTTGAGACAAAGCATGGAGGAGTAATCAGTTTTATGGCATATCTCCCGAGAGCAGGATCGAACGGTTCCAGTTTTTCTCCCTTCCCGTAACCGAGCATCGGGCGGTTTTCGATAAAAAAAGGGCAGTCGCTTCCCAATCTGGAAGCGTACCGCACCTTCTGGTTATGTGTAAGATTTAGATTGAACAATGTATCGAGCAGCAGAATCGTATGGGCGCCGTCCGACGAGCCTCCTCCGAGTCCTGCACCTACAGGAATCTTCTTATAAAGATTTATCTCTACAGGAGGTATGTCGAAATCTTGTCTAAGAAGGTTATATGCCTTTATGCATATGTTCTCTTCGCTTCTGCCCGGAATATCTATCCCGTACTCTTTCATTGAAACAGTTTCCGATTCCACAATTTCCAATATATCTGCAAGCTCTATGGGATAAAAGAGTGTCTCTATATTGTGGAACCCGTCGTCCCGTTTATTGAGTATTTTAAGCCCTATGTTTATTTTGGCGTTGGGATAGAGTATCATTTCCTTTTCCGCTATCTGTTAGCCGCATTTGGAATAGCCGCAGTTCTTGCAGACCAGACATCCTTCCTGATATATCAGGTCGTCGCTTTGGCATTTCGGACATTTTTTACCGGTATCATCTTTAGTCCCGTCCGGTATATACCTCTTCAAACTTCTCTCGACTCCGTTTTTCCATGTGTTTATGGCTTCGCTGTCGAGTTCCAGGCCGTTTATGAGATTTATTACATCTACAATGGGCATTCCGTGTCTCAGGACACCTGAAATGAGTTTCGCATAATTCCAATACTCCTTGTTGAACATATGCGAAATACCTCCGATGATATTTGTATATCCGTATTTGTCTATGAAATGAAAATCGTAGCGGCTTTTTCCGGTTTTGATATCGCGCTCCTTAACGATGAATCCCTGGCTTACTCCCTTTGGAATGCTGCGGGAATCTTCGTCCAGAAGACCGGTGAAGATTTCATATGGCGCTCCGTTCATTTTACCGATAAGGGCTATCCAATGCTCTTTTCCGTTGAGGAAACGGATTACATCTGCTTCGAGTGTCTTAGGGCGGATTTTAGGACCGAGGACGGATTTCTTCTCCTCTTTTGCTGCGACCAGAACGCCTGTTCTTGAGCCTTCTCTATAGACGGTAACTCCCTTGCATCCGACCTCCCATGCGGTTTTATAGACCTCGGCGACAAGTTTTTCCGTTACCGAATTGGGCAGATTGACGGTTACGCTTATAGAATGGTCTACCCATTTCTGGATGCTTCCCTGCATTTTTACCTTTGCGACCCAGTCTATATCGGCAGATGTGGCCTTATGGTATGGAGACTTCTCCACCAGCTGATTTATCTGGTCTGAGCTCATGCTCTTGACCTCTTCCGGCTTGTAACCCTGGATTTCACACCATGTGAGAAATTTATGGTGGAATACATAATATTCTTCAAAGCAATCCCCTACCTCGTCCTTGACGGATATCTTTACATTCTTGTCGTTGGGATTCACCTTTTTTCTTCTTACATAGAACGGAAGGAATACCGGTTCGATTCCCGATGTGGTCTGAGTCATGAGGCTGGTCGTACCGGTCGGCGCGATGGTAAGCATGGAGATATTTCTTCTGCCATATTTTACCATATCTTTATAAAGCGCGCTGTCGGCATCCCTTACTCTGTCTATCATAGGGTTATGTTCTTCCCTTTTTGCATCGTAAATAGGGAATGCCCCTCTCTCTTTCGCCATGATTACAGATGAACGGTATGCGCTTACGGCAAGCGTCTTCTGAACTTCCACGGCAAATGCAATGGCCTTGTCGTCTCCATATCTGTAGCCGAGCGCGGCCAGCATATCTCCCTCTGCAGTAATTCCAAGCCCTGTCCTTCTTCCTCCGAGAGATTTGCTTTTTATTTTTTGCCACAATTCTATCTCGGTTCTCTTGATATTGTCGCTTTCAGGGTCTGACTGTACCTTGTCGAGTATCGCTTCGATTTTTTCCATTTCGAGGTCTACAAGGTCATCCATCAGGCGCATGGCCTTTATGACATGCTCTTTAAAGAGCTGGAAGTTGAATGTCGCCAACGGAGTGAACGGATTCTCGACATAAGAGTAGAGATTCATTGCTATAAGGCGGCATGAATCGTACGGACACAAAGGAATTTCTCCGCACGGGTTAGTACTCACTGTCTTATATCCCAAATCGGAATAGCAGTCTGCAACCGATTCCCTGATGACGGTATCCCAGAAAAGTACGCCCGGTTCTGCGGATTTCCACGCGTTATGGATTATTTTCTGCCATAACTGTGAGGCACTTATGCTCTTTTTTACTTTAGGGTTTTCACTATTTATGGGATATTGTTGCGTATAGGATTCTCCGTTGAGGGCCGCTCTCATGAATTCGTCATCTATCTTTACGGAAACATTGGCTCCCGTAACTTTCCCCTGTTCCATTTTTGCATCGATGAATGCCTCTGCATCGGGATGCTTGATGGAGATGGAGAGCATGAGGGCTCCGCGCCTTCCGTCTTGTGCAACCTCCCTTGTGGAGTTGGAATAACGCTCCATGAACGGAACGACTCCTGTCGAGGTAAGGGCGCTGTTAAGAACCGGACTGCCGGCAGGCCTTATATGGGAAAGGTCGTGTCCTACTCCACCACGCCTTTTCATAAGCTGAACCTGCTCTTCATCTATTTTCATGATTCCTCCGTAAGAGTCCGATTCTCCCTCATTGCCTATTACGAAGCAGTTGGAGAGCGAAGCGATCTGATGGTCGTTGCCTATTCCGGCCATAGGGCCTCCTTGCGGAATGACATATTTGAAATCCTTCAACAGTTCAAATATTTCGTCTTCGCTCATTGGATTCGCATATTTCGCCTCGATTCTGGCGAACTCTTTCGCGAGTCTTCTATGCATTTGTTCCGGAGATTTTTCGTAAAGATTGCCCAGCGAATCTTTCATGGCATATTTGCCGACCCAGACCGATGCGGCAAGTTCGTCTCCTTTGAAATATTCGATGCTCGCTTCCAGCGCTTCTTTATTGGTGTAGGTTTTCATTACAATAAATATTTGAAAATGAATAGTGATAACAACCTCGCTCTCCTCCTGTGAAAGAGAGAATATATTGCGCAAGTTATGCGATTTTATAGAGAAAAATAGGAGAGGGCAGGAATAGTTATCAACAAAAATAATAACATGCGGCTAACAGCAATGTCTGTCGCACTTTTCGCAATCAGAAAACTCCCCTCTGAGCCTGCTTTCTACCAATGAGGTAAGGCGCTCTCTTAATTCCGAGTTGGCTATATCTTCAATAGTAGCATTTGCAAAGGCTTGTTGTTGAAGAAGTTTGGCTTCATCGAGACTTATTCCGCGCGAACGCATATAAAAAAGCTCGTCTTCGTTGAGGCTGCCTATGGTAGCGCCGTGCGAGCATTTTACATCGTCTGCGTATATTTCCAGATGAGGCTTTGTATAGGCTGTCGCCCCATCGGATGCCAGCAGATTGTTGTTTGCCTGATACGCTTCTGTCTTCTGGGCTCCCTTTTCTACATAAATGGTTCCGCTGAAACGGGTTATGGCTTCTCCGTCCAGAATCCCCTTGAAAAGCTGGTTGCTTTTGCATTCTCCTGCGTTGTGGTATATGTTTACGCGGTTCGAAATCTCCTGTTTCCCTCCGGCAAGATAGAGCCCGTGCAGGTTGCATTCGCCCCCCTTGCCGTTAAGGGCGATATTTATTTCATTGCCGATTTTTCCGCCATGCAGTGTTATTACATGTATCTTGCATATGGCATCACGCCCCATTGTTATATTTATCGCTGTATTGTGGCAGGATTTGTTATGCTCATTCTGCATGATTATAAGATCAAGCCTCCCGCTCTGTGCTATATCTATGTCCAGCTCTTCTTTCGTTTCGAATCCGTTCATCGTGAAAGTGTGGAAACAGAGCAGCAGCGAGGCTTCGGAGTTTTCCTCCACTGTTATGGAGTTTTTATATTCCAGAGTATTTTCCAGATCGTGACTTCGTACAGAGATAATCTGCAGAATCTGTCCTGCGTGCATATTTCTTTTAAAAACGACATTGTACCCTTTGCCGTTTTCTCCCCTCTGCAGTGCGGAGTTTTCGTCCTGCTGCAGTTGTCCGTCTACGACGAATGCCTGATGGGCCTCTTTGAGAGGCACCCTGCACTTGAAATAATCTGCACGTGGAGTATAGATATAATTCTTCATTATTGAATCTCATTTATCAGCCAGTCATAACCTCTTTTTTCTACCTCCAGCGCCAGCTCTTTGCCGGCGCTCTTTATAATGCGCCCTTTGTATAGCACATGTACGATATCCGGTACTATATAATCCAGCAATCTTTGGTAGTGGGTTATTACGATTGTGGCGTTGGTGCTCTTTTTGAGTTTGTTTACTCCATTGGCAACGATTCTCAATGCATCTACGTCCAATCCGCTGTCTGTTTCATCCAATATCGCGAGCCGCGGATCGAGCATGGCCATCTGGAAAATTTCATTTCTCTTCTTTTCCCCTCCGGAAAACCCGACGTTCACTCCCCTTGAGGAGAATGCCGGGTCCATTTCGACTATTGCAAGCTTTTCCCTCATAAGCTTCAGATATTCGGCCGCACTTAACGGAGGAAGGTTATTGTGTTTGCGATGTTCGTTTACAGCTGTTTTCATGAAATTCACATTTGTGACTCCAGGAATCTCTACGGGATATTGGAACCCCAGGAAAATGCCGGCCCATGAACGCTCTTCAGGTTGCATTTCCAACAGATTTTTACCCATATAGGTAACGCTGCCGCCGGTTACAGTATAATTTTCCTTGCCGGCAAGCACGGCGGAAAGGGTGCTTTTTCCTGAACCGTTAGGCCCCATTATCGCATGTACTTCACCCTCATTTACTGTAAGGTCTATTCCTTTTAAAATCTCCCTGCCATTTATCGAGGCATGTAAATCTTTTATATCTATCAAGTTTGCCATATTCTTATAATTTCAAATTTCAGGCGCGTTCCTCTTTCATTTTTTTGCGCCACATTGTAAAACCGAAAGCTGCGAGAATCAGATAGCCCAAGCATACTAAAGGCATGAATACCAATCCTGCAGAAATATATAGTACGGAGTTCATTATATTTACGACAAGCCATGCCCCCCAGCAATCCAGTTTCTTTTGTGCGGAAAGATATTGGGCAAGCAATATGAATGATGTCACGAAAGCATCCAGATAGGGTTGTCTTGCCTGCGGGAATGCAGTTATAAATGTATGTACGTTTTGTAGGAAAAGCCCCCACAGCAATGTGAATGCAGCTATGATGCAAAGTATGGCAACTCTCTCTCTGTTTGTAAGAAGGGTAACCCTGAGCTCTTGCCTTTTGTCTTTTTCCTCTTCTTTAGGATGCGTCCACCTGTAATGGCCGAAAAAATTTATGGCAAGAGATATCGGCTGCAGCATCATGCTGGAATAGAGATGTTTCTGGGCAAACATGATAAAGAGGAATATATTGTAAAGGTAACCGACCCAGAAATTGGCTACCTTTCCTCTCGTGGCCAAAAAGACGCATGAAAGCCCGGAAACAGTTGAGAGCAGCTCTATAAGGCTCAGGTTTTGCCCCCCTATGGTTAAAATCGTGAAATCTACATCGAATATAAACATAATCAATTGCTTTTCATTAACCTACACTCCCTTCCAAAGAAACTTGCAGCAACTTTTGCGCTTCTACGGCAAATTCCATCGGCAGTTTGTTCAATACCTCTTTTGCATAACCGTTTACAATGAGCCCTACGGCATCTTCCGGAGTAATTCCCCGCTGCCTGCAGTAGAAAAGCTGGTCTTCTCCGATTTTGGATGTCGTCGCTTCATGCTCCACCACAGCGCTTTTGTTTTCATTTTCTATGTACGGGAATGTATGGGCGCCGCATTTGTCTCCGAGCAGCAGACTGTCGCACTGCGAAAAGTTTCTGGCATTGTCTGCATTTTTTGTCATTCTTACAAGGCCCCGATAGCTGTTCTGGCTATATCCGGCGGAGATACCTTTACTTATGATTCTGCTCTTTGTGTTTTTGCCTATATGAATCATTTTGGTTCCGGTATCTGCCTGCTGGTAATTGTTGGTTACGGCTACGGAGTAGAATTCCGAAACCGAATTGTCCCCTTTCAGGATGGTGCTCGGGTATTTCCATGTAATCGCAGAGCCTGTCTCTACCTGTGCCCAGAAGAGTTTACTGTTATTTCCTTTGCAGATCCCCCTTTTGGTTACGAAATTGTATATTCCTCCCCTGCCGTTCCTGTCTCCGGGGTACCAGTTCTGTACGGTCGAATATTTTACCTCGGCATCTTGCATTACCACAATTTCTACTACTGCGGCATGCAGCTGGTTTTCATCTCTTTGAGGAGCGGTGCATCCTTCGAGATAGCTTACATACGAGCCTTCGTCGGCTACAATGAGTGTCCTTTCGAATTGCCCGGTGCCTTTTGCATTTATCCTGAAGTAGCTCGACAGTTCCATAGGGCAGCGTGTCCCTTTGGGTATATAGCAGAACGAGCCGTCGCTGAACACAGCGGAGTTGAGGGCCGCAAAGAAATTGTCGGAAGCCGGTACGACCGAAGCCAGGTACTTCTTTACCAGATCGGGGTAATCTCTTACCGCTTCCGAGAATGAACAGAAAATGACGCCCTTTTCGGCTAAAGTTTCCCTGAATGTGGTTTTCACCGAAACGGAATCGAATACCGCATCTACTGCTACGCCGGCCAGCACATTGCGTTCATGCAACGGGATGCCCAACTTGTTGAATGTCTCTTCAAGCTGCGGATCTATCTCCTTTGTCTCCTTTTTTGGAGCGGGGGCCGCATAGTATATGATATCCTGATAATCTATAGGAGGAATTTCTAGATGCGCCCAATCGGGCATTTTCATGGTTTTCCATTTGGCAAATGCATTGAGCCTGAACTCCAGAAGCCATTGCGGCTCATTTTTCTTTTTGGAAATCAGACGGATTATCTCTTCGTTAAGCCCTTTGGGAATGAATTCCTGTTCTATTTTGGATTCAAAGCCGTGCCGATATTCGGCATTGGCTATCTCCTCTATTATGTTGTTGTTATTTTTCTCCATAAGCCATGCAAAGTTAATTCATTTCGTCTATTTTTGTAAAAAAAAGAGTATGGACAATCCGGCAAAGGAAGAGAAAAGGGGAGAGAGAACCCAGATAAAAAGCATAGGAAGGAATGAGCTTTTAAGACGACTGTTTGAGGGGACAGGATATGAAAACGGCGAGTTGCAGATTTTCGACGACAAGGAGCGAATCTTTTCGCTCGCATCTTCGATGATGTTGGAAGGGATAGATTTCGATCTTGTATATACGCCTCTTAAACATTTGGGTTATAAGGCAGTACTTTCTGTTTTAGGGCAGCTTTACGCAAGGGAATACAGCCCGGTGGGGCTGTCGTGCAATATCGGAATTTCATCCCGTTTTGCTGCAGAAGATGTGGTTTTGCTATGGAGCGGAATGGTGGCGGCTGCCAGGGAGCATTCGGTAAAGAGCCTTTCGCTCGATTTGAACTCTTCGATGACCGGACTTGCGATTTCCGTCTCCGCACAAGGGGCATTGGAGCGCGAAACGGCAAAGAAATTACCGGAACCGGAACCAAACAGCCTGCTTTGCATCACGGGAAACGTGGGTGCGGCATATATGGGGCTGCATGTTTTGGAGAGAGAGAAGGTAATGTTCAATAAACTGTCCGAAGAGGAGGCGAAAAAATATGTGCAGCCCGATTTGAGCAGATATAAATATATACTTTCGCAATATCTCAGCCCGGAGATTAACCCTAAAATGTTGGATCAGTTCGCTCAGGCAGGGCTTTTCCCTTCTGCAGGCGTCTTTATAAACCGCGGGCTGGCACGTGCAGTGATGCAGATGTGCGGAAAGTGCGGCCTGGGAGCAAGAATCTTTTTGGAGAAGATTCCCATAGCATCGCAGACCATGGAGATGGCAAAGGAGATAAATATGGATGCGGTTACCGCGGCTCTCAATGGCGGGGATGACTACAAGTTTCTCTTTGCAATCCCGCTCTCTGAGCATGAAAGATTCCATCGCGAGTTCCCCAATATGGATGTAATAGGGCATCTTACAAATAAACAGGCCGATGCGACTCTCATCACTCCGCAGGGCGAAGAGATAGAGATAAAGGCCTTATAAAGGCAGCGGCAAAGCTATTCTATGGTGTAGGAGTAATTATACTCCTTTATAAGGTCGAGCAACTCTTGCGTTACGTCTATATTGAATTTGCGCGAAATCAATTCAACGGCAAACTTTTCCTTATATTCCAACATTTTTATAAAGAAATGTTTGTTCCCTTTGCTTTTTTTCAGGATTTTCGTGAGCCTCTTGCGGAATTCCGCATCTATTTTATCTGCAGGCAAGGTCAAAGTAAAGGATTTCAGCAAATCATCCTTTACATTCGCGAGCAGTGAAACCTTGCGGATTCTCAATTCGTGTCCTGTAATCTCCTTTTTCTCCTCTCCATTCTCCTTTTTTATCTGGAAGCGGGGCGCAAAGAGACATCTTAAAAAGAGAGCCTGCCCCTCCTCCATGAAAGGGATAAAATTTTCGTAGTCTTTGCCAAAGAGAGTCAGCGAAATGGAGCCCGTATAATCTTCTATGGAAAAAGAGGCATACGGCCTGCCGCTTTTGCTGCTCTTTTTTACCACATTGTTTACGAGCCCTGCTATTGAAAATTCCTTTTCCCCGAATTGGGTGTAAATACCCTCCTTTATGGCCTGATGTATCTCCTGCAGGGTATATTGTGCAAAATTTTCAATTTCGAATTTATAAATATCGAGCGGATGCGCCGACAGATATATTCCTGTCAGCTCCTTCTCTTTTTTGAGAAATTCCAGCTTGTTCATCTCGCCGACGACAGGTATTTCCGGCGGAATCGGCTTGAATCCTTCATCCTCTATTTCGAAAAGCGATGAGGAGTTGTTGAGTGAGTCTGTGGCAACCTTTGAACCGTACCGGCACAATGCCTCAATAAAGAGCTCTCCCTTTGAATTTACTGCAAAAAACTGCTCCCTGCGAATTTCCGGAAAGGAATCGAACGCGCCTGCGTATGCAAGGGATTCTATGGTCTTTTTATTGACGGGAGCCTTGGCGGAACTTCTCTCTATGAAGTCGAATATGTTTTTATACGGGCCGTCTGCGCGTCCTTCTATTATGCTGTTCACTACGGCCGCCCCAACTCCCTTTACGCCGGCCATGCCGAAACGGATGTTTCCCTCTTTGTTTACCGTGAAGGTCACATCGCTCTCGTTTATATCCGGCCCGAGAACGGAAATGCCCATCCTGCGGCATTCATCCATGAGTTTCTTGATATCCTCTATGTTGTTGAGATTGCTGCTGAGGTTGGCCGCCATAAACTCGGCGGGGAAGTTGGCTTTCAGGTAAGCCGTCTGGTATCCTACCCATGCATAGCATGTTGCATGCGACTTGTTGAATGCATATTCTGCAAAGGCTGTCCAGTCCTTCCATATCTTCTCCAATGTCTCCTTGGGATGCCCGTTTTTGATTCCGCCCTCCATGAACTTCGCCTGCAACTCCATCATTTTATCTATGAGCTTCTTTCCCATGGCCTTGCGCAATCCGTCGGCCTGGCCTTTTGTAAACCCTGCCAACTTCTGGGAGAGAAGCATCACCTGCTCCTGATATACTGTCACGCCGTAAGTGTCCTTCAATATGTCTTCCATTTCCGGAAGATCGTACTCTATCTTTTTGCGGCCATGTTTTCTGTCTACAAAATCGGGAATGTAGTCCATAGGTCCCGGCCTGTAGAGGGCGTTCATGGCGATGAGGTCTTCGAAGCGGTTAGGTTTCAATTCTCTGAGCCATTTCTGCATTCCTTCGGACTCGAACTGGAATGTGGCTATCGTGTCTCCGCGCCCGAAGAGATTGTATGTGGCTGTGTCATCCAGGGGGATATGGTCTATGTCCAGTTCTATCCCCCTGTGTTTTTTTATGTTGGAGACGGCCTCCTTTAAAATGGAGAGTGTCCTGAGCCCAAGGAAGTCCATTTTCAGCATTCCCACATCCTCTATGAATTTCCCTTCATATTGCGACACCCACATGTCTTCTCCGCTCTCCTTGTCCTTGGCTGTCGAAATCGGGATATGCTCCAGAAGATTGTCGCGTCCAATGATTACGGCGCAGGCATGTACGCCGGTATTCCTTACGCATCCTTCGAGTTGCATTGCAAACTTCAACGTTTCCCTCACTTCAGGTATTTCGGAGTGCTCATAGGCCTCTTTCAGTTCGGGAGTCCTCTCTATGCAGTTTTTGATTGTCGCCGGAATCTTTTTTGTCTCTTCCGTCTCTGTCCCGTCCTCTCCTCTCTTTTTGACCTTCTCTTCGAATGGTTTTGTCGGAATCAGGTTTGCAAGACGCGTAGATTCCGCAAGCGGCACCTGCTCTATTCTGGCGATATCCTTTATGGCGCTTTTTGCGGCCATGGTGCCGAAGGTTATCACATGGGAAACATGGTCCTTGCCATACTTCTGCTCGACATACTGCAATACCTTTCCACGCCCTTCGTCATCGAAATCTATATCTATATCCGGCATCGAGATACGCTCCGGGTTGAGGAAACGCTCAAAGAGCAAATCGTACTTTATGGGGTCTATCTGTGTGATGCCGAGGCAGTAGGCGACAACCGAACCTGCCGCAGAGCCCCTGCCCGGGCCAACCCATACTCCCATCCCGCGTGCGGCTGCTATAAAGTCCTGCACTATCAGGAAGTAGTCCGGGAATCCCATGTTGGCGATCGTGGAGAGTTCGAAATCTATCCTCTCCCTGATTTCCGGGGTTATATCGCTATATCTGCGTTCGGCGCCCTTATATGTGAGATGTTTAAGATAGAGATTGGAATCGGTAAATCCATCCGGCAGTATGAAACGGGGAAGGATATGGCCGCAATCTATCGAGTAGCGTTCCACCTTTTCCGCAATCTCTACGGTGTTTTCTATCACTTCGGGATGTTCCGGAAAGAGTGCGCGCATCTGTTCTTCGCTT
Organism: uncultured Bacteroidales bacterium; assembly: GCA_944325445.1. Classification (GTDB taxonomy): domain Bacteria; phylum Bacteroidota; class Bacteroidia; order Bacteroidales; family UBA932; genus Egerieousia. Next base: position 14,885 of record CALVAG010000002.1, on the reverse strand, counting down.
TTCAGAAACTCCTGCTGCGTATATCTCAATCTGTCCGTATCCGTAACGTTGGCATTCGTATTTATGCAGATAAGGCGGTCGTGTGCAGGTCCGTCTTCCTTTGCGGCAAAGTGTACGTCGTTGGTCGCTATGACCTTTACCCCGCACTCCGGGGCGAGTTCGAATATGGCCTTGTTTACAATCAATTGTTGTTCATAGACCTCATCGCTCATTCCCGGCACTTCTGTTTTGTGAAGCTGGACTTCCAGATAGTAATCATCGCCGAAAAGCCTCTTGTACCAGAGAATGCTCTCTTTTGCACCGGCCATATCTCCCTTTCTTATCTTTTGCGGAATTTCTCCTCCAAGGCAGGCGGAGGAGCAGATAAGGCCTTCATGGTATTTTTCCAGCAACTCCTTGTCTATTTTGGGCTTATAATAAAACCCCTCGACATAGCCGAGCGAAACGAGCTTTACCAGATTATAGTAACCCTTCAGATTTTTTGCCAGCAATATAAGGTGGTTGGCGCCCTGGTCTTCCTTCCCGCGCTTTGTAAATCTCCCTTCCGGGTTTACATAGACTTCGCATCCTACAATCGGCTTGATATCGGGAAATGCTTTTGCAACCTTGAAAAATTCCTTTACACCGAACATGTTTCCGTGGTCTGTGATTGCAAGTGCGGGCTGGTTGTCTGCAGCAGCCCTCTGGAAAAGGCTTTTTATGGGCGCAGCTCCGTCAAGGACAGAGTAATAGCTATGTACGTGAAGGTGGACGAATGACATACCTAAAGGGAAGTTTGATTGATTTACTTCCGCAAAGGTAGAGAAAAATAAGGCAAAATCATGGCCGAATCTGTCCGTTTCCTCTGATGACCCATTTATATGTGGTTATCTCATTGAGAGCCATGGGACCGCGTGCATGCAGCTTCTGGGTGCTGATTCCGATCTCCGCCCCCAGACCGAACTGCGCGCCGTCTGTAAAGGAGGTAGGCGCATTCGTGTAGACGCATGCGGCGTCTACCGAGGCTATGAATTTCCGGCAGGCCTGTTCGTTTTCCGAGATTATGGATTCGCTGTGTCCCGAGCCATACTCCGCTATGTGCCTTATTGCATCATCTAACGAGCCGACAGTTTTGACAGCCATTTTATAGTCTAAAAATTCAGTTCCGAAACTTTCCTCTGAGGCATGCGAGAGAAGCCGTTGCGGGTATTGTCCGTCCAGCGCCCTGTATGCTGGCCCATCTGCGAAAATCAGGACATTGTTTTTTTGTAAAGGCGCGCATATATGCGGCAGGTCTGCAAGTCTCGAAGAGTGTATGATTAGGCAGTCGAGCGCATTGCATACGCTTACCCTGCGGGTCTTGGCATTGTTTACTGCATTGGTCCCGATTTCAAGATTCCCCTCTGCATCGAAGTAGGTGTGGCATACGCCCGCCCCTGTCTCGATGACCGGAATCGTGGCATTTTCCCGGACCGAATTTATGAGGGCTCCGCTTCCGCGCGGGATAATCAGGTCTACGTAGCCCCTTGCATGGAGAAGCTCTCCGGTAGCCTCGCGGGTAGAGGGCAGAAGTTCAGCCACGGAGGTGTTCATCCCCTCCTTTTTCAAAACTTCGTGTATAATGCCGATTATCGCCCTGTTTGAATGTTCTGCATCGCTTCCTCCCTTGAGCAGGCAGCAGTTGCCGGATTTAAGGCAGAGAGAAAAGACATCGAACGTTACATTGGGGCGGGCTTCGTAAATTATGCCGATTACTCCGAAAGGTACTCTCACCCTGCTTAATTCCAGTCCGTTCGGCAAAACCCTCTTTTCAATCAACTGCCCGACAGGCGATGGGAGCGAGGCTACCTTCCGCATGTCTGACGCTATGGATTCAAGCCTCTCCGGCGTCAGGCGGAGCCTGTCGAATTTTGGATTGTCCTTATCCATGGCAGCCAGATCCTTTGCGTTTTCCTGAAGAATAAGGGCGCTGTTTTTGCCGATGGCCTCGGCCGTGCCCGTCAGAATGCCGTTGACCTTTTCCTGAGAGTAGCCCGCCATAAACTCTCTCGAGGCTGCGCGCACATTTTCAAATATAGATTTACAAGTCATGTTTCAATATCAATATAAAAAGAGATAATCGTAATGAATTATCGGACGGCAGCCATGCTTACCGGCAATCTGGGCCGCCTTGACACTGCTGTAGGCGCTTCTGCCCATTCCCAGGTTTTCTCCATCTTCTGAAAGGACCATTACCAGATCGTCCTTTTCAAAGTCCCCCTCTATTCTTGTAACTCCGACAGGGAGAATGCTTGTGGCCTTATTGCCTGTAATGGCTTTTACCGTATTGGCATTTATGTATATGGAGCCTTTTGTAAAACCGTTGCTGTGGGCAATCCATTTTTTTACTCCGGAAAGGGCATGGTGTTGAGGTATAAAGCGGGTAAAGATATATTGGTCCGGTGTAAAGAGGATGCCCGTTATTATGGATGCGTCCTTTTTGCCGTTGGCTATCACGACGGTTATTCCCTCCTTTGCGACCTTTGCCGCGATATTATATTTTGTGACCATTCCTCCGCGCCCGAAGTCGGATTTGCCGGAACTTATATATTTTGTCAGATCTTCCCCGGGTTCCACACTCCGTATTACGGTAGAGCCGGTCTTCTTGGGGTCTCCATTGTAGATGCCGTCGATATTGCTGAGTATCAATAGCAGTTGTACGTCCATCATTGTCGCTATAAGCCCGGAAAGCTCATCGTTGTCCGTAAACATGAGTTCGGTAATGCTTACCGTATCGTTTTCGTTTACTATGGGAATTATCCCGTTTTCCAACATGGTGGAAATGCAACTTTTCTGATTCAGATAGAGAGAACGCGTCTTGAAGTTTTCCTTGGTGGTGAGCACTTGCCCCACCTGAAGGTCATAATCGTTGAAAAACCGGGAATAAAGATTCATCAGCGTAATCTGTCCCACCGCAGAATAGAGCTGGCGTTGCTGTACGCTGTCCAGTTTCCTTACAGCATGCTCCTTTATTGTATCCCTTCCGCATGCCACTGCTCCGGAAGAGATGACAATTACCTCTATTCCCGATTCCCTGATTTTGGCGATTTCTCTGACAATCTCATATATATGGTGACGGTTTATTGAGCCGTCATCGTTGCTGAGGACATTGCTGCCTATCTTTATGGCAACTCTCTTTATATTATGCGTATCCATTTTAATTGCCTTTGACGGAGGCTTTTATTCCCTTTATGACGGCAGCGGAGAAGCCGGACTCCTCCATCGTGTTGAGCCCTTTTATGGTCAGCCCTCCCGCAGTGGTAACCTTGTCTATCTCCTGTTCCGGATGTCCGCCGGACTTTTCGAGAAGGATGACTGCGCCATTCATTGTCTGGCTTATGATCCGCTGTGCCTCCGCCGGTCTGAACCCTAATTCCACACCTGCTTCTACGGCAGCCCTTATGTAGCGGAAAATATATGCTATGCCGCATGACGAGAGAGCCATTCCTGCATCCAGAAGCTTTTCGTCTACAACCATGGTTTCGCCCAAATTGCCGAAAATTTCAAGAACCTTTTCCTTGGCCTCTTCATCTGCATTCGAGTATGTTATAAAACTCATTCCTGCCCCGACCTTTACTGCAGTATTCGGAATTATATGGAAAATTGCCGGAGTCCGTCCGTCTGTGCCGGAGAAGAACTCTTCCAGAGCTTTAAGCCCGATTCCTGCGGCAATCGAAACTACGATCTGCCTTTTGCAGTCAAGCGAATCCCTGATCTCCTCTATGACATTTTTTATCATAAACGGCTTTACTGCAAGGATAATGACATCCGCACACTTACATGCCTCCACGTTGCCCCTGCATATCGAGATGCCCGGAAGTCCTTTCTGCAACTCCTCCAGCTTGGGCAGAGAGGCATCGGAAACGGTGATATTGCCTTTGAACACCTCTTTGCCGGCCAGTCCGCAGGCTATGGCGCTGCCCATATTGCCCGCTCCTATAATGGAAATTTTCATATCGATTTGTATTTAGGTATTTTTAATTGGCATTTTGTCTGTCCACTCCATCGGCAGGTCCTACAAGTTCGTAATCTATGGTTTTCTGCTCCAGATTCACTTTCAGCACCCTGATTCTCACCTTGTCCCCCAATGTATATTTTTTCTTGGACTTTTTCCCCGTAATGCAATAATTTTTCTCATCGAATTCAAAGAAATCCTCCTTGATATCCCTTATGGAAACCATCCCTTCCACCTTTGTGGGTTCGACCTCGACATACAGGCCCCATTCCGTAACTCCCGAAACCGTCCCGTCGTAAATGTTGCCGATTCTCTCCTGCATGTACTCTGCAAGTTTGTATTTAATGCTTGCTCTTTCAGCATCCGATGCAATCTGTTCTCTTTCAGAAGATTGTTTGCACAACTGCTCAAACAGCGCCTTGTTTTCGCTCTTTCCGCCCGCCAGATAATGTGCAAGCAGCCTGTGCACCATCATGTCGGGGTATCTTCTTATGGGCGAAGTAAAATGGGTATAATAACGGAATCCCAGACCGTAATGGCCGATATTGTCGGTAGAGTATTTGGCTTTTGCCATGGCGCGGAGAGCGATTATTTCGATTGCTTCGCACTCGGGTTTCTGCTGGACCTTCGCAAGAAGCCTGTTCAGCTCCTTGGCCAATTGCCTGCCTGTTTTCGTATCGCTCATCGTGTAACCGAAATGTCTTATGAAATTTTTGAAATTCTGTATTTTGTCCATATCCGGTTCATCGTGTACGCGATACACGAATGTAGGCTGCCTGAGTTTTGTCCCTTTAGATACATATGTGGCTACTGCCTTGTTGGCCAGCAGCATGAACTCCTCTATAAGCCAGTTGGCCTCTCTGCTTACCTTTTCCTTTACATCTGTAGGTTTCCCCTTTTCATCGACATAAACCTTCATTTCCGGGCGGTCGAAACTTATGGCCCCCGATGCAAATCTTTTTTTGCGCATTATCGCAGCAAGTTTATGCAGCGTTACGACAGCCTCTTTTACCTCCTCCTCTCTTTTTGAGCCTGCGGTCCGGTTATCAGGAATATCGGCAATGTCGGTTCCCGAAGGTTCGGCCAGTCCTGCCTCTTCAAGAATATGCTGGGCCTCCTCGTAAGCGAATCGCCTGTCGGAACAGATAATTGTCCGTCCGAACCAGGTATCTAAAACCTCGGCCTTTTCATTCATTTGGAATACTGCGGAAAATGTCAGTTTCTCTTCATCGGGGCGGAGGGAGCAGAGATTGTTAGAGAGGACTTCCGGCAGCATCGGAACGGTCCGGTCTACCAGATAGACCGAAGTCCCTCTGGTTACAGCCTCTTTGTCTATAATGTCGTTAGGTCTTACGTAATGGGTTACATCGGCAATATGTACACCGACTTCGAAAGTCCCGCCGTCGAGTTTTCTGAATGAAAGTGCATCGTCAAAATCCTTTGCATCGGCCGGGTCTATGGTAAAGGTGCAGATATCCCTGAAATCCCTTCTGTTCTTTATCTCATCCGCTTCGATTTTTACCGGAATTTGCGCTGCGGCATTCTCTACCTCTCCGGTGAATTTATATGGCAGCCCGTATTCTGCCAATATGGCGTGCATTTCCGTGTTGTTGTCTCCCGGTTCTCCCAAAACATCTACGATTTCGCCTATCGGAGCATCCATCCCCTTTTTCCACTTCCTTATTACTACGGCGACTTTTTTGCCCTGCTCCTTTTTGTCTGCTTCGGTTATGGGAACGCTTATATCGTAAGGCATGACCTTGTTTTCTACAATGACCCAGGCCTGGTCCCCGGTAATTTGCAATATCCCTATATACGGTTTTGTAGAACGGGCGACGATTTCAAGAACCTCTCCTTCCATCCTGAGGCCGTCGCTTCCCATTTTTCTGACCCCGACCTTTACCGTATCTCCGTTCAATGCGCCGAAAAGCCTCTTTTGCGGAATAAAAATATCTTCCTGCAGATTCTCGACAGAGACAAATCCGTATCCGTCTCTTGTGAGAGATATCTTTCCCACACACTCCATAATGTGTTTTTCTTTTTTTACGGACGCCCTTCTTTTTCGTTTCAGGTCGGCTGAGGCACCGGATGCCTTTTTGAAGAATTTCTTTTGCGAATTCTTAAGATGTTTTTTATTTGACTTATGCTTATTTCTCATATTGGAAACTTTTCTGCCTATTCTTGCAAAATTACAATATTTTACCTACAAATCACTACCTTTGCGGGCACATATTTTGTTATAAAAAGAGAAAACATAAAAATAGGAATATGGAGAAAAAAGTACTGTTAATGATTCTCGACGGTTGGGGAATCGGAAAGCATGACAAATCGAATGCGATATATACGGCAGGTGAGCCCAATATAGATGCTTTGGCTGCAAGATATCCGCATTCGCAACTTCTGGCTTGCGGCGAGAATGTGGGACTTCCGGACGGACAGATGGGAAATTCCGAGGTGGGGCATCTGAATATCGGTGCAGGCAGGATCGTATATCAGGATCTGGTTAAAATCAATAAAGCCTGTCAGAATAAGGCATTGTTGGAAAACAAAGAGATAAAAGGGGTTTATGACTATGTGAAATCGAGCGGGAAAGCTCTCCATTTTATGGGGCTTGTCTCCAACGGTGGAGTTCACAGTTCCTTGGAGCACCTTTTTGCATTTCTCGACCTTGCAAAAGAGTACGGTCTGGAGAAAGTTTACGTACATTGCTTTATGGACGGGCGCGACACTGACCCTAAAAGTGGTAAGGGCTTTATCGAGGAGCTGGAGCGGAAACTCTCCGTTACAGGCGGCAATATAGCCTCTATCATCGGACGTTTCTATGCTATGGACCGCGACAAGAGATGGGACAGGATCAAGACAGCCTACGATTTGCTGGTAAACGGAGCTGGCGCAAAATATACGGATCCTGTAAAGGCTATGGAGGATTCGTATGCCGCAGGCGTTACAGACGAATTCGTAAAGCCTGTATCTATTGTGGCGAAAGAGGGTGAGAGCAGGCAGGTAGGGACCATTTCGGAAAACGATGCCGTGATCTTTTTCAATTTCAGAAACGACAGGGCGCGCGAGATAACCTCTGTCCTTACTCAGGCCGATATGCCGGAGATGGAAATGAAAACCATGCCGCTCTATTATTGCTGTCTTACGCCGTACGACGATAAATTCACGGGGTTGCATATCCTTTTCGACAAAGAGCATGTGCATGATACTCTTGGAGAGGTCGTTGCAAAGGCCGGCCGCAAACAGTTGAGAATTGCGGAAACGGAGAAGTATGCACATGTCACATTCTTCTTTTCAGGGGGCAGGGAAGAGGCGTTCGAGAATGAGGAGCGTGTCCTTATCAACTCTCCGAAAGTCGCCACATACGATCTTAAACCGGAAATGAGCGCGCCGGAAGTAGCCAAGGCCCTTATGGAAAAACTGGAGACCAAAAGGAACGACCTTGTGGTTTTGAATTTCGCCAACGGAGATATGGTGGGTCATACCGGGGTATATGAGGCAATAGAGAAAGCGGTGAAATGTATAGACTCTCTGGTCAAAGAGGTAGTGGAGTGCGCCCGTAAAAACGGTTACACCGTGCTTATTACTGCAGACCATGGGAATGCAGACCATGCCTTGAATGGAGACGGTACGCCTAATACGGCCCATTCGCTTAATCCTGTGCCGTTTATAGTTGTAGACGATGATGTAAGGAGCGTTAAGGACGGAATTTTGGCCGATATTGCTCCTACAATTCTTAAACTCATGGGAATCAGGCAACCAGCCTGCATGACAGGAAAATCTTTGATTTAAAAAATACGAATAAAGAAAAAAATTGTTATAATTGCACTCTGATTCGGGATGTGGCGCAGTTGGTTAGCGCACCACGTTAGGGACGTGGGGGTCGGACGTTCGAGTCGTCTCATCCCGACAAGAGTAAAAAAAAAGATGACGGTTTTGATGCCGTCATCTTTTTTTGCTTTACCTGCAGCCGCTATTTCCTGTTTTTGGCTTTTGCAGTATCGTCGCTCTTTTTCATCATATTGAGGTCATACATAAACGGAGTACTGATAAATACGGATGAATAGGCTCCGACTGTTATACCGACAATCAATGCCACGGCAAAACCTCTGATAACCTCGCCTCCGAAGAGTGCGATAGCTATCATAACCACGAGGGTTGTCATGGTCGTATTTACGGTTCTGGCCAGAGTACTGTTCAACGCTCCGTTCACATTCTCTTTAAGATCGCGTTTAGGATAGAGTGTCCTGTACTCGCGGATACGGTCGAATATGACCACTGTATTGTTGATGGAGTAACCTATGATTGTAAGCACTGCTGCAATAAATGTCTGGTCTACATCCAGGCTGAACGGCAGAATTCCCGTAAAGATGGAGAAGAATCCTATTACTATAAGAGCATCATGGGTCAGACCCAGAACACCGCTCAAGCCCCATCTCCAGTTCTTGAATCTGAATGCTATGTAAGCGAAGATTGCAAGAAGCGAAAGAAGTACGGCTATGATTGCATCGCGCTTGATATCGTTTGCAATGGTAGGACCTACCTTGTCTGAACTTATTATACCGTTGGGATTTTCCAGGGTAGATGTAAATTCAGAGAGAGTGATATCTTCTTTGTAGAAAGGTTTCATTGCATCGAAGAGCATCTGTTCTATCTCCTGGTCTACTTCCGTAGAGTTATCTTCCACCTTATATTTTGTAGTCAGTTTGATCTGGCTTTCACCGCCGAACTGCTTAACCTCTACGCTCTCTCCGAACTCCTCATTTGCAGCGGCCCTTACGTTTTCAACGGAAACTTCCTGGTCGAAACGCAGCACGTATGTTCTACCGCCCGTAAAGTCTACGCCGTAGGTGAAGCCTTTGATAGCCATCGAACCTATGCAGATTGCAACTACGATAATCGATATCGTATATGTAATTTTCTTTATGCCAAGGAAATTATACCTTGTATGCTGCATGAAGTCCTTTGAGAATCTGTTATCGAAGGTAATGTTCCTGTTCCTGCTCAGACGGGCCTCGAAGATGAGTCTGGTTATAAAGATCGAGGTAAGCATTGAGGTAATGATACCTATAACCAGAGTGGTTGCAAAACCCTGTACCGGACCGGAACCGAAAATGTAAAGTATAATACCTGTTATGATAGTGGTGAAGTTACCGTCTATAATTGCAGAGTATGCATTGCTGTAACCCTCTTTGATTGCAGTCTTCAGCGGTTTGCCCGCACGCAACTCCTCTTTTATGCGTTCATAGATAATGACATTGGAGTCTACGGCCATACCGAGTGTCAGCACCAGTCCGGCTATGCCCGGCAATGTAAGTACCGCCCCGAAAGAAGCGAGTGCTCCAAGCAGGAAGAGTACGTTGCACAGTAGTGCGATGTTTGCCGCTACACCTGCACCCTGATAGAATACCAGAATGTAGAGAAGTACAAGTACGAATGCTATTACGAATGAAACCAGACCGGCGTTTATCGAGTCGCTTCCGAGGCTCGGTCCTACAACCTGCTCCTGAACGATTGTTGCAGGTGCCGGAAGTTTTCCGGACTGAAGCACATTGGCAAGGTCTTCGGCTTCTGTAATTGTAAAGTTTCCTGAAATCTGGGAACGTCCTCCCGTAATCTCCTGTCTTACGTTAGGATATGAATAAACCATTCCGTCGAGCACTATGGCTATCGATTTGCCGATATTGTCGGCTGTAAGCCTTGCCCATATGCGGGCGCCCTCGGCGTTCATTACCATGTCTACTTCAGGAGTTCCGCCTGCGGTGCTGTTATATGTCACAGAGGCGTTGCTCACCATTCCTCCATCGAGAGGGGCCTTGCCGTCACGGGTATTTACCTTGATTGCAACCAAATCATAGTACATGCCGCTTGCGTCCGGTTTCACGCTCCACATCGGAACGAGTTCCGACGGCAGTATGGCCTTGATCTGGGGCATTTCGAGGTAATCATTGATTCTTGCTGTATCTCTGTAGTGTGCATGTCCTATGCAGGCGCCTGGCCCTAACTGATTCCCATACACGTTAGGTTGGAGCACTGCAAAAAGAGGGTTGTTCTTTATCCATGCCTGGTCGCTTGCAGAGAGTGAGTCCGCAGCCAGAATTTCGCTTTCGAGAGAGGTTTCCGCACCGTTGCTTTGGCCGGCAGCCGAAGCCGCTGTAGTATCCTGCTCGGCGAGAATATCTCTCAAGGCTCTGTTGGACTCTTCCAGATATGTGTAAACTTCGCTGTTGTCGAAGGTCGGCCAGAACTCCAGCGATGCTGTTCCCTGAAGCAGTTTTCTTACACGTTCAGGCTCTTTTACACCCGGAAGTTCTACGAGAATACGTCCGGTATTGCCGATTTTCTGGATATTCGGCTGAGTTACTCCGAAACGGTCTATACGGTTTCTCAGAACGTTGAATGAATTGGCTATTGCACTTTCGGCCTCCTCCCTTATTACGGCTATGACCTCGTCATTGCTTGTTTCGGGCCTAATGCGATCGCGCATTTCGTAGGTTCCGAATATTGAAGCCATTCTCTTTGCAGGGGCAACCTCATTCCAGCTCTGTTCGAACAGCGTTATGAAATCCTCTCTGGAGGTCAGCTCCTTTTTCTGAGCCAGCTCCAGTGCCTGCAGGAATTCAGGCGACTGATTGTTATCTGCAAGAGCCTTTATAAGGTCTTTCAACTGAACCTGCAGCATGACGTTCATACCGCCCTTCAGGTCGAGACCCAGATTAATCTCTTTTTCTTTGATCTGTTTGTAGGTGAAGCCGAAGAATACCTTTTCGTTTGAAACGGAGTCTATGTACAACCTGTTCTTTATCTTTGCGATAGAGTCCAGATAGTAAGCTTTGTCCACATCCGGTACTGTTGCAAACGCAGGACTGTTCCTTTCAGCTTCTACAGCCGCGGCTGCATATTTTGCGGCTTTATTCTCTTGATGTGACGTTGCCCATGTAAATGACAATTGATACAAGCAGGCCAACGCGATAATGATTGCCAAAAATTTGATGGCGCCTTTACTTTGCATTTGTTGGTATATTTTAAAATTTATTTAATTCGCCTTATTCCGAAATAATTTATGTAGAAAACTACAAAGTAGGGTGCAAATGTACAATTTTTTCCCAACATATAAAGTATTTCTTATCTTTGTCGTGCTAATTTCACGGAATTTGATGAAAAAACATATAGGTTTATTTATCATATCATTAACCCTGTTTTCTCTGGAAACTTCATGGGGGCAGCAAAATTCCGCACAAATGGCGGAAGCCGAAAGGCTGCATGGCAAGTATGAGTTTGAAGAGGCCTTGAAACTTTATAATTCCGTTTTAGAGCAGACTGCGGATTCCATACAGCGTATCGCAATAGAACAGAAGATAATATTGAGCGAAAACGGCGCCTCTTTATTGGAATATGCAGATAATCCGGTAGTGGTGGCCAGGAAGGTTTTTCCGAAGAAGGAATTCTTTCTCCATTATCCCGGTTTCGAAGAGAAGTCATGGATGGAGACTTCATCCATGATGCTTAAAAGGGACAGCGTGGAACGGCATGGATATTTTTATTACCCTTCCGGAGCGAATACTCTCTATTACAGTGCTCCGGACGAAAGCGGCTCATGGAATATCTACCGTATAGATAGGTTGAACGACACTTTGTGGAGCGCCCCTGTCGCGATGAATGAGAACATAACCTCTTTGGGCAACGAACTTTTCCCTATTGTAAGCCGCGACGGGAAATCGCTCTATTTTTCATCTAACGGCCATTACGGAGTCGGCGGATATGATCTTTATGTCAGTGAATGGGATGAGGAGGCCGGAGACTGGGGGGTGCCTCAGAATCTGGGATTCCCGTATTCGTCCCCGCAGGATGATTTTCTGTTTTACAATACGCCGGACGGGAATTTTTCAGTTTTCGCCTCTGACCGGGAAGTGTCGGGGGATTCGCTTTGCATATATGCGGTCATTTTTGAAAATATGCCCCTTAAAAAGAGCGTAACACCGTCTGAGGCGGCTGAAATAGCCAAGTTGAAGATAAAGGACGTAAAGGATGAAACGGCAAATATGTCGAAAGCGGCCGGGCAGGATAATGTAGATAATGAAAAGTATAGCGAATTTTCTGCAGCGGTGGAGCGGGTAAAGGATGTGGAGAAGAGACTGAACGCTACATTGAAACAGCAGCAACAGAGCAGAGAACTGTATAATACATTGAAGAATCCGGATGATCTGGCCGCGCTTGAAAAACGGATCGGCGAGTTGGAACTGGAGGTGATAGCGCTGCAGGAGGAGATGGGGAGTGCAGCGGCAAAGCTGCAGCAGATAGAGATGGATTTCCTGTCGCAAGGAATATTTTTGAAAGAGCCCGCAGTCAGTGAGAAGGAAGAGGCAGCGGACATCTCTTCTTCCATGCCGGAATTCTCTTTTGCATCAAACACCTTAGGTACGGTTCCGCATATGGTCGTGCTGGACCCGACAGTACCCGTAGACCTCTCTTTCAGAATAGAAAAAGAGCCTCAGGATCTTGTGGATATGGAGGATTTTCCAAAAGGGTTGGTTTATCAGATACAATTATATACGCTGAGCAGACCGGTAAGCAGTACCAGACTCCTGAAAGGGCTTGCACCGGTATTCGAAAGGAAAATATCGGGCAGATATACCTATTCTGCAGGAGCTTTCCCTACATATAACGATGCTTTGTCGAATTTGAATAAAGTGAGAAGGCTCGGATTCAGCTCTGCAATTATAAGGGCGTACAACGACGGCGAATATATAAATACGGCCGAGGCAAGGGCGTTGGAAAAGAAGATGGCTGAGAACGTATCGTATCAGGTTGTAATAGCCGGTTATGATGCCTTGCCCCAGGAGCTGCTTACCGTTGTAAGGAGCAATACGGACAAGGATATTGCGAAGGTTTCGGATGGAGGGGCCGCGAAGTTCGTTATAGGACCTTTCGGAAGCAAGAATGAGGCGGAACTGTTGCATACGGCGCTTAAAGTTGTATCAGATCAGACGATAACGGTTGAGACGGTAAAATAATATGGTGGCCTTGATAATTACGCTTACAGTCGTGGGACTGATACTGTTGATCGTGGAGCTTATCCTTATCCCCGGATTTGGAGTGGCCGGAATTCTCGGGGTGGGTTCATTGGTTGTATCGTGCTATTTGGGATTTTCGCAAATAGGGCCGGCGGCAGGGGCTGTGATAACGGCGGCCGAGATTGTTCTGACGGTGTCGGCCACTATGCTGGTGTTGCGTTCTAAAACATGGAAGAAGGCGAGTCTGGGAACATCTATAGATTCGAAAGTCGATATATCTCCCGAGGAGAAGGGAATGGAGGTAGGGCAGAAGGGGGTGGCGGCGACGCGTCTTGCACTTGCCGGGCAGGTGAAAATCAACGGCAATCTTGCCGAAGCTTTTGCAAGGGATTCTGTCATTGAAGCCGGCGCCGCTGTTGAAATCATTGACATCCAAGATAATAAAATTTTTGTAAAAGAGATAGCAAATAACAGTTAAATCATTATTATGGCACAGGAACTGACCTATTTGATATGGATAGGGTTATCCATTATCTTTCTTTTGATTTTTCTTTGGTTTTTCCCGATTACTCTTTGGTTCCAGGCATTGATTTCAGGAGTCAAGATTTCATTGCTCCAGCTGGTGCTGATGCGTTGGCGTAAAGTTCCTCCAGGAACTATCGTTATGGCGATGATTACCGGAACTAAAGCAGGCCTTAAATTGAATGCCAATGAATTGGAGGCCCATTATCTGGCAAAGGGAAATGTTCCGAATGTGGTAAATGCCCTGATCTCTGCCGATAAGGCCAATATCGCACTCAATTTCAATATGGCTGCCGCCATAGATCTGGCGGGAAGAGATGTCTTTCAGGCCGTACAGATGTCGGTAAATCCCAAAGTCATAAATACGCCTCCGGTGACGGCCGTTGCAAAGGACGGCATTCAGCTTATTGCAAAGGCGAGAGTTACCGTAAGGGCCAATATAAAACAGCTTGTCGGCGGAGCCGGCGAAGAGACCGTGCTTGCCCGTGTGGGTGAAGGTATAGTCTCCTCTATCGGTTCTTCGGAATCGCATAAAATGGTTTTGGAGAATCCCGATTCAATCTCCAAGGTAGTATTGAGAAAGGGCTTGGATGCCGGTACGGCATTCGAAATCCTTTCGATAGATATTGCGGATATAGATATCGGCAAGAATATCGGTGCAGTGCTGCAGATAGATCAGGCAAATGCAGATAAGAATATTGCACAGGCGCGTGCAGAAGAGAGGCGTGCGATGGCAGTTGCATTGGAGCAGGAGATGAAAGCCAAGGCCCAGGAAGCCAGGGCCAAGGTGATAGAGGCGGAGGTTGAAGTGCCTTTGGCTATTGCGGAGGCATTCAGGAAAGGAAACCTCGGAGTCATGGATTATTATAAAATCAAAAATATTCAGGCCGATACCGAGATGAGGGAAAATATTGCCAAGTAAAAAAAAATATTTATATTTGCGCTCCCGATAGGTTTATTGCGGAGTTGAGGTGAGATGGGTGAGTGGCTTAAACCAGCAGTTTGCTAAACTGCCGTACGGGTTTCCGTACCGGGGGTTCGAATCCCCCTTTCACCGCACAGGATAGCAGCTTGTCGCAGATGCGACAGGCTGTTTTTTTGTCTCCTTCCGTCAAGCTTTGCTTGTAAGGAAAGGGGCAAAAAACAGTTCTCTTTCCGCTTGCGGAAGAGGCTGCTATCCTGTGCAAGGGCCCGCCCGGCGAGGGCAACGGGGAATGCACAGCCCGCAGGGCGCGCACAATCCCCTTCGTTTCAGCCGGGCACTCCTTCCGTCAAGCTTTGCTTGTAAGGAAAGGGGCAAAAAAACAGTTCTCTTTCCGCTTGCGGAAGAGGCTGCTATCCTGTGCAAGGGCCCGCCCGGCGAGGGCAACGGGGAA
>CALVAG010000001.1 GCA_944325445.1 uncultured Bacteroidales bacterium | reverse complement strand
TTCGAAAGGTTTATCTTCTTAAAATAACTTCCCCTTTCGGGACTGCAAATGTATGCAATATTTTCAATTCTGCAAAATAAATCAGACCGGCCTTATTCTGTCTTAAAATTTTGGAAAAACGGCAGCGCTTCGGCCACTACATAAGAACTTCCGCCTATGAATATGAAATCATCCGGTTTGTACATCTTTCCATCGAAAAAGAGCTTCAAACTCTCCTCCACGCCGCCACCGCCCAGTATCGTCCCCTCTATTCCAGAGACATCCATTCTGTTTTTCAACTCCTTGACGGCCAGAGCCCGTTTTCCCTTTGCATTTACAAAAAAGTAGAAAAACTCCCTCGGGAGCAGATGCATGATCGCATCCAGATCCTTGTCTGCCACCACACCGAAAAACGCCACCCCTCTTCCGTACGGCCTGTCTGTATAGGGCGAATTCTTCAAAAGGGATTTATGCAGCTCCCCGCCGAGAATTTTAAAGGCATGCGCATTATGTCCTGTGTCGCAAATCACATGAGGTACCTTACAAAGCATCATCCATCTGCCCTGCAAAGATGTTATTGATGCAGTATTATAAATATTTTCATACATCTTCTCCACCGCCCCGGGCGGTACGGCGATATTCTCCAGCAAGAGGGAGAGCGCCGCACCTGCACACATTATGTTTTTCCGCTGGTACTCGCCTTTCAAATCCATCTTTTCCATATCCATATTAAGGAGATCGCCAGCCTCCTCCGCAAAAACAAGGGGAGCATGCATCTGTAACGCCCTTCTCCTGAATACGGCCTCTACCGTAGATTTCTCTCCAACCACTACGGGAACAGCTCTCTTTATGATGCCGCACTTTTCCCCCGCTATCTCTTCCAATGTATTTCCCAAATATTCACAATGGTCCAATCCTATATTGGTAATAATGCTCAAAACGGGAGTCAAAATATTGGTAGCGTCAAGCCTTCCGCCCAATCCGCATTCCACGACTGCGATATCCACCTTTTCGGCTGCAAACCAATAAAAGGCCATTGCTGTCGTAATTTCAAAAAATGAAGCGTCCAACTCTATGAAAAGCCCTTTGTTTTCAGTCAGGAACGAATAGACGAACTCTTGCGGGGGCATCTGAAAGGTTCCGTTTCCAGATGAGATTTTCATCCTTTCCCTGAAATCCGCAAGATGCGGCGAAGTATAAAGCCCCACTTTCAACCTCTCCACAGAAGAACCCTCTTTAGGCAATGCGGAAAGTGCGGCTGCTATCATATGGCTTGTAGAGCCTTTGCCGTTGGTACCGGCTATGTGTACAGATTTGAAACTCTCCTGGGGATCGCCCAGATGCGCAACTATTTTGCGCATATTGTCCAGTCCTGGTTTGTAGGCAGAAGCTCCGTTTCTCTGAAATGAAGGAAACCTGTTGAAAATAAACTCGATTTCCTGGTCGTACAGTCTCTTTTCCATCTCCGGCAATTCTTGAACAGGTGTGCAAATATACTCCGTTATACCGTAATCGTACCCATTATTTCAAAAAGTTTTGCTACTTTTACAGATTAAATAAACACTTTTTCTATACTAAAAACAGAGTTTTCATATGATTCATTTCTTTAAAGCGCCCGGAAAAACGATAGTTGCCGTAGAAAGTGCCGGACAGCTCTCATCCGATGAGATAAAAACACTCGAATGGCTCTTTTCCGATGGAAAACATCTTGCAGAAAATGGCGATGCCGTACAAACGATAAAAGGCATATTTGTTGGTCCGAGACGCGAAATGATTACGCCTTGGAGCACTAATGCCGTCGAGATAACGCAAAATATGAATATAAGGGGAATCAAAAGGATAGAAGAGTTCTTCCCTGTAAAGTCCAAAGAAGCCGGCTACGACAAGATGCTGCAGAGAATATATGAAAATCTCGACCAGAATATTTTCAAAATAGATAAAAAGCCCGACCCTGTAATTTATATAACAGATTTGGAAGAGTATAATAAAACGGAAGGGCTGGCGCTTAACAGCGATGAGATAGAGTATCTTAAAAAATTAAGCGCCAAATTGGGTAGAGGCCTGACAGACAGCGAAGTATTCGGATTTTCCCAGGTAAACAGCGAACACTGCCGCCATAAGATATTCAACGGGGTATTCGTAATAGACGGCAAGGAGATGGAGAGTTCGCTCTTCAAAATGATAAAAAAGACAAGCCAGACCAATCCTAACATAATCGTAAGTGCCTACAAAGACAATTGTGCATTTATAGAGGGGCCGGAAATAGAGATGTTCCACCCGCGCACGGCAGACAAACCGGACCTCTTTACCATGACACACGAAAAAAGTGTCATAAGCCTCAAGGCTGAAACCCACAACTTCCCGACTACGGTGGAGCCCTTCAACGGAGCCGCGACAGGAAGCGGCGGAGAGATAAGGGACAGAATTGCAGGAGGAAAGGGGAGCTTCCCGATTGCCGGAACCGCCATATATATGACTTCATATCCGAGATTTCAGAAAAAAATCGAAGAGACTCCGGGAATAAACGAAGAGACGACCTGCAGGGATGTAGAAAACAAGATGACAGACAAATCCTGCATCGCAGCCATGGAGGTTGAAAGGAAATGGGAAGAGAGCGAACCAAGGAAATGGCTCTACCAAAGCCCGCAGGAAATACTCACTAAAGCCAGCAACGGCGCAAGTGATTTCGGGAACAAATTCGGACAATCGATAATATGCGGAAGTCTGCTTACTCTGGAATATAACGGAGAAGAGAATCATAATTACGGCTGCAAGGCGTACAAGACTCCGAAATTCGGATATGATAAGGTCATCATGCTTGCAGGAGGCGTGGGATACGCCAGAAAAAGGGATGCATTAAAAGATGAACCGGGGGTCGGAGACAAGGTCATATTGCTGGGCGGAGATAACTATAGAATAGGAATGGGAGGCGGTGCGGTAAGCTCCGTAGATACCGGCCGTTATGCAAACTCGATCGAGCTTAACGCCATCCAGCGCTCCAATCCTGAAATGCAAAAGAGAGTTTACAATGCAATCAGAAGTATTGCCGAAGGGGATGAAAATACTATCATCAGCGTACACGACCACGGTGCCGGAGGCCATTTGAACTGTCTCTCGGAACTTGTAGAACAGACAGGCGGAGATATAGATATCAGCAAACTGCCTATAGGCGACCCGACTTTAAGCCTGAAAGAGATTATAGGCAATGAGAGTCAGGAGAGGATGGGGCTCGTAATGCATGAAAAGGATGTTGCGAAGCTCAAGGCCATAGCGGAGAGAGAACGTGCTCCTATGTATGTGATAGGCGAGACGACAGGTGAGCACAATTTTACCCTGAAAAACCATGAAACAGGTGAAAGCGCCATAGATCTGCAACTTAAGGATATGTTCGGCTCTACTCCCAAAACATATATGCATGACCAGACCTGCGACTACAACTTCGAAAAGGTAAAATACGAAAGCGGAAGATTCGAAGAGTATCTGTCTCAGATTCTGCAATTGGAAGGCGTAGCTTGCAAAGATTGGCTCACGAACAAGGTAGACCGCTCGGTAACAGGGCTTATTGCAGGCCAGCAATGCACAGGAGAGTTGCAGCTGCCATTAAACGATTTGGGAGTTACTGCAATAGGTTACAATAACAGGGAAGGTATAGCGACATCATTGGGACACGCCCCGCTCATAGCCCTTGCAGATGCTGCTGCCGGCTCGAGGATGGCCATCGCAGAGGCTCTCACGAATGTCGTATGGACTCCCATAGAGGGAGGGTTGAAAGGCATATCATTAAGCGCCAACTGGATGTGGCCATGCCGTAACAAAGGTGAAGACTCACGTCTCTACAGGGCCGTTAAAAGTGCATCGGATTTTGCAATAGCGCTCGGGATAAATATTCCAACCGGGAAAGATTCCATGAGCATGACCCAGGCTTACCCGGACGGCAGTAAGGTTCTATCTCCCGGAACACTTATAATATCCACTGTCGCACCGGTAAAGGATGTAAACAATATCGTAAGGCCATATCTGAAGAGAAGTGCCGGAAGCAAAATTTTCTACATTCCGTTTACAAAGGGAAACGGCGGATTCCCGTTCTGTCTCGGCGGCTCCGCATTTGCACAAATCCTCAATCAGGTAGGAAGCGATGTCCCGGATATAACGGACCCGCTCTACTTTGCAGAGACATTCGGCATGGTACAGCAGCTTGTTTCCGATAAGCTGATACTCGCCGGCCATGATGTTTCATCCGGAGGATTGATTACAACGCTGCTCGAAATGTGTTTTGCAAATGTAAAGGGAGGAATGAGAATCACCTCCTCCGCAGCGACAGGGTCAAAGTTGGAGAGTGCAGATTTAGAGAGAATCATGTTCGCCGAAAATCCTGGTGTAGTAGTACAGATTGCAAAAGAGAATATAGACATGGCATTGAAGATAATGAAGGGGAAAGCTGTCGAGATAGGAAATTATGTCGAAGAAAGGGAGATTATTATAGAACTGTCCGACAATACGCCGGTCCGCCTGAATATAGATGCGCTTAGAGATATATGGTATAAGACATCATATCTTTTCGATATACGCCAGGTAGGCAGCGAGTGTGCAAAAGAGCGCTTCCAGAACTATAAAAATCAGCCATTGACCTATAAATTTCCCGAAGGGTTCACAGGTGAGGACAAGGGGCTCGGAACAGCGCCCGATAAAGATGCTCCCGTTGCAGCGATTATCAGGGAGCAGGGTTCCAACGGAGACAGGGAAATGGCGTGGGCTCTCTATATGGCAGGCTTTCAGGTAAAAGACGTGCACATGACCGACCTTATAAGCGGAAGGGAGGATTTGAAGGAGGTACAGATGATAGTTTTTGTAGGAGGTTTTTCCAATGCAGACACATTGGGTTCTGCAAAAGGCTGGGCAGGAGCCTTCCTGCACAACAGCCGCGCGAAAAAGAGTCTGGAAGAATTCTATGCCAGAAAAGATACTTTAAGCCTTGGAGTCTGCAACGGCTGCCAGCTTATGGCGGAACTGGGGCTCATAAACCACACCGGTAACGAATCCTGCTACAAGATGAGACATAACATATCTCACAAATACGAAAGTGCATTTGTCGGAGTAACCATAGAAAAATCGCCGTCCGTTTTATTGAAGAGCCTGGAAGGTTGCAAATTGGGAATCTGGGTTGCTCACGGAGAGGGAAGATTCGAGTTTCCGAAAGGCGACGGAGAGTTCAACATAGCATTGAGATACAATTACGACAGTTATCCCGCCAATCCTAACGGCTCCCCTGAGGGGATCGCCGGAATTTGCAGCAATGACGGAAGACACCTTGCAATGATGCCTCACCCGGAACGCTGCCTGAGAAGTTGGAACTGGGCCTATTATACAGAAGAAAATCATAAAGTAACGCCATGGACAGAGCTCTTTATAAATGGAAGAAAATGGTGCCAAAAGAACAGAATACAAAAGTAGAGATGCTTCAAAAGGCAACCAAACCGCCGAAAATATTCGTATTGGACACCAATGTCATCCTCCACGATTATAATTCGATTTATAATTTTCAGGAGAATGACCTTGTTATTCCGATTGCCGTATTGGAAGAGTTGGACAAATTCAAAAAAGGCAACGACACCATAAACTACAATGCCAGGGAATTCGTAAGGCACATAGACAGAATCTCGGATCCCCGCCTGTTTAACAGCGGAAGCGGATACCCTCTCGGAAAAGGAAGGGGGAAGCTATCCATTGAGATAAACCATCCTTTTCCGCCGGAACTCCAGGATTGTTTCATGGATGATATTCAAGACCATAGAATCTTATCCACAACTATTTGGATTAAAAACAAATACCCGGACAGAATTGTAGGCCTTGTCACCAAGGACGTAAATCTCAGAATGAAGGCCAAGGCGCTCCACCTTCTGGCCCAGGATTACCTGACAGACCATATCCAGGAGGAACGTGTCGCCCATAATGAAGCACGCGTCATTCTGGAACGGAAATTCAGCAACGAAACGATAGACAGAATCGCCGAAGGCGGCATATCATTAAATGAGGCAGGATACAGACGCGAACCGGCGGCGAACCAGCTCTACAAGCTGCGCTACAAAACAAACGGGAACAAACAGCCAGATGTACTTGCCAGATATGACAGGCAGGAGAAGAAAATAGTGCCTGTAAAATTCAAAACCGTATATGGGATATCCCCCAGAAACGATGAACAGGCCTTTGCCATAGACGCCATTACCAATCCAAACGTAAAGCTTATAAGCCTCACAGGAACGGCGGGAACCGGCAAAACCCTGTTGGCTTTGGCCGGTGCACTTGCACAGACCGATTTATATGACCAGATTCTGCTTGCAAGGCCTGTCATTCCGTTGCAGAACCAGGAAATAGGGTTTCTACCGGGAGACGCCAAAGAGAAGATAGGTCCATATATGCTTCCCCTGTATGACAATCTTTCGGTAATCAAGAAAAATTTCAAAGACAACAGCAAGGAGAACATAAAAATAGAGGATATGCTAAGAAATGACAAACTGATCATTTCTCCGCTGGCATATATAAGGGGCAGAAGCCTTTCCAATGTCTTTTTCATCATAGACGAGGCACAGAACCTTACCCCCCACGAGGTAAAAACCATAATCACAAGAGCCGGAGAGGGGACCAAGATGGTATTTACCGGCGATATTCAGCAAATAGACCAGCCATATCTGGACAGATGGTCGAACGGTCTTACGCATCTTTCCGAAAAGTTGTACGGAGAGGAACTTTTCGAACTTGTAAACCTTGTAAAGGGAGAACGCTCTGAACTGTCGGAACTGGCCGGAAAAAAATTGTAGGCCACCCTGCCGGATGTATAAAATAAATGGGGTTCGTTGCGAAAGCGAACCCCATTTTGGTTGTTGTTTTTTGTCGTTTGTCTTTACTGTTTCTTCTCGTATGAACGAATTGCAGCCTGCGCCGCAGCAAGTCTTGCAATAGGAACACGGAATGGCGAGCATGAAACATAGTTCATTCCTATCTTGTGGCAGAACTCTACGGAATCAGGATCACCGCCATGCTCACCGCAGATACCTACCTTCAGGTTAGGATTCGTGGTACGTCCGCCCTTGATACCTATCTCTATGAGTTTTCCTACTGAATCCTGGTCCAGAGTCTGGAACGGATCGGCTGTAAGAATCTTCTTGTTCATGTAATCGTTCATGAATGTTCCGATATCGTCGCGGGAGAAGCCGAATGTCATCTGTGTAAGGTCATTGGTACCGAATGAGAAGAATTGTGCGGTCTTGGCCATTTCATCGGCCATGATAGCTGCACGTGGAATCTCTATCATTGTACCGTACAGATAGTTGATTGTAACTCCCGTCTCCTTCTCGATAGCGCTGTGAACCTCGTCGCATATCGCTTTTTGGAAATCCAGCTCTTTTACGGATACCGTAACAGGAATCATGATTTCAGGCTGAGGTTTCTTGCCCTCCTTCAACAACTCTGCAGTAGCTGTGAAGATAGCTCTGAACTGCATGCGTGATACTTCAGGATATGTTACTCCGAGACGAACTCCGCGGTGACCCATCATAGGATTGACCTCATGCAGCAGTTCGCCGCGTTTCATGATATCTTCTGTCGTAACGCCGAGGCTTTCCGCCAGCTCTTCCTGTTTCTCCTTTGTCTGCGGAACGAACTCATGCAATGGAGGATCCAGCAGACGGAATGTCACGGGCCGGCCGTCCATAACCTCCATAGTGGCCTTTACAGCCTCCTTTACGTACGGTTCAAGCTCTTTCAGGGCATATTCGCGCTCCACGGTCGTACTTGCAAGAATCATCTTCCTCAATTTTGAAAGAGGAGCCTCTGAATTTTTGCCATAGAACATATGCTCTATACGGAAAAGACCTATACCTTCCGCACCGAAATCGAGAGCTGCCTGCGCATCGGCGGGAGTATCGGCATTTGTCCTCACTCCGAGCACGCGATATTTGTCTACGATATTCATGTATCCTATAAAACGAGGATTCTCGGAAGCATTCACGGTCTCTATGGCCTCACCGTATACAAGTCCCTTGCTTCCGTTAAGGCTGAATACATCGCCCTCATTGTAAAGCTTGTCCCCGATTGTAATGGTTCTTGTATTCATGTTTATATGGAGTGCATCGCAACCGACTATACAGCATTTGCCCCATCCGCGGGCAACCAGCGCCGCATGCGAAGTCATACCTCCGCGAGCTGTAAGGAGTCCGTCGGCTGCACGCATACCCTCGACATCTTCGGGATTTGTCTCCTCCCTTACCAATATGACCTTTTCATGCCTTTTTGCAGCCTCGACTGCATCTTCTGCGGTAAAGACGATTCTTCCTACCGAACCTCCCGGGCCGGCAGGCAATCCTCTTGCGATTACAGTCGCCTTTTTCTCGGCATTCGCATCGAGAATAGGATGCAAAAGCTCGTCCAGCTGAGAAGGAGCCACTCTTAAAACAGCGGTCTTTTCATCTATAAGCCCCTCCTGCAACATATCCATAGCCATATTGAGAGCGGCAAGACCTGTTCTCTTGCCCACACGGCATTGCAACATCCACAGTTTTCCGTCCTGGATAGTAAACTCTATATCCTGCATATCATGGAAATGCTGCTCCAGATTGTGCTGTATATCGTACAGTTCTTTGTAAACATCCGGCATTGCCACCTCCAGTGACTTGAGATGGCGGTTGTGGTCATTTTTCGTAGCCTCATTGAGAGGGTTCGGAGTCCTTATACCTGCAACTACATCCTCGCCCTGGGCATTTATGAGCCATTCTCCATAAAATTTATTCTCTCCGGTAGCCGGATTACGCGAAAATGCCACACCGGTAGCGGAATTGTCGCCCATATTTCCGAATACCATGGACTGTACATTCACGGCCGTACCCCAATCATCCGGAATACCCTCTATCTTGCGATATGCGATGGCCCTTTTACCGTTCCAAGATTTGAATACGGCGCCTATACCGCCCCACAACTGCTCCTGGGCATCATCCGGGAAAGGTCTGCCCAACTCCTGCCTTACGCGGATTTTGAAATCCTCGCAGAGTTGTTTCAGATCTTCTACAGTCAAATCGGTATCAGATTCATAACCTTTTTCGCTTTTTACCTTGGCAAGCATTCTGTCCAACTGCACCCTTATTCCGTTTCCATCCTCCGGCTCTATGCCTTCGGCCTTCTCCATTACCACATCCGAATACATCATTATAAGACGACGGTAAGCGTCATACACGAAACGGGGGTTTTGGGTCTTTGCTATCAGCCCCGGAATAGTTGCGGAGCAAAGACCGATATTAAGTACGGTCTCCATCATGCCCGGCATGGAACTTCTTGCACCGGAACGGCAAGATACCAGGAGAGGATCATTAGGATCTCCGAATTTTTTCCCCATTATGGCCTCGGTTGCAGCCAACGCCGCATCCACTTCCGCCTTCAACTCTTTCGGATACTGCGTACCCAATTTGTAATATTCAGTACAACATTCTGTAGTGATGGTAAAACCGGCAGGAACGGGAATTCCCAATTTACACATTTCAGCAAGATTGGCACCCTTGCCGCCCAATAGGTTTCTCATCGAACCATCGCCTTCCGCATCTCTGCCGCCAAAGCGATAAACTCTTTTAATTTCTGACATAAAATGGTTTTTAATATTTTGGTTAATGATTAATTTTCAACTGTTTTTTTGCTCGAGGTTTGCAAATCTACAAAAATTTTCCCGGATTTCCTATATCGAACCACCCTATTTTTACCCCTATGGCATCCATTTGACGTTCCAGTTTCAACTTCGTGGATTCGGCATCGTCCTTTACGCCGGATTTTCCCTCATATAACTGGTAATTCTTTCTCATCTCGACAGTTGTAATATTGGGCATTATGACATTGGCTCCGGCAAGCACCGCTTTCGCCTTGCCATCCGCATCCAATACATCCAATGCCGTTGCCGCCGCAATATTGATATCCGGCATACGGGCTCTCAGTTTTCTTATCATCCATAACGAAAGTTCGAGACGCTGCTCTTTCGAGAAACCCGCGAAATCGCCGTCATCGCGGGGGATTCCCTCGGGAGGGGATCCCAGGGCAAGTTGCCCGAGCGGGGTATCCCTATGGGGAATGTAGGGCCCCATTCCGACCATATCTATGTCGAACGACTCCAAAAAATCCAGATCCTCCTCGAGATTCCTTACCGTCTGATACGGCAGGCCTATCATGACACCGCTTCCCGTTATATATCCCAAGGATTTAAGATTCTGCAGAGCCTCCAGCCGCGTTTGGTAAGAATGCATTTTTCTCTGCGACGGGGTGTCGGAAGGGTGTATTTTGTTGTACAGTCGCGGATTGGAAGCCTCTATGCGCAGCAGATACCTGTCGGCGCCGCAATCTTTCCACTCCCTGTAGACCTCACGTGTCTGTTCGCCCAACGAAAGGGTTATTCCCAAAGGCAAGGCATTTACAGCCGCTTTTGCCTTGATTGCCTTTATATTGTACACCAGTTTGGATATTCTCTCCACATAATCCGCGGAGCATCTCTCGCCGGCCTGCAACACGACCGAGCCATAACCGTTGTCAAGGGCATACTGCGCAAGATCCAGAACCTCCATGTCGGATAAGTCGTAGCGTACGACCTTGCTGTTCGAACATCTTATGCCGCAATAGAGACAATCTTTTCTGCAGATATTGGAAAGCTCTATAAGCCCCCTCAGATAAACTGTTCCGTTACCTTTGCGGCTCATAGCACACTCTCTCCATAATTCCGTTCAAATAGGCCAAAGTCATGCCGTAATTGGTAACAGGGACAGAGCGCTCCGTCAGCTTTTCTATCCTGTTTACCAGTTCCCGTTTGGTAACCATGCAGCCGCCGCACTGAATGGCGAGTTTATACTCCATGTCCAGATTCATATTGTCCAGCCCGGCTACAAAATCGAATTCAAGAAAAAAATCATCATTTCCGTTTTTTTGCGCAAGATAACGCTGCAGCTTACCCGGAATTTTCACACGCCCTATATCTTCACATGTCGTGTGATGCGTACATGATTCCAAAATAAGAACCCTGTCTCCGGATTTAAGGTTGTCAATGGATTTCAACCCGTCGAGATAAATCTCGAACGGGCCTTTGGCCCTGGCCATTAGAATACTGAAGCTTGTAAGGGGGATATGCTTCGGGAGCATTTTGTTCACCTCTGCAAAAACCTGGGAATCCGTCACGACCAGTTTTACATTCAAGCCGCCGTCGGACATCTCCGCCTTATTCATAAAATCAGGCAGTTGTGACGGCTGTAAAACCACAGCCTCTCCCCCGTTGTCCAATATATCCCTTATTGCCATGACCTGAGGCAATATAAGCCTCTTTGCCGGAGCCTGCGAATCAATGGGACAAACCAGCACTATTATATCGTTTTTCTTTACAAAGCCGTCCAGAATAGGCTTTTCCGCATATTTGTCCGCCGCCGAAAAGAGTTTCAGCAACATGGCGGCAACGGCCGACTGCTCCTCTTCCGTCTCCTCTTTACTTAAGTTGCAGGAATATTCGAGCACATCGGCAGAGAACTTGCCGTTCAATTC
Source organism: uncultured Bacteroidales bacterium (assembly GCA_944325445.1). Lineage (GTDB taxonomy): Bacteria > Bacteroidota > Bacteroidia > Bacteroidales > UBA932 > Egerieousia. The sequence goes on along the minus strand of CALVAG010000001.1, from coordinate 281,396 downwards.
CTGGGCCAGCGAATCATCGAGAGGCATGATGTCGGACTTGTTGTGAAGAAGCAGGACAGGTATGCCCTTTCCTTTGAAATATTCAAGCAGCTGCAGTTCCGTCTTTCCGAAAATATTCTCCGAAAAGAGCAATATGGCCAGATCCACCCTGTCCATTACCGCCCTGCTCTTTTCCATTCTCAAATTCCCTATCTCCCCCAGATCATCCATTCCTGCGGTATCTATGATATTGCAGATGCCTACTCCGGATATTTCGATACGCTTGCGGACCGGATCGGTCGTAGTTCCCGCCACAGGAGAGACGATAGAGACATCCTGACCGGCAAATGTATTTACGAAAGAACTTTTTCCGACGTTTCTCCGTCCGAATACTCCAATATTTTTCACCATTTTTCAAACGATTATAGTGTAAACTTATCCATTTTTTTCAAAATTTCAAAATGGTTACTTTTTTATCTTTTTACCGGTACCGGCATCGGTCTCACGCATAAATTCGCGCAAAACGAATTCATTTAATAAAACACCGGACATGAGACAGAAAAAAGAAACCGCACGGAAAAAAGCCGATGTCAAAAGTGTTGTCAAACGCACCCTTGCCATAATCGCGCTTTTTGCAATTCTCTATTTAATTTATACTTTTGCCGCCAATTGGGATTATATAGTAGAATCGTTCAACAAAGGATGGGAGAGTTACAATTAAGGGAATATATCAGAATCACCGATACACAGGAGCCGCTCTTTAAAGATTGCAGGGAGATATACGAGAATAGTTTCCCCATTGAAGAACAACGTTCCGCTGATGAGCAGGAAAGAGTATTCAAAGAGTATGGGAATTTCTATTTTTATGCAATTTCCGACAGTTCAATTTCACTAAGGAAAAGCGGCATAGTGGGGTTCATAACCTTTTGGGAGTTCGGGGGTGTTCTTTTCGGAGAACATCTTGCGATAGATGATTCTTTAAGAGGCAAAGACATAGGAGGAGCGGCCATCGAGTTCCTGAAAGAGAAAAGTCTGGCCACAGGAAAACCGCTTATTCTCGAAATCGAAATTCCGACCGACCCTCTAAAGAAACGGAGAGAGCAGTTTTACCTGCGCCATGGCTTTGTAATGAATGACATAAAGCATTTCCAGCCTCCGTTCCATAAAGGAGAGGCACCTTTGGAGCTGCTTATAATGAGCTATCCGTCTCACATAAGTCAGGGGGTCTACGACAGGTTCTATCCGGAATACAAGGCGATAATGCCAGAGTTCTAACCGTTTGAAATGAGATTTAAACAAGAAAAGCGGCCCCGTAAGATGCCGCTTTTTCTCTTGTAGCCCCAGCAGGACTCGAACCTGCATTTAAAGTTTAGGAAACTTCCGTTCTATCCCTTGAACTATGGGGCCGCAACCGAGTTGCAAAAATATAATTTTTTCTTGTCAGTTCAAAGTTTAATCTAATATGCCCATCTGTACAATATGGACCCCCATGTAAATCCGGCGCCGAACGCGGAGAAAATGAGAGTGTCACCCTTCTTGAACTTATCTTTGAAATCCCACAGGGCAAGAGGAATAGAGGTTCCTGCAGTGTTACCGAACTTTTCTATGTCAATCAGAATCTTTTCAGGTGTAAGCCCCATCCTTCTGCCGGTCGCATCTATGATTCTGAGATTCGCCTGGTGGGGAATCAGATATGCGATATCCTCCGCCTTCAGGTTATGTCTCTCCATCATTTCCGCAGAGACATCCGCCATATGCGAAACTGCATACTTGAAGACATGCTGCCCGTCCTGATGGACGAAATGCTTGCGGTTCTTTACAGTCTCCTCCGTTGCCGGGTACATCGAACCTCCGGCCGTCATATACAGATAATGGCGCCCCACGCCGTCTACATGCAGAATAGAGTCCTGGAAACCGAGAGTAAGATCATCTGTGGGTTCTATGAGCAATGCGACAGCTCCGTCTCCGAAAAGCGGGCAGGTCGTTCTGTCCGTATAATCCACTATGCCGCTCATGCGTTCGCCGCAGACAAGCACCACCTTTTTAAAGCGTCCCGATTCTATAAATGTACGTACTGTTTCAAAACTGAATATAAAACCGCTGCACCCTGCATTTATATCATATCCCCACGCATTCAGGATTCCGCATTTGTCGCATATTATATTTGCAGTTGCCGGAAAGAGCATATCCGGTGTAACGGTAGCACATACGAGCATATCTATCTCTTCGGGTCTGGTTCCGGTAGACTCCAGCAATTTTTTAACCGCAGCCTCACCCATATATGAAGTTCCAAGACCATCTTCTTTCAATATCCTGCGGGTTTTGATTCCGACCCTGCTCATTATCCACTCGTCAGATGTATCCACCATTGTGGAGAGCTCATCGTTTGTCAATACATAATCGGGCAAATATGCCTCGATTCCTGTAATTATCGCTCTTTTATCACTCATATTCTGTCAATATAGAAATTACTCAACTTTATTCTTCTCCTCATCGAGGGCATTTTTCAATTTTCCGACAAGATTGCATTTTACAACCTTTTCAGTCTCCAATATCATATTTTTTATTGCGACAGGCGTAGAAACCCCATGTCCTATCACAACGGGAGCGGCAATGCCCAAAACCGGTGTCCCTCCATAAAATTCATAGTTGAACCTCTTGAAAAAGGGATGTGTAACACCCAATCTCGCGATAAGTTCATACATTCCTTCGCTCTGTTTTAAACAGACGTTGCCGACAAACCCCTCCGTAACGAGCACATCTGCAATACCGCCGTTGAAAAGCGCATTTGCCTCCATATTGCCCACAAAATCGAAATATTCGCCCATACGGCTAATCATTTCATAAGCCTTGACGGTAGTGTCGTTGCCTTTTTCGGGCTCTGCACCTATATTTAAAAGAGCGACTCTCGGCCTCTCTATCCCCATTATGGTCTTTGCATACAAAGTTCCCAATATCGCAAACTGGCAAAGCATCTCCGGCTTTGCGTCCGTATTGAGCCCGACATCGAGAATGAGCATGTTCTGTCCGTTGAAAAGCGGGACCAGCGCCGAAATGCAGGGCCTTATAATTCCCGGAAGCGCCCCTATGGTTTCAACCGAGCCTACAAGCATCGCCCCGGTATTGCCTGCACTGGCAAAAGCGTCTATCTCTTTCTCTTTCAAATAACGGAACCCGACATTAATGCTCGAATTTCTCTTTTTCATGTAAGCATTTACCGGGTGCTCACCCATTTCTATCTTCTGTGCGGCATCTGCAATAACAAAATTACCGGAGTCTACACCGTAATGCCGGCAAACTTCGGTAATGCGTTCTCTGTCGCCAATCAGAACCAATTCAGTCTCGGAGTCTATGCAGGGCAAAGCATCCGTCGCCCCCAATATTACATTTTCGGGGGCAAAATCCCCGCCCATGGCATCTATTCCGAGTCTGGTCATTATCAGGCGTTGCTCTTGTCAACGATTAAACGTCCGCGATAATAACCGCATTCGGGGCAAACGTGGTGATACATTACTGTCGCTCCGCAATTAGAGCAAGTGGCCAATGTGGGAACAACTGCCTTGTCATGTGTTCTACGCTTGTCTCTACGCTGTTTTGAAAGTTTATGCTTCGGATGTGCCATCTCTTTACTATTTTTTAATTGTTATTCTCTTTATTCAATAATTTGTCCAAGTCCTTAAACGGAGAATTGGCTGCAGACATATCTTCCGTCCCCGGTTCGCTCGCCTTCTGCAATCTTGCCAGCATCTGGCTGTTGCACTCCCCGTCATTGTGCACTCTCTTTATCGGAAGGTTCAGACAGATATAATCATAAACGAACTGTGTAACATCCAACTCGCCGTCTGCAGGATCCGCCACTAAAAATTCGTCGTCGGAACTTCCCGCCCCCTCCTGGCCGAACACCACTTCGACATCGGCCTTAAAGGATACAGGCAGTTTCAACTCATCCAAACATCTGTCGCACTCCACAACCACATACCCTTCGGAATAATCGGCAAGCGTCATTCTCCTCCCTTCCTTATCAATCTCTATCTTTACGTCTATATCGGCGTCCAATATCTGGCTATTGCCAAAATCCTCAAAAAGCGATTTGCCGACATGGAATCCGAATGTATGTTTTCCCTGCGACAGCCCTTTGATTCCTATTATAAACTCATTATTTTGAGCATTATACATAGCCTATATCTGTTAAAAGACCGATAGAGCGTGCAAAGATAGTCAATATCGTGCAAAAATCAAATTTTTACCTCAACTGTTTTTCCGCCTTTTCCTCTCAGTCTCGTCGAGATAAATTTTCCTTATGCGGATGGATTTAGGCGTAACCTCCACGAGCTCGTCATCCTGTATATATTCAAGCATCTCCTCCAGAGAGAATTGCAACGGAGGCGGCAGCATCACCTTTTCATCGCTGCCGGCAGCCCTTACATTGGTGAGTTTTTTTGTCTTGCATATATTCACATTCAAATCCCCTGCCCTCGTATGCTCTCCGACAACCTCACCCGCATAAATCTCCTCTCCGGGGAAAATTATGAACCTTCCGCGATCCTGAAGTTTATCCATTGCATAGGCAACGGCTGTCCCCGTCTCTATCGCTACAAGAGAGCCGTTCGTCCTCATCTCTATCTCCCCCTTATACGGTTCGTATCCCTTGAATCTATGGGCGATAATCGCTTCTCCCTGCGTTGCCGTGAGCAAATTGCTTCTCAAACCTATTATACCCCTTGCAGGAATATCGAAATCCAGGTGCGTTCTCTCTTCGCGCTGCTCCATATGCAGCAGGGCCCCTTTCCTTCTGGTTGTTATTTCAATCACCTTGCCGGCCATCTCGGTAGGCACATCTACGGTAAGATGCTCTATCGGTTCGCACCTTACTCCGTTTATATTTTTGTCGATAACCTTGGGCTGCCCTACCTGCAGTTCGAATCCCTCTCTTCGCATGGTTTCGATAAGTACAGAAAGATGCAGAACGCCCCTTCCCGATACTACAAAAGAGTCCGCCGTAGCCCCCTCCTTGACCTTTAACGCCAGATTTTTCTCCAGCTCTTTCTCCAGCCTCTCCTTAAGATGCCGTGAAGTGACATATTTGCCTTCGCGGCCGAAAAACGGAGAATCATTGATTCTAAACAGCATGCTCATTGTAGGTTCATCTACGGAGATAGGCGGCAAAGCCTCGGGATTCTCATAATCGGCAATGGTATCCCCTATTTCAAAGCCATCTACGCCCACGACAGCGCAAATATCGCCGCTCTCCACGGAATCCACCTTCGTTTTACCCAAGCCGTCGAAGACCATCAACTCCTTTATTCTCGCTTTCTCGAATGTCCCGTCCCTTTTGCAAAGGGTTATGGGCTGCCCCGCCTTCAATACTCCCCTTTTTACCCTGCCAATCGCAATTCTGCCCACATAGGGAGAATATTCCAGAGAGGAAATAAGCATCTGGCATGTACCCTGCTCATGTTCCGGAGCCGGGATTTCGCTCAAAATAGTATCGAGCAACGGCGTTATGTCGGAGGTCGGCTTTCTCCAGTCCCTCGACATCCAGCCCTGCTTTGCACTTCCGTAAACCGTTGTAAAATCGAGCTGCTCCTCCGTCGCATTCAAAGAGAACATAAGGTCGAAAACCTGTTCGTTCACCTCATCCGGCCTGCAATTCAGTTTGTCCACCTTATTTATGACAACGACAGGCTTTTTGCCCATCTCTATCGCCTTTTGGAGCACGAATCTCGTCTGCGGCATAGTTCCCTCGAAAGCATCGACAAGCAGCAGGACTCCGTCGGCCATATTCAGGACTCTCTCCACCTCTCCTCCGAAATCGGCATGTCCCGGAGTATCTATGATATTTATTTTACAATCCTTGTATATGACGCTTACGTTTTTTGCAAGGATAGTGATACCTCTCTCTCTTTCCAGATCGTTGTTATCCAGAATGAGCTCGCCCATCTTTTCCGCATTACGCATTAGTTTTGCGTGCTGTATCATCCTGTCTACCAATGTTGTTTTACCGTGGTCGACATGGGCTATAATAGCTATGTTCCTAATATTTTGCATAATTCGGCTGCAAAAATATAAATAATTATTTTTTTGTCGTACTTTTGTTTTCTGTTTTTCATTCCATCTGAAAGATATTTTAATTAGTGCAGGCATGACAGAAAAGATAATCATTCTTGATTTCGGTTCGCAGTTCACCCAGATTATAGGCAGAAGAGTCAGGGAGTTCAATGTATATTGCGAAATTCACCCGTATAACAACATACCTGAATTGGACGATACAGTAAAGGGAGTCATAATGAGCGGCAGTCCGTATTCTGTAAGGGACGCCCGGGCGCCTCAAATAGATTTGTCTCGAATCAAAGGCAGGATACCTTTGCTTGCTATCTGCTACGGGGCGCAATATATAGCTCACCATTGCGGCGGAGAGGTAAACGCCTCCTCTACCAGAGAGTATGGAAGGGCGCTGCTGACAATCAAGGAGACCCAATCGCCCGTATTTAAAGATATCCCGCAGGAATCACAAGTCTGGATGAGCCACGGGGATTCCATCAACAGGCTTCCGGAAGGGGCGGAACTCATTGCCTCCACTTCGGATGTAAAATATGCCGCATACAAAATAAAGGGAGAGGAGACATATGCATTCCAGTTCCATCCTGAAGTTTTCCATTCCGAAATGGGCGGTGAAATGATTAAAAACTTTCTCTTTTCCGTATGCCGGTGTCATGGAGAATGGACGCCAGATTCATTCATCGAAAGCACGATTTCGGAATTGCGGAACAAATTGGGAAATGACAGCGTGATACTCGGGCTGAGCGGAGGAGTGGACTCTACGGTCGCGGCCGTTCTGCTCAATAAGGCCATCGGGAAAAACCTGCACTGCATTTTTGTAGACAACGGATTGCTCAGAAAAGACGAGTTCAGCAATGTCCTCTCCTCATACAAAGACATGGGACTGAACGTAACAGGAGTAGATGCTTCCGGACTCTTTCTCAAGGCTCTTTCCGGCATATCTGACCCGGAAGGCAAAAGGAAAGCCATAGGAAAAACATTCATAGAAGTCTTCGACACAGAGGCCAAAAAGGTAAAAAACGCAAAATGGCTTGCACAGGGCACGATCTATCCCGACGTAATAGAGAGCTGCTCTGTCAAAGGCCCGTCCGCTACGATAAAATCGCACCACAATGTAGGAGGCCTGCCAAAGGAGATGCAGCTCAAGGTGGTAGAGCCGTTGCGCTCTCTCTTCAAGGATGAGGTGCGCAGGGTAGGCATCGCGCTCGGCATAAAGAAAGAACTTGTCGCCAGACATCCGTTTCCCGGGCCCGGACTGGGAATCAGGATACTCGGGGAAGTAACCCGCGAAAAACTCGAAATACTCAAAGAGGCGGACAAAATATATATCGACAATCTCAATTCCTATATGACGGAACTTCCGGCCGCATCCAACGGATATGCCGCCTCCCTTGCCCGCAAGAGGGAAAAAGGCGAAAGAATTCCGCTATACGATGCCGTATGGCAGGCCGGCACCATTTTACTCCCCATAAAAAGCGTCGGTGTCATGGGAGATGAAAGGACATATGAATATACCATAGCTTTAAGAGCCGTAACCTCAAACGACGGCATGACAGCAGACTGGGTCCACCTTCCGTATGATTTCCTGGCAAAAGTTTCGAACGAGATCATAAATCGGGTAAAAGGCGTAAACAGGGTTGTTTACGATATTTCGTCCAAGCCGCCGGCTACTATAGAGTGGGAATAATACTTTTGTATTACAATGGCAAACTGCTGCGTTATCTTTTTATGCCATTCAACGGATGGTGGTCGAGAATATTCCTCTGCCACTTTTTACCGCTCACATGGGTATATATCTCGGTAGTCAATATGCTGGAATGGCCCAGCATATCCTGAACGACCCTCAAATCCGCCCCGTTCTCCACAAGGTGAGTCGCAAACGAATGGCGGAAAGTATGGGGCGAAATCCTTTTCGTTATTCCCGCCTTCTCCGCCTGACGCTTTACAATGGTAAAAAGCATCTCCCTTGTAAGTTTTCCGCCGCGCCGGTTCAAAAAAAGGATCTCGTTATCTACCTTTTTCATACCCTTTTCCATACAATGCTGCACGAGGCTCCACCTTTCCGGAATATAATTATTGACAGCCTCCATGGCTTTGTCGCAAACCGGCACGAGCCGTTGTTTGTCCCCTTTTCCCATAACCCTTATAAACGAATCCTTGAAAAAGAGATCTCCCAGTCTGAGATTCACGAGTTCGCTTGCCCTCAGGCCGCATGAGTAAAGCATCTCCAGCATTGCCCTGTTCCTCACTCCCTCATACGAGGTAAGTTCCACCGAATCGAGAATCGCCACTATCTCATTTACAGACAGGACATCAGGAAGATAACGCGTCAGCTTCGGGGACTCTATGCTGTCGCACGGATTATTCTCACTCTCGAGATACCTGTAAAATGCCCTTACCGAACTTATCTTACGGGCCTGGCTTCTTTTTGAAATGCCTTTATAAAACTCAATATCCAGAAATTCCGACAGATATTTATCATCCGCTTCAGACGGGTCGCTCAATGGGGGCAGCCCGGAACCATATTTCTCCGGAGAGCCCAAAAAATCGAAAAATTGCTCCAGATCGCTGCGATATGCATCGATCGTATTTTCCGAAAGCGCTCTTTCAAGCCTCATAAAAGAGACGAAATCATTGAGTTTGTCGCGATACTCTTCGATTTTCATGAATTTACACCCTTCCTCTGGACGGACAATATTCCGATATGCCGCACTCCGCACATTTTGGCTTGCGGGCCGTACATACATACCTGCCATGCAATATCAGCCAATGATGCGCATCGGCCCTCTCTTCGAGAGGTATTATTCTATTGAGGTCTTCTTCAACCTCAAGAGGATTTTTCCCGTCGGAAAAACCGAGACGATGGGCGACCCTGAACACATGCGTATCCACGGCTATTACCGGAGCACCGTAAATTATGGATGCGACCACATTGGCCGTCTTTCTGCCTACTCCCGGCAATCTTTCGAGCTGTCCGACCTGCGACGGCACCTCTCCCCCGAATTCATCCGTTACCATCTTTGCCATGCCTATAAGATGCCTGGCCTTATTGTTGGGGAAAGAGATGGATTTTATAAGTTGCAGCACCTCATCGAAAGAGGCTTTGGAAAGCGAATCGAGAGTGGGATAATGTTTGAAAAAATCGGGAGTGACCATATTGACCCTCTTGTCTGTACATTGGGCCGACAATATTACCGCCACGATAAGTTCATACGGGCTTTTAAAGTTCAGCTCGCTTTTGGCCCCGGACATATTCTCCCTGAACCATCGCATTATTTTCGCGCTATCGCCGTTCACCAGACCAAAAATCAAAATATTTCACTGAAGTTCACCTCTATCTCCATATCCAGTTCGGAGAGCGTCTCGTTTTCACATATCATCGTCCTCGCAGGATACCTCTTTACCAGCTCTCTGTTATGGGTCACCATTATGAGAGCGGGTTTCTGCTCCCGATGAATCTTTGTAAAAAGGTCCATAATCTCTATCGCAGTATCCGGGTCGAGATTTCCCGTAGGTTCATCGGCCAATATAAGCTGTGGGTCATTCAGCAGGGCGCGCGCTATTACTATTCGCTGCTGCTCGCCTCCGGAGAGCTGATGAGGCATTTTATGTGCCTTTGTCTCCATACCGACCATTTCGAGCACCTGCGCCACCTTGTCATTCATCTCGCCCCCGTTTTTCCACCCTGTCGCCTCGAGCACAAAGAGCAGGTTCCGCTCTACGCTTCTGTCCATCAATAACTGGAAATCCTGAAAGACCACTCCTATCTTGCGCCTCAGAAAAGGTATCTGCTTGCGCTTTATCCTGCCCAAATCATACTCTCCTACCCTCGCGAAACCTGAAGTCAGCGGCAATTCTGCAATGATAGTCTTTATTATAGAACTTTTTCCGCTGCCTACTTTCCCCACCAGATAGATGAACTCGCCGCTATCGACCGTAAACGAAATATTGCTCAGGACAAGATTCGTATCGTTTACGATATCCACCCCCTGGAACTCTATAAGCGGCTCATCGCCGTTTAAAATAAATTTGTTGTTCGCTCTCTCTTTCATCGGAAGATAGATTAGACCTGTTATCAAGGTACAAATTTACTATTTATTTCTAAATTTGCTCCGGTTATAACTAACGAGAAAAGATGAACAGCTTTCCCCCCTTTTCTAAAAAAATTTTGATTGCGGCCGCATTTGCGACCTTTGCACTGCTGTCCGGTACAAATATTTCCGCCAGAAACAACGATAACATAAGGCCCGACAGAAAAACTCTCTATAAAAAAGGATTTTACAGCAGCACGCTGCTGACGGAACCTCCGGAGCGCGGCAATGACGCCAAATGGATGGAAGAGGGATATAAGGTATTGTCGCTCATCAGACTGGATATTCCGAATCCGGAAGGAGTTATAGACGAGTACCGGAAAAAATTCAAGGAGTCGCCGCTGATTCCCCAAATGCTGTTCGAATGTGCAATAGCCCATTTCGACAGGGAAGAGTATTCAGAGGCCGCAAAACTCTTTTCATCCATACCGGTAAAAGATCTGTACAAAGGGCAAAGAGACGAATTCCATTTCAGAAAAGGCTATTGCCAGATGAGAATGGGCAATAACGGGGAAGCAGGATCGGATTTTGCGGAAATCACCAAAAAGGGCAGTTCGCCATACCTTTTCCCGGCCCTCTATTATTCCGGATATATCAATTACATAAACAGAGATTTCGACAAGGCCATCCCTCTTTTCAAAAGGGCCATGAAGGATGAAAGATACAGGCTTTACAGCTCATATCACATTTTAGAGAGCGAATTTCTGCTCAAAAATTACGATTATGTAATAGAGAACGGGCATGCAGTCTACGATGAAATAGATGCCGCCTACAAATACAAGGTAGCGAGAATCATATCAGAAGCTTACTTCGGGCTTGACAGGCCGGATCAGGCAAAATACTATTTTGAACTATACTCGCTTAACGGCGGACGGATGTCTGAAAGCGACATATTTTATTCGGGAATGATCTCCTACACCCTCAAGAATTACGAAGGCGCGACAGATTCCTTTTCGCAGATAGCTTCATCGGCAGACTCGCTCGGGCAGAATGCGGCATATCACCTGGGGCAAAGCTACATCCAGCTAAAAAACAAACACAATGCACTGGAAGCCTTTAAAATAGCCTCGGAATGCAGTTTCGACAAAGAGATTCAGGAAGATGCCATGTTCAACTACGCAAAACTCTGTTTCGATTTAAGCCGGGATATCAAACCTTTCGAAGAATATCTGTCGCGATACAGCTCTACGGGACGTTGGGATGAAGTCCATAGTTATATGGCGACCTCATTCCTTATCAACGGAAATTACAACGAGGCAATCGGAGTGCTTAACAAAATCAGAAACAAAAGCCGCAATGATATGGCCAACCTGCAGAAAGCCCGATTTTTCAGAGGATTGGAACTTATAAATTCCGGTTCGTACACTGCGGCCATACCATTCCTTGAAAGTTCTTCGGAAAACGGATATTACAATACGGAATTAAAGAACCTCTCAAACTATTGGCTTGCAGAATCTCTATACAGAAAAGACGATTATGCAGCTTCGCTTTCGGTTCTGAACGGCCTGCAGAAAAGCGCCAGATTCAGACAGACGCCAGAATATTATACGTCATTCTATAATATGGGGTATAATTATTTCAAAATGGGACAATACGACAAAGCCGCGGAATACTTCACAAAGTATATAAATTTTCCAGGGAAAATGAGATATTTCCTTGAAGCGGAAACGAGATTGGCCGATTCTTATTTCATGCTCAAAAATTACGATGCGGCATCTCAACTATATGAAAGGATTGCAGTTGAAGAAGAGTATTCCGATCTCTACCCTGCAATTCAGGGAGCCATTGCATACGGGCTGCTCTCCGAATATGAAAAGAAGTGCGCACTTTTAGAAGAGGTGACAAAGCCGGAACATTCCGCATCTCCCCTATACTCCCAGGCACTGTACGAACTTGGGCGCACATTGGTACAGAATGTAGAGGATGAGAGGGCCGAACCTGTATTCGGAAAGTTGATAAACGACCCTAAAGACAGTTCGTATTATTACAAATCGCTCCTCGAAATGGGAATGATAAATGCCAACAGGCAGAAATACGACGCAGCGCTGGGATATTACAAAACCATAGTGGAAAAGAATCCTTTAAGCGATGAGGGACAGAGCGCCCTTTCGGGCATAGAGAGCATTTATCAGAGCCTGAACAAACCAGAAGAGTTTCTTGCCTATCTTGAGAGCGTAGGCCTGTCATCGGTAAAGAGTGCGGATGAAAAGGAGTCGATGCTGTTCAACTCCGCGGAACAGATATATCTCGGCGGAAATTGCAGCAGGGCATTGGAAGCGCTGTTGTCATACCTGCGCAAGTATCCGGAAGGGGTAAAAAAGGCAAATGCCTGTTTTTATATAGCCGACTGCTACGACAAATCGGGAAAGACGGAAAAGGCGGCGGAATATTATTTCAAGGTAATGGAGACCGGAGACGAATCATTCTCCGAATTGGCGACGCTCAACTATGCGGCGCTCTCATATAAGCTCCAGAAATATTCCGATGCTGCGGCGGCATACGAAACTCTCGAAAAGATTGCAAGGCTGGACAACAACAGGATTGAAGCCATGATTGGCAAAATCAAGTCATACTACATGTGCAAGGAGTATGAAAAGTGCCTCTACCAGGCAGCAGAATTCAAAAACATAACGAATCTGGAAAAAGAGAAAAGAGAATTGGCGAACTACTATTCGGCCAAAAGTTATCTTGCCCTCTCGGAACGGGAGAAGGCTGTTCCGCTTTTGAAGGAGGTTGCACTGGATCCGGGAAGCGACTACGGTTCAGAGGCCTCTTACCTTCTCGTACTCGATGCCTATGATGCCGGGAATTTCGAGGATGTAGAGAATCTGACATTTGAAATGTCGGAATCGGGAACGGTAAGTCAATACTGGCTGGCCAAAACATTTATAACGCTCGGAGACTCATATGTGGAACGCGACAACATCGCCCAGGCGAAGGCCACATTCGAAAGTATTCTCGACAATTATGTCCCGAATGGGAACGATGATATAAAAAGCATTGTAAAGATGCGTCTTGCAAAACTTGCGGAATTGGAGAAAATGCAATAAAACAAAGTGAAATGAATATTCTGTATAAAACTGTCATATCGCTGCTTATCGCAGCAATCACACCATTTGCGCTCTCGGCGCAACAGAAAATAGACCCCACACTGGAAGTTACGAGGGAGTTCGACGGCAAGATGATGAATATTCACAAATCGCCTCTCGAGACAAATGTCGCCGATTCGCTCAGAGATTTTGCATTGGATTTCAACTATACTATTTTCGACAAACCGTACAAAGATCTCTACGAATTCACACCGATTGCATCTGCGAGAATTTACAATCAGACAGAGTCCGAATGGCCGGTGTTACTTCTGAAGGGAGGCGTATCATTTCCTTTCACCCCAGAAGCCGCGCTCTATTTTCAACCCGAACTCAAAAAGAGCAATTTTCTGAGCATAGATGCGGAATACACCGGATTCTGGGGAGATTTGCCCGTTGCGGAATTGGACAGGGGCGGGACTGAAATCGTAAAAGGGGAAAAGGCGCCTGCCGACTATTCCAGGTTCGAAGCAGGAGCCGGTTATGCAAAATATTGGAAAAACGATATTTTAAGGATAGCAATAGGATACGCCGGAGGCAACGGCAGCTATTACAATTCCCATTCTCACTCATACGACATGCTTGAAGCATCTGCCAAAATCCATTCTATAAGCAAAGCCGCGAGAAAAATAAACTACAGCATAAATCTGGATTACCGGCATACTTCCGATAAAGGCGATATGGATATCATGTCGCTTAAGGAGAATTTTTTTGCGGCAAGAGTCGAAATCGGCCCTAATTTCGGCAGGTACAACAAATTCACGATAGTGTTGAACTCCGAAAACGCCTTCTATTCGGGCATACAGGATTACAGATACGGCATTTTCGAAATAATGCCGCAATACAGATTCGAAAAGGGACGTTTCATGCTGCTTGCAGGAGTAAAACTGTCGGGAAAGTATAAAAGTAAAGAGAAGACAGGCATAGATGATTTCCACAATCCTGTGTTCATAAACGCAAAGGCTTCGGTCGAACTTGTAAGGGAGAAGATGTGGCTTTATGGAGAAATCGGGGGCGGAAACAGAATAAACAGCTACTTCTCAATGCTTGGGACGAACATGCGGATTTCCAGGCAGGCAGACCTTACCGCGACGACTCTCCCTTTCACATTCCAGGCAGGATTCAAGGGTAATATCCGGAGCCGCCTGTCATACGATATTTTTGCAAATTATTCATGCGTCGACGGATTGCCGCAATTCATAAATTCCGGCTCCGACAACGCGCTTTCGCTGATTTATTCGGAAACGGACATCCTGTCATTGGGAATAGAGACAGGTTATGTAAGCAAACGGCTCAACGGTCATGCAAAATTCACCTACTCGTTCTTCAACGATAATGCCGACCGGCCGGGCAATCATTACGGATATGCTCCTGCCGAGTTGGATTTGGCGTTGGAATACAACTTCAGGGAGAGAATCCGCATAGGTACTTCGATAAACTTCAGATCCGAGACGAATCTCTACGATACAAGGTTTTCCGATCCGGAATGTTCCGCTCCATCCTACATAAACCTTGGAGTAAACGTAACATACCGGTTCAACCGCAATTTCTCGCTCTATGCAAAGGGAGAGAACCTGCTAGACCAGACTATTATGCACTCACCTGTCTACATCGAAAAAGGGCTCTGTGCGGGGATTGGAATAATTGTAAAATTTTAATTTTATCCCTATCTTTGTATGTTTTAATTTTGATGTAAACAAAGTTTAATAGCGAAACAGATGAGCGATATAGAAAACAAAGATCTCACTACAAACAACGAATATTCTGCCGATAGCATTCAGGTTCTCGAGGGGTTGGAAGCGGTCAGGAAACGTCCTTCCATGTATATAGGCGATATCGGCATGAGAGGGCTCCATCATCTGGTATATGAGGTGGTAGACAACTCGATAGATGAGGCTTTGGCCGGATATTGTACAAATATAGAGGTAATAATAAATCCCGACAACTCGATTACGGTAAAGGACAACGGACGCGGAATCCCTACCGGCATTCACGAAAAAGAGGGTAAAAGCGCCCTTGAAGTGGTACTGACAGTGCTCCATGCCGGAGGAAAGTTCAGCAAGGACAGCTACAAGGTATCCGGAGGTCTGCACGGTGTCGGCGTATCTTGCGTGAATGCGCTTTCCGTACATCTTACCGCTGAAATTCACAGAGAGGGTAAGGTTTTCATGCAGGAATACTCTAAAGGCATTCCGCTGTATCCCGTAAAGGTAACGGGAGAGGCGTCCGATACAGGCACGATTATCACGTTCAAACCGGACCCGGAAATATTTACTGGCGGGACAATCTATAACTACGATATTTTATCTGCCCGCCTGAGGGAACTTGCATACCTGAACAAAGGAGTCAGACTCACCATTACAGATAACAGGGAAGGCGACAGGGAAGAGGATGAAAACGGGGTTATCACCAATATCCACAAAAGCGAGGTATTCTACTCCGAAAAGGGACTGCTTGAGTTCGTAGGCTATCTCGACAACAACAGGGAAAAACTGACAGACAACCCCATCTATCTTGAATCCGACAAATTCGGAATTCCGATAGAGATTGCAATGCAATACAATACAGGCTTTACAGAGAACATCCACTCATATGTGAACAATATAAATACCATAGAGGGCGGAACACATCTTAGCGGATTCAGACGGGGCCTTACCACTACGCTCAAATCGTATGCAGACAAAAACGGATTCCTTTCTAAAGTCAAATTCGATATAGACCCGGCAGACTTCCGCGAGGGCCTGACCGCTGTAATCTCGGTAAAGGTTGCAGAACCTCAGTTCGAAGGGCAGACAAAGACGAAGCTCGGAAACAGCGAGGTTATGGCAGCAGTCTCGCAGGCCACAAGCCAGGCGTTGGAACAGTATCTCGAGGAGAACCCTAAAGATGCAAAAAGCATCATAGAGAAGGTTATTCTGGCTGCGACTGCAAGGCATGCCGCACGTAAGGCGAGGGAACTCGTACAAAGAAAGACCGTGATGTCAGGTTCAGGACTTCCCGGCAAACTTGCAGACTGCTCGGACAGGGACCCTGAAAAGTGCGAAATATTCCTCGTTGAGGGAGATTCCGCAGGAGGTACCGCAATTTCAGGCAGAGACAGGAAATTCCAGGCGATATTGCCGCTCAGAGGAAAGATTCTCAATGTGGAAAAAGCCATGGAACACAAAATATTCGAAAGCGAGCAAATCCGCAACATTTATACGGCTCTGGGCGTGACCGTAGGCACGGAGGAAGATAGCAAGGCATTGAATTTAAGCAAACTGCGCTATCACAAAGTTATCATCATGACAGATGCCGACGTAGACGGAAGCCATATCACAACGCTTATTCTCACCTTCTTCTTCCGCTATATGCAGGATCTGATAAGAAACGGGCATGTCTACTGTGCGACCCCGCCTCTTTTTTCCGTAAAGAAAGGTAAAACCGTAAAATATTGCTGGACAGATGAAGAGCGCAAGGCTTTGATCGAAGAGATGGGCGGCGGCTCGGAGAAGGGATTGCATGTACAAAGATACAAAGGTCTGGGAGAGATGAACGACGAACAGCTGTGGGATACTACCATGAATCCGGAAAACCGCATCCTCAGGCAGGTAACCATAGAAAATGCAGCAGAAGCGGACCATATCTTTTCGATGCTCATGGGAGATGACGTACTGCCCAGAAGAGAGTTCATAGAACAAAACGCCAAATATGCGAATATCGATGCTTAAAATCTCCGTAAAAGTGTATTGGTTGCTGCCGTTATCATTTGCAACGGCAGTTATCTTTACGCCTGCAGGCAATTTAAAAGCATCCGACAGACACCCTGAAATGAGAATCACTCCTGCGGCCTCTCTCTATTCCATGTTCGACTATTCGAAAGAGAGCATAATACCCATAGAGCAGGAGCGTAAATTCGCATATTTTACAGAGATACCGCACGAGTACGATATCTGGAACAGCGAGATAGATCCATACGATGTTTCAATGGTCGATACCGAAGATACGATTTTTGTAGATGTAAGTTCCTACTGCCCGCCATCTTCCAAATATGTAACCTCCGAATTCGGTTTCAGGAAATGGAGACATCATAACGGCATAGACCTGAAGGTGCACAAGAACGATACGGTGCGCTGCGCCTTTGACGGAGTCGTAAGGATTACCAGATACGACAGGCGCGGATACGGATACTTTACGGTTGTCCGTCATGACAACGGACTGGAAACGCTATACGGGCACATGTCACGTTTTTTGGCCGAGGTAGGAGATACGCTCAAGGCAGGTGAACCTGTCGGGCTTGGAGGTTCCACGGGGCGCTCTACCGGCTACCATCTCCATTTGGAATTCAGATACCTCGGAACTCCGATAAATCCGAACGATATAGTGGATTTCTCCACTCATAAGGTCTGGAATTCCATTCTGATGCTTACCGCATCGAACTTCGAGTATATAAAGGAGATTGAAAAGATAAGATATTGGGTTGTAAGACCTGGCGACACCCTGAGCCACATTTCATACAAGACAGGAGTCCCGGTCTCGAAACTCTGCTCGCTGAACGGCATAAAAAGAGATTCCATTTTGAGAATAGGAAAAAGGATACGATATACATAATAAACTGAGTTTAAAACCATAACATACATTAACAATGGATATTTTTGACAGAATAGCACACGATGAAGGCGGTCCGCTCGGACAGTACAGAAAAAGAGCGCACGGGTACTTTATGTTCCCTAAACTGGAAGGAGAAATCAACCCTTACATGACATTCAACGGGAAGAAGGTATTGGCATGGACATTCAACAACTATCTCGGGCTCGCCAACCATCCTGAAGTGAGAAAGGTAGATGCCGAAGCCGCTGCAAAATGGGGCCTCGCCTACCCTATGGGGGCAAGAATGATGTCCGGACATACATCTTTGCATGAAAAGATGGAGAGAGAACTTGCGGAATTCGAAAAGAAAGAAGATGCATATCTTTTCAATTTCGGCTATCAGGGAATGATTTCCACAATAGACGCACTCGTTACGCGTCACGATATTATAGTATATGATTCCGAGGCACATGCCTGCATTATGGATGGTGTACGTCTCCACATGGGGCAGAGAATAGTCTATCCGCATAACGATATCGAGAAGTGCGAAAAAGCTTTGGAAAGGGCTACCAAACTTTGCGAAAAGAGCGGGGGCGGAATACTGCTGATTACCGAAGGCGTCTATGGAATGACCGGAGGGTTGGGAAAACTCGACGAAATCTGCAAACTCAAAAAGAAATACAATTTCAGGATTCTGATAGATGACGCACACGGATTCGGTGTCATGGGACCTCATGGAAGGGGCACATCGGAGCATTTCGGAGTCATGGATGAAGTAGACCTCTACTTCGGCGCATTTGCAAAATCCATGGCCTGCATCGGAGGCTTTATCGCCGGAAGAAAAGATATCATAAACTACCTCAGATATAATCTCAGGTCTCAAATCTATGCAAAATCGCTTCCTATGCCTATAGTGGAGGGCTGCCTGAAAAGGCTCGAGCTTATCCGCAAGGGAGATGACCTGCGTGCAAGGCTCTGGAAAGTTACGAGGGCTCTCCAGAACGGACTCCGCGAAAGAGGGTTCGACATTGGAGTTGCAGAAGCATGCGTTACCCCTGTATTCCTGCACGGCGATGTTCCCGAAGCCACGAACATACTTGTGGATTTGAGGGAGAATTACAAGATATTCTGCTCTGTAGTGGTTTACCCTGTAGTCCCGAGGGGTGTTATCATGTTCCGTCTCATTCCTACGGCAATGCACGAATTGGAGCATGTGGAATATACTCTCAACGCATTCGCGGAGATCAAGAAAAAACTTGAAGCCGGAGCATACAAGGGCTCTACCGAAATCCAGGATATGGCAATTGACTAGATGAAAGGTAAAGTAGCAATCATTACCGGTGCAAGTTCCGGAATAGGCCTTGCTGCAGCGAAAGAGTTTGCTGCGCAAGGCTCATTTCTTGCCTTGGCTGCAAGGAATAAGGAGAAACTCGACTCGCTCGTTGCACAGCTTGATGCAGAATATGGCAAAACAGATGACGGCAAGGAAAAATTCATAGCCGTCGCAACGGATGTTACAAAAGAGGAAGATTGCCGGAATCTCGTAGAAAAATGCGCAAGCCATTTCGGAAAAATAGACATACTCGTAAACAATGCCGGAATCTCGATGAGGGCCATGTTCAAGGACCTTGACCTTTCCGTGATAAAGAGTCTGATGGATGTGAATTTCTGGGGAACCGTGTTCTGCACAAAATATGCCCTGCCGTGGCTGCTGAAAAGCAAAGGCTCGGTAGTCGGAGTGATTTCAATAGCCGGCTTCAAGGGACTGCCTGCAAGAACAGGCTATTCCGCCTCCAAATTCGCCATTTACGGTTTCCTCGACACATTGCGTGTCGAGCACCTGCACGACGGGCTTCATGTCATGATTTTCGCTCCCGGCTTCACGAGTTCGAATATCAGAAACGTGGCACTGGTGGCAGACGGCACCCGGCAGGGCGAGACTCCGAGAGACGAGGAGAAGATGATGAGCGCCGAAGCCGTGGCAAAAAGGCTGGCCAAAGGAATAAAAAAGAGAAAATCCCAGATAATTCTCACCCCAATAGGCAAACTGACGGTCTTTTTGAACAAGTTCTTCCCGCGTCTTGTAGACAGGCTGGAATACGACTACATGAAAAAAGAGCCGAATTCTCCCTTAAAATAACAAACATAAACAATAGCCTCGGATATGAAAAAAATAGTTTTTTTGGACTCTGATACGCTCGGAAGCGACATCTCCCTCGAACCGATCAGCGCTCTTGGAGAATTTGTAAAATACCCTTTCACCAAACCGGAAGATGTTTTCGAAAGGATTAGGGACTGCAATGTGATAATCACAAACAAGGTGATAATCGGCAAAGAGCAGATCGATGCCGCAAAGAATCTGGAGCTCATTTGCGTAGCCGCCACAGGAACCAACAATGTAGATATTCCTTATGCAAACGGCAAGGGTATTCCCGTAAAAAATGCAGTAGGTTACTCTACCGAAAGCGTTGTACAGGTTACATTCACGACACTGCTTTCCCTTGTAGGGAAGCTCCCGTATTTCGACAACGCCGTAAAGAGCGGGAAATATTCGGCAGGAGAGTCGTTTACAGATGTCTCAAAGGTTTTCTGGGAACTTAAAGGCAAGAAAATGGGAATTATCGGGCTCGGCAATATAGGTTCCAAGGTAGCAGCCATTGCAAAGGCTTTCGGCATGGAGGTAAAATACTATGCCACAAGCGGTATCGCCCACTCGAAGGAGTATGAGGCCGTGGAGTTGAAAACGCTCATGGCCGAATCGGACATAATCTCGATACACGCCCCCCTCAACGAGCGGACCAATGGTCTGGTCGGATATGACGAACTTAAGCTCATGAAGAAGAGCGCCTACATCCTCAACATGGGAAGAGGCGGCATAATAAAGGAGGAAGAGCTTGTAAAGGCGCTGAACGAAGGGCTCATAGCCGGCGCCGCAATAGATGTCTACACTAAAGAGCCTCTGCCGGCAGATTCTCCCTACTTCAAAATCGAAGATATGTCAAAGGTGATACTCACCCCTCACATAGCATGGGCCAGCAAAGAGGCCAGAAAATGCCTTGTAGAAAAAATAGCCGAAAACATACGGCAGAACTGAGTCGCTGCATAAATGAAAAAGGAGCACGGGATCAACGAATTCCATGCTCCTTTTTCATGTGCCCAGAACAAGACTCGAACTTGCACACCGTAATCGGCACCACCCCCTCAAAGTGGCGTGTCTACCAATTTCACCATCTGGGCTTAGCGGGTACAAAGATAGAGTTTTTTTCTAAAAATAAAACGATTTTTTCGTATCTTCGTTTATAATTTTTAACAAAAAAGGCCATGGTCGAGATTTACAAAAATCAAATAGCTCAAACTGAAGACCTTGTAGAAATAGCAGAGATGCTTGCTTCTGATTCCGGGTTTAAAAAAAGAGCACTTGAATATATCTCCAAGCCCTACGATACCGCAAAATATCTGAAAGGCCTTGAAATGCCGCCTGTATCATTCAACCGCAAGGGAGAGACTATTTACCTTGCCGGCAATGCAGAGGGAGGAAAGACAACTGCTGAAACCGAGGCGACAATTGCAAAATGCGTGGAAAAGGGGCTTGTCTCCGCAATTCATTTCATCTCTGAAGACGGGTTGTTCCTTTCACTGTTGGAATCATCGCTCGTCAATGAGCTCGGCTTCGACATAACCTCAGATTCGGAGATAGAAGAGAAGGATTTCCTCTTTGCACCGAGCCGTTATCTGGCTATAGTTTCGGTAGACGAAGATCATGAAAACGACCTTGCAGACCTCTTTTTCAACAACGGAGTCCAACTGATTCTGTTAGGTCATGTAACAAAAGGGGAATTGCGAATGGATGACCTCAGTTTTGGATACAGCACGGACTACTTACCAGAATAGATTGATTATGAGCGGAGAGGGTATTGGGGAGAGATTGGACAAGAGAGAAGGTGCTATTTCCGGAATGTTTAATGAAATTGCGCCGAAATATGATTTTATAAATCACCTCTTATCGCTTAATATAGATGTTCTCTGGAGAAAACGGGCAATCGCCTTTTTAAAACGGTGCAAAAGCAAACGGACGCGCGTTGCTCCATTCAAGGTCATAGACATAGCGTGCGGAACGGGAGACTCCACCATTGCCCTGTACAAAAACGGAATTGCGGCGACAGGAATAGATATAGCGCAGGGGATGCTGGATATCGCTATAGAAAAAAACGGGAAACTGCCCGGTAACGGGACTCCCCTTCCGGAATACATCAATGCAAGCGCGGAGAATATTCCTTTCGGCGACGAAACTTTCAGCGCAGCGACCATCTGCTTCGGAATAAGAAATTTCGACAATCGCGGCAATTGTCTCAAGGAGATATACAGGGTCATAGAAAAGGGCGGGAACATTGCGGTTCTGGAATTTGCAGAGCCCAGGAACAAAATCATGAAACCGCTGTATTCCATATACTTGAATCATATTCTGCCTGCCATAGGCGGTATGGTTTCAAAGAAAAGGAGTGCATACAAATATCTTGCACTCTCCATAGAAAAATTTCCGAAATACGGGGATTTTTGCAGCGAGCTGTCGGCGGCCGGATTCAAAGAGGTAAAATACAGGGCGCTTACCGGCGGAGTGGCTCTGTTGTACACAGGGAAAAAAAGTTGATATGTGGGGTAATACATGGCAAATAATATCTGTCGTACTGTATATTATGAATATGGTACTCGCTGTCTTTATCTCCACTGTACTCATCTTGAGAAAACAGGATCCTGTAAAGACTCTGTCGTGGATAATGGTGCTAATACTGCTTCCATACATAGGAATACTGTTATACCTGTTTGTGGGGCAGAATTTCAGAAAAAAAAAGATTTACAGCCGCAAGGGTATTGCAGATTATAATCTGAGAAAAAAAACCAGCGCCAGACAGCTGGAGACTCTAAAGGCGAATCCCGGTCTTCTGGAGACAGAATTGCAGCCTTTCAGGAAAATCATATTCCAAAACCTTAAAAACAGCCATACAGTATTGGAGAGCAATACCGGAATAGACTTCTTTTTTACTGGAAAAGAGGCTCTTAACGCAATGTACGACTCTATTGAAAAGGCTACAAGCCATATCCATCTCCAATCCTATATAATAGAAGACGACACGACAGGAAACAGATTCAAAGACCTGCTTATAAAAAAGGCGAAGGAGGGATTGGAAATCATTGTGATGTACGACGGCATGGGGAGCATAAGCCTGAATAAAGCTTTTACCGAGCAGCTCAGAAACGCTTCGATAGAGGTAATACCCTTCGCCCCTATCAGATTTTTCATACCTGCATCCAAGGTAAATTACAGAAATCACAGAAAGATATTGGTTGTAGACGGCGTAACGGGATTCCTGGGAGGAGTGAACATAGCAGACCGTTACTACTACGGGACAAATGAGGGAGATTGGCACGACACCCACATTAAAATTACAGGTGAGTCCGTCTTTTCGCTCCAGGCCTGCTTCATGATGGACCGCCACTTTGCACTGAACCGCCGCTTCAGATTCAAACGCAAATATTATCCCGAACTTAAACTGACAGAAGGGAATTCTTCTCTTACAAATACAAAAATCTACTCACAGGTGATATCCAGCGGCCCAGACAGCGACTGGGCAAGCATAATGCAGTGTTATTTCAGTGCAATCACATCCGCAAAAGAGCATATCTATATAGTCAGTCCCTATTTTACACCATGCGAAAGCATCCTGAATGCAATTAAAATAGCAGCTCTCTCGGAGATAGATGTCCGCATAATGCTGCCAGAAAAATCTGATACGAAACTTGTCCAATACGGTACGATGTCGTTTGTAGGGGAACTTCTCGAGGCCGGAGTAAAGATATACCTGTTCAAAAACGGGTTCAACCACTCCAAAGTCATAAGCATAGATGGGGAGATGAGCATAGTAGGTTCCGCCAACATGGATGTAAGAAGTTTCGAACACAACTTTGAAGTGATGGCTGTAATCTACAATAAAGAGTGCGCCAAAACAATTGAAAATAAATTTATATACGATACCAGATTTTGCAATGCGGTCAGTATTGCAAAATGGGGGAAAAGGGGCAAGAGAGAAAAAATCAAGGAGAGTTTTGCCAGATTGCTCAGCCCGCTGCTTTAAATGGAGATAACAGAGAGAAAATATTGCGATTATAAACGGAAGTTAAAACAATATAAATTTAAAGTTATTACTTATGGAGTCGACAAAAAGAAATTATGCATTGCCAATAGCAATCATGTTCGCACTCTTCTTTATGATAGCTTTTGTTACCGGATTGCAGAATCCGTTCGGAGTTATAGTAAAGAACCAGTTCGGAGCCAGCAATTTTTTATCCCAGTTGGGAAATCTGGCAAACTTTATCGCCTATGCCTGCATGGGAATTCCAGCAGGATACATCCTTGGAAAAATAGGCTATAAAAAGACTGCCCTTCTTGCAATTGTAATAGGATTCGCAGGAGTCTCGATCACCTATATTTCAGGGCAGGCCGAAAGTTTCGGCATCTATCTTTGCGGAGCATTCGTATCGGGATTTTCCATGTGCATCCTCAACACGGTGGTGAACCCGATGCTCAACACTCTCGGCGGAGGAGGAAATAAAGGCAACCAGCTTATCCAGTTCGGAGGCGTCTGCAACTCCACCGCAGCTACGATAGTTCCTGTTCTGGTAGGTTATCTTATGGGGCAGAACGAGGCAGCCAGAACGATAGCAAAGGCAAATCCCGCACTCTTTATAGCAATGGGGATTTTCGCACTTGCATTTATAGTTCTTGCCGTTTCGAGAATTCCCGAACCGTCTCTCGAAAAAACCGGCAGGAGCAAAGATGCAAAGGATAAATACAGCGCCTTGTCGTTCCGCCATTTTGTACTTGGCATCATAGCCATATTCGTATATGTGGGAATCGAGGTAGGCATTCCCAATATCAGCAATCTTTACATGACGCAGAACCTCAACATAGACCCGGCAATTGCAGGAAGCCTTGTAGGCACATATTGGTTTCTTATGCTGATAGGCAGGCTTATAGGAGGGGCGGTAGGCGCCAAGGTCTCGAGCAAGGCCATGCTTTCTACCGTAAGTATCGCAGGATTGGTTCTCGTAATAGCGGCTATCTTCTCTCCTGTAGAAAAAGAGGTTGTAATGCCTGTTTTCAGATCGAACATCTCATTCGGTCTTGAAAGCGTACCGGTAAATATCATGTTCCTCGTATTATGCGGTCTCTGTACATCCGTAATGTGGGGCGGAATATTCAATCTTGCAGTAGAAGGGCTCGGAAAATATACCGCAGCCGCATCCGGAATATTCATGGTCATGGTCTGCGGTGGAGGAATACTTCCTGCAGTACAGGCATTTATTGCAGATACATTCTCATACATGCAAAGTTACTGGATAATAGTTGCAGCCCTTGCGTATCTGCTCTTCTACGCTCTGGCAGGATCGAAGAATGTGAATAAGAATATACCTGTGGAATAATATGGAAACGACAGTTGAAAAATCTTATGTAGTCGGGGTCGATATAGGAGGCCAGACCACAAAAATAGGCATAGTAGACAGAAGAGGGAACATTCTGGACCAGACGGTAATCAATTCAAAATACGGTGCAAACGATGCCGGGCTTTTCATGGAATCGCTCTGCAGTACAATCAGGGAACTTGTAGCCGAACTTGGATTGGAAAATGTAAAGGGTGTAGGAATAGGAGCGCCGAACGCCAACTATTATACGGGTATGATAGAGGATGCCGCAAATCTCGAATGGGCAAAGGGAGTCTCGGTGCCGCTTGCCCAGACAATATCTTCCCGGCTCGGGCTTCCCGTAAAGATTACCAATGATGCCAATGCCGCAGCGATGGGAGAAATGACTTACGGAGCGGCCCGTGGCATGAAAAATTTCATCATGATTACGCTCGGAACAGGTGTCGGCAGCGGTATTGTAATTAACGGAGATGTGGTTTACGGACACGACGGTTTTGCCGGAGAATTGGGGCACACATGTGCCGTAAGAAACAACGGCAGACTTTGCAACTGCGGCAAATACGGATGCCTTGAAGCATACGCCTCCGCAGTGGGGGTTGCCAGAACTGCCCGCGAATGGCTCGATATGAGCGACGAACCCAGCCTGCTCAGGTCTTTGCCTGAAATAACGTCAAAAGATGTATATGAGGCAGCTGTCCAAGGAGACAAGCTGTCGGTAAAGATATTCGAATATACAGGCAAGATGCTGGGCCGCTCCTTTGCGGATTTTGTGGCATTCAGCGCTCCCGAGGCAATCATTCTGTTCGGCGGACTTGCAAGGGCGGGCGAACTGCTCATCAAGCCCATCCGTGAAGAGATGAACGCGAACCTGCTCTCATACTGGAAAAACAAGGTGGCAATCATACAGTCTGCACTTAAAGAGAGCGACGCCGCCATACTTGGGGCATCCGCCCTGGCATGGTAATACGGATGATAATGCAATTAATATTAATGCGGTTATACGGGATATTGCAGGACGCGCATAAATCGTCTGTCGAGTTTAGTAAAAAGGCCGGATGAACCGGCCTTTTTAATTCCTCTTCAGAATGCATTCTGACATAGGTTTACGAAAAAAGGCGTCCCGAAGAACGCCTTTTGGTGACCCCGACAGGATTCAAACCTGTAACCTTTTGATCCGTAGTCAAATGCTCTATTCAGTTGAGCTACGGGGCCAAAACCTGTCTATATTTACTCCGCACTCTTCTCTGCAGAATTTGCAGAATCCTTTGCGACGAAAGTTTTCTCTTTGATACGAGCTTTCTTACCTGTCAGGCCTCTGAGGTAGAATATTCTGGCTCTGCGAACCTTGCCGGCCTTATTGAACTCTATGGACTCTATAAACGGAGACTCATAAGGGAAGATTCTCTCCACACCTACACCGTTGGATATTTTACGGATTGTAAATGTTTTGGTAGCGCCTGTGCCGCGTTGCTGTATAACTACTCCGCGGAACTTCTGCAATCTCTCTTTATCACCCTCTTTGATTTTATATGTAACGGTGATTGTATCTCCAGCCTTGAAATTCGGATAATTTTTAGGTTCACCGGCGAAAGCCTGCTGTGCAATCTTTATTAAATCCATCTCTTTGTTTTTTACTTAATTTATAAGTGCAACATTGCTAACTCCAATATTTTGCAAGAGGTTGCTTCTATTTTGGGACTGCAAAAGTAGGAAATTAATTTAAATTAACAAAATAAAATATCAAAAATATCTCCTGCTATCTGTATCCGCCGGCCTTGTAAAGCGCTCCCCCTATACAGTTATATGAAGCTCCTGTCACACTGCTCATACAGTTAGGCATATCAGCTATATACAGCGCCCCTAAAAAAGCGAAGATCAGTGCCTCCTTAAAGTTCACTGTCTGCCTGTCGGGAACTACATATCTGCATTGCGGCGCATTCGCCTGCATTCTCTCCACAAGATAAAGGTTCAATGCCCCTCCGCCGGTAAGGAGCACCTTGCCGGACTTGATATGTCTTGAAATCTGCATTGCAACATGTTCGCAAAATGTACAGAGTTTATCCTCTATGGAAAGATTATAAGAATCTATGAGCGGAAGCACCTCACTCTCGACCCATTCCCTCCCGAGAGACTTGGGGCCGCTTAGCGTATAAAAATCCAAGGAGTTCAGCCTCTGCAGGAGTTCCCGGCATATTTTTCCGCTGCGCGCCATAAGTCCGTCCTTATCATAATCCTTGCCGATACTTCTCGTATAACGATTCAACACATAATTGACAGGAGAGATATCGTAGGCTACTCGGATTGCCACATTCTTGCCGTTCCGCTCCTCAACGGCTTCGGATGAAATGTTTGAAAAACCGCCCAGATTCAGACAATAATCATATTCGTAAAAGAGATGCCTGTCACCTATCGGGACAAGCGGGGCCCCCTGACCGTGAAGCGCAACATCCGTAGTTCTGAAATCGCATATGCAATCCACGCCGCTCTCCACCGCGATTCCCGCACCGGAACCTATCTGTGAAGTAAACCTGATTGCTGGCTGATGAAATACCGTAGAGCCGTGCGAAGCTATATAGTGAGGCCTGGCCCCGTTCCTTTCCATAAAGGCTTTCACCCTCTGTCCCAGATAGATGCCATAATCAGAGTTAAGCAGAGCATACTCTTCCGCAGTCATATTCTGGGCCGTCGCAAGTTTCTCTTTAAGTTCCGCCGGATAACATTCGTCCTCCGCCTTCAATATCTCATATTTCCACTCCCCTTCCCTTTTCCTGGAACAGTCGAGCCGGAAGCGGACATGGCAAATATCCAGCCCGTCCAACGAAGTTCCGGACATAAGCCCTATTATATCAATTCCTTTCTCAATATCGTAAGCGATTCCCGTAGATGTAAACCTTTCCATAAACAGACGTATTTAAACGGATGTAAAATTACCATTTAAAATTCCTTTTCACAACCGTTTCATTGCCTTTATTGTCGGAAACCCTTACAGTCAGATTGTGATTTATTCCGCGTCTGATCTTTGCATTTTTCAAATCAACTGTAAGCCTGCTTCTTTTGGCATCGAATTCAGCCAATACCCAATGTCCGTCTATCTCTACATCATATTCATCCAGTCCAGACAGTCTGTCCCTTATAGTAAAGGAGACGACATCCCGCATAAGGGTCGTTCCATTTGAAATGTGAGCTCTCACTGTCGGAGGAACCGTATCCAAGGCAACTGCATAACGCCCGAACGACGATACTCCGGATGTCACACACCCGTTTTCATCAATCGCCCCGCCTGCACCGTACATTCTTCCGGAAGGAGACAGCAGAACCAACAAAGCCTTATGTTTCAGAGAATCCGGACCTGCATATCTTATCGAAAGCCTTGCCGGCACATGCAGTGCAGTTTCATAGCCGGATATATTCCATACTTTTGAACAGCATCCGGCCACGGTCGCCGTATCTTCCTCTGCCTTGAAATAGATTGAACGGTATAATGTTCCCGGCGCCATAGAGAAGAGGAAACCCTCTTTTTTGTAAATATTGGGCAGATGCCATGCCATAAAGGTCCCGGCCGAAGGCAACGTATCGCCGATCCGCTCTCCGAACCGCCCGTCTTCCCTCCTTATCCTGTAACTTACCGATTCACTGTTGCCGTCGTAATCCTTTACCTCGATTTCAAGAGCATGTATATTATCGTCATCGAGAACGACAAGTCCTCCGTTATGACATTGTATCTTATAACCCAAACCGTTTCCGGGCTCGACATAGCTCTTCACCATCATGCGTCCGGTCCTGCCTTTCAGCGGATACTCTATCAGCGAATTCATATACCGGCTCTCATCCATAGGTATCCCATTACCGACATTGAACCTGTATATCTCTTCCCCGTCGAGCAGTACACGGTACTCTCCTATTGCAAGTCTGGCATTGGTTCCCTGCATCTTATCGACTGCATCCACCGCTACATAGGATAGAGGCGGAAGAGGAATGACAGCGGCCCTGTTTCTCGGCCTGTTTATCCTGAAAACCCTTGCCGCACCATCCTTCATGGCATATCCCATAAAAGCGACCCTGTTGATTATGGGCTTCCTCTCATCTTTCATTGCAAACAGACCGTCTGTAACGACATTGACAGTCGCTCCGTCTTTTCTTACTTCAAAATGAAGATGCGGCCCTCCGGAAGAGCCGGTATTTCCGCCAAAGGCTATCAATTCGCCTCTTTTAACCGGAAACAGCGTGGAATCGGGCTCCAGGTCCACGACAAAGCTCTCCGCCTCATACTGCTTTGAAATCGTATACTCGCGCAGCCTCTCCGCGAATCTGTGAAGATGCCCATACACGCTTATATAACCGTCTGGATGGGTTATATATATGGCATTTCCATATCCCGTAGGAGAGACAGTTATTCTGGAAACATATCCGTCTGCAGCCGCATATACATGGGCGCCGACTACGCCGCCTATCCTGAAATCTATCCCGGCATGAAAATGGTTCGAACGCAACTCCCCGTAATTGCCGGAAAGACTCATAGGAACATCGAGAGGATATGAGAACACGGCATTTCCGTTCTCCTGCGGAGTGGCGTAAAAAGGAAAAAGCAGCACCGCAATGAAAATTGCGACACTGCATTTCGCATAATTTATAAATCCGGCCCTTTCCATTAACTGAACATCCTTTTTATTCTGTCAAAAAAGTTCTTGTCATCAGATGAGGGTTTCGGGTCAAACGACTTCGAGCCTCTCATCTTCTCCAACGCCTCCTTCTCCTGCGACGAGAGGTTTTTAGGTATCCATACCTGAACATATACCAGCATGTCTCCCACACCGTAACCGTTTACGTCCGGTATTCCCTTGCCTCTCAATCTCAATATTTTACCCGACTGAGTTCCAGGATCCAACTTGATTCTCAGTTTGCCGTCTACCGAAGGGATTTCAGCGGTAGTTCCCAATATCGCATCAGGCACGCTTATGAAGAGCGAATATACGAGGTCGTTTCCATCCCTCTGCAGCTCCTTGTCGGGCTCTTCCTCGATAACGACAAGCAAGTCTCCGTTCACCCCTCCGTTTCTTGCGGCATTTCCCTTGCCTTTTACGGTAAGCTGCATCCCGTCTGCCACTCCTGCAGGGATTTTGAACGATATTTCCTGTTGTGCCTTTATCAATCCGCTGCCTGAACATTTTGCACAAGGCGTCACAATTACCTTTCCCGCACCGTTGCACTTCGGACAGGTAGTCTGGCTCTGCATTTGACCGAACATCGTCTGCACTACCTGCGTAACTACACCTGTACCGTGACAGTGTTCGCAATTTTTTATGTCCGCCTCGGATTTTGCACCGCGTCCGTTACAATCTGGGCAAGGCACATACTTGTTGATCTTGATTGTCTTCTCTACACCCTTTACTATCTCCTTCAACGACAATTTGACCCTTATCCTTATATCGCTGCCTCGCTGGACTCTGGCGCTTCTGCCGCCTCGCGATGAACCGCCGAATCCGCCAAAACTGCCGAATCCTCCGAAACGTCCGCCGAATATATCTCCGAACTGGCTGAAAATATCTTCCATAGAAAAACCGCCTGCACTGAAACCGCCGGTGCCTGAAGCGCCCGCCCCGCCAAATCCGGCATGGCCGAACTGGTCATATCTTTGCCTCTTTTCAGGATTGCTCAAGACATCATAGGCTTCCGCCGCCTCCTTGAATTTCTCTTCAGCCTCCTTATCACCCGGATTTTTATCGGGATGATATTTTATCGCCATTTTCCTATAGGCCTTTTTGATCTCATCCGCCGAAGCCGATTTATCGACCCCCAAGACCTCGTAATAATCTCTCTTTGCCATTTTCTTATACTCCAACTACTACTTTTGCATAGCGGACAACTTTGCCGTTAAGCATATATCCCTGTTGTACGATATCGATTACCTTGTTCTTCTTCTCCTTGTCTTCCGTAGGAAACTGCGCTACCGCCTCATGGAATTCGGTATCCAGCTCCTTGTCCAAAGCCTCTATCACGGAAAGCCCCTTGCTCTTTAAAAATGAAAAAAGCTTGTTGTAAATCAATTCCGTTCCCTCTATGGCCGCAGCAGAACTGTCCGACTCTTTCAACACCTTTATGGCCCTTTCAAAATCATCCAGAACCGGCAAAATGCCCTTGATCACATCTTCAGACGCCGTATTTATCAGTTCCAACCTTTCACGGGCCGTCCTGCGTCTGAAATTGTCGAATTCCGCTGCCATTCTAACATACTTGTCATTAGCCTCTGCAACCTTCTCTTTGTACTCTTGCAACTGCTTTTCCATATCTTCATATTTTTTATCGGTCTCTTCGCAAGATCCATTCTCTTCAGAGACAGGAACAGCCTCCTCCCCTTGCGGTTCAGTTTCTTGTTTTTCACCTGTTTTACAGCCCGTTTCCTGCTGCTTGGGTTCCTGTACGTTTTCCTTTATCTCTTTTTTATCTTTATTGCGTTTCATATCCATATTTTCTCCTTTACGCCTGCTCGGTTCAAAATATTTGCCAAGCCGCATTTGAGACAAAATGACAGATTCTATAAAAAAAGGCGGCTGAATCCAACGCTCTGCCGCCCATAAATATCACATGACAATAAATTATGCCTTGTTCTCAGAACCCAATACACAACGGACTTTGTGCATGTAGAGCTCTTTGAGTTTCTCTCTTGCAGGTCCGAGATATTTGCGTGGATCGAACTCCTCCGGATGCTCGACAAAGACCTTTCTGATTGCCGCAGTCATTGCAAGACGTCCGTCGCTGTCGATATTGATCTTGCATACCGCAGATTTTGCGGCCTGTCTCAACTGATCTTCGGGAATTCCTATCGAATCTTTGAGTTTTCCGCCATATTTGTTGATCTCAGCTACAATATCCTGAGGTACGCTCGATGAGCCGTGCAATACGATAGGGAAACCGGGAATGCGTTTTTCAATCTCAGCAAGTATATCCAGACGGATTTCGGGTTTCTGGCCCGGTTTGAACTTATATGCCCCATGAGATGTTCCTATGGAGATTGCCAGGGAATCCACGCCTGTCTTCTTCACAAAATCCTCAACCTCTTCGGGTCTTGTATATGTATGGCTTTCGGCCTTTACATCATCCTCCACACCGGCAAGGACACCGAGCTCGCCCTCAACCGTAACATCGAACTGATGTGCGTAATCCACCACTTTCTTTGTCAAAGCCACGTTCTCGTCATAAGGAAGGTGAGAGCCGTCTATCATTACAGAAGAGAAACCCATCTCTATACATGATTTGCAAAGTTCGAAGCTGTCGCCATGGTCGAGATGGAGAACAATAGGAATAGAGTGGCCCAACTCCTTTGCATACTCCACGGCACCCTGAGCCATATATCTCAAGATAGTCTGATTGGCATATTTTCTTGCACCGCTCGACACTTGGAGAATAACAGGAGATTTTGTCTCTACACAAGCCTGAATAATAGCCTGCATCTGCTCCATATTGTTAAAATTGAATGCAGGAATAGCATATCCGCCATTGATCGCCTTAGCAAACATATCCCTACTGTTCACTAATCCTAATTCTTTGTAAGATACCATTATACTAAAATTTTATATCGTTAAAAACTTAAATTCATTTAAAATCCGACAGGTTCTTCTCTCAAAAAACGTGCAAAATTAACAATATTTTCATATTTTATATATTTTTGTAAACAATATGTTTTTTTTAACGGAAGTTGTCATGGAATCATTTAACCTACAGGAAAACAATTGGAAAGATGTTAGAAAACAAAAGTATAAAATAGCAATCCTCCCTTGGGGGTGCACAGAAGCCCATGGCTTGCATCTTCCATACGGCACAGACACTTTTTTAGCCGAAAAGGTCGCATACGAAGCCTCCAGGATAGCCTGGGAGAAAGGAGCAGGATGCGTTTTACTGCCGGCAATCCCGTTCGGGGTAAATTCAGGGCAGATGGAGGTGAAACTTTGCATGAACATGCACCCCACGACCCAGAAAATGATAATAAAGGATGTGATACAGGTTCTCATTAAGGATGATATTAATAAACTGGTCATTCTGAACGCCCACGGGGGAAACAACTTTCAGCCGATGATACGGGAACTGAGCGTAGAGGTTCCGGAGATTATGATTTGTACGGTAAACTGGTGGAAAGCATGCAATGGCGACCTCTATTTCACAGAACAGGGAGACCATGCGGGAGAACTTGAAACCGCCTCGATGCAGGCGATAATGCCGGAATTGGTACTTCCGCTCTCAGAAGCCGGAGAGGGTGCAGAGACAAAAATGAACATTAAAGGTTTCCAGGAAAAATGGGCATGGATGCCAAGAAGATGGATTTATGTAACAGAAGATACAGGGGTGGGCAACCCTAAGGATGCCACACCTGAAAAGGGAAAGATATTCATGAAAGACTGCATAGAAAAAATAGCCGATTTCATCGTTGATTTTTCCAAAATAGACAAGGAAAAGGAGTTATATAAATGAGTCTGTGCGAAAATAAAGTAATCATCTTCTCCGCCCCTTCAGGAGCGGGGAAAAGCACTATTGTAAGGCACCTGCTCGAAAAGTTCCCCTATCTGGAATTTTCAGTTTCGGCCACCAGCAGAAAACCCAGGGGCAGCGAAAAAAACGGCACCGACTACTATTTTTTCACGAAAGAGGAATTCGAGCAGAAGATAAAAAAGGGGGAATTCGTAGAGTATGAAGAGGTCTATGCTGGCTCTTATTACGGCACACTGCACAGCGAAGTGGAGAGGATATGGAATAAAGGGAACATAATCCTGTTCGACATAGACGTAAAAGGGGGCATAAACATAAAGAGACTTTATGGCGGACATGCTCTTGCCATCTTCATCCAACCTCCTTCGATCGAGGCACTCAGAGAAAGGCTCGTAACGCGCGGCACAGACTCTCCGGAAGCCATAGAAAAGAGAGTGGCCAAAGCCTCGGAAGAGCTGGGATTCGCAGGATGTTTCGACAGAATCATTGTAAACGACAATCTCGAAAGCGCTTTCAGGGAGGCTGAAGAGGCTGTCGAAAGTTTTCATATGAAAAAGCTATAGCTACGTATATGATTTGCGCACTCTATTTCGGCT
The DNA here is from genome assembly GCA_944325445.1 of uncultured Bacteroidales bacterium. Lineage (GTDB taxonomy): Bacteria > Bacteroidota > Bacteroidia > Bacteroidales > UBA932 > Egerieousia. Next base: position 247,058 of record CALVAG010000001.1, on the reverse strand, counting down.
CATTCAATCCGCTGCACACAGGTCATATTACGATAGCGGCATATGTCCTGCAGCATTGCAACATAGACGAACTCCGCTTTGTACTTACCCCCGAAAACCCTTTCAAAAGCGGGGACAGCTCGCTTGCAGACGAGAAAAAGAGGCTGGAGAGGCTCACCCGTTCGATAGAGCGGTTCAAAAGCGAATTCAGGGGCAAACCGGTAAAGGTTTCGACAGTCGAATTCGGTATGCCCAAACCCAACTATACATATAATACGCTGGAATATCTGCGGAAAAGCGAGCCGGACAATGAATTTGTAATAGTAATGGGAGCCGACAACATCTCAAAGATAGAAAGATGGTATAAATGGCAGGATATCCTAAAAAGATACAAAGTCCTCGTATATCCCCGCAAGGGATTCGACACCAAAGCATTGTGCAATAAATACGGCGTAACCTTCCTCGACGCCCCGCTTTGCGATATTTCATCCACGATGATCAGGAAAATGGCAGAAGCGGGAGAAGATGTAAATGAATTCCTCTACTGACCGGGATTGCCGGCCGTTCAATCCATTCCGACAATTCTTCTGAACCCGTCATTGAGCAACGGCGCGACTATCTCTACAGGAATCTTTTTTATCGGATGGACGAATACGGCCTTGCGGGAGTGGAGAGAGATGCTTCCGTCGGGATTGGAGCGGGGAGCCCCATATTTCAGATCCCCTTTTATGCAGCACCCCATGTGGGAGAGCTGGCTCCTTATCTGGTGATGCCTTCCGGTAAGCAGCTGCACCTCCAGAAGAAAAAATCTGTCGGTACATTTTATTAATCTATATTCCAATCGGGCCTCCTTGGCGCCGTTCCTCGGAGTATCGGATATATATGATTTGTTTATCTTTTCATTTCTGGTAATATAACCGGTCAGCAGAGCCTCGTCTTCCGGCGGCCTTTTGCAAACCAGCGCCCAATATATTTTGGAGACCTGTCCCGTTCTGAAAAGTTCGTTCATCCGTTCGAGCGCCTTGGATGTCTTGGCGAAAATCACTATTCCCCCCACCGGGCGGTCGAGTCTGTGAGGCACACCGAGAAATACGGCCCCGGGCTTGCCGTCGCGCTGCGCGATATATGCCTTTACAAGCTGCTCAAGGGATTCATCGCCGGTCAAATCTTCCTGCACGATTTCTCCGGGACGCTTGTTGAATATGAAAAGATGGTTGTCTTCATATAATATTCTGTCGGAAACATCCTTGAATTCGGATTCCGGCAGATGTCGGTAAACCTGTTCCATTTCCCGCGGATTAGTATTGTTCGCTATCATTGGGAAAATCGCAGCTTTTTACATCCGCAACATAATTTTTGAAGGCGTTGAGATACTCGTCGTAAAGATTGGCATACCTGCGCAAAAAACGCGGAGAGAATTTGTTGTTCAACCCAAGCATGTCATGCATCACGAGCACCTGACCGTCGCAATATTTGCCGGCACCTATGCCTATTACCGGAATTTTGAGCTCCTCGGTAATCCGCTTTGCCAAAAGAGCCGGAATCTTCTCCAGAACCAGGGCAAAGCACCCTGCATCCTCCAGTGCATGGGCGTCTGCAATAAGTTTTTCCGCCTCGGCCTTCTCCTTTGCCCTCACTGCATATGTACCGAACTTATGTATCGATTGCGGGGTAAGTCCCAGATGGCCCATAATAGGAATCCCGGCAGAGAGAATTCTCTGAATGGATTCCATTATCTCTACGCCGCCTTCGAGTTTTACCGCATCCGCTTCCGATTCTTTCATTATCCTGACTGCAGAATGGAGAGCCTCCTTGGAATTTCCCTGATAGGTGCCGAAGGGAAGGTCTACCACCACCAATGGATTTTTCACCGCCCTCATTACGCTTTGTGCGTGATATATCATTTGATCGAGGGTTATGGGCAAAGTGGTTTCATGGCCTGCCATGACATTTGCAGCGGAATCACCTACAAGGATAATGTCTATTCCTGCAGCATCCACAATTTTGGCAGAGGTATAATCATACGCGGTAAGCATCGCTATCTTCTCGCCGCGCTCTTTCATTTCAAGCAATTTATGGGTTGTTAAAACACGACCTGTTCCTTCTGTAGACATGACTGTTCATTTTTTTGACAAGCAAAGGAACTATTTAAAATTGACTTTTGCAATAGAGAAACACGACAATATGTCAGTTTTGATTTTTGGCACAATCTTGGCGAACAGTTTTTCTGTCCCCTCGGGAAGAGGGTAAAAATCAAACGAAAAAATTAAAAAAGGAGAAAATATATTATGGGAAAGATTATTGGTATTGACTTAGGAACAACGAACAGTTGTGTTGCCGTAATGGAAGGCAACGAGCCTGCTGTAATCATCAACAGCGAAGGAAAGAGAACTACTCCGTCTATCGTGGCATTCACAGAGAGCGGAGAGAGAAAGGTAGGTGACCCTGCAAAAAGACAGGCCATCACAAATCCTAAAAACACCATCTTCTCTATAAAGAGATTCATGGGCGAGAGATACGATCAGGTAGGAAAAGAGATAGAAAGAGTCCCCTATAAAGTTATAAAAGGTGACAATGACACCCCGAGAATAGACATCAACGGAAGATTGTATTCTCCGCAGGAGATATCTGCAATGATTCTTCAGAAGATGAAAAAGACTGCAGAGGATTATCTCGGACAGGAAGTTACAGAGGCTGTCATCACAGTGCCTGCATACTTCAACGACTCTCAAAGACAAGCTACTAAGGAGGCAGGCGAGATTGCGGGCCTCAAGGTAAGGAGAATCATAAACGAGCCTACGGCCGCTGCGTTGGCATACGGTCTGGACAAGAAGACTCAGGAATCGAAGGTTGCGGTATTCGACCTTGGCGGCGGTACCTTCGATATATCGATTCTTGAACTTGGCGACGGCGTATTCGAGGTAAAATCGACCAACGGAGATACTCACCTTGGAGGCGATGATTTCGACCACAAGATTATAGAGTGGCTCGTAGAAGAGTTCAAGAACGAAAACGGCGGCATAGACCTCTCAAAGGACCCTATGGCTCTCCAGAGATTGAAAGAGGCTGCCGAAAAGGCTAAGATAGAGTTGTCGAGCCAGACCTCTACGGAGATCAACCTGCCTTACATCATGCCGGTAGACGGTGTTCCAAAACACCTTGTAAAGACTTTGAGCCGCGCCAAATTCGAGGCTTTGTGCGATGACCTTATCCAGAAGACCATCGAGCCGTGCCGCAAGGCTTTGGCCGATGCAAACCTGAGTGCATCCGATATCAACGAAGTATTGCTGGTGGGCGGTTCGACCCGTATCCCCGCAATTCAGGAGATTGTAAAGAAGTTCTTCGGCAAGGAGCCCAACAAGAGCGTCAATCCCGATGAAGTGGTAGCCATAGGAGCTGCAATTCAGGGCGGTGTATTGGCAGGCGACGTAAAGGATGTCCTTCTGTTGGATGTAACGCCTCTGTCATTGGGTATAGAGACTTACGGCGGAGTATTTACTAAACTCATAGAGGCCAACACTACAATCCCTACCCGCAAGTCTGAAATCTTCAGTACTGCGGCAGACAACCAGCCTTCCGTTGAAATACATGTACTGCAAGGTGAAAGACCTATGGCAAGGGACAACAAGACCATAGGCAAATTCCACCTCGACGGCATCACCCCTGCACCGAGGGGAGTTCCTCAGATTGAAGTTACATTCGATATCGATGCCAACGGTATCCTGAACGTATCGGCAAAGGATAAATCTACCGGCAAGGAGCAGAAGATCAGAATCGAGGCTTCTTCCGGCCTTACCGAAGAGGAGATCAAGAGGATGAGAGACGAGGCCAAGGCAAACGAGGCCCGCGACAAGGAGGAGCGTGAAAGGGTGGACAAACTCAATGCCGCAGATGCCCAGGTGTTCGCTTCAGAGAAGAACCTCAAGGAGTACGGAGACAAGATTTCAGCCGACAAGAAATCTGCCATCGAGTCTGCAACCAACAAATTGAAAGAGGCCCACAAGGCCGGCAACATCGCAGAGCTCGACAAACTCACCGATGAGTTGAACAAGGCATGGCAGGCAGCGTCCGCAGATATACAGAATGCGGCCAACGCAGGAGCGCAGCAGGGCGGTGCAGGCAGCCAGAGCAGCCAGAACTCAAATTCAGGCACCTCGAACAACGGCGGCAAAGACGGCGAAGTAACCGACGTAGACTTCGAGGAGGTGAAATAGTCCTGCAGACCAAGTCTCATACAAAGCAAAAACGTGCAACTTCAAAAGCTGCACGTTTTTTTTTGTCATTAGCCGAAATTTTTAATTCATCATTATCGGGAAAAGCGTACTTTTGCTCCGCTTTACATAAACTTGACAGAAATGAAAATAGCAAGAATGATAGCCATTGCGCTGCTTTCGGCTTCGGCAATGGCCTGTACCGCGCAAAAATCCAATTTTACAATCATAGGCGACATAACCGGCCTGCAGATCGGAGACACTATAGAATTCAGTACGATTGACCTGCCGTCATGGAAAGACAGCACAGCGTTTACAATAATTGTAGACGATACAACCGGATTCAGCTATCGAGGCAATTTGGAGCATGACCAGTACTTCATATTCACATATACCACAAATGAAGGAAAAGAGATAGTGGCAGACAGGAGAGGCCAGACATTCATCGTACGCCCCGGCGACACCATAACATTCACAGGCGAACGTGAGAATGTCTACTACAGCAAAATAAGCGGAGGCATCTATGACGAACCGCAGCTGGCAGAATATCTGAGAGCAGATGATTCGCTGGGGCTTGTCAGGGGGAGTTACATGCGCAGACTAGAAGAGGCAAGGGCAGCCGGAGATACTGCAGAGATGTACAGATGGGGAGATGCATTCAATGCCTTCTACAATGGCAATCCCGGTTTGGAGAGAGTCCGAGCGCTCAGGAGAGCCTACATAGATTCCAACAGGCAGGGCACGCTCTTTTTACTTGTGCAAAGATTGCCGGATATAGGTTATGAGCCGATAGATGAGATGAAACAAATCTACGACAACTATTCGGACCAGATAAAGGAGAGTTGGTACGGCAAAAAGACAGCCGATTTCATAGCACAGATGGAGGCAATCGCACCGGGCCGTCCCGCACTTGATTTTGAACTTGTAACAGTAGCGGGAGATACCATAACAAAAGAGACATATACGGGAAAATACCTGCTTTTCTACCATTGGGGGCTCTGCCCCGGCTCAATCTATATAGACAGGTTTGTCTGCGAGCTCTATGACCTGTACAGAGCGAAGGGGCTTGAAGTGGTCGGGCTTACAGAGTCCATTGCAACCATAAGAGAACTGTATGAGCAGAATTTGGACAACCCCCATGGGGCAGACCTGAACGCCACTCTCGGAAACATGCTGAAGCACAAATGGACAGAAGTGGAACTGGAGACAGAATATCCAGAGAACAAAAAAATGAGCGAGACCTACAGGATTTCAGGCTGGCCGTTCTTTGTATTCATAGGCCCTGACGGCACTCTGCTCGCAAGGAATTTTACCGAAGCCTTTTATGAAGCCAAACAGATACTGGAAGAGGAGTTCGGCAACGCAAAGGAGTAGGAGATGAACAAAAGAAGTCTCGTCCTTCCTGTTGCCATAATACTCGGATTCCTGATAAACAGATGGTGCGGAAAACTTTCGGCCATTGTACCCTATCTTATCTTCACCATTCTGCTGATGAACTTCTCATCCGTCAGGATAAGACAGCTCAGACTTATCCACATGAGCGGTCTTAACGTATGGCTGCTGCTCTTCCAGATATTGGTAAGCATAGGCTGCTATTACCTGATAACGGCTCTTGGAGGAGATGAAATTGTGGCGGAAGGGGTATTGGCAGGAGTGTTATGTCCGGTTGCGGCGGCATCTGTTGTCATAGCATGTATGCTCGGGGCAAACAGGGAGACTATCACTGCCTACACGATTCTTGGAAACCTTATGGTTGCAATCGTGGCGCCAATCTACTTCTCGTTCATAGGAATACATCAGGATATGCCGTTCCTTGAATCATTCGCTCTGATTCTTAAAAAGATAGGACCAGTCATAGCGTTGCCGTTCTTTGTAGCCATGTTCTTGCAGTTCTATCTGCCGAAAATCAATGAGGCGATAAGCAGAGTCAGCGGCATTTCATTCTATATCTGGGCAGTAACGCTCACCATAACTTTGGGACAGACCATAAACATGATAATAGCCAACGGCAGGGAAAACATAAGAAGCATTACGGTTGTGGGAGTAATCTCCATAATCTTCTGCGCCATACAGTTCGGATTCGGGAAATGGGTCGGGAAGAAGTATGGAGACACGATAGCCGGCGGACAGGCTCTCGGGCAGAAAAACTCGGCATTCGGAATATGGATGGCCAATGTCTACCTCCACCCGCTCGCATCGGTCTACCCAGCCCTCTACTCGATATGGCAGAACCTTTTCAACAGCTGGCAGCTCTACAGGCAGGCACGAACCGATAAGAATAAGAACCTTTAGCCGGGAGGTTGCTGCAGATTTCAAAGGCGTGGGTCCCCTCACCGATATCCATATTCAACAGAGTGCTGCGATTATCATAAATATTTCTCGCTATAAGCCCCATTGTCATTCTCAGATTTATCTCCGAAACGGGCTGACAGAGAATTTTTCCATCGTCACCTTTATAAAAATAGAGATCCACTCCCAAGAACCCTTCATACTTCCCGCAGAGTCTCTGCCTGATGAACTCCGCAAGCCCCTCTCCTATTCCCCATAACAGTTCACGCGGAACAGAAGCGGCCATCTTCGCCTCGATATAACTGTCGGAGGCCAGAATATTTCCTTTATATACGCCATTATGCGAATAAAACATGGAATAGCCCTTGAAAAGAACCCGACCGGCAGCGACTTCGTAAAGAAACGCAAACTCATCCAGAATCTCCGCTCTCCGCTCCGCAACAAGATATCCATATCTCCGCATGAGATTTTCCGCCCAGCCTCTGTCGCTGTGAGAAAGAGTGCCGCGCACGAATCTTATCCCCTTTCCGCTACCGGAAAGCGGCGCCTTGAGAACGATATTTTCATAACTTCTTAAAAAGGTATCAAGTTCGGCAGCCGAACGGCACATTTTCCTGCAACCGGAAGGTGCAGCATACAGGTTCCGGGATACAGGGATACGGGACAAAAAACCAAGAAGAAACTCATGTGCCTCAAATGCAAGACTTCTGCCAGAAAAGAGCCTGATATGATCCAATTGCTCATCTGACGGCAATATTGAAGAGGATACCCCCTCTTTTAACAGCCGTTCCCTTAACACATAATTCCAGCCCCACGGAACGATTTTCGCACCGTTGTCTGCATTGCTGTCGAGCCCGCGCATATATTTTGTAATGGAACCGCAATCCCTCCCTAAAGCCAGGGCAGATTCAGGAGGCACAAAATGAATATCCCCGTTTGCAAGACAAAGATCGTGTTCAGGATTAAAGATGTACATCTGCAACCAGTTCTTCCGCCTTTTGGATGGAATTTACCTTGCCTACATCCACCACCCTCAATCCCGGCTGGATGTGGGCGGTAATAGGCCATTTGTCGCAATAAGAAAGGTAAAAGCCGATTATGGAAAACTTTTCAGGCTTGTCTACCATAAGTTTAAAGATTTCCGGAGAGATTATATGCACTCCGTCGAAAGCATATTTTTTTAGACCGTACTCCCCGGTATAAGCCTCGCAATCGAATGTCTCTCCATCCGCCACCGGATTCCGTTTCAATTCCTCGAACGGCGAGCGGACTTCACCGGTCCTGACATTCATCCATGCGACCAATCTTGCCTCATTGTCAAACAACAGATAGCGCTCCGTTACCCTTTCGCTCACCAGCAGGGTGGCCAAATGAGACTCGCCGTTTTCCGCAGAAGAGGCGGATGCTGCATTATACCCTCCGACCATAGCCGGAATATCAAGATTGGAAAGTATATCTACATTATGCACCAGAAAGGGTTCGCCGTCATTCAACAATGCCGCAGCATGCCTTATTCCGCCACCGGTCTCGCGCAACAGATCGCTTTCGTCCGAAAAAGAGATTTCAATACCGAAAGAGCCCTTCTCACGCACATATTCCCTTATCATATCCGCAAAATGGTGGACATTTATCACAATCTGCGTAAAACCGGCAGCCTTCAATTTTTCTATGGAATATTCCAAAAGGGTTTTGCCGCACACCTTAACCAGCGCTTTAGGCATGGTATCTGTCAAAGGTCTCAGTCTGGTCCCCAACCCCGCAGCAAAAATCATCGCTTTCATACTCGCGGCCATTACAGTTCCTGTTCGATTCCCTGCTCCCTATGCACGAGCTTTACTACGACATTATATCGCTTGGCTATGTATTCCGCCAGATGCTGCGCGCAGTAGACAGACCGGTGCTGTCCTCCGGTACAACCGAAACAGAACATCAGATTAGTAAATTTTCTCTCGATATATCTCTTTACATGAGCATCCGCCAGGCTATACACATTCTGCATGAACTTGACAACGCCGCCGTCATCTTCCAGGAACTTTATAACCTCTGCATCAAGACCGGTAAAATGTTTGAAGTGGTCATACTTTCCCGGATTTTCTATTGCCCTGCAATCGAACACATAACCTCCGCCGTTTCCGCTTTCGTCAGACGGTATTCCCTTTTTGTACGCAAAACTGAAAATTCTGACCTCAAGCCTCTTTTCCTCCCTCAAATCCGAGAACTGCCTCATATCCGCAAGATTCTCCAGGATAGACTGGAAATAGGGATACTCCTCGAACGGAGCATCATGAATAAGTTTTCTCAGATTATCTATCGCATAAGGCACGCTTTGCAAAAAGTGCGGCTTCTTTTCGAAATAGCCCCTGAATCCATACGCTCCCAATACCTGCATTGTTCTGAACAGCACGAAAATACGGAGGGTCTTATAAAATTCGCCGTCGGGTACGTCTATATATTTTTTCAAGGCATCCCGATAGCTCTTTATCAGAATCTCCTTGACTTGTTGAGAATAATTGGCTCTGGCCTGCCATACGAACGATGCGAGGTCATAATAGAAAGGTCCTTTCCTGCCACCCTGAAAATCTATAAAATAAGGTTCATCCTCTACAAGCATCACATTACGCGCCTGAAAATCCCTGTATAAAAATGTATCGTCTGAAGTCGTCTTCAACAAATCTTCGGAAAATCTATTGAAATCTTCATGCAACTTAATTTCGCTGAATTCAAGCCCTGTCGCCTTTAAAAAACAGTATTTGAAATAGTTTAGATCGAATGAAATCATTCTGGCATCGAATTCCGGCTGCGGGAAACAGACAGAATAATCCAGCCCCGCTCCTCCTTCGAACTGGATTTTCGGAAGAGCCGATATTGTCTTTTTCAACAATTCTATCTCCTTTTCCGAATAATTTCCAGATTCCCTGCCTGCGGAAATTCTGTTAAAGAGAGTAATATCGCCCAGATCCTCCTGAAGGTAAAACTGCATGTCAGGGCTCACAGCCAATACCTTAGGAACATTCAACCCCTTGGCATAAAAATGCCTGTCTATCTCGATAAACGCCCTGTTTTCATCTATGGAGGTGCCTTTTGCCCCTATAAGCGTCTCTCCTCCTCCGCTTACCCTAAAGTATCTTCTGTTGCTGCCGCTGGAAGGCAGTTCATATATATCCTCGACATCGTGTCCTGTGTACTCTCTGAAAAGTTCTTCTATCTGTTTCATACTCAAAATTTCTATCGGCTCTCTTTTATCCGGTTTATTCCGAGACTCTCCGTCTGCAAAACTACTTAAAAAGTGTCAAAAAAAATGAAAAAGGATAAAATATTGCTATATTTGTCTCCCTGCTGACGTTTTTTGTAACAAAACGGATTAAAATGATTAATATCAGTTACTGCTCAGACAAGTACCAATACACGATGGGAAAATCCTTCTACCAGGCCGGGATGAAGGACAAGATTGCGATATTCAACCTTTTTTTCAGAGATGCACCGGATAAAAACAACTGGGCAGTCGTCTCCGGAATAAGGGAATCGCTGGAAATGATTGGCGGAATAGGCAGCGAAAAGGCTGCTTTTTTTGAAAAGTTCATTCCGGGAGACGAATATGCCGAATTCAGGGAATACCTTTCCAAAATGCGTTTCACCGGAAATGTCTACGCAATGCGCGAAGGAGAAATCGCATTTCCCAAGCAACCGATAATAACAATCGAAGCCCCGATCATCGAGGCCCAGGTTCTGGAAACCCCGTTGCTCTGCATAATGAATCACCAGATGGCCATAGCGACAAAAGCCAGCCGGGTTACAAGGAGCACGGAAAAGCCCGTAAGCGAATTCGGTTCGAGGAGAGCCCATGGCCCCTGGGCAGCCACTTACGGAGCAAAGGCGGCAATAATAGGCGGATGCGCCAACTCTTCCAATATTCTTACATCCGCAATCTTCGATGTCCCCTCTTCCGGGACAATGGCACACAGCTATGTAACCTCATTCGGATGCTCCATAGAGGGGGAATTCAATGCATTCAAGACATACATAGAGACACATCGCGGAGAGCCGCTTATTCTGCTTATAGATACGTATGATTCCCTCAACTGCGGACTGAAAAATGCGATGAGGGCATACAGAGAGTGCGGAATAGACAACAGCTATCCGCAAGGATACGGGATAAGGCTCGACAGCGGGGATCTCACATATCTTTCACGCAGATGCCGCGACATGCTGGACAAGGCAGGGTTCACCGACTGCAAAATATTTGCAACCAACTCTCTCGACGAATATCTCATTACCGAACTTGAACGTCAGGGGGCGATGATAGACTCCTACGGAGTCGGAGATGCCATAGCCACGAGCAAGCACAATCCCTGTTTCGGCAATGTATATAAACTCGTGCAAATAGGCGGAGAACCTGTATTGAAAAGGTCGGAGGATAAATCCAAACTCATAAATCCCGGATTCCAAATAACATACAGGATTATCCAGAACGGGATGTTCAAAGCCGACGTAACCTGTCTGAGAGGAGATGAAATGAGCGGGAGAATCGAGAACTGCGAGGAAATACACATACGGAGCGAATTCGATGAGACCCGCAACAAAACCTTTCCTAAAGGCAGCTACAGCTGGAAAAGGCTTCAAGAACAGGTAATGAAGAACGGGGAAAACATATTGCAGGATATAACGCTTCCGGAAAAGCAAAAATATTATCTGTCCAATCTCATGAGTTTCAATGAAACCGAACGCAGGCTGATAAATCCGCATTTTTATAAGGTCGATATATCGGATGACCTTTACAACCTGAAGATGAAGCTCATAAACAACCTTATAAAAGAGATCAAAAATTTCGACATATAATTCACGGACAGATGGTTTACATAGGGGTCGATCTTGGAGGAACAAAAATAACTGCCGCTCTCTTCGATATGAACGGAGAGATAGCCGACAGCAAAGTCGCGCTTTTGGAGGGCAGAAAGGGAGAAGCGGTTGCGAATCTGATGACAGAACTCATTTCCGGACTCATAAAACAGCATAAAATAGGCGGAAGGGAGAAAAAAAGCATAGGAATATGCGTTCCCGGCATAGCTTACTCCAAAAAGGGTACGGTCTGGTGTCCGAACATACCGGAATGGGATGATTTCCCGCTGCAGGAGTATATCGGCCGGGCCATTCCCAACTCGGTAATATGCATTGAAAGCGACAGGACATGTTACATACTCGGTGAAGTCATAGCCGGATGTGCAAAAAAATGCGACAATGCAGTATTTATGGCCGTGGGCACCGGCATAGGCCTCGGGATACTTGTAGACGGAATGGTTCTGCACGGCAACTCCGATATAGTCGGCGCCATAGGCTGGATGGCCCTGAAACCTCCGTATGACAGCTTTTACGATAAATGCGGCTGCTTCGAGACGCATGCTTCAGGAGACGGGCTGGCGGTACAGGCAAAAAAATTCCTGGACCGAACTCCTGAATATAAAGGGGAATTGAGAGAGGTGGAGAGAGAGAACATCAGTTCTTACCATGTATTCAGAGCATACGAAAACGGAGACGAGATTGCAGTAAAAGTAATAGACCAGGCTATCGAGATGTGGGGCATGGCGGCCGCCAATGTAGTAAGCCTCTTCAATCCGCAAATTCTGGTTTTCGGAGGAGGAGTATTCGGCCCCGCCACCCAGTTCATAGAGAGAATCTATGAAGAAGCGTGCAAGTGGGCGCAGCCGATAAGCATCAAGGAGGTCAAATTCATGCCGACAGCATTGCCTAAACTTGCCGGGCTCTACGGTGCAGGGGCTATCGCAATAAACATCTCTCAAAAAAAGAAGAAATAATCCAAACAGACAAGATATGAATCCTACTGAAAAACCGGAAGCCGGAAACCCGAAATTGCAATACATAGCCTCATGTATAGGAATTATCTTCTTTGGAGTGGCATTCCTCACATTAGGCGCGATTATGCCGGCCGTAGCTGCCGAATACGGACTGAGCGACAAAATGTCCGCGACCCTTGCGGCGATACTTCCCATAGGGACACTCGCCGGCTCGCTTGTTTTCGGGCCGGTTGTAGACAGAAAGGGCTATAAGCTTGTAATGATTGTTCAGAATCTGATAGGCGCTGCAGGACTTTTTCTGATTGCATATGCCGCTTCGTTTGCAGTTCTGATAACTGGAATACTTGCGCTCGGCATAAGCGGAGGCCTTATAAACGGCTCTACGAACGCACTTGCCTCCGATGTCTCCACAGACCGCAACAGAGACCGCAACATTATGTTCCTCGGCCTTTTCTACTGTGTGGGGGCCATCGCCACCACATACTCCATTCCTGCACTGTCGGGAATCGTTTCATACAAGAGCATACTTGCCGCGATAGCGGTAATCATGGTCGCGGTTTCGGTTTTCTACATGACCATGAAATTCCAGGGGGCGAAAAACGGCGGAGAAGGAGCCTCCTCACAAAAGATAGGCAAACTCATAACGTCTCCGCTCTTTATAATATTCTGCTTCACCCTCTTTTTCCAGGGAGCTGTAGAGGGCATTACCAACAACAGGATATCGCAATATCTTATAAATATCGAGAACTTCGATGAGATATCCGCAGGCATCGCCCTGAGTTTCGTACTTATCGGCCTGGCCATAGGCCGTCTGTGCGCAGGCTTCATACTTAAGAAATTTTCAAAGAGGACCATTATCGCCGCAGGCATGATGATAGCCCTTGCCGGGGTGGTCATACTCACCTTTGCACAGAAGATAAGCGCAGCATCAGGCATGGACCCCCAAAACGTAGCCATAGCCGGCACACTGCTTATAGGATTCGGCATAACATCTACGGTTCCAATAGTGCTCAGCGTGCTCGGAGGGCTATATAAAGAGATGTCCGGAACTGCATTCAGCATAGCCATTTCTGCATGCCTTGTAGGAAATTCCCTGCTCAACTATCTGCTCGGATTTCTCGGCATCGCAAAATTCCCGTTGCTCATAGGCGGATGCATGGTAATGATAATGATACTCTTTACGGCAGGCTCCAGAAAGAGTGCGCTCGATTAGACAGAGATAAATGTAAAAACATATTAACTATAATTAAAAACAAATAGACATGTTAGCATTAGAATGGTTAAAGAAAGCTCGTGAGGTTCAGGCCAAAATCGAGACTACACAGTTGGACAACATTAAAAAGGCCGCTGAACTCATGGCGGATTCCATACAATCCGGCAGATGGGTACACACTTTCGGATGCGGCCACGCTACGATTCCCGTAGAGGAGATGTATCCGCGCATCGGCGGTTTTGTAGGGTTCCATCCTATTGTAGAGCTTCCGATGACATTCTTCACAGGCATTACCGGCCAGATGGGTATTCATCAGTTCCTCTATCTCGAAAGAGCCGAAGGATATGGCGACGCCATTATGAAAGCATATAATTTTGACAAGAGAGATACCATGTGGATTTTCTCGCACACCGGTATAAACGGAGTAAACATCGAGGTTGCCCTCAAGGCAAAAGAGATGGGTATGAAGGTCGTTGTATTCGGATCTGCCGCTGAAACGAAGGGAAAGAAAAGCCGTCACTCATGCGGAAAGAACCTTTTCGAAATTGCGGATGTAGTCGTTGATTCATGCGCTCCGCTGGTAGATGCAAGCGTGCCTTTGAAGAATCACTTCGACAAAGTGGGGCCAGTCTCTACACTTGCTTTCGTGACATTGGTATGGATGACTGTCACTACAGTCGCAGAAATTCTTGCAGACAGAGGAGTCAAACTATACATCCATCCTTCGCATAATGTTCCTGGAGATACAACGGCACAGGATAGGCTCGATGAGTGCTTGAGAGTTTATAAAGAGAGGGTTTCCTGCCTCTGATTCAGGTAAAAGACAATAAGGAATCGGGACAGCCGGGGCCATAAGCCTCCTGCTGTCCTTTTTTTATCTATTTTTTTGTATGTTTGCAGCCAAGAAATAATCCAGATGCAGGTTGCACTAAAAAAAATATATGCGATTGCCGCGCTGATCTTTGCCATAGGCATAACGGGAAATGCCGGGGCACAGGATTATCCTACAGTTGATTCGATACCGGCGGCAGGAACAGATTCTACGCTCGTGGCCGCAGATTCAGTGGATATTTTCGCCAGGCCGCAGCTTACTAAAAAGGAGATGAAACGGGCAATCCGGGACAGTATCTGGGCAAGAAAGGACAGCATCATAAGGGCGACTCCAAGACTTCTGGACACATATCTGTTCAAAGGCGATGTAACCAATCAGAGAATGTTCGTATGGAATACCGACGGTTATTTCAACAATCCCACTGTCGTAAATCCTGATACCACATACAACGACTACTTTCACGAACTCCCCTACCTCAAAGAGGATGCGGGGGCGGTATATCTGGGGGTAGCCGGCTCCGCCATGTTGCCGTACAATTACTTCAAAAGGGAGGAATTGGATATTTTCCCTTTTGCATCTCCGTATTTGCCATACAGTTACAGTGTAGAGACCATGCCTTTCTACAATGTAAAGACACCTTATACGGAATTGGGCTACTGGGGCACTCTCTTTGCCAACAAGCAAAAGGAGGAGACAAACATAAGATTCCTGCATACCCAGAACTTCACTCCGGCGTTCAACTTCAATATACTCTACAAACGCTATGGAGGGAACGGAATGCTTGAAAATGAAAGTACAGACAACAGAACCTTTGCCATAACGGGGAATTACCTTGGGAAACGGTATATCGCGCAAGCCGGATATATCTTCAACAGGGTGAAAAGAGATGAAAATGGAGGAATTTCCGACCTGAGCATGGTCTTGGATACGATTGTCGATCTGCGTACCGTACCGGTAAGATTGAATGACGCATCGTCGAAATATAAAAAAAACACCATATTCCTGACCCATTCGTACGGTATCCCGATAAGGTTCAAAAAGAACGACACGACTGCCGTAGGCGAAGGCACGATGGCATATATAGGCCATACGGGAGAATTTTCCACCTATACGCGGTCGTATGACGACAATATAGCCATGACAGATACCGTTGCGAGGGAGTTCTACAACAATAAATTTTTCATAAACCCTACAGCGACATCGGATTCCGTCAGGGTAATGAATCTCGAAAACCGCCTTTTCATAAAGTTGCAGCCATGGGCCAGAGAGGCGATAGTATCCGGACTCGAGGGAGGAGTCGGCTATCAGCACCTCTCGTATTACAAATTTTCGCCTGAAATGCTGATGAGCGGCAACCGTAATGTCAAAGAGAATAACCTCTATCTCTATTTTGGAGCAAGGGGTTCTGTCAAGCAGTATTTCCAATGGGAAGGATTCGGGAAATACTACCTTGCGGGATATAACCGGAACGACTTCTCGATAGGCGGAAAAATAAAGGTTTCCTTCTACCCTATATCACAGGGAATACATATAACGGGAAAAATAGACGTTTCGCAACAGCGGCCCGCTTTTTTCTATAACAATTATTATTCAAACCACTACGTTTGGGAGAATGATTTCGACAAGACAACCAATACGTCCGTTCAGGGAAAGATGACGATTCCGACATACGGAATGGAGGCATTCTTCGGATATTCGCTTTTGAACAACAACATTTATCTCGACACATTGGGGAATGCCGTGCAAAACACCGAATCCATGAGCGTTATGACAGCCTGGCTACGAAAGGATTTCAGACTTTGGAAATTTCATATGGAGAATAAGATACTTTTCCAGCTATCGTCGAAGCAGGAAGTTGTGCCTCTTCCCAAGCTGGCTCTGAATCTGAGATATTATCTGGAATTCAATTTGGTGAAAAACGTATTGAGCGCACAGATAGGTGCGGATGCGACATTCAACACCGATTATTACGGGCAGGCATATTCGCCCGCGTCGGGCCTCTTTTACAATCAACGCGATGAAAAGATCGGAGGCACACCGTACATAGACGTTTTTGTAAATCTGCAATGGAAACGTGCATCCATTTTTGTAAAATGGGTTAATGCAGGACAAGACTGGCCCGACAGCGACTACTTTTCTGCAAACCGCTACGTAAGGCCGCAGACAGCTCTTAAATTCGGAATCTTCTGGCCATTCTATTTGAGATAGCCTATGAAATTTTGGAGAAGCAGATACCTTATATACCCTATAGCATCCATAATATTTGCGTTCATCATACTGTTTCCGCGCAGGGAAAATGGGAGACAGGATAAGTCCGTTCCTCATTTTCTGGCTTCCGACACACTGATTTGCAATGTATTTTTCATCAATCACATCGGTGAGAAGGGGCATGGATTAGGCTATACATATGAACTGTTCAGGCTGTTCGACTCCCACCAGCTCACTTATACCGAAATCATACCGACGGAGGGAGGCTTCGACTGCTGGGCCGACCTCATAACGGAGGAGGTGGATTTCATGGTAGTCAATTCGAACAGGGACACTGTCCCGGAGATATTCCAGGATGAGGTAATCTCCACCATCCCGATTGACGAAGAGCTCAACATCTGCGTTGCAAAAAAAGAGAGTTACGATTTCATCAAACTGTTCAATTACTGGTTCACCTCCATCAGGCAAAGCAGGGAATTCGAAAAACTTTATGGAAAATATCACAAAAACTACTCCGGAAACCGCAATGCAATATCTCCTTACGATGAGCAGATAAAAGAGAGCAGCAGGATACTGGGCTGGGACTGGAGGCTGCTTGCCGCACTTATTTACCAGGAGTCCAAATTCAAAATAGGCGTAAGTTCCAGCAGAGGCGCCATCGGCCTGATGCAGATCAAGGAGAGCGTTGCAAAAAGTTACGGCATAGAGGATATATACGATCCCGAAGAGAATATAAAGGCAGGCACCCGCCATCTGCTGCGATTACAGAGGATGTATGAAAAAATGGGAGCCGATTCTCTCAATGCACCGCTCATAGCGATTGCCACATATAACTGCGGAGAGGGCAGAATGGAAGATATCATGAACCTTGCAAAGTCGATAGGCCGCAATCATCTTGTCTGGGATACTCTTGCAACGGTAATTCCCCTGCTCCAGAAAAGAGATTACTATATGGACACAGTCGTAAAACTGGGTAAATTCAAGGGTACCGAAACCCTGAAATACATGGAACAGATAAATGAACGTTATCTGTATTATAAAGAGGAAGACGCTATTTGACGACCAATGTCCTGGATGGCGACACCTTGCTTATGATATGGCACGGTATCATTAAAATTGCCATTATCGCCAAAAATGCCAGAAGATTTACGAGTATCACCGTCTGCCATTCCAGATGAACCGGGACATGGTTTACAAAATAGTTCTCCGCATCCAACGGTATAAACCTGTATTTCCACTCCAGAAGACAGAATGCCAGAGAAAGGAGATTCCCGATGAGAAAACCCTTAAGAACGATAAACGACGAACGGTACAGAAATATTTTCGATATATTCCTGTTTCTCATGCCCAATGCCTTAAGCAGGCCTATGTGTGGAATCCTCTCGAAAAGTATGATAAGCAGTCCGGAGACCATATTGAACCCGGCAACCGCCATCATAAGGGCAAGGAGTATCAGCACGTTTATATCCAGAAGCCTGAGCCAGTCATATAAAATATAGAACCGCTCTTCCACAGTCGAAGGCAGCAGCGCAAAAGAG
This sequence comes from uncultured Bacteroidales bacterium, assembly GCA_944325445.1. Classification (GTDB taxonomy): domain Bacteria; phylum Bacteroidota; class Bacteroidia; order Bacteroidales; family UBA932; genus Egerieousia. The sequence goes on along the minus strand of CALVAG010000001.1, from coordinate 228,978 downwards.
TCGTCGGACGGAGTATTCTCCATTATCACATTCTCGACTGCAATTGCGGCATCCGCAGTTTTGGATTTATACTTCTTTTTCAAGACTATCTCGTAACCCGACAGCATATTCTCATCCCATCCGTTCACACTGCGTATCATGGAGATATCCGCAATTATAATCTTATTGTCGAATTCTTCCAGTATGGCATCGTAAATGCCGCATATATTGAAAATTCTGAAAGTCACCTCCTCGCCCACAAAATAGGCGAATATCTTATCGTTCAATCCATAATCGAGAGCATCCGCCATTGATTTTGAAATCAGTATATCGGACGAAAGAGTATCCGCAGAATAATCCGGCAAAATCCCGCACAGCAGGTGCTCCCCGTAAAACTTTTTGTTATACAGCGAATCCACCCCTTTGAATATCGCACCCTGAATAAGGTCTTCGCTCTTTAAAATACCGCTCCTGTATGCAACACCTCCCACAGACTCCACCTCCTTCAGAGAATTCAATTCGGAGAGATAGACAGGCGCCTCGACAGGATAAAGATAATCGAGTATATCAACTCCTGGAGCAGATAGAGTTATATCGCCGCTAAAGCCGGAAGCCTTATCCCTTATCTGATATCTGAACCCGTTTGCCACGGCTATCGCCACAATGATGACGGCTATACTTATAGCTACGGAGAGTGTTGCGATAAGGTTGCTTATCTTGCTCAATTTTCCTTTTTCCGCGCTTTTATAGGCAATTTTTTTTGCAATAAACAGGTATAAATTCATTTTACAGTGTGCTAACCGTAGAAAATTTTGTTATATTTGTATATCGTTATCAGTTGTTGCGGAAATAGCTCAGTCGGTAGAGCATCAGCTTCCCAAGCTGAGGGTCGCGAGTTCGAATCTCGTTTTCCGCTCGCTCTTAACCAAAACACTAACTAACGAAACAAAAAACTTCATTGGAAAGGATGGCCCGATGGCCGTCCTTTTCCACTTCCGTCACGCTACACCATTAACGACAATCTGTCCAAAGCCAATTCCACAACCTCCTTGACTTTCGATTTATAATCGGGCAAGGCATCATGGTTGTACCGGTTTGCAATGACGCAACAGATAGTGGCGGCCCTGTGCCCGAGATGGCGCGAGAGGCCGGCCAATGCAGCTCCTTCCATCTCGAAATTATTGATTCTATAATCCTTATATTTGAAACTTTCACACAAATCCAACATATCGGGCATTGCTATCCCCATTCTTAAGATCCTGCCCTGAGGGCCGTAAAATCCGGCAGCCGAAATCGTCATGCCGGCTATCGTATCTTCTTCAAAGAGCGAGGCCATCTGCTCATCCGCCTTTACGAAATACGGGTCCGGCAGATGAGCGTTCCATCGCATATGCCTCTTGAAGCTCTCTTCGGCCTCTGCCATTACCACATTCTCCCTTCCCGAATACCAGTTCAACAGGCCGTCGAATCCTATGGAAATATGTGAAAACAGAGGAGTTCCCAATTTTATATCGGGTTGCAGGGCCCCGCATGTGCCGATTCTGAGAATCTTCAGGCTTCTCTTTTTCTCTTTTATCTCACGCGTCTTGAAATCGACATTGGCCAAGGCATCGAGTTCATTCATTACAATATCTATATTGTCTGAACCTATGCCTGTAGAGAGAACGGTAAAACGCTCGCCCCTGAAGTATCCCGTCACTGTAAAAAACTCTCTCGACGATTTTTTCACTTCGCATTTTTCAAAAAAGGAGGCGACCATGTCTACTCTGGAAGGGTCTCCTACAAGAATCACATTGTCTGCCAGTTCCTCTGGTCTGATATGCAAATGGAAAACCGAATTGTCGCTGTTGATAATCAATTCCGAACTCTCAATTTTCATAATTTTTCCGGCTCTTTACGTTAATTTTTCAAAGGTAAGAATTTATTTTGTAGTTTTGCCGCAAAAAACAACAATCGGGATATGATACAGAGAATACAGACACTCTTCCTGCTGGCTACCGTAGGATTGATTATTGCAATATTGTCAAGCAAAGTGTTTTACACGGCCGAATATACCGTAAAGTACACCGAATACACTCCTTATCTGATACTTTCCATAGCTACGCTGTTCATAGCGTTTTTTACGATTTTCATGTACCATCACAGGCTGTTCCAGATCAGGCTCTGCATATTCAATATCATCCTCCTGCTTGCCTTTCAGGGTTGGATTGCCTACGCATTCTTCACATGCGAAGAGGGGACGATCTTCTCAATTACAGCAGTATTCCCTATAATATGCGTCATTCTCACATTTACCGCACTCAGATATATAGCCAGGGACGAAGCGCTTGTAAGAGCCGCCTCGACACTGAGAAACGCCCGAAAGAAAAATTGAAAAAAGTCAAACCCGCCTGAACGAATAACAGACTACTCTTCTGTACAGTATTTCTTTATGACCGGATAGGCATCCGCCACTCCGAGTTCGCCTGCCTTGCTTAAATCTATACAGCCTTTTGCCTTATCTTTCAAATAGATAAGCACAAGACCGCGATTATAATACGCCTCAGGCAGATAAGGATATTGCTCTATAGCCTTCGTATATTGGTTTATTGCCTCCGGCAAATCGTCCGACAGGCAATACAGATTGCCCAGATTATAATGGATATACGGGAAATCCGGCATAATCGTGAGCGCCTTGTTCATATCATGGATTGCAGCCGTATAATCGTAGTTTTTGTATGACGGTTCCTGTACCCTCGCCCTTGCCGTGCCGGATTCGTCAAGGGTAAGAATCTGCACATTGCTCTCCATTGACGAGATAAAATCTATGATTTCCGACTGTACCGCACCTCTGTTCATGTAATAAAACGCCTGCCCGGGTTCGAGCGATATGGCTTTGTCGTAATATGAAAGAGCGGAATTGTATTGTTTTCCGTCGCCCTCCAATATGCCTTTTGCAAATAGCAGTTTCGCATATATGCCATCGGACTTATCACCTATGTTCAGTTCATAGCGCTCCAGTTTTGCATCTATCTCCCTTTCATATTCCGACAATTCTCCGTCACTGTTCTTTGCACATATAAGATTTACAGGCAATCCGAGAGAATCGATAAAATCATCCAGCACACGGCTCAAATAATTTCTCTCCAGGGCGACATAGACTCTGCCCTTATCCGATATATTGAACTTATACAGAGGTTTGAGTTTGATATCGATATCCCTGTACTGCAACAGTTCGTTATTGAAATCCTTCTTTGCAAAATCCGCATCCAGCGCAAGCAGGCTGTCATACTTGCGCGATGTATCCGCAAAGGCGCTGCGTCCGGCGGAATCGCGTGTAATGGCCCTGTACTCCCTTACCTTCTCCTCGGCAATTTCATAATCCCGTCTGGCAGAATTGAACTGCCCCAACTGATTCTTTGCATAAGCCCGGTTATAATAGGCTTTCGCAAAATCGGGATAGAGATTTATAGCCTGGGAATAATCATCCATTGCATCCCGGTAACGGTTGAGTTCCAGAAAGACACCGGCCCTGTTGAAATAGGCCAGGACATTGTTCGGATTGACAGCCAACACTCTGTCGTAATCATCGAGCGCATTGTTGTAGTCTCCTATCTGAGTACGTATCAATGCCCTGTTGTACAAAGTCAGGGCATTGCCCGGATCGTACTCCAGAACCTTGTTTATATCCTCCAATGCCCCCATTATATCGAGCCTGTCATACTTGATCAGAGCTCTGTTGAAATAGGCAAACGTATTTGTCGAATCCAGCCTCAGGGCGCTGTTCAAATCAACCATGGCAAGGGAGTCGTTTCCCTGCATGGCATATACCCTCGAACGGCGGATATACCCTTCCGGATCGAACATGTTCAAATTGACTGCCCGATTATAATCAGACAGCGCTTTGACGGTATCTTTCAAATATAAATAACATGCTCCGCGGTTCAGGTAGGCTTCGGGAACCCTGGAATCATATCTGAGAAAACGGTCGAAATCGCCCACCGCCTTGTCGAACTGCTGGGAGAGAAAATAAGTAACTCCCCTGCTGAAATAGAGGCCATAGTAGCTCGGCCTCAAATCCACCGCCTCCTCCAGATCCTGCAACGCTCTGTCATATTCGCCTGTTCTGCTCAACGTAATGGCCCTGTAATGATATGCGGGAGTATATAGCGGATTCAGCTTCAATGTCTGGTCGAAATCCTGCTCCGCTCCCATGAAATCGCCCAGGTTATACTTTGCGATTCCTCTGAAAAAATATGCCTCGTAGAGCGAGTCGTCCAATCTGACCAGGGTGTTGAAATTATCTATGGCCGCCGCATATTTCCCATCTATCAGAAATTGGCGCCCGCGGTAAAAGAATTTATTGATATCATACTGGCCGCTCATTAACAGCGCGTTAAAGAACAGTACGATAAATATGACCGTTTTTTTCAACATAACTTACTTCTTATTGCCATTTACGTGCCATTCCACGCGATCCATCAACCATTCTATATCTGCCGCCCTCTTTCTCATATAAGCCGTAGGAGCATTTGCCCTCCTTTTGAGCGGATTCGGCAACGAGGCGGCTATCAATGCCGACTGATGCCTGTCCAGCCTGTCTGCCTTAATGCCGAACAGATGTTCGGCGGCAGCCTCCGCACCGTAAATGCCCCTGCCCATTTCCGCCACATTCAGATAGACTTCCATTATCCTCTCTTTTCCCCATATAATCTCGATGAGCAGCGTAAAATAGGCTTCAAAAGCCTTCCTGACCCAACTCCTTCCCGGCCACAAGAAGACATTCTTTGCAGTCTGCTGGGATATGGTGCTCGCACCCCTCATCCGCCCTCCATGCCCCGCCTCATCTATCGCATTCCTTATCTCCTTGAAATCGAAGCCGAAATGCTCCAAAAAACGGTTATCTTCGCCAGCTACAACCGCGAGAGGCAGATTTTGCGAAATTTCTGAAAGCGGCACCCATTTCTTATATGTCTTGAATGCAGGATCGTCCCTGAATTCGTACATTCTCGCCAACATAAGCGGAGTAAACGGAACCGGCAGCCATCTGTACGCAAGCGTAACCGACAGAGAAAAAAGAACGAAGAACAAAGGTATATAGAAAAAAATAATTTTCAGAAACCTTCTCATGAGCGACAATCAGTGGTGAGAAGACAAAAATAGTTTTTATTTTTGTTATTCAAAACAGTTGCAGATGCTCAGCCGGACCAAACATATCGTTTTATTTCTCTTACTTTCGACAACCTTGACAGCTGCATACGGGCAGAGTTCGAATCATAGCATTTACGAGCACCTTATAGCCCCCAAATCCCAAATGGAACATATAGACACGCTCTGTTCCGGTTCCATGAAAGGAAGGGCAATGGGGACAGAGGGAAACGCCCTTGCAAGAGATTACATAATAGATAAGTTCATGGAATACGGAGTAAGAAAGAGGGGAATCCTTTATGAACAGGACTTTATCTGCAAAGGCAAAAAAGGAGTGAATATCATAGGGGAAATAGAGTCCGCAGAGGCAGGCGGCGACTATATCATCATCTGCGCGCACTACGACCATCTCGGAGAGATCGATTCCAGAATTTATCCCGGAGCAGACGACAACGCCTCCGGAGTAGCAGCCATGCTGGAACTTGCAAAAGTATTCGGAAAGATGAAAAATGCCGGCATGGGTGTCAAAAGCAATCTCATATTCATAGCTTTTGACGGCAAGGAAGCCGGCCTTGCCGGCAGCAGGCATTTCGCCGGAAGATTGAAAATCCACCCGAAAAGGATAAAGTGTGTGTTGAATATAGACCAGATAGGTACCGCAAGTTCCCCTCCGCACGGCAACAGGGAATATATTCTGGTTATGGGAATCGATGCCGTACAAAAATGGATGAAGGAGAGGCTTGAATTATGCAACAGCCTGTCGGATTTGAATCTGGATATAGACTATACATATTACGGCAGCAAAAAATTCTACGATATCTTTTACAGGATGTCAGACCATTATCCGTTTACCTCGCTGGCAATACCGTCGCTTCTGTTCACCTGCGGCATAGATTCAAATACATACAAGGTTACGGATACCCCTGATAAAATCGACTATAACGTACTTACAAAAAGAATAAGGTTAATTTACCGCTTTATATTCAGCATAGCAAATTAACCTTACATTAAACCTAAACACACTAACGAAACACGTACCGTATATAAGCAATTACCTTGCCAATCCCATTGGGAATTCAAAAGAAGAGATTAAATTTGTTAGAAAATAAAATCCTTCAATCTTAAATCACACATATAGAAATGAAATCGTTATTTATCTTATTTACATCTTTTTTCATTATGCTCGGCCACTCTGTTTCAGCACAGGATGCAGACAGCGTAAGATATGTCGGGACGCTCGAAGGGGCATATCTGAATTCCGGTAACGGGACAGACAGGCTCGGCGGCAACAAAATGGGCTTTATAGAGGAAGGGATAGTGTTGCAAGTACTCGGCGAAGAAGAATCATTATATAAAGTAAGGCTTTCCGAAAACCGGTACGCATATATACCCAAGGAGTATGCAGCGGATACTGCCGTTACGGATTTCGCACCGGTAATAACTTCAGGCTCCATAAGCGTTTCCAATGCCGGAAAATATGACGTGATTTCCATAGCGCTGGAGCAGAAGAGATGCTATCTGGCAAAAGAAGAGTCAGAGTCCGGAAAGATGATCATAGATCTGTACGGAGTACAGAACAACTCCAATTGGATAACACAGTATCTCGATCTTGAATCCGTGGAGAGCATAGATGCCATACAGGTCGATTCAGATATTTTGAGACTCACGATCGGCCTTAAAAACAGGACGTCGTGGGGCTACTCCGTAAAATATGAAGAGGGCAGACTGGTCATAAAGATCAAACATAACCCCCAATTCACGCTGAAAGGAATGGTGATAGGTGTCGATGCCGGCCATGGAGGCCCCGACAGCCCTGGCGCGAGAGGCCGCGAGACACGTGTGAACGAAAAAGATCTTAACCTCGACATGGCCCTCAGGCTCAAAAGGCTGCTTGAGGCAAAGGGGGCGAAGGTGGTTTTGAGCAGAGATAAAGATACATCCCTTACGATGGCCGAAAGAAAGGCTGTTTTCCTTGCCAACGACATAGATATGATGATTTCCATCCACTGCAACGCGGGAGGAACAGCCAGCGGCACGAGCACCTATTACAAACATATTCAAAACAAGAAGTTTGCAAAGACACTGCTGGAAAGCATATTGGAAATAGACGGCATCAATCTGTTCGGGCTTGTAGGAAACTTCAATTTCAGCCTCAATGCCCCGACAGAATATCCGAATGCGCTGGTGGAGACGCTGTTTCTTTCCGACCCGCAGGACGAAGCAAGGCTCAACGACCCCGATTTCAGAGAACTTATCATGAAAAAAGTCGCCAAAGGAGTCAAGAATTATGTCAAATACTGTAAAAAGATAGAAAAGCGCTCCGCTGCCCATGAATTTTAAAATTCATTCTTCATATAAACCGACAGGGGACCAGCCGCAGGCCATAGAGGAACTCGCCAAGGCAATCAGCGACGGGAATCCGGCCGTCACGCTGCTTGGCGTTACGGGTTCCGGAAAGACATTCACTATGGCGAATGTAATAGCGAGCCTGAACAGGCCGGCCCTCATACTAAGTCACAACAAGACTCTGGCAGCGCAGCTGTATGGAGAATTCAAGGCGTTCTTCCCTGAAAATGCCGTAGAGTACTTTGTCTCCTATTACGACTACTACCAGCCGGAAGCGTATATGCCCGTCACAGATACCTACATCGAGAAGGATTTGAGCATCAATGACGAGATCGAAAAATTGCGCCTGAGCTGTACGAGCCAGCTTTTGAGCGGAAGAAGGGACATAATAGTCGTATCCAGCGTATCGTGCCTCTACGGCATAGGAAACCCGGAAGACTTCCATGAAAATACGGTGACGGTAAAACGGGGCGAAAAGTTGAGCAGGACAAAATTCCTGTATTCGCTCGTGGAGGGGTTGTACAGCAGAAACGATACGGATTTCAAAAGAGGAACCTTCAGGGTAAGGGGAGAGAGCGTGGACATATTCCTTGCATACGGAGACAAAGGATGCAGGATTATCTTTTTCGGAGACGAAATCGATGAAATAGAACTGTTCGATCCGCTTACCGGAATTGCGGCGGAGACGCTCGACGAAATATCTATCTATCCTGCCAATATATTCGTGACTACAAAAGAGAGGATCAAAAGGGCGATATACGATATACAGGAAGATTTAAGGGTGCAGTGCGATTATCTTAACGATATTGGCAAACACCTCGAATCCAAAAGGTTAAAACAACGCACAGAATACGATATAGAGATGATAAAGGAGTTGGGGTATTGCTCCGGCATAGAAAATTATTCGAGATATTTCGACGGACGCCCTCCCGGCACCCGTCCGTTCTGCCTTCTGGATTATTTTCCTAAAGATTATGTCACGTTTATCGATGAAAGCCATGTGACCGTTCCCCAGATAAGAGCAATGTACGGCGGAGACCGCTCCAGAAAGCTCACACTTATCGAATATGGGTTCAGGCTGCCGGCAGCCGCCGATAACCGCCCTCTCAAGTTCGATGAATTTGAACAGATGACAAGGCAGTGCGTTTATGTAAGTGCCACTCCGGCGGAATACGAACTGGAAAAATCCGGAGGATTTATTGTAGAACAGGTCGTACGGCCGACAGGGCTTCTGGAACCGCCCATAGAGGTAAGGCCGACAAAAAATCAGATAGACGACCTTATGGAGGAGATAGAGCAACGGGTAGAAAAGGATGAACGTATTCTTGTCACCACGCTCACAAAGAGAATGGCAGAGGAGTTAGACAAATATATGCAGAAAATGGGAGTCAGATGCCGTTATATCCATTCCGATGTAGACACATTGGAAAGGGTGGAAATCATAGAAGATTTTCAGGCCGGGCGTTTCGATGTACTGATTGGCGTAAATCTGCTCAGGGAGGGGTTGGATATGCCACAGGTCTCATTGGTCGCCATTCTTGATGCAGACAAGGAGGGCTTTTTACGTTCAGAAACCGCACTTACCCAAATTGCGGGCAGGGCGGCCAGAAATATACATGGTCTGGTGATAATGTATGCAGATACTGTCACGCGTTCGATGCGCAGTACGATAGACGAGACAAACAGAAGGCGCAAAAAACAGCAGGAATATAACAAATTGCACAATATCACTCCTAAACAGATAGAAAAACAGGAACGCAATATATTGGGAAGAGGAAATTACTACACCGAAGAGTTCCTCTCCGACACGGCTGCACCGCTGTTGGCGGATCCCGTATTGGAAAAGATGAATAAGGCCCAATTATTGAAAGCAATAGATTATGCAAAAAAAGAGATGGAAAATTCGGCCCGCGAACTCGATTTTGTAAATGCTGCAAAACACCGCGACGAAATGAATAATCTCAAGCGCATTTTGGAAAAGAAAGAGACAGAGCACAAATAAAAGCCATGATGAACGAAGAGTTATCTGCAATATCGGAAAAATACTCCCCACAAGAGAAGCAATTGCTTGAAAAAGCATACGGCATTGCCTCGGAAGCCCTTGCAGGGATTCAAAGGGGAAACGGACATCCGTTCATAGAGCACCCTGCAGGAGTAGCGCTGATTGTCGCAAAAGAATTGGGACTTATGTGCGATGCCATTATAGCTATCTTCCTGCACGAAGCCACAAGGAATAATCCCGAACTCTTTGAAAAGGTAAAAAAGGAGTACTCGCCCCAAATCATGACGATGGTGGAGGGGCTGAACAATATTTCCACCATTACCCCGAAAGAGACAAAACTCCAGGCGGAGAATTACAGAAAGCTCATAGTCTCCTACTCAAAGGACCCCAGGGTGACATTGATAAAACTCGCAGACAGACTGGAGGTAATGCGCCATCTGGAATATTTCCCGAAAAGCAGCATAAAGCGCAAAATCACGGAAACGATAATGCTGTATGCCCCTTTGGCGCACCAGCTGGGACTATACAATATAAAGAATGAACTCGAAGATCTCTATTTCAAATATTCCGACCCTGAAAACTACAGAGCCATCACAAATAAGCTCAAGGCTACCGAATCCGACAGAAAAAAACTCGCGGAACAGTTCATAAGGCCATTGGAGGAGACACTGAAAAAGAGATATACCTACAAACTGAAAATAAGGACAAAAACCGCATACTCAATATGGCGCAAGATGCAGAAACAGGGAGTGCCGTTCGAAGGCGTATTCGATGTTTTTGCCATAAGGTTCATTGTAGACGCCCCGCCTGACAAAGAGATTGAACATGCCTATTGCTGGGATATCTATTCCGAAGTGACCAAAGAGTACAAACCCGATACATCACGCCTGAGGGATTGGATTTCGCATCCCAAACCGAACGGATACGAATCTCTTCACATAACCGTGGAAAATAGAGAGGGTGCACACATAGAAGTGCAGATCAGGACCGCCAGAATGGATGAAATAGCCGAAAACGGCCACGCGGCCCACTGGAGCTACAAGGGGATAAAGAATGAACACAATCTCGACGAATGGCTGCTGAATGTAAAAAAGATGCTGGAGAGTCCCGACTCCGCGCCATATTCGCCTGCGCTCTTCTCCACGCTCAATGAAATATTTGTCTTTACCCCCGCCGGCGACCTTAAGGAGCTGCCCAAGGGAGCGACAATTCTAGACTTCGCCTTCAACATACACTCCAATCTCGGAGTCAGGTGCAGCGGAGCAAAGGTAAACGGAAAAGTCGTCTCCATAAGAGAGGAGCTTCATACCGGAGATGTGGTCGAAATCATGAGCAGCAAGAACCAGAAGCCGTCGGCCGACTGGCTGAATATAGTTGTCTCATCGAAAGCCAGAAACAGAATCAAGAATAAATTGAAAGAGGAAGAGGGCAAGATGAGCAGTCTCGGCAGGGAGATATTGGAGAGACGGATGAAAAACTGGAAGATGGAGCTCACAGACGATATTCTCTCGGACCTCACCAGGCATTTCAGGAAGAAGACCATAAGCGACTTTTGCATTGCAATCGGCAATGAGGAGATCGATGCTCTTGAAATCAAAAACTACCTTACTGCCGAGAATGAAGGTTGTCAGCAGGAGAGCGCCGCATTGCCTGCATCGGGAAACGATGCAAGGAGAGAGGATTCCAAAAAAAATGAAAATCACGATTTCCTTATCATTAATGACAAACTGGACAATATAGGATTCAAGATGGCAAAATGCTGCAATCCCATTTTCGGGGATGATGTTTTCGGCTTCGTATCTGCCACCGGAGGCATAAAAATACATAGAATCTCCTGTCCGAATGCTGCAAGATTATTGGAAAAATATCCTTACAGGGTCCAGAAAGTCAAATGGAGGCAAGTCTCCGGAACGACACAGTTCCAGGCCGGGCTGAAGGTCATAGCAGAGGGAGAGTTCTCTACAGGCAATGAAATCATAGAGAGCCTCAACAGACAGAAAGCCTCCATCAGAGCCTTCAATATAGAAGAGAGAAGTGCGAAAAAACAGAGGGGAGAGTTCAACATTCTCATAAATATATCTGTAAGCAATAACGGTCATTTGGACCGGGTAATATCCGACATAAAAAAGATTAAAGGGGTTAAAACCGTAATAAGGACATCCGGGAAATGAGCAATAAGGGGGAAGAATATATAACGATAGAGGGTGCAAGAGTCAATAACCTAAAGAATATATCCCTTAAGATACCGCGCGGCAAGCTGACAGTGATTACGGGGCTTTCAGGTTCCGGCAAATCATCGCTTGCTTTCGAAACTCTCTTTGCAGAAGGCCAGAGACGCTTTGCCGAGAGTCTTTCATCATTCGCAAGACAGTTTCTCGGCAGGATGAGCAAACCGGCCGTAGACAAAATAGAGGGCATACCTCCGGCAATAGCGATAAGCCAGAAGGTAAATACGAGCAACCCCCGTTCAACCGTAGGAACCACGACGGAAATTTACGACTATTTGAGAGTGCTGTATGCAAAAATAGGTCGCACATTCTCACCCATAAGCGGGAAAGAGGTCAAATGCGAGAATGTAAACGATGTACTTGTTCACATTCTCTCCCAAAAAGGGAAAATATATATAATATGTCCGATAAGCGGCAAACAGGAAAATGAAGTGGAACAGCTGCTGAATCTGAGCGAAAGCGGATTCAGCCGTCTGTATAATATGGCGGACAAATCCATTGTGCGCATAGAGAATGTCCTGAAAGAGCATGCAAAATACAATAATAATGAGCTTTATCTGCTGATTGACAGATTTATAATAGATAACGGGGAACAAAACAAAGACGAAGAACAGATAACCGCGATTCAGGATTCCATTCAAACAGCGTTCAATCAGGGAAAAGGATATCTGAAAATCGTATGCGAACTGTCCGACGGGAACTGTTCCGTCAGAGATTTTTCAAACATTTTTGAAAGCGACGGCATTCTTTTCGAACAGCCCACGGAACTTATGTTCAGCTACAATAATCCACTGGGGGCCTGTCCGGCATGCAAGGGATTGGGAATAAAGACCGGTATCGATGAAAGTCTCGTAATTCCCAACAGTTCCCTGTCTGTATATGAAGGGGCTATAGCATGCTGGAGGGGCGAAGTAATGGGACAGTTCCAGAAACAGCTCATAATGAATGCTCCCAAATTCGGATTCCCGATTCACAAACCGTATGCACAACTGACACAGGCCCAAAAGGACCTTCTTTGGAACGGGAACCGGTACTTTACAGGAATAAACGGCTTTTTCGATATGGTTGAAAGCATGAAATATAAGGTGCAGTACAAATACATGCTTGCAAGATATTCGGGAAAAACGCTATGCAAAGCCTGTCATGGAAGCAGGCTCAAAAAGGAGACTGAGTATGTAAAGATAGGAGGCAAATCCATAGGCGAGCTCATGGATATGAGCATAGACAGGTTATATGATTTTTTCCATGGGCTGCAACTTGAAGAGTATGAGCAAAAGATAGCAAAAAGGGCGATAATGGAGATAACCGGCAGACTGCGCTACATCAAGGCAGTGGGGCTGGGATATCTCACCCTGTCGCGCTATTCGAACTCCCTGAGCGGAGGCGAAAGCCAGAGGATAAGCCTGGTCAGTTCATTGGGCAACAGCCTTATAGGCTCGCTCTATATCCTCGATGAGCCGAGTATAGGACTTCATAAACGCGATACAAAACGGCTGATAGAGGTTGTCGAGAATTTAAGGGATTTGGGCAATACGGTCATAATCGTAGAACACGATGCCGAAATCATATCTGCAGCCGACTATCTGATAGATATCGGCCCGCTGGCCGGTGTAAACGGCGGAGAAATCGTATATTGCGGTACAGTGCAGGAGGGTATAAAGAGAGCTGCACAGGCCGCAGCCGCCGGAAAAGAGAGCACCGGTTCGCTTACTTTGGATTATCTCGGAGGTTTGAAAAAGATGCCGTATAAAAAGAGGCCGCGCAGTTGGAAAAACAGCATAGTCATAAGCGGCTGCATGGAGCACAACCTGAAAAACATCGCAGCTGAATTTCCTTTGGGCATTCTGACTGTAGTGACGGGTGTCAGCGGGTCCGGCAAATCCACCCTCGTAGGAGACACCCTCTACCCCGCCCTGCTGCGCCACTTCAATATGAGCGGCAATAAGCCCGGTGCATATAAGGAATTGTCGGGCAATCTCAATACGCTCTCCTCCGTCGTATATATAGACCAGAATCCTATAGGGAAATCGGCACGCTCGAATCCTGTCACATATCTGAAAATATATGACGACATAAGAAAAATTTTCTCCGACCAGCCATATGCAAAACTCAACGGATACGGACACTCGCACTTTTCATTCAATATCGACGGGGGAAGATGCCCGCAGTGCCTCGGAGAGGGGACTATTACCGTGCCGATGCAATTCATGGCAGATGTGACCGTCGTCTGCGACGAATGCGGAGGCAAAAGATTCAAACCCGATATTCTTGAAGTCAGGTATCACGGCAAAAATATAAACGACATACTGAACATGAGCGTGGATGAGGCCATAGAATTCTTCGCCTCGCAAAACGAAAGCGGAGCGAAAAGGGTTGCGCAAAAACTTAAAGTACTGGAGAGCGTGGGATTGGGATATGTTCAGTTGGGACAAAGCAGCAGTACACTAAGCGGAGGTGAAAGCCAAAGAATAAAACTGGCCTCATTCCTGAGCAAGGAGAATAACGGACATACGCTCTTCATCTTCGATGAACCTACTACCGGGCTTCATTTCCACGATATCGAAAAATTGCTCAAGGCATTCGACGCCCTTATCGAATGCGGGAACAGCATAATAGTGGTAGAACACAATCAGGATATAATAAACAATGCAGACCATATTATAGAATTGGGACCCGAAGGCGGAGAAAACGGCGGAACAATCATATACGCAGGGGCTCCATCGCACACTTAAAAACTATACGACATGAAGAAATTTCTTACACTTTTTACAATTCTCGTTTCCGTATCATTCAATACGGTATGCGGACAGGACTGGCCTGATCTGGGCAGATACAGAGAAGCCGACAAACAACTGGCAAGCAGCGTACAGGTAAAGGGGAGGGTGGTATTCATGGGCAACTCCATTACCGAAAACTGGTACAAATTCCACCCCGAATTCTTTAATGAGAACGGATTCATAGCACGAGGCATCAGTGGACAGACCACTCCCCAAATGCTTGTAAGATTCAGGCAGGATGTCGTAAACATAGGAGCCGAAACGGTAGTGATACTTGCAGGGACGAACGATATTGCAGGAAACACAGGTTATTCATCGCTGGATATGATAATGGACAACATAAAAAGCATGTGCGACATTGCCAGGTCAAACAATATAAAGATAGTGCTCTGCTCTGTTTTGCCTGCATACCGCTATTCATGGAACAAGGAGGTGAAACCCAACCGCCTTATACCGGAATTGAATTTTCTCATAAAAAAATATGCGACGGAGCAGGGAATAGAATATGTAGACTTCTTCTCCCCGATGGTCGATATGACTCCCGGCAACGAAAACGGTCTGCCTGAGCGACTCTCAAAGGACGGGGTACACCCCAATATGGAAGGATACAAGATTATGGAAGAGCTGATACTACGCGCTCTCCTTTAATCTTTCCGCATTCTCGGCAATCTGCAACTGGTCTATAACTTCCTGTATCTCACCATCCATGAATACGGGAAGGTTATATGTAGTCCAATTTATCCTATGGTCGGTAACACGGCTCTGCGGATAGTTGTATGTTCTGATTTTTGCAGAACGGTCTCCGGTTGAAACCATTGTCTTGCGTTTTGCAGAAATTTCGTTCAGATATTTTTCATACTCCAGATTGTAGAGCCTTGTTCTAAGCTCCTGCAGCGCCTTGTCATAATTTTTCAACTGGCTCTTTTCATCCTGACACTGTACCACCAATCCTGTGGGGATATGGGTAAGACGGATTGCAGAATAGGTTGTATTTACCGATTGTCCGCCGGGGCCGGATGAACAGAAGGTATCTTTTCTGATATCCTTTTCGTTAAGCTCTACATCGAACTCGTCCGCCTCCGGCAGCACCGCTACGGATGCGGCAGAGGTATGGACACGCCCCTGAGTCTCCGTCTGGGGCACCCTCTGTACACGATGGACTCCACTTTCATATTTAAGGATACCGTAAACGCCCTCCCCCTTGATTTTAAAGATGATCTCCTTGTACCCTCCGGCAGCGCCTTCGCTCTGGCTTGTAATCTCCAGCTTCCAACCCCTCTTTTCTGCATACTTGGCATACATCCTGAAGAGATCCCCCGCAAAAATCGAGGCCTCGTCTCCGCCCGTACCCCCGCGTATCTCTACAATGGCGTTTTTGGCATCCTGAGGGTCTGCAGGAATCAAAAGCAATTTTATCTTCTCCTCCATCTTAGGCATCTCCTCCTCCAGCATGGCAAGCTCCTCTTTGGCCATCTTCCTCAACTCTTCATCCTTCTCCACCTGCAATATCTCCTTTGCGGAATCATAGTCCTCTGCCATTTTCTTATACTTGTCGCCTGCCTCAAGAATAGGTTCCAGCTCCTTATACTCCTTATTCAACTGTACATACTTCTTCATATCATTCATGAGGGAAGGGTCTGCAATCTGCTCCTGGAGTGACTTGAACTTGGATTTCAAACCATCTATCTTGGCTATTAAACTGTTATCGCTCATACTTTTGCTCAAATTTTCCGCGAAAATACGGATTTTAATAAACAATGAAAAACATTTTTAATCTGCAATCGGCCTGATAAAACATCTGCGCCTCATAAATTCCTGATGGTCGTAGCTTTCCCATACCTTTACGGCCGCAGTATTGGTCTCGATTTGCGGATTGGTTATGGCACATGCGATGTGGTGCTCCCTGAAACTCGCGGCCAGATGCGAATGGTATATCGCCGAAAGCCCTTTGGAATTCCATGCCGGAGCAGAGCCGACCATCATAAGATCTATCGTCTTATAATGTCTGTACTCTTTCAGTATATGGTACCATCCGAACGGGAAGAGCTTACCCTTCGCCTTTTTGAACCCTTCCGACGTACTTGGGAAGCAGAGACCGAAAGTCGCAATTTCGTCGTTTTCATCTACTACGATACATGTCAATTCCGGACGCAGCAATTTAAGGTAGTGGGACCCGACGGCATCTACCTCATGCCTTGTAAGGGGAATAAAATTGTGCACTGCCTTAAAGCATTCATTATAAACCTTGAAGAAGTTCTCTGAAAGCTTCCGCCACTGCTCTTTATTTATTTTCCTTATATCCAGAAATCTGAGGTTATATCTGCGCATGAGTATATCTGCCATCCTGTTCAGCTTTTCAGGCGCTCCCTGAGAGGCATTCAACTTATACTGAACCCAGTCGCACTCCTTTTCAAACCCGAGCTTTTCCATAAATTCGACATAGTACGGGTAATTGTAAAGGCAATTGACCGGCGGGGTATTTTCAAAACCGGAGACCAGCATGCCCTGCCTTCCCATGGTATTGTATGCCAAAGGGCCATGCATATGAGTCATTCCCTGCGATTTAAGCCATTGCGCAGCAGTATCTGTAAGAGCCTTTGCAATTTCTATGTCATTCTCGAAATCGAACCAGCCGAAACGGCCGCGCCTGAGATTGTAAAGTTCGTTGTAACGGGGATTTATTATCGCCATTATCCTGCCGACCACTCTTTCACCCTTGTATGCGAGCCACATTTTGTTGGTACAATAATCCAGTGCCGGGTCTTTAGTCAATGAATTTTTCTGGTCTATATCCAAAGTCGGGACATACTCTTTGGAGTTTTTATACAACTTATTCTGAAATTGATAGAATTTTTTTAAATCGCGCTTCGTCTCTACCTCTTTTACTACTATCTGCATAAGCTCTATCCGTTATTTGACAAACTGCAAAATTAGCTTTTTTTAATTAAAAATTCTATAGCCGCCTGGGCGCACACGCAACCGAAAACCGCCGGAAGATATGAAATGGTGCCGGTCATGCTCTTTTTATTCCGCTCCTCCACTGGGATAATAGCGTCTTTTTCAGGCAACTCCTCTGAAAACACGACAGGAAAGCCTTTGAAGATGCCCTCTTTTCTCAATTTCTTTCTCAAAATATAGGCAAGCGGGCAATTGAATGATTTGGAAATATCTTTCAGCCTTACTGCAGTGGCATCATATTTTGCCCCTGCCCCCATCGATGAAACATGGGGAATTCCGTTTGAATGACAATATTTGATGAGTGCGATTTTCGGAGAAAGGGTATCTATGGCATCTATCAGGTAATCGGGTCTGCACTTTCCGAGAATATATTCGACATTGGAAGGTTCCAGATACTCCTCTATGACTGTAAGTTTCAACCCGCCGTTTATATCTTTGAGCCTTTCCGACATCACTTTGCATTTACTCATTCCTATTGTGGAATCGAGCGCCGGAAGCTGCCTGTTTTTATTGGTAACGTTTATGCAATCGGAATCCAACAGTATAAGATGCCCTATTCCGGCCCGGCAAAGCATTTCGGCCGCATATGCACCGACTCCGCCAAGACCTATTACCGCAACGGTCGATGCCGCAAGTTTCAGTGCAGACTCCTCGCCCGTCAGTATCTTGGTTCTCTGCTGCCAGTCCGTCTCTTCCATAACTCAATCTCTCTTCTCCAGTTTTTTCGCCTCTTCCCAAATTTCGTCCATCTGCTCCAATGTCATATCCTTCAATGAACGCCCCTGTTTTATAGTCATGCTTTCAAGATAGGTAAATCTGTCACGGAACTTCTTGTTCGTCATTTCCAATGCGGTATCCGGATTCAGATCATAAAGGCGCGCGGCATTTATTATAGAGAAAAGCAAATCGCCCAGTTCGCCTTCCGCCCGTTTCTTATAGTCGGCACCAATCTTGCTCTCTTTCAACGCCATCAGTTCTGTTTTGAACTCCTGCAACTCCTCCTGCACCTTGTCCCATACCTGCTCCTTCTCCGTCCAGTCGAAACCGACCGCCCTTGCCTTATCCTGCATTCTGTAAGCCTTGATCACACTCGGCATACTCTCCGGGACGCCGCTCAAAATGGTCTTGTTTCCATCCTTTTCCCTGGTTTTCAATTGCTCCCAATTTTGAACGACCTGCTCTGCATCATTCACCTTAGTTGCCGCATAAACGTGGGGATGGCGATATATAAGCTTTGCACAAAGGCTCTCCATCACATCCGCAATATTGAAGGCACCTTTCTCCTCCCCTATCTTGGAATAAAATACTACATGAAGCAAAACATCGCCCAACTCTTTCATTATATTGTGCATATCATTGTGCATGATTGCATCCGAAAGTTCGAAGGTCTCTTCTATAGTCTGAGGGCGCAATGACTCGATTGTCTGCTTTCTGTCCCACGGACATTTTTCACGCAACTCATCCATTACGTCCAACAGATGCAGAAAGGCATCCGCCTCTTTTTTTCTCAGCTCCTGCTTATCCATATTCACTTTATTATTTTCCCTTGAATGACGGCTGCAAAGGTAGAAAAAAGCTTGTTATTAATCGCTAAAGTTTATACTTTTGCTTAAAAAAGAGACGACATGTACAAGAACATTAAATTCATTTCGGCAGACGAAGCCGTAAAGTATGTAAAGAGCGGAGATCATATCCACTTCAGCAGCGTTGCCAGCGCTCCAAAGGTACTAATCGATGCACTTTGCAGAAGAGGCGATGCCGGAGAGCTTAAAGATGTAAAGATACACCATCTGCACACGGAAGGTCCGGCACCTTATACAGATGCAAAATATGAGGGGATATTCTTTCATCAGGCATTTTTTGTAGGAGGAAATGTAAGAAAGAACGTACAGGCAGGTTATG
This sequence comes from uncultured Bacteroidales bacterium, assembly GCA_944325445.1. Taxonomy (GTDB): domain Bacteria; phylum Bacteroidota; class Bacteroidia; order Bacteroidales; family UBA932; genus Egerieousia. The sequence continues at coordinate 209,659 of CALVAG010000001.1, read as the reverse complement.
CAGACTATATTCCCATCTTCCTGAGCGAAACCCAGAAACTCTACAGAAGCGGGGTCCTTCCCTGCGATGTTGCAATGATTCAGGTTTCGCCGCCGGACAAGCACGGTTTCGTTTCACTCGGCACTTCTGTAGATGCCACACTGGCCGCAATAGAGTGTGCAAAAACAGTTATTGCAGTGGTGAACAAACATGTACCGCGCGCTTTCGGTGATGCCATGATTCCGGTAAGCATGATAGACCACTTTGTAGAGTGCGATTCAATGCTTGAACCGGCCCATTTCACCGAACCGTCCGAAATAGAAGCCGCAATAGGCAGGAACTGCGCCGGACTCATAGAAGACGGGGCGACTCTCCAGATGGGCATAGGGGCCATACCGAATGCCGTCCTCGCACAGCTCGGCAACCATAAAAACCTCGGAATCCATACGGAAATGTTTGCAGACGGGGTTCTGCCATTGGTGGAAAAGGGTGTCATAAACGGTGCGAACAAAGTTATAGATAAAGGTAAAATGGTCTCCACATTCCTTATGGGCTCGCAGGAGTGCTACGATTTCATCGATGACAACCCGATGGTTGCAATGATGGACGTAGGATATACGAACGATCCTTTCGTAATAGCAAAAAATCCGAAGGTGACTGCAATAAATTCCGCGCTTCAAGTGGATATTACCGGTCAGGTATGTGCGGATTCCTTGGGAACCAAATTCTACTCAGGAGTTGGCGGACAGATCGACTTCATCTATGGAGCATCCCTTTCACAGGGAGGAAAGGCAATAATTGCAATGCCTTCCGTCACCAACAAAGGCATAAGCAAGATCGCCCCGACACTCACGGCAGGAGCCGGAGTCGTTACGACCCGTAACCACATTCACTGGTTCGTAACGGAATACGGCGCCGTAAATCTCTATGGAAAATCATTGCAGGAGAGGGCAAAGCTGATGATCAGTGTAGCCCATCCCAGCGCAAGGGAGGAACTCGACAAGGCGGCTTTCGAAAGGTTCGGCCCGCACTATCATTATATAGGATAAGTTCTATAAAAGACAAAAAAAACTGTGACGGATTCCCGCCACAGTTTTTTGTTTTTCCTCTCTCGGCAGAGGCGCTATTTCCCCTCCGGCAACATGTATAAATCGAACCTCAACATAGAATAGCTCGGAACGCCTTCTCCGTTCACACTGTTATTGGTATCTCCGTAACCCATGCTCGACCAGAAAAAGGTGACCGCCTTATCCCCGTAAGTCATGCTCTTTACAGCCCTTGCAAAACCCTCTACGAAGCCCTCATCCGAACTGCTGTCAGAAGACTCTCCGCTTGTCATCTGCGTATAAGAAGATTTCATCGTCACCTCCAACGGCTCATACGCCTTCTCCGAATCGTAAATCCTGTACTTCTTTGCACTGTCCGCGATATTGGTATCGAAAATATATCCGTCGAGCAATCTGCCTATATAATTTATTTTAACCGTTTTTTCAGCGACTACGGTATCCGTGACAGTTCCTTCCAGCTTTTTAAAGTAGTATCCCTTCACCGTAGAATCCACTCCGGGGAAATTGATATCCCTGTAAGATTCGAGAGAATCTATCTGAAAATCCATAATATTATCCACTACGTCACCCATTTCCAGCTCATATATGACGCTCGATGACGAAGTCTGGGTCTCTATCAGGCTTCCCGTATAGTTATAGTTCCCGTCATAGCTGGTAAGCCAGGGAGGAAGAATCACGGTCATTTTCGCGCCTTTGTTCATCATCATCATCGCCTCATTCAGCCCCTGCAGAGTAGAGCCATATCCCAACGTCATCAGCTTAGGGCCATAATAAACCGATGGAGAATAGGTTCCCAGCTGTTCTGCAATCTCTCTGTTTGTGGTGGCTGTATAATTTCCGTAGAGATCCTTGGTATTATATCTCATATAGGCAGCCCCGTACTCTATGGGTTTTTTACCTGTTCCCGGTTCAGACTCTATTATGACAAGCCCCGATTCCAATTGCGTCGCATCGGGATAATGCGTCTGGAGATAGGCTTCCAGAATCCTTTGCTGTATCTCTTCTGCAGATTCATCCTCTTCTTTGGCGCATCCGCAAAACAGCATAAGCGCCGGGAGCAGCATAGCAAAAAATCTCATATAATCTGTTTTAAATAACTTTTCCATATTTCAAATCATGCAAAGATACCGATTTATTCTCCGTTTTTAATAATTTTATCTATCCATATATCGTAAAACAACGGAGAGAGCTTCGGGATTGCAGCGACCTCCGTATTATTGAAACCGTATTTTGCCGAAAAGATAATGTAGCAGTGCTCCCCCTCCGCAACTCCCTGCAATCCGCGGGCCAGCCCGTCCACCATGGCCGTGGAGCCCAACTTTATCCCGTAGGGCTTTTCCAACATCTCCACAAAATCCTTGTTCTCCACAATAGAGGTATCATTTGTTATGAACATCGCCCCCGGACCGTTGGAAAAGAGATACCCCGCAAACCTCATATATAGCGAATCGCCGTTCTCGGCCACAACGGCGGAGCTGCTTCTCGAAAGTATGACACGGTTTGAGCCGTTGTTATGCACAACTTCGACATCTTTCAACGAACTTATATAGCTGTCGATGCTCTCTTCCTGATTTATTATGGTATTTTCCCTGTCCTGTTTGGAGCAGGCAGCAGCCGCAATAATGAAAGCGATGGCCAAACCTATATATGTTTTCCTTTTCATTCCGGATTACGTTACATTCAAATCGTGTGCCTATATTTTTCCAGAGCATCCGCATAATAGCGTTCCACTTCAGATATCGGAATATACAGCCTGCCGCCGGAAGCGTTTTTATGTCCGCCTCCGTTGAAATATCTTTTTGCCAGCTCATTGACGGAAAAATCTCCCTTGGAACGGAGCGACACCCTTATGAATCCGTTATCTTCCGTAAATAACGCCGCCACCACTATGCCTTTTATATTCAATCCCATATTTACGAAACCCTCGGAGTCTCCGGTATTGTAATGGAATTTATCCTTCACTTCCTTGCTCAGGAGCATCACGGTCGCGTTATATTCGGGGATAATCTTCATATTCTCATACAGCATATATCCGAGAAGCCTCATCCTGTCTTCAGAAAAACCTCCGAACACAAGCTGCTGCACGGCTGTCTTATCTACACCGTGTTCCATAAGTTCGGATGCTATTCTGAATGTGGCGGGACGGACCGAATTCGAAAAGTTGTTCGTATCCGTCATGATACCGGTATATATTGCGGTCTGGCCATCGTGCGAGAGCGGAGCAAGATCGGGATGGATTTTCCTGAGCTCTTCTATCACTATGTATGCAAGTTCGCAGGTAGAAGAGACTTCGGTATCCGAAATTATGACATCGAACAGCGGATCGGGATAAAGATGATGGTCTATCAGGATTTTAGGGGCCCGGGATCTTCCAGTCACCTCCCCGAGTTCATCTATTCTCGACAACGAATTGAAATCGAGACATATTATAAGCTCCGCCGATTCCACGGCGCCGGTTGCGGAATCCTTATCTGCGCCATACACCAATATTTTTCCGTTTTTGTCGAGAAATGAAAGAAAACCGGGATACGCGCTCGGCACTACGCATACCGGCTCGATTCCGTTATTTGTCAAAAAATCGGCCATGCCTGCGAGAGATCCGACCGAATCTCCGTCCGGGTTTACATGTCCCAACAAAACCACTTTCCTGAATTTTGAAATATACGAAAAAAACTTCTCTAATTTTACTCTCTCAATCATTGAACATTCCACGATTAATCCTGTGCAAAATTAAAAATATATTGCAAGGGAAAAATAATTTTTTTAACTTTGTCGGAGTTTGAATTTAATTAAAAAAACATATCGAATCAATGAAAAAGATTTTTGCATTTCTGATACTTCCTATCTTGGTTATCGTATTGGGGTATCTCGTGTATAACAGCATTCAGGAACCGGTTGTGTTCGAGAAAAACAGAAAGGCCAGAGAGACTGTTGCCATCCAATGTCTGGAGGACATCAGGACTCTGCAAGAGGTTTACAAGACTGAAAACGGCCGTTTCACCTCAAGTCTCGACACTCTTATAGATTTTTACAAAAACGGCCAGATTACTATTGTCAGACAAATCGGTTCAATGGATGACTCGCTTGCAGTGGCAAGAAATCTCGTAAGAAGAGACAGTGTCAAAATCAATGTCAAGGACACTCTGCTTAAAAGAGCCAATTTCGTAGCTGAAAACCTGAAGGTCATTCCCATCTCAGAAGAAGTCAAGGTTCCTGTCGAGATGAAGGCTGTAATCAAACAGGTATCCGGAGTAAATGTTCCGCTTTTCGAGGCGACTGTCCCTTACGTAACTTTGCTCGAGGGTCTCGATCATCAGCTTCTTGTCAATTTATATCACGAGAGAGTAGATACCGGCCGCTATCCCGGTCTTAAAGTCGGAAGTATAGATGCACCAAACAATAACGCAGGTAACTGGGAGTAACCGGTTGCTTGAAAATCAAAGAGAAGGGCAGTCATTTCGGCTGCTCTTTTTTTATGCAATGCCGCTTTTTTATTACCTTTGCGCAAAAGAGATGGAGATGGACAGCTTTAATACCGAAAAGTTTTTGTTGGAACCTGCAGAATTTTATGATTCGGAACATCTGCGCGAGCTCTTTCCAATAAATGACAATGAAGATCTGGCAGAAATTGAAGTTCCGCTTTTCAATGCTGTTCTGGTTTACGCTATTCCCAAAGATAAAAAAGAGATGCTGCCGTCGGTATACCGTATGGTATCGAAAATTCCGGATATTCCTGCACACAATAAAATAATAATAGAGATAGACAGGGAAAACGGCACTTTATATCTGGCTGCAATAGAAGGGAACAGCAGACTGCTGCTTTTGAATTGCTATAAGGCAAACGGAGCGTCAAACATTCTGTACTATATCAGCCTTGCAGCCAAACAGGTAATGTTTAATCCGCCTATCACCGCAATTTACACATATACCCCTCTGAATAATGATGAGACAGCCATCCTTGAACGTTATTTTCAAAAAATCATCACTGCGCAATGAGAATCATAGGAGGGAATCTGAGAGGTAAAAGAATAACTCCGCCGGCAAATTATCAGGCCAGGCCCACTACCGATTTTGCCAAAGAGGGGCTGTTCAACATGCTGGCAAATGAATTCGATTTCGGGGAAATTGCCGTATTGGATCTGTTTTCAGGGACAGGCAGCATCAGTTACGAATTTGCATCGCGGGGGTGCAGCGACATTATCAGCATCGAGATGAACCCATTGCATACAAGATTTATTAAGCAATGCGTAACGCAGTTTAAAATCCGCGGGATGCAGGTTACAAGATACAATGCTTTCGAATTCATAGATATATGCAGAAAAAGGTTCGATATAATCTTTGCAGACCCGCCATACAGCATTCAGGGGCTTGATACGATTCCCGAAAGGATATTCGCAAACGGGCTTGTCAAGGAAAACGGCTATCTCATTCTGGAACACCCCGGAACCTTCGATTTTACAGGCCACCCCTGTTTTGTAAAGGAAAAAAGGTACGGGAACGTTCACTTCTCTTTCTTTACACCTGCTTCCAGCGCCTCAGAAACGCCTTGATGCGCATCTTTCTTGCGTTATGCTGCCTTTTACGCATTATCACAGACTCCGCCATCTTCAAATCATATCCCATAATGGCGCAATAGTCGCTTAACAGATTGGCCGGAAGATGCTCTTCCGCCAGACTTTTAATATACGGCCCCACAGAGCGTTTCCCGAAACTCAGCCTGTTTATGTCTACAAGCATGAATTTGAACTCACCCTCCGGAGTCCTGTTCCAAAGTATGTTGCCCGGATTGTAATCTGGATGGCAGATTCTCTTCCTGTGAAGAACGGCGGTAAATTCAGCGAAGGCCCTGTAGAGTTTTTCCCTGTCGGCCTCGGAAAGCGAACCGGTATCATAGAGTTGTCTGTAGTCGCTGTATTCAGAGATAAAATAACCTATGTCGAAAAGGCCGAACCTGTATGTTGCCATATATGCGACAGGATAGGGAGTCTCTATACCCATTTCCAAAAGCCTTTTAGCGTACCTGTATGCACGCACCGCCTTGTTCGGCCTTATAAAGGTATAAATTATGGAGTTTATGAATATAGGGCGTCTGTACCGTTTCAGGACCCAGTCGAAATCCCCCACCTTTATGAGCGACACGCAGTTCCTGTTGTTGCAGAAGGTTTTGGTTACATTCAGATTATCATACGCAGACGGGATGGCAGAAATTTCGGAAGCATATCTGCTGTACTTCTGGTCTATGTCTACTTTAAGTTTACTCATTCTATTGACTTCCACCTTCTTGGTCCTGCAAGGATTTTTCACCTGCCTGCACTGCCTGTCAAAATCCTTGCAAACATAAAATAAAAATTTGGTATTTAAAAAAAGATATCTATCTTTGCAATCCCGAAAGGGAACTTGGTGCGGTAGTTCAGCCTGGTTAGAATACATGCCTGTCACGCATGGGGTCGCGGGTTCGAGTCCCGTCCGCACCGCAATAAACATTGAAAACCAATGTTTTCATAAAATAACAAACCGATTTTACACCCGAAAATGTAAAGTCGGTTTTTGTTATTCTATACATTCGCAATATGAAATAATGGTATAATTGCAATATTCATATTCCCAATATATTCCTCGCAATCCACCATACGAAAAAAAGAATTACATAACCTGTTACCGTATACTTGTTATAGCAAAAATTCCTTAATCCGGCCATACGGTTACCGGGATCGAACCATGTTGTCAAAACTATCAGAATCCCGAAAGGAATTGAAATTACCATGAAAAGATTATATTTCAATGCTTCGGTCAAATGTAAATGCAACAGGCTATATACTGCCCTCTGCGAACCGCAGGCAGGGCAATCCAATCCGGTAAGCAGGTGGAAAGGACATTTCGGAAGCCATTCGGTCTCTTCCGGATTCCATATATAAAGCACGACTACGCATAGCAACAATGCGGAGGCAATCAGATATTTTACACCGGAACTACGCAAACAGACATATTATGCTAAAAAAGCCGTCACGGCCAAGATTATAAGATATATCACCCAGACGCCGAGACCTACTCCGAATGCCCACCAGAACCATATCCTGGCTTTTTTCGCAGCATCGTTTGCCAAATCATAGAACCCTGCGGCATAAAGAGTGTTTACCTTGGAGGCATATACGATAGATACCACTCCGAAAGGAATACAGCAAAAAATAGTGGAGAGTATCGACCACGCCAGAAAGTTATCGGGTCTCTGAGGTTTTTGGGGTACCGCCATGTTAAAATAACTCAACCACGGCAATACCGTGTCGCCTATCTTCACGACATCCGATCCGTTTAGAACTACATTGCCACGTTGTTGAATGCCATTTACATATGTTGCAGTTTGCGTATCCACGTTTTCAAGACGGAACAGACCGTTATCGTCCATAATTATTATACAGTGTACGCCTGCAACGGCCGGGTCGTTAATAATAACGTCATTGCCTGAATCGCTTCCTATTTTTACAATTTTCATAATAAGTCAGGTATAAGAACTTCCAATCAGTTTTTTAATTCTGCTAATATAGTAAAAATACGACAGAGTAATCTGGAAAAGCCTGTAATTTGCAATTACTGTTCAGGCATATCAGGCCATACCATCCCGTTTCATCCGCAGGATGGGGAACGGATTACCTTGGTCGTCGGTACTGTCGCGGCGGAATGTACGGAATCCCATCCGCCCGTAGAATTGCACTGCAGAGGGATTCTGCTCATTGACATCGACATATTGCACATCCTGTTCTGAAAATGCCTTTTGAACCAGCATTCTGCCTATGCCTTTGCGGAAATAGCCCGGATGGAGAAAAAGCATCTCTATCTTGCATTCCTGCACACCCATAAAACCTGCGGGCATAGGGCCATCCATTACAATCCAAAGCGTTTCGATTTGCATTATGGCCTCCCTTGCCTGCGGAGCAAGCGTACGGATATCCGCTTCTGTCAAAAACGGTGGCTGGAACGGACAGAGGCCTCCCATATTTCCAACAACTTGCCGACAAGTACCGGGCATCGTTCTCCTTTCTCAAAGGCAATAATATTTGTCATCATTCATTGCTTGTCTTCAGACTTCCGACCCACTTCTGTATGGCAGATTTAGAGGTGCCGTTAAGCAGCCTGCCCTCTTTCCAGTCAAGGTCCGGATAGGTTTTCTTCAATACGGAAACGCTGTTACCGACTCCGCTTCCGCCCGAAGTGGCAAAAGGTATCACCTTCTTGCCGCTCAAATCGTGATTTTCTATAAAGGTATTGATTACGCGCGGAGCCTCGTCCCACCAGATAGGATACCCTATGAATACAATATCATACTCCGCCATATTCTCCTTGACCGCCTTGAGAGCGGGACGCGCGTTGCGGTCATTCATCTCAATGGAACTGCGGGAGTTCCTGTCGTTCCAGTTCAGATCTGCCGGAGTGTATGCCCTCTCCGGCTCAATGGCATAAAGTTCACCGCCGCTCACCCGGGCGATTGTCTGTGCCACCGCAGCAGTGGTTCCTGTTGCGGAAAAATAAGCTACCAATGTTTTGGACGATTCCATATCCGTTTTCTGTTGTGCGCATGCCGCCGAACTCAGGACAGCGGCAACTGCAAATGTCAATAAAAATTTTTTCATATTAAAGTTATTTCCGTTTTCTTCTCTCTATTGTGCAATCTGCCGGAGCCTTGATATTCTCATCGATTGTTACCGAACCTATAGAGTCTGCGACTATACGGCCGGAAGAGGGGTTCTTTATATTCACAATCTCTCCCCGTATATCTGCATTCAGGGTAGAATATTCAAAGGCCCTGTCGCAATTTGCATCGAAAGTGCAATTCTCCAGAATCAGATTGCGCGCATAACAAAGAGGCTGTTCGCCACAAATATGACAATTGACCAGACGCAGGTTATTAGAATGCCATCCTAAATACTCCCCGTCAAGGATAGAATCATAAACCGTCACATTCTCCACCTCCCAGAAAGAATCCCTCGCCTTTATTCTGGAATTGCGAATCTCCGCATTCTTCACATACTGGAAAATATACTTGCTCTCGACCTCCATGCCTGTTATGTATATATTCTTGCTGTACATGAACATATACATTCCTCCATACAGCTTTATGTCTCTTGCCTCCACACCGTTGCACAGCCAGAAAACCTCCGAGGCATCGTTTACCACCACATTCTCCAACTTCAGATTCTCCATTTCGCGGAACATCTTGGGAGAATCCACAACGGTATTGCGCATCTTCATGTTGTCTGAATACCACAATGCCGCACGGCTGCCGGCCTCGAAACTGCAATTCTCTATCGTAAGCCCATGTACATGCCAGAAGGGATATTTGCCGCGGAAACGGCAGTTTGTAGCCAGAATATTGCTGCACTCCTTAATTGCAGATTCACCTTCGCCTATCGTAACATTGTCTATGTGGAGATCATGCGAGGCAAACAGCGGGCGCTCACCCTCAAACTCCTTATCTTTTATCAGTTGCATATCAATATAATCAATTCAATTATTTGTCATTCAATTTAATATTCTGTATTCATTCGGTGCCAGTCCCGTAATTTTTTTAAAGAGACAGCTGAAATATTGCGCAGAAGGATACCCGAGCCCGCCTGCTATCTCCGCCACGCTCCTGCCCGTACGGGATAACTGCTCACGGGCAATATCCAGCCGCTTAAGTTCAACATACTCTTCCGTTCCCATTCCCGTTTCATGTTTGAGCAGGTCATCGAAATAGGCGGCGGAAAGGTTCAGCATGCGGGCGAACCACTCCGCATCCGGAAGCCGGCCTTCATGTGCATGGCCTGAAAAGAACCAGTTTTCCAATAACTTCTCACCGTTTTTTATAATCTCGACATTGATTTCCCGGCGGGTAATGAACTGCCTTTTATAAAACCTTGCGCCATAATTGAGCAATTCCCCTAACTTATTATTTATCAAAGCCATGCTAAATTCATCCACTCCCCGGTGCAACTCTTCCGGAACGCTCTCCATGCACTTTTTCATGAGTGTCAGTTCACGATGCGACAGATGAAGGGCCTCACTGTGCCTGTAACCGAAAAAGGTATAATCGCCGATTCTCCCTTCCAGCCAAGTGCCGCGTATAAGGTCCGGATGAAAGCATAGAAGCCATCCCTTCGCCTCCCTGTCCGGCGAATTGCAGTCGAGTGTCCGCCACGGAGGCAGAAACATGAGTGTCCCATCGGAAAAATCGCACTCCTGCCAACCGCAGAAACAGCGGCACTCCACCGCATGTTCCTTTAGCAAAACAGAATAGAAACCCATCTGCAACAGATTATGACATTGTGTGTCAGAAAGCGTGACAAGGCTTATCAAAGGATGCAGCGTTTTTTCAGAAAAGAGTCTGTTGCACTGCGTTATGGTCTCTATTTTTGCTATCTTCGTTTCCATACCGCCATCCGGCACTATCCTACTGCTGTAAATTTCTATTTTTCGAGTTTATCGTACTCCTCATCCGATACCGCTTCAAGCCACTCGTTCGAGGTATTCTCGCCCGGCAGTTCGAACGCCAGATGTGCGAACCAGCTGTCGGCAGCTGCACCGTGCCAATGCTTCACATTGGCCGGGATATGTATTACGTCACCTGGACGCATCTCTACCGCCGGCTTGCCCTCTTCCTGATACCAGCCGCGGCCTGCCACGCATACGAGCATCTGTCCTCCTCCTTTCGTTGCATGATGTATGTGCCAGTTGTTGCGGCAACGCGGTTCGAACGTAACGTTCGAGAATTTAACCTGTTCCGTAGAAACGGGAGCAAGATAGCTGTTCCCTGTAAAATATTTTGCATAAGCAGTATTGGGCTCACCTACGGGGAAAATCATCTCCTTTTGGAAAGCGGCCTTTCCGTTGTCGCCTTCCGCATCCTCCGCCCAGACATCCTTTGCCAGACGGAAAGCTCCCCAGGCGTTCGGCCAGCCTGCATAAAAGGCAATATGGGTCAGCAATTCCGAAATTTCCGTACGGGTAACCCCATTGCTTTTCGCAAACTGAAGATGATGTGTAAGCGAAGAGTCTATTATTCCTTTGCCCACAAGGGTCGCTACAGTAACCATGCTCCGGTCGTGCGGGCTGAGCCCGCTGCGGTTCCAAATCTGGCCGAAGAGAACATCATCGTTAAGTTCCGCAAATTTCGGGGCGAATTCGCCCAACTGGACGCTACCTGCGGTCTGCGTAATTTTTTCCTGTGCCATAACATTCTGAATATTAGTCATCGTTATAATCAATACAAAAAATAAAACCTTTTTCATATGTCTGTAAATCAAAATATTGTTAAAAACTGAAAATAATTCCTCCCATAAATGTCGCTTTAGGCATGGGATAGCCCTTCATTATCTCATAACGCTGTGCCAGCAGATTTTCTCCTTTCAGGTATAACGACAGCCATTCGGCAAGCCTGTAACTCCCCATTATCTCCCACAATACGAAATCTTCCGTAACATCCGTCTCGAGTTCCGTATAAAGCCCCGCTACATATTGCACCCCGCTCGACCAGTTCCATTTTCCCTTTTCGAACTGCACTCCTGCATAGAGTTTATGTTCCGGAGATGCAAGCACGGGATTCTCCATATGCAGCCAGCTGTAATTGGTCTGTGCGCTCCATGCATCATTGAAACGGTACGACAGGCTCGCCTCCGCGCCCCAGTTCTCTATCTCGCCTGAATTCTGGTTCAGCATCCCGCTTCCACCGGGATTCGGAAGCCTCATTATGAGATTGTCGCCGTTTATGTAGAATATATTTACCCCATAATGTAAACGGCCTCCGGAAAGCGGCTGCGACCATGAGAGCTCATAGCTCCAGAGCCTCTCCGGCTCCAAATCGGGATTCTGAGGCGGGAACATATACATCTCCCGGATTGTAGGATTGCGGAACCCTTTGCTTGCCATCACCTTGAGTTCCCCTCTTCCCGGCATGTGGAATGCCAGGCCGGCCTGCGGAATAACCTCTGTCCCGCTCTGCGAATGATAATCTACCCTCACTCCGGCATCCAGAGTGAGCAGGCTGCCTATATTCTGGCGGAAATCCACATAACCTGCATATTCATCCAAAGCCTTGTCCGCCAAAATCTCCCGGCGGCCGTCCGTTATATATCCGTTCCAGGCTTTGCCGCCGAAATGGAAGTAATCGAACCCGGCCGTCATTCGGTTTCCTTCGAAAAGTTCCACGCTTTGGTAGACCGAGACTCCGTACATTCTGTCATTAGAGTTGAACCTGTAGTCCAGCGGCTGTTCCCCGGCCCGGTACCCGTCGTTAATCCAGTGGTCGCCCCAATTGTAAAAGAGACTCAATGTACCGGATGTCTTTTCATAATCATTTTCAAGGGCGACAGATGTCATACCGCGTGTAACCCTCTGGTCATTGTCGATATAGAGTTCGTCCACAGCACCCGGATTCGTGGCATTGAAACGGGTAAGATTCACATCCGCCCACAGGCTCCAGTTGTCGGAAAAATCGTAACCCATCTTTACATATCCGCCATACTGCTCGAACCCCATATTCGGGCGGTGGCCGTCGGTCCTGTTGTATGATGCCGTAACCACGCTGCTGAACCCTCCTTTCCTTACACGGTTATTGACTTCGCTCTGGAGCGTACCGTACGAACCTGCACCGAGACTGATGCCCGTCCTCACCCCCTCTTCCTCCATTTTACGGGTTACAATATTCACCACTCCGCCCATTGCATTGCTGCCGTAAAGCACCGATGCCGGAGTGCGCAAAACCTCGACCCGTTCCACCATCATCGTCTGATACGCATCTGCAACAGGGTGTCCCATAAGCCCCATATACTGGGGATGGCCGTCTATGAGCACCAACATTCCTGTGGTCGGAAGCCCGGCCTGCGCCGGACCGCCTATTCCGCGGACCGACATTTGCCCGGACGCCCCGTCCGAAACTCCGAACCCCATCATTCCCCTTGAAGTTGAAAAGAACCCGGGGACCTGCGCATTCAGTACCGGCAAAATGGAACTTTCGCGGCCCGCCTCGAGCATCCGACGGTTTACCACCGAAACAGTCATCGGCAGATGACGGATATCGGTCTCATACCTTGCACCGGTAACGACTGCCTCCGAAAGCGAAAAATCGTTGGCGACCGCAGCGGAATCCGCAGACTCCGTATCACAAGGATCTGCCTGGACCGGGAAAGCCGCAGCCCTGATGCCGACAAAGCCCGCCGCAATACAAAACAACATGAAATTCTTTCCTTGCATACTTTCATCGGTTATACGCTGCAAAAGTATGGATTTACGCAATCGCAGTCTGTATACATATTACAGAAGATTGTATCTAAAATCCGGTATATTTCCGGCCGGGAGCATTACACATAGGATTTTATAATTAATTTTGCCCCGTAAAAGTTGAAAAGGCATTATGGACAACAGCATTATCAATCTCGATTCCGTAGATAAATACAACAGGCTTTTCGGGCTTGAAACGCTTCACCCGCTGGTAAGTGTGGTGAATTTGTCCGAAGCGACAAAGTTTCCGACCCATTTTACAATAAATTACGGAGTTTACGCCCTGTATCTTAAGGAGACCGTATGCGGCGACATAAGATACGGAAAACAGACATACGACTATCAGGAAGGGACCATTACCAGCTTTGCCCCCGGGCAGGTCGCCGAAATAGAGATGGCGGAAGGGGTAAAGCCCAAGGCATACGGAATACTTTTCCATCCAGACCTCATAAAGGGGACCCCTCTCGGAAGCGAAATAAAGAGATATTCGTTTTTCTCCTACAAATCCAATGAAGCGCTGCACATTTCCGATGATGAAAAGAAAATCATCATGGATTGCCTTTCAAAAATTCAAATGGAGCTCGAGCACGCCATAGACAGGCTGAGCAAACGCCTTATCGCCGGGAATATCCAGCTGCTGCTCGACTATTGCCTCCGTTTCTATGAACGCCAGTTCAACACGCGCGCAGTCGTGAACAAGGATATATTGAGCAGATTCGAATCCCTGCTCGACGACTATTTCGATAACGGAAGGGCAAGGACAGACGGACTTCCTACCGTAAAATATTTTGCAGACAAAGTATTTCTCTCCCCGAACTATTTTGGAGACCTCATAAAAAAGGAAACCGGCAAGACTGCACAGGAGTATATACAGACAAGGCTGATAGATGCCGCCAAGGAGATGATTGCCGGCAGCGACAAGACAATGAGCCAGATTGCATACGAACTCGGATTCCAGTACTCCCAGCATTTCAACAGACTTTTCAAGAAGAATGTCGGATACACTCCAAACGAATACAGACGGCTTCAAACGGCAGTATAGCCTAACATACAAAAAAATTATTATGGACAAGGAGAGACTTGTATCACCGAGCTATTGCCTGATTCTGGCGGCAAACTTCCTGCTCTACTTCGGATTTTACCTGCTCATGCCGGTATTGCCATTTTATCTGGTGGAAATCTTCAATATCAGCACCGGTTCCACAGGAGCCATACTGGCCTGCTACACTGTCGCCGCACTTGTCATCAGACCCTTTTCAGGCTATCTGCTCGACAGTTTCCAAAGAAAACCGCTCTACCTGCTTGCATTCGGGATATTTACCCTCATCTTCGGCGGATATGTACTCTGCGGCACGGTAGCCATGTTCATAGCGCTGCGCATAGTGCACGGGCTTTCATTCGGTACCGTGACGGTTGCCGGCAATACCATCGTAATAGATATCATGCCTTCGTCGCGGCGCGGAGAGGGGCTCGGCTATTACGGTCTGGCCAACAACATTGCAATGTCGCTCGGACCGATGACCGGACTTTTCATGCATGACCACTACCCGTTCGACTCCATATTCCTTTGCGCAATGGGCTTTTGCGTAACAGGGTTTATATGTGCATCGCTTGTCAAGACAAAAAGGCGCCCCACCGTCCAGCGTACTGCAATCTCTCTCGACCGTTTCATACTGCTGAAGGGCATTCCTCTCGGAATAGACCTCCTTCTGCTCTCGATTCCCTACGGAATGACGACCACCTATGTTGCCATGTATGCCAAAAACATAGGCATAACGGGAGGTACAGGACTCTTTTTCACCTGTATGGCGGTCGGCATGGCCATCTCCAGAATTTTCTCAGGCAAACAGGTAGACCACGGAAAAATTACCGAAGTCATCCATGCGGCATACTATGTTGTAATACTCTGCTTCTTCAGCCTCTTCCTCTGCGAAGGCGTTGCAGGACACTCCATAAAGGGGGCCGAGATACTGCTTTTTTCAACAGCCGTACTGCTCGGTGCGGGATTCGGGACCATGTTCCCCGCATTCAACACCATGTTCGTAAATCTCGGACAGCACAACCAGAGGGGCACGGCCACATCTACCTACCTCACATCATGGGACATAGGCATAGGATTGGGGCTTGTCGCAGGGGGTATAATCGGAGAAATGTCGTCATTCTCCATGGCATACCTGACAGGGGCAGTCCTTGCAATCGTGTCGCTGCTCGGTTTCCGTTTCTACTGTACACCGCATTTCAAACGCAACCGGGTACAGTAACGCCCGCAGCCCCTCCGCCTGTCAAAGCAGTGTATATTCGCCAGCCTTTTCGGTGATTGCCTTCTGCAGTTCCTCCTTTGAAATCTCCCTTTCAGACTCGACCGCAGCTACCGGAGGGTCGAGAGTCACCTTTGCCCTCACACCCTCTATGCTGTTAAGTGCGTTTTCCACATGGGTACGGCAATGATTGCACATCATGCCCTCTACTTTGAATTCCTGTTTCATGATATTTTTATCGTTAATAATATTGTCACTCCCGTTGATATCGCAACTTGCACCGCAGCAATTTTCCTGCCCGGCCTTCCGGCCATCGGATATTCTCTTTCTCCTAAGACGCAAACTGTTGGCAACCACGCTCACGCTGCTGAATGCCATTGCCGCGCCCCCTATCATTGGATTCAGGAGAAATCCGTTTATGGGATAGAGCGCGCCTGCCGCTATCGGAATTGCTATAATATTGTAAATAAACGCCCAGAACAGATTCTGATGCACAGTTTTTATTACGAGGTGCGAAAGCCTTACGGCCTGCGGGATTTTCATAAGGTCCGACGAAAGTATGGTAACCATTGCCGTATCCATTGCGATGTCGCTGCCTTTTCCCATTGCAATGCTCAAATCGGCCAGGGCAAGAGCGGCACTGTCGTTGATTCCGTCTCCCGCCATCGCAACCACATGTCCGCCCTCTTGCAGCTCCTTTACAAAAGCAGCCTTGTCTGCAGGCAGCATTGAGGCCCGGTAATGTTTTATTCCGGCTTTCCTTGCCATTGAAGCGGCAGAGGCTCCGTTATCCCCTGTAAGCATATATACCTCTATGCCCGTTTTGCGGAGAGCAGCCACCGCCTCAGCCGATCCTGGCTTGATTGTATCCGATATCGCCATAAGGGCAATGACAGATTCCGAATCTGCAAAACAGACGATTGTATTTCCCTCTTTTGCGCACTCTTCAAAAAACCTGTTCTCCTCCTCACCGGTCCGGACTCCGGCCTCCTCCAACAGCGACGGGCTGCCGGCAAAGTAGAGTCTCCCTTCATATTCGCATTTTACCCCCTTGCCCGGAATGTTTTCGAATTTTTCTATTTCGAGTTCGTTTCCGCCACCTGCATCGGCGCTTAATGCCTCAACTACCGCAGATGCGACAGGGTGCTCGGAAAAATGTTCCAAGGCATACAAGATCGGACTCTTCTCCCTGCCGCGAAGCCATAATTCACGCACCACTCCCGGTTTTCCCTCAGTAACGGTACCGGTCTTGTCAAGAATTACGGAATCTACCTTACGTGCCACCTCCAGACTTACCGCATCCTTTATGAGAATACCTTCAGAAGCTCCCTTGCCTATTCCCACTATTATTGCAGTGGGGGTTGCCAGGCCCAAGGCGCAGGGACAGGCTATAATCAGCACTGTCACCATGGCCAGAATACCGTGCACAACCTGCGAAGGGTCTGCAATGAGCCATATAAAGAAAACCGCTATAGAGATTGTTATAATCGCAGGCACGAATACAGAAGCGACCTTATCCACTATCTGCTGTACCGGGGCCTTGCTTCCCTGCGCCTGCTGCACGAGTTTTATTATTTGAGAGAGGACCGTCTCGTCTCCTGTTTTCTCGGCCCTGAAGCGGAATGTGCCCTTCTGGTTTATGGAACCTGCATAAACGCGGTTTCCGTTCTCTTTGTACGAAGCGAGCGGCTCCCCGTTGAGCATGCTTTCATCCACATACGAGCTGCCCCACACCACCGTTCCGTCTAAAGCAATCTTTTCGCCGGGTTTTACTGCAATGATATCTCCCTTTACGGCATTTTCTACCGGGATAGACTCTTCGCCTCCGGCTCTTACCACCGTTACATACTTCGGCTGCAGCCCCATAAGTTTCTTGATGGCGCCAGAAGTCTTCTCCTTTGCACGGTTCTCGAGAAGACGTCCGAGAAGAATAAAAGTTATTATAACGCTCGATGCCTCGAAATAGAGATGAGGCTCGATTCCTCTCTTTAACCAGAATTCAGGAAAACAGAGATTGAAAAGAGAGAAAAAATAGGCAATGGCCGTACTTACCGCAACAAGTGTATCCATATTGGATGAGCGGTGCATCAGCTGTTTCCACGCACTTTTATAGAATCTTCTTCCGAAAAAGAAAACCACTGCGGTGGAAAGTATCCATACCATATACTTCACCCAGCCGTATTCCATAAAAAACAGGCTAGCGACGAGGACGGGCAACGAAAAGATTATGGCAAGAACTGTATCGCTTCTCAACTTTCTGTAACTCTTGTCCTTTTCCTTTTCAATCGCATCCGCCGTACTGCTGTCTTCAATCATCAAGTCATACCCTGCATCCCGGACCGCCTTTTTGAGCGACTCCGGAGAGCAAATATCAGGGTCATAGAGAACCCTTACCGATGCTGCTGCAAAATTGACCTCTGCCTTGCATACCCCCTCCTGCCCGTTCAGCACCTTGTCTACGCGGGCGGCACAGGCGGCACAGCTCATCCCCGACACGTGGAAATTCTTCTCTGTCATAATATGAATCTTTCTCCGACAGTTATTGTCGAAATCAGTTTGTGCAAAATTATGACAAAAACCGATGCAACCGTATTGCAAATTCTTGGTATTTTTTTCTCTATCTTTGCCGGCGGAAGAATATTGAATTTATGTCAAGGCACAGTAAGATACCGGGTTCAGTTGCAATTATATTTATCTGCATCATTACATTCTTTGTCAATAATGAGGTTATAATTCCGGATATCATGGAATCGAGGAATATAATAACCGCACGCGAAATGGTTTATGACGGTCATTGGCTCGTCCCCACGCTTAACGGAGATTTGAGATTGGAAAAACCTCCGCTTCCCACATGGATTACGGCTGTTGCAGAACTGATTTCGCCTGACAATCTCGCGCTGCAAAGGGGGATGGCCGCACTCGCCGCCATGCTACTGGTATTCTATTTTTACAAATTCACCCGCTTCATGCCGGATATAAATCCGATGGTGGCAACAATGATTCTATGCACATGTTATAGCGTCATACTGATGGGGCGAACAGCTTCATGGGATATATATTGCCACGCCTTTATGATGTGCGCAATCTACTATCTGTGCAAGGGGCTGACCTTGCCCGGATGCAAATGGAGGAATTTTATAATTAGCGGAATCATGATGGGTCTCTCATTCATGAGCAAGGGGCCTATCTCTTTCTACTCGCTTCTGCTGCCTCTGCTGATTGCCTTTACACTGGTAAACAGACCTTCATTGAAGAGAAAATGGCGTGGGATTCTTGCAACGGTCATACTCTGTCTGGCAATAGGGCTGTGGTGGTACGCGTACATCTATGCATTCCATCCCGAAGCCATGGCATATGTCGCAGAAAAGGAATCGGGTGCATGGTTGAATCACAATGTACGGCCATGGTATTACTATTGGAAATTCTTTCTCGAAAGCGGTGTATGGTCGCTGCTGCTGCCTACGGCAATTCTGCTTCCCGTCTGGTCTAAGGATGACAGGAAAAACAGATCATACCTGCTCCCATTTGCCTGGATGTTCATAATGCTGGTACTCCTTTCGCTCTTCCCCGAAAAGAAAAACCGATACCTGCTCCCCATTCTCATACCTGCAAGTTACCTGATGGGCTACCTTATAACAATATGGAATGAAAGACTTAAGTATAAATCGGTATTCAAGACAGATAAAATATTCTACGGGATCAACGGCTGGGCACTTGCTGCCGTAGTCTTTGCAATTCCTTTCGCCGCATATATCTTTCTATACCAATCAGGATATATATCACTTACATTTTTGATTATTCTGACTGCAGTAATTTGGGGCACGGCTTTTTTGCTGGCCTTTTATGCATATAAATTCCAGCCGGTAAAAATGGTGGCCACTGTTCTGGCGCTCTTCCTTTTCGCGGAACTTGCAGCTATGCCGTCGCTTAAAAACGTAATCAACAATCCAGAGATAAACAGTATCTCGCAGACAAGAGATATTCCGGAGCTGGACGGTATTCCATTCTACTATAACAGCGAAAATCCATTGCGCATAGAAATAGTATATGCGGCAAACAGGGTCATAAGGCCATTAAAGGTTTCCGACAGAGATTCGCTTCTGCAGAAATTGCCGTGCGTTGTCATCACGCATCAACCTGTAAAAAAAGAGCTGCCCGACATTTGGAACAGTGCGGACAGCCTTTTCGTAGGGACCTATGACGACAACCGTTGGGCCAAAACCCACCACCGCCACAGCAACGAATTCGTCTATAACGTAACACTGCTTACCCCAAAGGAGCAATAGTGCTACTGCATTGCGCTCGCCAGAAGTTTCTGCAACTCTGAGATGGCCATTCTGGCAGAGATTGAGATTACAGCGACAGTGCCGTCTGTCTGCCCTTGCGCAGCCTCGCCGGCAAGCATAAGGAAATCTGTAACGGTATCTCCATCCTGAACGATATAGATATGCACGCGGTCGCCGCCATCCATCGCCTCCATAAGAAGCTTGTACCTCCCTTTCCCGACCAGCTCTTCCACATTCTTCTCAACTTCTGAACACAATTCCCCATTTTCGATATTAAGGATATACATCCCTTCGAATGTTTTGATGAGCTCACCTATATTCAGGCTCTCACCTTCGAGCTCAATGTCCGGAATCTGCTTTATCATTTCGAACATCGTGGGCGATATATATACCGCACTCACCCCTTCCTTACCGGAATACTTGTTGTACAACTCTTTACCTTCCTGAGCAAAAGCTGTCACCGCCATGAACATGGCTACGATTAAAATTGATATCTGTTTCATAATCTTAGAGTTAGTTAATCATTGTTTTTATTGTCATATAATTCCCTGATTTTTGCAGTGCCGGCATCTATTTTGTCTCCGGCCCTCCTTGCCTGCTGCACGCCGTTTCCCATTTTTTCTGAAATGGCGGCCAATGTCTGCTCCACGCAGGCATAGGCTTCATGCGGATCTGTAAAGGTATCTTCCGGCATTGCGGGCTGCCTGAAAAGGAAAGTCACCAGCAACGCTACCGTTGCAGCCGCTCCTGCGACATAACTCCACCTTACGGCACCTTTTCTGCGCCTCTCTTCCGCCATTACACTTTCGGCGGCATCCATGGAGTCTATAAAGTCAGACATTTCCTCCTCAAGCCCATTTGGAATCTCAATTTCATTTATATCTTTCTCTTTCATGGTATTCCTTTTTATAAATATTCCCTTATCGCCTCGGCAATTCTTCTTTTGCCTCTGCTTACCATTACCCTTATATTAATTTGCGAAAGGCCGGTCTTACGGGCAATTTCGCCATAATCCATATCATCGAAAAGTCTCATTCTCATGACACTCCTCTGCGGCTCCTGCATCTGTTCAACCGTCCGCTTCAGTCTAAGGACCATCTGTTTTTCTATCATCCCCCGCTCGACAGGGCTGTGGACGGGTGCATTTGAAGGAGAAATCTCATCCATCGCAACGATATTATCTTTCCTCATACGATATTGGGCACTGCGCACCCTGTCCAAAGCCATATTCCGGATAACTCTTGTACCGTATGCGAGCGGAGAGTCTATATTTTGAAGCGAACCCCGCATATTCCAAAGTTTTACATACAAATCCTGCAAAATATCCCTGGCCTCCTGTTCCGACTCGAGAATGCAATATGCCGCTCTGTAAAACTCTCCGCTCAACGGTAACCACGCCCGTTTAAACTCCTCTTTCTCCATCTTTCCCTACATTCCTATCATATTGCCGCCATCGGAAACAAGTCTCGCTATCTCCGATACCGGAAATCCTCTTCCCTTTCCCTTGAGATAGACCACGGCGGATTCGGAACCGGATACCACAACCATTTCCGTAATTCTGTCATCATTGAGCCTGCACCAGACGGCAATCTCATCCGTCTCATCCTTTACTTCGGTCATCATTTGGTAACCGTTTTCGAGTTCAATGTTTACTGAATCCATTATCTCTCTTTTCAGATCGTCCGATGCTTCCTCGGCATAAACAATCGCGACCCTGTTCAAATATCCCAGAATCTGCCGTGCATCGTCATCACCGGATATGATTCCTGCAATCCACAAAAGAAATGAGTTTACATTCAAATATTGTACGCCGTCGCTTTTTCTGTAGCTTCTCATCACCTCGGTTACCGAATCTTTCGCCGCCGCCCTCATCGGAAGAGAAGAGAAAGAGAGTGTCAGCAATACCGCCGCTGCAACGGCAACAGTTTTTCCTCTTAAAGCAATCCGTTTCATAGTTTTCATTTTGTCCAGTAAATTTAACCGTTTTCATAATAAAGACGGAAGAGCGTGACGATTGTTACAAAAGATTAAAAAAAAGTTGGAAGCCACGCGCGACCTCCAACTTTAAACTTTACCGAATTTTTACCGCTATTGTCCGGCATCCTGCGTCATATTATGCTTAAGTACTTTGGCATCGATATAAAACACGATATCTTCCGCTACATTGGAAAGGTGGTCTCCGGTCCTTTCGATCTTGCGTATGACACCGGCCAGCCCTATACAGAGATAGATTGAATCCGTATGTTTTTTTGCATAATCCACAAGAATCCCTATCGAAGAGTTCTTTATTTCATCCAGGATATCGTCTGTTTCCAATACGGAGGCCGCCTTTGCGGGATCTTCATCCATGAGTGCCTGCTTGAGACTGTCCATCATTACAAGAACGGTTGAAAACATCTCTTCCAGGCGCAGTCTGCC
Organism: uncultured Bacteroidales bacterium; assembly: GCA_944325445.1. GTDB lineage: Bacteria > Bacteroidota > Bacteroidia > Bacteroidales > UBA932 > Egerieousia. Next base: position 187,402 of record CALVAG010000001.1, on the reverse strand, counting down.
TACAAGTTCCGCATCGAGCGCAGTCCCGGCTGCATCCTTTACAAACCTCGCCATACCGTCCGCATAGTCGCCTATTCTTTCAAGGTCATTGTTTATCTTGAACATTGCCAGCACAAAGCGCAAATCAATGGCGACCGGAGTATAAAGTGCGATTATATCTTCTACCTTGCTGTCTATTCTCAATTCCATCGCATCTACACGGCGTTCGCGCATAAGAACCTGTTTGGCCATATCCGCGTCCATATCGAGTACGGCCTGTTTGACCTGTTCCATTTGCTTGTAGACCAATGTCCACATCTCGTAAACCTCGTTGCGGAGCTGTACAAGCTCCGATTCCACAAATTTCACCATAATGTTATTTTGTTTTTAACCGAAACGTCCGGTAATATAATTCTGTGTAGCCTCTTTATGAGGATTTGTAAAGATAACTTTTGTATCGTCATATTCTATCATCTCCCCCATATAGAAAAAAGCGGTCTTGTCGCTCACGCGCGAAGCCTGCTGCATATTATGCGTTACAATCACTATGGTAACCTGATTGCGCAGTTCGCAGATAAGTTCTTCCACCTTTGCGGTAGAGATGGGGTCCAGGGCGGAAGCCGGCTCATCCATCAGAAGCACCGAGGGGGAAATGGCCATAGCCCTTGCTATGCAAAGACGCTGCTGCTGTCCTCCCGAGAGCGCATAGGCAGAAGAGTTCAATTTATCCTTCACCTCATCCCAGAGGGCCGCACCGCGAAGGGACTCTTCCACTCTTTGCCTTATAAACTCCTTATCCTTTATGCCGTTCACCCTCAACCCGTAAGCTACATTGTCGAATATGCTTTTCGGAAAAGGGTTTGGACGCTGGAATACCATACCCACATTTTTTCTCAGTTCATCCACCTCCATTCCTCCCGGAGCATATATATCCTGCCCGTCTATGAGAATCCTCCCTTGAAGTCTTGAACCAGGGATAAGGTCGTTCATTCTGTTAAAGAGTCTCAGAAAAGTAGATTTTCCGCAACCCGACGGGCCTATGAAGGCCACGACCTTATTCTGCGGAATCTCCATGGATATCCCCTTCAGCGCATGGAAATCTCCATAATAAAAATTTACATCTATGGCCTCTATCTTATTCATCTGTTCTATTTGAGTTTAAGACGGTTTTCAAAATATTTCCTCAACACTCCCGCCAAAAGATTTATTACCAGGACTATTATTATGAGTACAAGGGCTGTTCCGTATGCTATCGGCTGCTGTGCCTCTATATCGGTACCGCTTGTGGAAATTACATACAGGTGATACGGCAATGCCATGCACTGGTCGAAAATCGAAGAGGGCAGTTGCGGAAAGAAGTAGGCCGCACATGTAAAAAGAATCGGGGCGGTTTCTCCCGACACCCTCCCCAGGGAGAGAATAAGCCCGGTGATTATGCGCGGCATTCCCATCGGCAGCACGACCTTCCAGATTGTCTGCAATTTGGATGCGCCCAGCGCAAGGCTTCCTTCGCGGATTCCGGCAGGTATATCCTTCAGCGCCTCCTCTGTCGTTCTGATAACAAGCGGAAGTGAGAGAAGCCCCAGCGTAAGCGAACCGGCCAATATGCTGTCTCCGAATCCCAGGTATTTGACAAAAAGAGCCATTCCGAACAGACCGAAAACTATCGACGGTACGCCGCTGAGATTATTTGTCATAAGTCTTATGAACTTAACCGCCCATCCGCTCTTCGAGGCATACTCGTTCATATAGATTCCGCTCATTATGCCTACAGGGAAGGCAACGATTGCACTGCCTGCCATAAGGAGAAGAGTTCCTATTATGGCCGGAAAAATTCCTCCGGAGGTCATACCGTCGGAAGGGGCCTCGGTAAGGAAAGTCCAGTCTATTACGCCGGCGCCCCTGTATATTATAAAACCGAGTATTGCAAAGAGAACAAGCACGATAAACAGGCTCAGTCCCCTGAATATCCCGAACGCCGTTTTCTGCGACCTGCGTTTACGTGCCCCGTACCCTTTTGGAAATGTCTCTATTGCCATAACATTAACTGTTTTTTGCCTTATTGCGCGATGAAATATATTCCACACAGAGATTTATGAAAAACGTTATGAAAAACAGGATGACTCCCAAAAGGAAAAGCGACTGATAATGCGCCCCTCCGGCAGGTGCCTCACCCAATTCCGCAGCGATTGTGGCCGGTATTGTACGGAGAGGTTCGAGAATCGAAGAGGGTACGGCCGCCGCATTTCCCGTAACCATAAGAACCGCCATTGTCTCCCCTACAGCCCGTCCTATGCCCAAAACTACGCCTGACGCTATACCGGACATCGATGAAGGAATTACTACACGATAGACTGTCTGCCATTGAGTAGCTCCCAACGCCAGACTTGCCTCGCGCAATGAACGGGGGCAGCTGCGCATTGCATCCTCCGCTACAGTAACTATGGTTGGAAGTGCCATGATTGCCAATACTATGCTGCCTGCAAGGCCGCTTTCTCCCACAGGAAGGCCGAATACCTGCTGCAACAGCGGTACTATTACAATAAGCCCGAAAAAGCCGTAAACCACAGATGGGATACCATTCAACAGCTCTATAACCGGTTTCAGAAAACCTCTTACCCTCTCCGATGCCACCTCCGACATATAGACAGCTATGCTTATACCGAACGGAAGGGCAAACAATATTGCAAAAAGACTGACCCAAAGCGTTCCGGCCAGAAGAGGCCACATGCCGAAAAGCGGTGCGGGAGTCGCTGTTGGAAACCATTCCGAGCCTGCAAAAACCTCTTTCGGGGAGATGGACCTGTCCTCAATGAAATTAAGATTCGCCCCTTTTGGAATCATGGATTCCGGAACAAAGGCCACCATCCCGGGATGCGCTTCTATCAGAGATGCTATAAGGCTTCCTGCATTTTCATATTGGCCGCCCAGTTCCTCTTCCGTAAAGAGTTTGTCTGCATCTTCCAGCCTGAAAGGCTCTATCCTCATATCGGGGCCGCCGAATTCCTTCCAGTTGGTTACATCTTCGTCAAAAATTGCCTTTATCTGGGCTGCCGTCAGCTCCTTTACATTGTTCTCCCTGTTCAGGGCCAATACATACCCCTCCTCTATAACCTTCTCCTTAAACAGCCCTGCACCTTCTGTAAAAAGGAATCCTATAATAAGCAGAATGACTATACTCGTTACAAAACCGCTTGCGGTAAGCAACCATTTAACAGCTTTTTCGAAAATCCGTCTCATATATTACCGCCTCGTTTCTTCTTCCGTTACAGGGACAAAACCTTGAGACAGCACGGATTCCTGCCCCTTCGGCGATATTACGTATGAGATGAACGGAGAGACTTCCGCCTCTTTTCCCGAATCATAATAATAATAAAGCGGACGGACAATCGGATAACTTCCGTTTACAGCATTCTCCACAGAAGGTTCGGCATAGTGCACCCCACCGTCATAAGAGACAGCCAACGCTTTTACATACCTGTTGAGATAGGCCAGACCGATATAGCCTATAGCCCCTTTTGTCTGCCTTACAGACTGTATGATTGCACCTGTCGCCGGCATGGAGAGAATGCTGCTCATATAGTTTTTATTTTCCAGCACGCTCTCTTTGAAGAATTCGTATGTTCCTGAAGAGGTTTCCCGCGAATAGACCACGATTTTCCTGTCCTCGCCGCCGACCTCTTTCCAATTTGTGATTTTTCCTCTGAAAATCGCCTCCAGCTGCTCTCTTGTAAGTCTGCTTACGGGATTTGACGGATGGACTACAACTGCAAGCGCATCGTAGGCCACTGTCACTTCCACCGCCTTCAGCCCCTCTTCTGCGAATTTCATCTTCTCACCGAACTTTATGCTGCGCGAGGCCATTGCAATATCGGTGGTATTCTCCATAAGGGCGGCTATTCCCACTCCGGAACCGCCACCTGTCACTATTATCTCCGCTTCGGGATGCTCCGCCAGATACTCCTCCGCAAGTTCTTGAGTAAGCGGAAGAAGCGTATCGCTTCCCTTGATTCTTTGCGCCTGTGCGACACTGTTGAAAAAGAGAGTTGCGATTGCCAAAAAAATGAAAGGTTTTCTGTTCATCCTGATTTTTTCAGTCCGGCGCAAAGGTAAAATTGCGGAGAATACCACGCAAGCATCTCCGCAATTCTTAACATATAATAAACCTTACCGTAACATTTTCGTAACCGCTCCGCATTCGGCCATCTATTTCACCTTTACAAGTTCATATGTACGGCTGCCGAGGCCGATCTTCTCTGCATGAGAGAGACAGGACTTATACTCCGTATTGGGGTTCGTATTGTCGAAATGGTCATGATGGTCTTCGAACCCCTCTTCGGCCATTGCATCGGCAAGCTGGCTGTTGGGCAGCGGAGCCTCTCTCAAGCAGGCATCCACGCAGGCCTGGTCCAGGGCAAGCGGATCGAACGAGGCGAACATGCCCACATCCTGGATTATGGGTGTGTCGTTTCCGGAATGGCAGTCGCATGTGGGAGAGACATCGCATATAAGCGAGATATGGAAATTCGGCCTTCCGTCTACAACAGCCTTGGCATACTCGGCCATTCTGCAGTTGAGCTCCTTTACGGCTGCATTCTGCGCAAAATCTATCGCATCGAAATTACATGCCCCTATACAGCGCCCGCAACCTACGCAATTGCTTAGGTCTACATTCATCTTCCTGCTCTTTTCATCGAATACGAGCCCGTTGTTCGCACACTCGCGCATACACCTTTTGCAACCGCGGCAGCGAGACTGGTCTATGACCGGTTTGCCGTTGCAATGCTGCTCCTTCTTTCCTGCCCTCGAGCCGCATCCCATGCCTATGTTCTTGATTGCCCCGCCAAAACCTGTCATCTCGTGCCCTTTGAAATGGGTGAGCGATATAAATATGTCGGCATCCATAATGGCGCGGCCTATCTTTGCCTCCTTGACATACTCGCCGCCCTCTACCGGCACGGCAATGTCATCGGTTCCCTTCAGGCCGTCGCCTATAATTACGGGACATCCCGCGGTCAGTGGGGTAAATCCGTTTTCCCATGCACAGTACAGATGTTCCAGCGCATTCTTGCGGCTTCCCGGATAAAGAGTGTTGCAATCTGTAAGAAAGGGTTTTCCGCCAAGTTCCCGTACTGTATCCGCCACGACCCTGGCATAATTTGGGCGGAGAAATGTAAGGTTTCCATGCTCTCCAAAATGCATCTTTACTGCCACGAACTTGCCTTCCATATCTATCTTATCTATGCCGGCAGCCTTTATAAGTTTTTTCAGCTTGTCTGCCGGCCCCTCGTCTGGCCTGCATCTGAAGTCTGCATAGTAGACTTTAGAAGATTTCGTTCCGTTTACTTCGCTCATGATTGTATCTGTTTACCGTTACTGTCTGGTTTATAACTGTCGCCATAACAAAAATAGATATTAAATTCAGAATCCGGCAGCAAAAGAACAAAAAACAGTAATCGGGGTACAATTATCCGTAACGGGGTTACAAGTCATGCAGGTTTGCAGAATCGCAGGAGCTCACCTCTCCCCTGCTGTCGGCAACAATGGTATTGACAGCGATTCTGTCATATTGAATCAGTCTTTTGCCCACAGGCAACATATAAAATTCCTTGATTCCGCTCGCCGCCTTTCCTATACACCAGCACATAAGCATATTGAATTTCAAGCCTCTTTTTTTGCCGGCTTTGACCAGCGCGGATACATCGAGCGTCCTGAAAAAGGTAACCATGGGCATAGGGGCGTTCATCCACATCTCGAATGCGTATGCACGGGAAGTCTCCACAGGATCTATCTCTCTCATTTTGAGTTTATTATTTTATTCGGAGCAATATGGATATTTCTTGAAATACCGCAAACGTAAAGAGGGTATCCGTGGTGCACTGACAAGAATAAAGTCCCGCAGGGACTGCGACTGAAAGGAGCACCCGCCCGTAAAGGGCTGGACAACATAGGTATTTCTTGAAATACCGCAAACAGAAAAGAGCACCCGAAGGATGCTCTTTTCTGTTTGTGGGAGCAGAGGGAGTCGAACCCCCGACCCTCTGCTTGTAAGGCAGATGCTCTAAACCAACTGAGCTATGCTCCCATTTTCTCGTTTCTTTTCGGCAATAATTGCATCATACTTCGCTCATCGGTCAGTCATGTACTCATGTACACTCCTTTCCTCTTCCTCGTATTCTTTATTCTTGCCCAAAATAAACTTCGAAAGGTTTATCTTCTTAAAATAACTTCCCCTTTCGGGACTGCAAATGTATGCAATATTTTCAATTCTGCAAAAAATTTTTTCACGCAACTGAATACACATGTCTTGTCGGCAGGTTTTACTCATGACGCAAGGATTCTATGGGATCCAGTTTCGATGCCCGCACTGCGGGGATATAGCCCGAAAGAACACCTACCGCTATACATAACACTACAGCAAAAACAATTCTGAAATACGGAATTACAAAAGAAGCCCCCATTACCATGGCAATGGCATTGCCTATAAGCACTCCTGCAATAACCCCTATTACACATCCCACTTCGCTTATAATAACGGACTCCAGCAAAAACTGCTGCTTTATCATCCTTGCCGAAGCGCCTATGGCACGCCGCGTTCCGATTTCGGCAATCCGCTCCTTTACCGATATCAGCATAATATTCATAAGCCCAACGGCCGCTCCCAGCAAGGTTATAAGGCCTATAACTACCGCTATTGCCGTAACGGTATCTGTAATTTGTTTGAAATCAGAAATAAGAGCATCGTTTTTTGAAAGTCTGAAATCGCTTTCATCTGCCGGGGAGAGCCTTCTTATAGAACGGAAGAGCTGCTCTGCCTTATCGTAAAGCACATTCATGCCGGTCAGGGTCCCTGACGGTTTCACGCCTATATTGAACGAAGTATTCTGCCCTATGAAATAACCTCTTGCACACTGTATCGGTATAATTACGCTATTATCCGTTCCCCCTCCGAATGTCGCACCTACGCTCTGCGGCACGCCTATTACCTGAAATCTCACACCGGAAATGGTAACGACCCTCTCCAATGGGGATTCGCCTTTAAAAAGCCTCTTTGCCACATCATCTCCCATAATACACACAAATGTACCGCTCGAGATTTCGCTTCCTGTAAAATTTCTCCCTTTATCGATATACAGATTATTATATTCGATGTAGTGTTCATCTGCAGCGACCAGCATCACGTTGGGGCTTGTACTCTCCGCTCCGCATTTCACCGTAACTGCATCCGATATCACAGCATAAAGGGCGACTATGGCCGGTTCATCGAACTGTTCCTTGAACATTTTCGCCTGATGGAACGAAATCTCCCTCCTGTTTTTTATTCTTTCTCTGTCGGCATTTCGCGTAGAATAATAAAGGCGGGATATCTCAAATGAGCTGGTCCCCATCTGCTCGAAACTCTTCTCGATATTTCCGGTAAAGGCATCTATCGCTGTCAATATACCTGTCAGGGAGGTTATTCCTATCGCAATAATGATTATAGTGAGAATGGATCTGAGTCTGTTACTGATTATAGATTTCAAAGCAACACTCACATTCTCCCTCAACAACGGTGAAAATCTAAAAAATACAGACATATTCCTTCTAAAACGGATTGTAAAAATAGGAAATTATTTGTTATTGGCATAAATTTGCGGCGAAATTCCATATGAGATGAAAAATACAACAAGATCCAGCAAACCATCATCCGGGAGGAAATATGGTTCAAACAGAGCACAGGAAGGTACCAGAACAGAAAAGAGAGAAAGCAGAGCCACGGCATGGAATAAAGAGAAAAAAACGGCAAAGCCTGTAAGGAAATCCGGAAAAGAGGCGGCGGCAGACAGCCGGGAAGGAATAAGGCTCAACAAATATATAGCAAACAGCGGACTCTGCTCCAGAAGAGAAGCGGACACATACATCTCTACGGGTCTTGTCTCTATCAACGACAAGATTATAACCGAGCTTGGCACGAAAGTCTATCCTGACGACATTGTAAAGTTCAACGGTGAGACCATCCGCAACGAGGAAAAGGTCTACATAGTGATGAACAAGCCCAAGGATTTTGTAACGACCGTCAGCGACCCTCATGCAAAAGATACGGTAGTGGGACTGGTCAAGAACAAATGTTCGGCAAGGGTTTTCCCTGTAGGAAGGCTCGACAAGGCTACGACCGGAGTACTTCTGCTCACAAACGACGGCGATATGGCAGACAAGCTCATGCACCCGTCATACGAGAAAAAGAAAATCTACCATGTATTCCTCAACAAAAGGCTGAAAGGTACGGACATGGCCGCCCTTCTCAATGGGATAACCCTTGAAGACGGTTTCATAAAGGCAGACAGCATTTCTTACGTAGACAATGACGAGACACAGGTCGGAGTCGAAATCCATTCCGGAAGGAACCGTATAATAAGGCGGATGTTCGAACATTTGGGATATAAGATAAAGAAACTCGACAGAGTCTACTTTGCCGGTCTCACAAAAAAGAATTTAAGGAGAGGGCAATGGCGCTTCCTTACAAAAGATGAAATTGCAATGTTAAAGATGGGCTCTTATGAATAGCAGCGACACCATAAACCGTGCAGGATTCGTAAATATCATAGGGAATCCCAATGTAGGCAAATCTACCCTGATGAACTGCATTCTCGGCGAAAAACTCTCCATCGTTACAGCCAAGGCGCAGACAACAAGACACAGGATAATGGGTATTCTCAACGGAGATGACTATCAGATTGTCTTCTCAGACACTCCGGGAATCCTCAAGCCCCAGTATATGCTTCAGGAGAGCATGATGCAGTTCGTAGATACAGCCATAGGCGACGCGGACATAATACTTTACGTAACGGATGTGGTCGAGAAGGCCGACAAGAACATGGAGTATATAGAGAGGCTCCAAAAAGTTGACTCTCCTGTCATACTTGCAATAAACAAGATTGACCTTACAGACCAGAAAAAGCTGGAGGAGATCGTACAGATGTGGAGGGAACTTCTTCCGAAAGCTACGATAATCCCCATTTCCGCACAGAACAAATTTAACGTAAAGAGCATTCTTGACAAAATCCTCGAACTTCTCCCGCATCAGCACGCGTGGTACGACCGCGATGTATTTACAGACAAAAGCCTCCGCTTTTTCGCATCTGAAATAATCAGGGAGAAAATTCTGCTCAACTACCAAAAGGAGATTCCATACTGCACCGAAGTCGTGATAGAGAATTTCAAGGAGGATGATGACATCTACAGGATAGAGGCCGTCATCAATGTAGTGAGAGAATCTCAAAAGGGAATAATCATAGGACCTAAAGGATTAGCGCTCAAACGGGTGGGAGTACAGGCCAGAAAAGACATGGAAAAATTCTTTGAAAAAAAGGTATTTCTGAAAATGTTCGTAAAGGTAGACCCTGCCTGGCGCGAGAACAAGAGGGAACTCAAAAGATTCGGATATATCCAGTAGAAAAAAGTCTTTTTTATTCATATCTTTGCCATGCGAATTTTGAATCCATAACACAATCTCAAATGGCAGAAGATATCTTTCAGGGGCACGGGGAAGAGGCTGCAGAACAATCTGCTGCAGGAGGAAAATACGAAAAGCTTATTCAGGAAGGAAGTAACAGGTACAAGCTTACGGGCATGTATCAGGACTGGTTTCTGGATTATGCTTCGTATGTCATACTTGAAAGAGCGGTTCCGCACATTTCAGACGGGCTGAAACCTGTACAAAGGCGCATTCTGCACGCCATGAAACAGATAGACGACGGCAAATACAACAAAGTCGCCAATATCGTAGGGCAGACGATGCAGTACCATCCGCATGGAGACGCCTCCATAGGAGACGCCCTTGTACAAATGGGACAGAAAGATCTGCTTATAGATTGCCAGGGGAACTGGGGCAATATCCTTACGGGAGACAGTGCCGCCGCCCCGCGTTACATAGAGGCACGTTTGAGCAAATTCGCGAATGATGTGGCATTCAACCCAAAGACCACAGAATGGATGAGTTCTTATGACGGAAGGAATTCGGAACCGGTGAACCTGCCGATAAAATTCCCGCTTCTGCTGGCGCAGGGAGTAGAGGGTATAGCTGTCGGTCTGGCTTCGAAAATTCTGCCGCACAACTTCAACGAACTGATAGATGCTTCCATAGCTTACCTGAAAGGGGAAGAGTTCGAGCTCTATCCTGATTTTCCGACAGGGGGTCTTGCAGACTGCTCCCGCTACAACCGCGGGTTGCGCGGCGGTGTGGTAAAGGTAAGGGCCCGCATCTCGAAAATAGACAAAAAGACTCTTGCCATAACCGAAATCCCATACGGCAAGACGACGGAATCTCTAATCGACAGCATTATAAAGGCCAATGACAAAGGCAAAATCAAGATAAAGAAAATCGATGACAATACAGCCGGAAATGCTGAGATTATAATAACGCTTCCCAACGATATTTCTCCCGACAAGACAATAGATGCGCTCTATGCCTTTACGGATTGCGAAATTTCGATATCTCCGAACGGATGCGTAATTATGGACAAACGGCCTCACTTTCTGGGCGTGGATCAGATTTTAAAATATAATACAGATCACACCAAAAATCTTCTCAGGCAGGAGCTGGAGATAAGGCTGGATGAGCTAAACAGAGACTGGCATTATTATTCATTGGAAAAGATTTTCTTTGAAAACAAAGTCTATCGCATACTGGAGCAGGATGCCGTCACATGGGAAGCCCAATTGCAACAGGTTTTTGAGAAGATGTCGGAATACAAGGACCTCGTCAAACAGCCGATCATCATGGAGGACATTCTGAAACTGGTTGAAAGGCCCGTAAGGAAAATTTCGAAGTTCGATGTAAAAGAGGTGGAAAACAGATTGTCGAACATCGAAAATGAGATTGCCCAAGTCACATCCGACCTGGAAAGGATTGTCGAGTATACGATAGCCTACTACAAGAACCTGAAGAAAAAATATGGCGGCAAATACCCGCGCCTGACGGAAATCTGCAACTTTGAGACCATCGAAGCGACAAAGGTCGCCGTTGCCAATGCAAAACTCTACATGAACAGGGCGGAAGGCTTTGTAGGAATGGATCTGAAAAAGGATGAAAATGCAGAATACGTATGCGAATGCTCGGATATAGACGATGTCATAGTATTCCTCAAAAACGGAAAATATACCATAACAAAGGTATCCGACAAAGCATTCGTAGGCAAGAACATAATCTACGCCGGAGTGTTTGTGAAAAACGATACCAGAACTATATACAATGCAGCGTACAGAGACGGCAAAAACGGAATTGCTTATGTAAAGCGTTTTTCCGTTACAAGTGCGACCCGTGACAAGGAGTACGACCTTACCGCAGGCAAACCGGACTCACAGGTTCTCTGGTTTTCAGCCAATCCGAACGGAGAGGCCGAAGTACTGAAAGTATTCCTCAAACCCCGTCCGAAACTTAAAAAACTTATTTTCGAATTCGATTTTGCCTCGATAGCAGTAAAAGGAAGGAATTCTCTGGGCAATATCCTCTCAAAAAATCCGATTCACAAGATACAATTGAAATCGAAAGGCGTCTCCACCATAGGAGGAAAACCCATATGGTTCGACAGGGATATCAACAGGCTCAATGAAGAGAAACATGGAGAGTTTCTGGGAGAGTTCCAAAGCGGAGATAAAATCCTTGCAATATTTAAAAACGGCACATATTATACCACCGGCTTCGACCTGAGCAACCGCTACCAGGGCGAAATAGAAAAAATCGAGAAGTTCGACGCACAAAAAGTCCATAGCGTCATATATTTCGATGGCGAATCCCAAAGCTATTACATAAAAAGATTCTCTTTTGAGCCGAGCGAAAATGTCGCGTCGTCATTCATCTCTCCGTCTGAAGGAAGCAGACTGGTTGCAATATCGGAAGATACATTCCCTACGGTAAAGATCACCTTCGGAGGCAAGCATCTGAAAAGAGAGCCGGAAATCATAAACGTATCCGAATTCATCGCCCAAAAAGGATACAAGGCAAAGGGCAAGAGGGCCACTACATTCCAGGTAGATTCCATAGAATTCATAGAGCCGGCTGCAGATGAACCTGCACTTCCCGCAAGCGAAACAGAAACTTATGCGGAAACGATACAGGAGCCCCTGCAGAAACCCTCGGAACCGGAATCCGATGATTCGCCTACCCTATTTTAAACAATAACTCTAAATCTACAGGCCATGATCATCTCCCTTTGCGGCTTTATGGGTGCGGGGAAAAGCACAATCGGAAAACACCTTGCCAACTGGCTCGGATTCCGTTTTACGGATTTGGACAGCTATATCGAAAAAAAATTCGGCTGCACCGTCTCGGCCTTTTTTGCCGCCAGCGGCGAGACGCGTTTCAGGGAGGAGGAGTATAATGCCCTCTCCGAAATATTTGCCGATAACGGGAAGGACCTTATACTTGCACTCGGCGGAGGCACTCTTACCAAACCCGAATGTGCGGAACTTGTCAAAAGCAAAAGTACGGTAATCTATCTCTACTGCAATGAAGAGGCGCTCTTTAAGCGATTGTTAAAGGGGAAGGCAAAAAGGCCGCTGTTGGCAGACAAATCAGACGCGGAGCTGAAAGAGCATATAAGGAATCTGGTTTCAAAACGGGAAAGCGCCTACGCCTCCGCCGCATCATTTACCGTAGATACGAGCGTATGGAGTATAAGCGGCATTATAGGCGAAATTTCTGCCAAACTTCCCCCGTACCAGGAGAACGGCAAGTATTAGATAAAATCTTCCCTGTTGCGTATATCCTTTATTCTAAGCTGGATATTGGCAATACCCCTATAATAGTTTTCAGATATCGAATAGCATATGTCCACAGGATTTCCGGCCTGAAGGTGTTCGAAATGCTCCGATTGGTTGAAGGCTATCGCCGATATGCTTCTGTATGGTTCATCTTCCTGGATAAGCTCCAGTTTGAGATGACCGTTATCTGTACCGACCTTTCTGCCGTTGCCGTTATCGTAAACGTTTTCCGTTAAAAACACTGGAGAAAGATTGCCCGGCCCGAATGGCTGGAATTGTTTCAGCACTCTGAAAAATTTTGGAGTTATCTGTCTGAACTCCAAAAAGGAATCTATATGAACTATAGGAGTAAGTATCTCTTTTGTAACCTTTTCCCTTACATATGTCTCGAACCTTTTGGTAAACTCCCTTAAATTTTCCTCCTTCATTGTCAGACCGGCCGCATATGTATGGCCGCCGAAATTTTCGAGCAGATCCGAGCAGCTCTCTATTGCCTCATAAAGATCGAATTCGGGTATGCTCCTTGCAGAACCGGTAATATATCCGTTGGATTTTGTAAGTACTATGGTAGGTCTGTAATACTTCTCTACAAGCCTGCTGGCGACAATCCCCACCACTCCCTTATGCCATGAGGGGTTATAGACAACCGTAGATTTGAGATTCTCGAAATTCGGAACCTCCCTTGCCATCTCTATCGCCGCAGTGGTAATTTCGCGATCTATATGCTTGCGGTCATTATTATGGACATTGATGGTATTTCCGATTTTCAGTGCATCCTCTTCATTGCGGGAGGTAAGCAGGTCTACCGCTGTCTTCCCGCTCTCCATTCTGCCGGCGGCGTTTATTCTCGGACCTATCTTGAACACTATATCGTCGAGAGTTATGCGGTGCTTATCCAGCCCGCAAAGTTTTATCATGGAGAGAAGTCCCTTGCGCGGAGCTTCGTTTATCCGTTTCATTCCGTAGAACGCCATTACTCTGTTTTCATCCACGACAGAGACCAGATCCGAAGCTATTGCAACGGCAACCAGATCCAAAAGCGTAACGATTCTCTCGAACGGTATTCCATATTTCTGCGCATATCCCTGAACCAATTTGAAACCTACGCCGCATCCGCATAAGTCATCGAACGGATAACTGCAGTCATTGCGCTTGGGGTCAAGCGTTGCCACTGCATCCGGCAACTGCTCATCGGGCAAATGGTGGTCGCATATGATAAAATCTATTCCCCTCTCCTTGGCATACTTCACCTTCTCGACCGCCTTTATTCCGCAATCCAAAGAAATTATGAGAGTAAAACCGTTTTCATGCGCCCAGTCGATACCCTTGTACGAGACACCGTATCCCTCATCGTATCTGTCGGGAATATAATAATCTACGCTTTCGATATGATGTTTTACAAAAATATAGACCAAAGAGACGGCTGTAGTTCCGTCTACATCGTAATCTCCGTAAATAAGTACCTTTTCACGATTTTCTATAGCCGAATGAAGGCGTTCTACCGCCCTGTCCATATCTTTCATAAGGAACGGATCATGCAACATCGAAAGGTCAGGCCTGAAAAATTTCCTGGCCTGCTCGTATGTTGTAATGCCCCTTTGAACCAAGAGATTTGCAAGAACTTGATCTACCCCTAATTCCTGCGACAATTGACGAACTGCAACAGGATTCCCGGGCTCATTTACAATCCATTTCTTTTCTCTAGTATTTATCTCCATAACATGCAAAGATACTTATTTATCCGTTAGATTTTTTTAAAATTTATTACTTTTGCATTTTCATAGATTATTATCCGATTAAATTATATCTCAAATGGAGTCTAACTTAAACGAACAGGAGATAAACAGGCGCAACGCCGTGATACAAATGCGCGATTTGGGCATAGAGCCTTATCCGGCAGAGATGTATGAAGTAAATGCGAAGGCAGCCGAAATATTGCAGAATTACGACGGCCAAAAACAAAATTACCAAAACGTATCCGTAGCCGGCAGAATCATGAGCCGCAGAATCATGGGAGCGGCGGCTTTCATAGAACTCATGGATGAGAGCGGCAGGATTCAGGTATATGTAAAACGTGATGAAATATGTCCCGGCGAGGATAAGACATTATACAATACTGTATTCAAGAAGTTGCTGGATATCGGCGATATTATCGGAATAAAGGGGTTCGTCTTTGTAACCCAGACAGGACAGACTTCGATACACGCCAAAGAGCTTAAGGTTTTAAGCAAATCTCTCAGAGTGCTTCCGATAGTGAAGGAGAAAGACGGTGAAGTTTTCGATGCATTTTCAGACCCGGAACTGAGATACCGCCAGAGATATGTAGACCTGATTGTAAACCCTGAAGTCAGAGAAGTCTTTATAAAGAGAGCCAGGATAATCTCAACGATGCGCCGCTTTTTCGACAGCAAGGGATATCTTGAGGTGGAAACTCCGATTTTGCAATCCATCCCGGGAGGTGCAAATGCAAGGCCGTTCATCACCCATCATAATACTCTGAATATCCCGCTTTATCTCCGTATTGCAGATGAGCTCTATCTTAAAAGACTCATTGTAGGAGGTTATGCAGGTGTTTACGAATTCTCCAAGAATTTCCGTAACGAGGGCATGGACAGAACCCATAATCCGGAGTTCACATGTATGGAGATATATGTCGCATACAAGGATTACAATTGGATGATGGATTTCGTAGAGCAGATGCTTCAGGAGGTCGTAATGGCTGTAAACGACAGAACAAAGGTGACAATCGGTGAAAACGAGGTGGAATTCGGAGGTAAATACAGAAGACTTCCCATGTTGGACGCCATAAAGGAATATGCAGGAGTGGATGTTTCGGAGATGAACGAAGAGCAGCTCCGCGAAGTGTGCAAAAAGTTGAATGTCCCGGTAGAACCTTCATTCGGTGCAGGCAAACTTATAGATGCCATATTCGGAGAATATTGTGAAAAGCACCTGATACAGCCGACATTCATTACAGATTATCCCGTCTCTACGTCACCGCTCACAAAGAGGCACAGGTCAAATCCCAACCTCACGGAAAGGTTCGAACTTTTCGTATGCGGCAAGGAGCTGGCAAATGCATACAGCGAACTTAACGACCCTATAGACCAGCTGGAACGTTTCAAGGAACAGCTCCGCCTTAAGGATAAGGGAGACGATGAGGCCATGTTCATAGATATGGATTTCATAAGGGCGCTGGAATACGGCATGCCCCCTACATCCGGCATGGGTATAGGAATCGACCGCCTGACCATGTTCATGACAAATCAGGCGACCATTCAGGATGTACTCTTCTTCCCTCAAATGAGGCCTGAAAGCAAACAGTAAAGATGACTGTTACAGAGATTACATCTGCGCAGAACAGAAGTTTGAAGGAGTTCATACGCCTTAAGGAGAAGTCCCGCGAAAGAACGGAAACGGGACTTTTTCTCATTGAAGGCTACCGCGAAATCCTGCGCTGCATAGAGAGCGGGTATAAAATCGACTCCATAATATTCGATGCCGGAAACTGCAATGAAGATGAATTGAAAAATATAGATGCCGGCATAATCAAATACGGCGACGGCTCTGTTGTCCGGTATTATTCCCTGAAACACGGACTATACTCAAAACTTGCATATCGCGAACAGACAGAGAGTTTTATTGCTATCGCAAAAGAAAGGAAACTGACTCTCGATGAAATAAAATTCAAAAAAGATGCACCTCTGGTTCTTGTGGTGGAAAGCGTGGAAAAACCCGGAAACATAGGGGCGCTGTTACGGACTGCAGATGCCTGCAACATAGATGCGGTTTTGATATGCGACCCCCTCACGGATCTGTACAACCCGAACCTTATAAGGGCAAGTGTCGGAGCTCTTTTTAACCTTCAGGTCGCAACATGCAACAGCTACGAGGCCATAAAATGGCTAAAAGGGCATGGCATCAAAATCTTCACCGCACAACTGCAAGACTCCGAATGGTATTACAATACGGATATGACCCAACCGTGCGCCGTTGTAATGGGAAGCGAGGCCAAGGGCCTTACCGAGATATGGAGAGAAGCATCGGATTCAAAAATAAAGATTCCCATGCTCGGCATTTCAGACTCTCTTAATGTATCGGTCTCCGCGGCGGTCTTATGTTACGAGGCAGTAAGGCAACGCCATATAAAAGAGAAGGATTTCCGGTAGCGATCTCCGGAAATCCCCTCTTGTCTGATACAGGCATGCACAAGGCCGGCCGGTTTTAGAGATTCTCCTCCAACAGTTTGATTATATCCTCTTTTGAAGAGAGTTGCTTTGCAATAATCTTACCCTCTTTATCTACGAATACGTTCTGAGGAATATATCTTATTCTATACTGCTGGGCCACCTTATTGCTCCAGAAGCCCAGATCCGAAACATGCTTCCATGTAAGATTGTCATCTTTGATGGCCTTTAACCATGCATCTCCGTCTCTGTCTAACGAAACAGCAAGAATTTCAAGACCTTTTCTATGGTATTTCTTGTATATATCGACCAGATCGGGATTGAATCTGCGGCAAGGTCCGCACCATGAAGCCCAGAAATCAATCATTGTAACCTTGTTCTTCGAATATACATCTGAAAATTTCACCGGTTCGCCTTCAGGATCGTTCTGCACGAAATCAGGTGCGGTCGCACCGATCTGCAGCCCTTTATGTATGGCAATTATAGATTCGATCTCCTTTACCATCTCATTCTCTGCAAATGCCAGGTCGCTGCTGAATGCCTCCAATTTTGCGGCAGCTTCATCGAGTTCCATGTCGAACTCGAAATTCTTCCATAAATTGTCGAGTGCATAGAGAGACTTGGGATGCGATTCTATATAGGCCTGCTCTGCCGCACTGACGATGCTGTCTACCTCCATATAAATCTTCTGTACCTTCTGCTGGTCTTCGGGCCCCATCTTGCTGAATCTTGCGGAGAGGGAGTCGAAATCGCGCTCTGAAAGAAGGGCTTCTCTCAGAGTTTCAAGAGAATCACGTGTCGTCTGTACTGCACCGCCGGATATCTTGACATCTGCATCTGCCATAGTAATGTTCGCATTGATATCGGTTTCACCCTCTTCGAGGAAGAAAGAGCACAATCTTGCAGGATTGGCACTTATGCTGTCGCCGATCATCAACATGACCATTACATTTTGGGGAGTTTTGATTGTACCGGTAAAGGTAGCCTTGCCGTTTTCAATCACGGCCGTGTCTGAAAACGGATAATTCTCCAGACTGTTTGAAAGATAAATGGTATCCGACGCCACGATAGCAAGATTGCCAGTCACGGAAACGTTTACCACATACTCGCCATTTTCATAACTTTTGCATGAAACCAATGCAAAAATTACCATAGAAATAAAAAGTAATTTTTTCATAAAATTATTGTTGATTGATTTACTTGTACCACTCTTTATACATCATATAGCCCTGTGCATTCTTATGGGCCATCTCCGCAATCTTTTCGGAGCCCTCCTTGACCTTTTTTGCCGGGACACCTGCATAGACCCCCGGTTCCAATATACTGTTGCTCAAGACTACAGCACCCGCGGCAATTATTGTATTATCGGGAATTACCGCATTATCCATAAGAATGGCCCCCATACCCACAAGCACGTTATTTCCGACCTTCGCACCGTGGATAATTGCATTATGGCCCACGGAAACATCATTTCCGATTTCGCATACAGACCTCTGATATAACGTATGAAGCACTGCGCCATCCTGAATATTAACCCTGTCGCCTATCTTTATGCTATTCACATCTCCCCTCAATACTGCTCCATACCAGATGCTGCAGTCGTCACCCATCTCCACATCGCCCACCACTACGGCATTTTCGGCGATAAAACAGTTTGCTCCTATCTTAGGGGTATATCCTCTCAATTCTCTTATGATTGCCATTTCTTTGTCGATTTTAACGAGTTGCAAATTTATAAATTTTTAAATTGCAAAAACAAAAAAGCGGCAAGTCGAATAAACTGCCGCTTTAAATATTTTACCGGACAAGGATTACTCCTCCTCCGAAGAGTCATCTTTCTGTTTCGATTTCGTCATTCTCTTGTAATCCTCCATAGAGGCTACAACAAGCCTTTCGAAATCCCTCTGGCCTGTTCCGGCAGGAATTGCATGTCCGCAGATGACATTCTCTTTCAGACCTTCAAGGTAATCTACCTTGCCGCGTATTGCTGCATCGCTCAACACTTTTGTGGTCTCCTGGAATGAGGCGGCAGACATAAAGCTGCTTGTCTTGAGGGCCGCTCTTGTAATACCCTGAAGCACCTGGTTTGCAGTGGCAGGAACGGCATCGCGCGCCTGTACCAATTTCAAATCCTGACGTTTCAATACGGAATTCTCATCCCTCAAACGGCGCATTGTAACAATCTGCCCGGCTTTCAGGTTCTTAGAATCTCCTGCATCTATTACGACCTTCTTATCCCAGATATTGTCATTTTCCTGCATGAATTCCCACTTGTCAACAAGCTGCTCAGGCAAGAATCTGGTATCTCCCGGAGAGACGATTTCCACCTTGCGCATCATCTGTCTTACGATTATCTCGAAGTGCTTGTCGTTAATCTTGACGCCCTGCATGCGGTAAACTTCCTGTATTTCGTTCACTATATACTCCTGGACAGCCGTAGGGCCCTGAATTGCAAGAATATCCGCAGGAGAAATCGCACCGTCCGAAAGCGGCATGCCTGCGCGCACATAGTCGTTTTCCTGTACCAGAATCTGTTTTGAAAGCGGAACGAGATAGTGTTTCTCATCTCCAGATTTGGCCTTGATGATAATCTCCCTGTTACCTCTCTTGATTTTACCCATCAGCACCTCACCGTTTATCTCCGATACTATTGCCGGGTTCGACGGATTACGGGCCTCGAAGAGCTCGGTAACACGCGGAAGACCACCTGTAATATCGCCGGATTTTCCGATTGCGCGAGGAATCTTTATAAGAATATCGCCCGCTTTGACCTCCTGTTTATCACCGACCATAATATGCGCTCCGACAGGCAGGTTATAAGACCTCAAATCCTTACCGTCCTTATCGACGATTCTGATGGAAGGGTTCTTCGATTTGTCACGGCTCTCGATTACCACCTTCTCACGGTGAAGCGAGAACTCATCCGTGGCCTCTTCCCTGTAGGTAAGACCATCTATCAGGCTGTCATATACAACGGTTCCGGAGGTTTCCGTAATGGTTATTGCATTATATGCATCCCATTCGCAGATCTTATCTCCTTTCTGAACTGTATCGCCATCCTTGAAGTAGAGTTCGGCACCGTAAGGGATATTGTACTGCGAAAGTGTCATGCCGGTATTTTCATCCACGATTCTCACCTCCGCGGTACGTCCTATTACTATATTGTGCTTCTTGCCCTCTTCATCTTCCTTCACAATGGTTCTCAGCTCCTCGAATTCAAGCTTGCCATTATAACGCGATACGATTTCACTTTCCGAAACGCTGCTGGATGCAGTACCTCCCACATGGAAAGTTCTCAATGTAAGCTGTGTACCCGGCTCGCCGATAGATTGCGCCGCAATCACGCCGACAACCTCTCCCTTCTCTACCATACGGCCTCTTGCAAGGTTGCGTCCGTAGCACTTCGCACATACACCCTTCTTGGACTCGCATGTGAGCACTGAACGTATCTCGACCGCTTCGATATTCAGGGACTCTATCAATGCGGCGATATCCTCGGTTATCTCCTCTCCGGCACCGATAATCTTCTCTCCCGTAACAGGGTTATAGATATCATGCACGGTTGTACGTCCGAGAATTCTGTCGTAAAGAGACTCGACAATATCGTCTTTGTTCTTTATGGCAGTTGCAACCAGACCGCGCAATGTACCGCAATCCTCTTCATTGATTATGACATCATGGGAAACATCCACAAGACGTCTTGTCAGATAACCGGCGTCTGCTGTTTTCAATGCAGTATCGGCCAGACCCTTACGTGCTCCGTGAGTCGAAATGAAGTACTCGAGCACCGAAAGTCCCTCCTTAAAGTTGGAAAGGATCGGGTTTTCTATAATTTCCGCCCCTTGAGAACCTGATTTCTGGGGCTTGGCCATCAAGCCGCGCATTCCGCAAAGCTGGCGGATCTGCTCACGCGAACCGCGGGCTCCGGAATCAAGCATCATATATACAGGATTGAATCCCTGGTTATCGCTTGCAATCTGCTGCTCCACGATTTTCGTAAGGCGCGCGTTTACATTTGTCCAGACATCGATAATCTGATTATAACGTTCATTGTTGGTGATGAAACCGTTATCGAAACTTGACTGTATATTCTCCACCTCGCTGTAACCGGCATCCACAAGCTGCTGCTTGTCCTGAGGGATTATCACATCGCCGAGATTGAATGAAAGGCCTCCCTTGAACGCCATATTATAACCGATGCTTTTTATGTCATCGAGGAATTGTGCAGTCCTTGCCACACCGGAAGCCTTAAGCACCCTGCCTATTATATCTCTCAATGATTTCTTTGTAAGAATTTCATTGATGTAACCTACCTCCTTGGGAACGACCTGATTGAATATGACTCTTCCGGCCGTCGTCTCGATAAGTTCATATCCTTTCGACAGATCGGTCATATCTTTCGGCAGCCTTACCTTAATCTTTGCATGCAGGTCCAATCTGCCCTCATTGTTGGCAATGATTATCTCCTCCGGTCCATAAAATGTCATGCCTTCACCCTTTACACCGGCACGCGGCTTGGTTATGTAATAAAGACCGAGAACCATATCCTGTGAAGGCACTGTGATAGGAGCGCCGTTTGCAGGGTTGAGGATATTGTGTGAACCGAGCATCAGAAGCTGGGCCTCAAGGATTGCGGCATTGCCAAGAGGCAGGTGAACCGCCATCTGGTCACCGTCGAAATCCGCATTGAACGCCGTACATGCCAACGGATGCAACTGTATAGCCTTGCCCTCTATGAGTTTGGGCTGGAATGCCTGAATACCGAGACGGTGAAGAGTAGGTGCACGGTTAAGCAGCACGGGATGTCCCTTCATCACATTCTCCAATATATCCCAGATTACAGGATCCTTTCTGTCTACTATCTTCTTGGCGGATTTGACTGTCTTTACTATACCTCTCTCGAGCAATTTACGTATGATAAACGGCTTATAAAGCTCGGCCGCCATGAACTTAGGCAAACCGCACTCATGCATCTTGAGCTCCGGACCTACGACTATGACGGAACGCGCCGAATAGTCCACCCTCTTACCCAACAGGTTCTGACGGAAACGGCCTTGTTTTCCCTTCAAGCTGTCAGACAAAGACTTGAGAGTTCTGTTGGCTTCGGTCTTAACCGCATTTGACTTCCTTGAATTGTCGAAAAGCGAATCTACGGCCTCCTGCAACATACGTTTCTCATTTCTGAGAATTACCTCAGGGGCCTTGATCTCTATCAATCTTTTCAGACGGTTATTTCTTATTATGACCCTTCTGTAAAGGTCATTCAAGTCGGATGTCGCAAAACGGCCTCCATCCAATGGAACGAGCGGGCGCAAATCAGGCGGAATGACAGGAATGACCTTCATAATCATCCACTCAGGCCTGTTCACATCCTTGGCCTCCCTGAATGCTTCGATAACGCTCAGGCGTTTTAGAGCTTCCGCTTTCCTCTGCTGAGATGTCTCGGTCTCCAATTTGCTTCTCAAACTGTATGAGAGTTCATCCAAGTCAAGTTTGCAAAGCAATTTGTATATATACTCCGCACCCATGCCGGCAATGAACTTGTTGGGGTCGTTATCGTTGAGCATCTGATTTTCACGAGGCAGATTATCGACGATATTCAGATATTCCTCCTCGGTAAGCAAATCCAGCTCCTTTACTCCGCTCTCGGCTGCGATACCGGGCTGAACTACGACATATCTCTCATAGTAGATTATGGCATCGAGTTTCTTGGAAGGGATGCCGAGCAGATAACCTATTTTGTTAGGAGTAGATCTGAAATACCAAATATGAGCAACCGGAACAGTCAGCTCAATATGTCCCATCCTTTCGCGACGTACCTTCTTCTCCGTAACCTCCACACCGCAACGGTCGCAAATTATGCCGCGATAACGGATTCTCTTATATTTTCCGCAGTGGCACTCATAATCCTTGGAAGGACCGAAGATTCTCTCGCAGAACAGACCGTCCCTCTCAGGCTTATATGTACGATAATTAACTGTTTCAGGTTTTAAGACCTCACCGGATGATCTGTCCAGAATCTCTTCGGGAGAAGCCAATCCTATACTGATCCGGCTGAAATTACTTTTAACCTTAATCTCTTTTTTAAAAGACATATTCTTGTTATTAACTAATTATCAAATAAATCGTAGATTAATCCAATTTAATGCTCAATCCCAAACCTCTCAACTCGTGAAGGAGCACGTTCAATGACTCAGGGATACCCGGGGCCGGCATAGGATCGCCCTTGACAATGGCCTCATATGCCCTGGAGCGTCCTGTAACATCATCGGATTTGATTGTAAGAATCTCCTGAAGTACGTTGGAAGCTCCGAATGCTTCGAGAGCCCAGACCTCCATCTCTCCGAATCTTTGACCTCCGAATTGAGCCTTACCGCCAAGAGGCTGCTGGGTGATGAGAGAGTAAGGTCCGATTGAACGGGCATGCATCTTGTCATCCACCATGTGGCCCAACTTAATCATATATGTTACACCTACAGTCGCAGGCTGGTCGAAATATTCTCCCGTTTCACCGTTTCTCAAGTATGTCTTGCCATATCTTGGAAGCCCTGCCTTATCTGTATAGTCGCATATATTGTCAAGAGAAGCACCGTCGAATATAGGTGTCGAGAATTTCAATCCCAATTCGGCACCTGCCCACCCCAACACGGCCTCGTAAATCTGACCGAGGTTCATACGGGAAGGCACACCGAGCGGATTGAGCACGATATCCACAATGGAACCGTCATCGAGGAACGGCATATCCTCATCGCGCACGACTTTTGCGACGATACCTTTGTTTCCGTGACGTCCGGCCATCTTGTCTCCCACCCTTATCTTTCTCTTCTTTGCAATATAGACTTTAGCCAACTGCATGATTCCGGTAGGAAGCTCATCTCCTATGGTAATATTGTACTTTTCTCTCTTCAGTGCGGCATCGAATTCTTTATAAGCAATGAGATAATTGTTTATCAATTGCTTGACCATATTGTTGGTATTTTTGTCCGATGTCCACTTTGCAGGATTGATATTTTCATAGTCTATTCCCGCAAGTTTATCTGCCGTAAACTTCTCATCCTTTGCGATAATCTCCACGCCATACAGATCATGCACGCCGGCAGACTCTTTGCCTGCAACCAATGTTCCGAGTCGTCCGAGGAAGTCCTCGCGCAACGCCGCGCACTTTCTCGCATACTCCTCTTCCACACGCTGCACGGAGAGTTTGGCAGCATTTTTATGCTTTTTGCTGTTTATGTCCTTGCTTGCTTTTGAGAATAGACGCTTGCCGATTACGGTACCTGTAAGCGAAGGAGTCGCCTTCAATGAAGCATCCTTCCAGTCACCGGCCTTGTCTCCGAAGATTGCACGGAGCAGTTTCTCTTCCGGAGAAGGATCGCTTTCACCCTTAGGCGTAACCTTACCGATGAGAATATCGCCCGGTACGACATGCGCACCGACCCTTATTATACCGTTTTCGTCCAAATCCTTGGTAGCATCTTCGCTTACGTTAGGGATATCGGCGGTAAGCTCTTCAGGACCGCGTTTTGTATCGCGGACCTCCACAATATATTCGTCTACATGGATAGAGGTAAATATATCTTCCCTTATAATTCTCTCGGACAACACAATAGCATCCTCGAAGTTATATCCCTTCCAAGGCATGTATGCGACCTTCAGGTTTCTGCCGAGTGCAAGCTCGCCGTTCTGTGTAGCATAACCTTCTGTAAGTATCTGTCCTTCTACCACCTTATCTCCTTTCCTCACAATCGGTTTAAGATGGATGGAAGTACTTTGGTTTGTCTTTCTGTAGAGAGGCAGCTTGTAAACGGTAACCTCCGGGGCAAAACTTACGAATTTTTCGGCATCGGTTCTGTCGTACTGTACATGTATTTCATCCGCATCTACATAAACCACCTTGCCTTTGCCGGATGCAACGACTTGGGTCCTGGAATCTTTTGCGACTCTGGCCTCGAGACCGGTCCCGACTATAGGAGCCTCCGGGCTGATTATAGGAACCGCCTGACGCATCATGTTGGATCCCATAAGGGCACGGTTTGCATCATCGTGCTCGAGGAAAGGAATCAGTGAAGCGGCTATCGATGCAATCTGGTTTGGAGCCACATCCATCAAATCGACTTCGTCTCTCGAAACCACAGGATAATCTGCCTCATATCTGCATTTGATGCGGTCATCGGTAAGCAACCCGTTTTCGTCGATATGAGCATTGGCCTGCGCAACCATCTTGTTCTCTTCCTCTTCCGCGCTCATATATACGCATCCTTTTGCAGAGAGATCCACTACTCCATGCTCTACTTTTCTGTAAGGTGTCTCTATAAAACCGAGATCGTTTATCCTTGCATAGACGCAGAGAGAGGAAATCAGACCGATGTTAGGTCCTTCCGGTGTCTCTATGGGACACAACCTTCCGTAATGCGTATAATGCACGTCACGTACCTCGAATCCTGCCCTGTCCCGGGACAAACCTCCGGGGCCCAACGCAGAAAGTCTTCTTTTATGGGTCATCTCGGCAAGAGGGTTGGTCTGGTCCATGAACTGCGACAACTGGCTCGTACCGAAGAAAGAATTTATCACAGAAGAGAGGGCTTTTGCATTGATAAGGTCAATAGGAGCGAATACCTCATTATCCCTTACATTCATTCTCTCCCTAATGGTTCTCGCCATACGTGCGAGTCCCACGCTGAACTGATTTGCAAGCTGCTCTCCGACGGTCTTGATTCTTCTGTTGCTCAAATGGTCGATATCATCCACTGTAGCCTTGGAGTTTATCAGTTGAATCAGATAACGGATAATCTCTATTATGTCGGATTTGGTAAGGACCCTTACATCATTCGAAGTTGTAAGATTGAGCTTCTTGTTCAGACGATAGCGGCCTACCTCGCCCAAATCATATCTCTTGTCCGAAAAGAAGAGTTTGTCTATCACATCCCTGGCCGTTGCTTCATCGGGCGGTTCCGAATTACGCAACTGCCTGTATGTATAAAAGATAGCCTCTTTCTCAGAGTTACACTGGTCTTTTTGCAGTGTGTTGTATATTATTGCGAAGTCATTGGCATTGGCATCCTCCTTATGCACAAGGATAGTGCTTACTCCGGAATCCAGGATATCTTCGATATGAGACTCTTCCAAAACGGTCTCCCTGTCTACCAATACTTCGTTACGTTCAATATAGACGACCTCGCCTGTATCCTCATCTACGAAATCCTCATTCCAGGTCTTCAACACCCTTGCGGCCAAGGTCATTCCAATACATTTTTTCAAATTCGCCTTGGTAACCTTAATTTCATTTGCCAAGCCGAATATATCCAATATATCCTTATCACTCTCAAAGCCTATCGCCCTTAATAATGTTGTGACAGGTAACTTTTTCTTACGATCTATATATGCATACATCACGTTATTGATGTCGGTTGCAAACTCAATCCATGAACCTTTGAAAGGGATTATACGCGCTGAATAGAGTTTTGTACCGTTCGCGTGCATGCTTTGTCCGAAAAATACACCCGGTGAACGGTGTAGCTGTGAAACCACTATACGCTCGGAACCATTGATTACAAATGTTCCGCGTGGTGTCATATAAGGGATTGTCCCGAGATAAACATCCTGAATGACCGTTTCAAAATCCTCATGCTCCGGATCTGTACAGTAGAGTCTCAATTTTGCCTTTAATGGAACACTGTATGTCAATCCCATATCCAGACACTCGTCTATGGAATAACGAGGCGGATCTATGAAATAATCTATAAATTCTAATACGAAATTGTTGCGGGTATCCGTTATTGGGAAAACCTCTTGGAAAACCTTGAAAAGCCCCTCATTCCTACGATTCTCCGCTGTAGTATCCAACTGAAAAAAATCTTTAAAAGATTTGAGCTGCACCTCCAAGAAATCCGGATACTCAAGAAGTGATTTAGAAGTCGCGAATGTAATCCGCTGATTATTTGTATTTTGCGACATTGTAATGGGTTTGATTGAAAAAAAACTAAAAAACGACAAAAAGGTTTAGGGCCCAATGTGCCCTAAACCTGAATATTTCCCGTTTAAACGGGGGAGTGAAGTTATTTAACCTCAACTTCTCCGCCAGCCTCTTCAAGTTTAGCCTTAAGCTCGTCAGCCTCTGCCTTGGAAACTTTCTCCTTGATTGCTTTAGGAGCTGCATCAACCAAATCCTTAGCCTCTTTGAGTCCAAGACCTGTGAGCTCTTTAACAATCTTTACAATCTGCAACTTAGCTTGACCGGCTGATTTAAGGATAACATCAAACTCAGTCTTTTCAGCAGCAGCGGCACCAGCAGCGGCACCGGCAGCAGGACCGGCAACAGCAACAGCTGCAGCAGCAGGCTCTATACCGTACTCCTCTTTAAGAATTTTAGCCAATTCTTGTACGTCTTTAACAGAAAGGTTAACTAATTCTTCCGCAAATTTTTTAATATCTGCCATGGTTATTTATTTTTAATGTGTTAATATTATTCTTTTTCTGATAATGTTTTTACTATACCGGCGATTTTGCCACCGCTCTGCGACTGAAGAGCCGAAATAAGGTTCTTCACAGGTGATTGCAACAATCCGATGATATCGCCAATCATCTCCTCGCGAGACTTGATATCGGCCAATACTCCGAGGTTCTCTTCTCCGAAATAAGGACAATCCTGCACCAATGCACCTTTCAGACGAGGTTTGGGAGCATCTTTTGTAAACTCCTTTATAAGTCTTGCAGGAGCATTCGGAACAGTCGTGAACATTATTGCCGAAGAGCCCTTCAATATTTTACCGAATTCATCTAAGTTCTCAACACCTCTTTGTTCCAGAACTTTGTAAAAGAGCGTGTTTTTAACGAGAAGCAGCTTTATCTGTTTTTCGAAGCAAGCACGACGCAGTTTGGATGTCAATGAGGCATCCAACCCCTCGATATCGGTTATATAAAAATCGGGAGTTTCCTTCAATTGTGCCGCCAGTTGTTCAATAATTTGTGCTTTTAACTCTTTCTTCATAATACAGATTATTTTTTATTCGGCAGCAGCAGCATCTATACTCTTGCTATCCACACAAATTCCAGGGCCCATTGTAGAAGAGAGATATACACTCTTGATATAAGTGCCCTTTAATGCCTGAGGTTTCAACCTGATAACGGTATTAAGGAACTCAGCGGCATTTTCCACCAATTTGTTGGCATCGAAAGAGACCTTTCCTATGCTTGCATGAACAATACCTTGTTTATCCACTTTAAAGTCGATCTTACCGGCTTTAACCTCCTTTACAGCCTTTCCTATCTCCATAGTCACGGTACCGGTCTTAGGATTAGGCATCAGGCCGCGAGGACCGAGGATTCTGCCGATAGCACCGATTTTAGGCATTACGGAAGGAGTACAGATTATTACATCCACATCTGTCCAACCGCCCTTAATCTTCTCTATATATTCATCCAAACCTACGAAATCGGCTCCGGCTTCATTTGCCTCAGCCTCTTTGTCAGGGGTGCACAATACTAAAACGCGGGTTTGTTTACCTGTTCCGTTAGGAAGTGTCACAACGCCGCGAACCATCTGGTTTGCCTTACGAGGATCGACTCCCAGGCGCACTGCAATATCGACAGAGGCATCGAACTTGGTAAAGGAGGTCTCCTTAACCAGAGCGCAAGCCTCGCTTAATTTGTACTGCCTGGTACTGTCAACCTTAGCTTCAGCTATTTTTTGATTTTTTGTAAGCTTACTCATTGCGTGTGATTTTTTAATTTACATCGGCAGGAAAAGTTCCCTCGACATTTATACCCATACTTCTGGCAGTTCCGGCAACCATGGACATGGCTGATTTGAGTGTGAATGCATTCATATCAGGCATTTTGTCCTGTGCAATTGCACGTATCTGCTCCCAAGTGATGGTTGCCACCTTTTTACGGTTTGGCTCTGCAGAACCCGACTGGATTTTAGCAGCCTCTTTCAACTGTACGGCAACGGGAGGTTGCTTAACTACGAAACTGAAAGATTTATCGCTGTAAACAGTAATAATAACTGGCAAAACCTTGCCGGCTTTGTCTTGAGTACGGGCATTGAACTGCTTGCAGAAATCCATTATATTAACACCCTTGGAACCCAAGGCAGGTCCTACAGGAGGTGATGGATTTGCTGCTCCACCCTTAATCTGCAATTTAATAAAAGCAGCAATTTCTTTAGCCATAATTTAAAACAATTATTCTTTTACAACCTGAACAAAATTAAGCTCGAGAATGGTCTTTCTTCCGAAAATCTTGACGGAAACCTTGAGTTTTTTCTTGTCTTCGAGAATCTCCTCGATAGTACCGTCGAATCCGTTGAACGGGCCATCTACGACCTTTACGGTTTCGCCAACGACAAATGGTCTTATGTTCTCCTCATCCTTATCTGCAAGCTCATCGACTCTGCCGAGTATACGGTTCACTTCAGATTGACGCAGAGGAGTAGGCTCCTTCTCCTTTCCGCCCTGTTTTTCAGACAAAAAGCCGGAAATATGAGGCAGATTTCTAATAACGTGCTGAATTTCGCCTGTCAGAGCCGCCTCGATCAGGATATAGCCGGGATAGAAAATTCTCTCCATGCTCACCTTCTTGCCGTTTTTAACCTGGTAGATTTTTTCGGTAGGGATAAGCACCTTTGAGACATAATCCTCCAGACCAAGACGTTTTATCTCATTTTCGATATACTCCTTGGCCTTTTTTTCCTTACCACCGGCAGCGCGGACAACATACCATTTCTTGGCAATCTCACCCATAATTAGTAAAGCATCTTATAAATTTCAGTCATTATATTTTTGAATCCAAGATCCATAACAAAAATAATCAACGCAAAGATCAAGGAAGCGACCATTACCAAAATGGCAGAACTTTGCAGTTGGGCCCATGTAGGCCAGCTGACTTTCTTTGCTAATTCCAGATAAGCCTCTTTGATATACAAAGTAATTCTGTTCATTTTCAACTAATTTTGACAAAGGCACGGAAGCTTTGCCATTGTCTGATTAAATTCACCAAAACGTAACCTTTGGTTGCAGGAGCAGAGCGATTCGAACGCCCATCAATGGTTTTGGAGACCACTATTCTACCCTTGAACTATGCTCCTAAAAAGGGGGACGACTATAAAGTCCTCCCCTGTTTTCCAAATCGGCCTTACCGGAATTAGTCAAGAATCTTTGTTACCTGACCTGCACCGACTGTACGGCCGCCCTCACGGATAGCGAAACGCAATCCCTCGTTGATAGCTACAGGGTAGATCAACTCTACTGTGATTGTTACGTTATCGCCAGGCATTACCATCTCAACTCCGTCAGGCAGGTGAATTTCACCTGTGATATCCAATGTACGGATAAAGAATTGAGGACGATATTTGTTATGGAATGGAGTATGACGTCCACCCTCCTCTTTCTTGAGGACATAAATCTCAGCCTGGAATTTCTTATGAGGAGTGATAGAACCAGGTTTAGCGATAACCTGACCTCTCTTGATATCCTTCTTGTCTATACCGCGAAGCAAAAGACCTACGTTGTCACCAGCCTCACCTTCGTCAAGAATCTTACGGAACATCTCGACTCCGGTAACAGTACTCTTCTTAGGCTCATCACCCAAACCGATAATCTGAACCTCATCGCCTGTCTTGATAATACCTGTCTCGATTCTACCGGTAGCGACTGTACCACGACCTGTGATTGAGAACACGTCCTCTACAGGCATCAAGAAAGGTTTTTCGTTGTCACGTACAGGAAGCGGAATATACTCGTCCACTGCATTCATCAACTCCATAACCTTGTCTTCCCATTTAGGATCGCCGTTCAATGCACCCAAAGCTGAACCGCGGATAACAGGAGCGTTATCGCCGTCGAAGTTATAGAAGTTCAAAAGTTCACGAACCTCCATCTCAACAAGGTCGATCATCTCAGGATCGTCTACGATATCCACTTTATTCAGGAATACAACGATTTTAGGAACGTTTACCTGACGTGCCAAAAGAATGTGCTCACGAGTCTGAGGCATAGGACCGTCAGTTGCAGCAACCACAAGGATTGCACCATCCATCTGAGCGGCACCTGTAACCATGTTCTTCACATAATCTGCGTGGCCCGGGCAGTCCACATGGGCATAGTGACGGGTAGCAGTCTGATACTCTACGTGAGCAGTATTAATGGTAATACCACGCTCTTTCTCCTCAGGAGCATTGTCGATAGAGTCGAATGAACGTTGCTCAGACAGACCTTTCTTTGCCAAAACTGTAGTAATAGCGGCTGTCAAAGTAGTTTTACCGTGGTCAACATGGCCAATAGTACCAATATTGACGTGGGGTTTATCCCTCTTAAATGTTTCTTTTGCCATAATACTTAAAATAAATTAATTGAATATTTTACACACTTAAAGAGCCGGTGATGGGAATTGAACCCATGGCCTCTTCCTTACCAAGGAAGCGCTCTACCTCTGAGCTACACTGGCTTTTAAAAGAGCGGAAGACGAGGTTCGAACCCGCGACCCTCAGCTTGGAAGGCTGATGCTCTACCGACTGAGCTACTTCCGCCTAAAAAACAATAAAAAGTGGGGAGAGCAGGATTCGAACCTACGAAGGCGTGCGCCAGCAGATTTACAGTCTGCCCCAGTTGGCCACTTTGGTATCTCCCCATAACCGTTACTTGGAGCCGATGGAGGGATTCGAACCCACGACCCGCTGATTACAAATCAGCTGCTCTGGCCAACTGAGCTACATCGGCATGTATGAATCAAACTCTTAAAGAACTTCCCCTTTTTGATTTTGGACTGCAAAGATATGTTTTTTGAACTTATCTACCAAAATTTTTCTAAAAAATATCGTAACTTTTTTCGATTGCCTTATAAATATCAACAGTATTATATTTACACTCCGACATCTGCTCATCTACGCTTCCCTGCTCGACGAAAACATCCGGAATGCCGAGTGCGACAATCCTGCAATGAGGATACTTTTTGCATACATATTCAGAAACCGCACTGTACAGGCCACCGCAAAGCGTACCGTCCTCTACCGTAATTATTGTAGCGGCTTTTTTGCATGCATCGTCGATTGCCGCATAATCGACCGGCTTTAAAAAACGCATGTTATAATGGAGAGGCTTTTTACCGTAACGGGCCTCTATCTGCCCGATGGCCTTTGCCGCCCTGTTTCCTATAGTTCCGATAGAGAGAACCGCTACATCCGAGCCGTCTTGCAACAAGAGAGCCTTGCCCGGTTCCACATATGAAAACTCCTTTCTCCAATCCACTCCATCGCCGTATCCGCGAGGATACCTTATGGCAGTGATGCCATATCCGCTTTGCGATGCCGAATAGAGCATATTACGCAGTTCGGATTCATTCAT
This sequence comes from uncultured Bacteroidales bacterium, assembly GCA_944325445.1. Lineage (GTDB taxonomy): Bacteria > Bacteroidota > Bacteroidia > Bacteroidales > UBA932 > Egerieousia. The sequence continues at coordinate 155,157 of CALVAG010000001.1, read as the reverse complement.
CGGAGCCGCTATCGTCATATTTGGAATAAGGCGCATATAAGCCAGGTCGAATGCCCCCTGATGCGTTGCCCCGTCTTCGCCAACGAGACCTGCTCTGTCTATGCAGAAGATGACTTTCAGATTCTGCAATGCTACATCATGGATAATTTCATCGAAAGCCCGCTGAAGGAATGTAGAGTATATGTTGCAATATGGCAAATAGCCGCCCGCCGCCAGTCCTGCGGAAAAAGTCACGGCGTGCTGTTCGGCAATACCTACATCGAAAGTCCTGTCGGGAAACACTCTCATCATTTCGGTAAGAGAGCACCCCGAAGCCATAGCCGGAGTTATGGCCACTATTTTTTCATTCTTCTTTGCAAGCTCCACTATCGTCTCCCCAAAGACATCCTGATATTTTGAACGCGGGTCATCCGATTTCAATATCTCGCCTGTAAGGACATCGAATCTGCCCGGAGCATGCCAGAGACTTTGATTCTGTTCCGCAGGTTTATACCCCTTGCCCTTTACCGTTCTTATATGCAACAATTTAGGACCTTCTATATTTTTCAGGTTTCCCAAAGTCGTTATAAGTTGCCCCAAATCATTTCCGTCTATGACTCCAAAGTACCTGAATCCCAGACCTTCAAATATAGAACCGTTTTTAAAGAAGGCAAGTTTTGTACTTAGCATGAATTTCTGGATGAATCTCCTGAACCGGATATTGCCCAGTTTATGCCATATCTTATTCTTGATTCTGTTATAAGTCGGAGATGTCGACAGCTTAAGCAGATAGTTATGCATGGCACCGACGTTGCTGTCGATAGAGATTTGGTTGTCGTTCAATATTACAAGAATATCCGATTTTGCGCTTCCCGCGTTATTCAGCCCTTCGTATGCAAGGCCTCCGCTCATCGCTCCGTCTCCGATTACGGCAACGACCTTTATCTTCTCGCCGTTTAGATTGGCTGCAGTAGCCAGCCCCAAGGCTGCAGAAATAGAGGTTGAAGTGTGTCCGGCTCCGAATGAATCATACGGGCTTTCAGACATCTTGGGGAAGCCGCTTATTCCGCCATATTTCCGATTCTCTTTAAATGCTTCGCGTCTTCCTGTCAAAATCTTATGGGCGTAGGCCTGATGGCCTACATCCCATACGATTTTATCTTTTGGTGTATTAAACAGATAATGAAGCGCCACCGATAACTCAACTGCGCCCAGACTGGCGCCCAAATGCCCGGGATTGACCGAACAGCACTCTATCATATATGCTCTTATTTCAGAACACAACTCTTCGAGCTGGCTATAGTCTAGTTTTCTGACATCTTCAGGCGAATTGATATTATCGAGAATCTTCATTCCGTTACTCACTACTCACTCTTTTTCTTGATGTTTGCAACCTGCAAGCCGTACCCTTTCTTCTTGTCGAGAATCTTTATTCCGATTGCAATCAGTATAGCTACGACACACACGCATACGAATATAAGCATTGGAAGAGTGTAATTATACTTGGCAACTCCTTCTACAACGCCGTAATCGGGGTTGATACAATATTTGTCCAGCACCTTGCCTATAAGCAGAGGCATTCCCCACAAGCCTATATTCTGGATATAGAATGTAAGGGCTATAGCCGTTCCGTATTGGCGTTGAGGCATAATCTTGGCAAGCGAAGGCCACATTGCAGCAGGAACCATAGCGAATCCTATGCCGAGGAATATCATTAAGATTACCGCTATTACCCAATATGTTACGAACGGAGCGGCAAACAGCACATGTACACAGGTTATTATGACTGCTCCCAATATCATAAGATCGGCCCCGTGTCCGATTTTATCATATACGGTTCCGAAAAGCGGGGTGAGGAGAATACAGCCGAACGGCAACATTCCCGGTATGATTCCCGCAAGTTCAGGAGCTACATTGAACTTGTTTACCATAAGGTCTGCGGCATACTTGAGGAAGGGGAAAATTGCGGAATAGAACATCACGCAAAGCAATGCTATCAACCAAAAACCCGGGTTTGTAACTATTCCCTTTACATCCTTGACATTGAATGACTCCTCCTCTTCTGTCGCATTCTCCTTTATCTGCTTGTCGAGGCGTTTGTCATACACGCAATATACAAGGAAGCAGAAACCTCCGAGAATAAGCATTATCAAGGCCACCAATACGGGAACGCTCACATCGTGGAAAGCATTTACTATCATGGGCGAAAAGATAAGAGCGGCAGCAGAGCCCAATCTTGCCAAAGAGAGCTGCAGACCCATTGCCAAAGCCAATGTCTTTCCTGTGAACCACTTTACAATCGCTTTTGATACTGTGATACCGGCAACTTCTGCGCCCACACCGTATGTAGCATAGCCCATTATTACCCAAAATACCTCTTTTTTGATTTCATCGCCGAAGAACCATATTGTTGTCTCAGGTGTAAACATCGGTGTATTCAAGGCCCAATACTTTACGCCTATACCTACAATCATAAGGATACATGCCAAAATTCCGCTGAACCTGATTCCCTTTCTATCGAGAATCAAACCTCCGAAAATAAGCATGCCCAAAAATACGTTGAACATCGAATATGAACTTCCGAACCATCCGAACTCAGTACTGTTCCATAGGTTTTCCTGTTCCAACAACGGTTTCAATGGAGAGAAAATATCGGCCGCCACATAAGCGGTGAACATCGTCAGCGACACCAGCAATAATGTAAGCCATCTTATGGCCGCCGAATCTTTTAGCAGTGTTTTTTGTTGTGTGTTAGTACTCATATAATTGATTTTGATTGATAATAAATTACCTGATTATTGTCTGATCCCTGTCCGGCCCGAGAGAGATGATTTTTATCGGGACTTTGAGATAATCTTCTATATATTTTATATAGTCAGTGAATTCAGACGGCATATCTTTCTCCCATTTGATTTTTGTAAGGTCGCATTTCCAGCCCTTGAACTCTTTGTAAACAGGTTTCACCTCTGCAAAGACATCATAGGGGATTTCTTCCGTCTTCTTGCCGCCGACCTCGTATGCCACTGCCACTTTTATTGTATCGAACCCGTCCAGCACATCCGCCTTCATCATTATAAGTTCATCGACTCCGTCTACCATAATGGCATATTTGAGTGCAGGCAAATCGAGCCATCCCGTTCTGCGCGGCCGTCCTGTGGTCGCCCCGAATTCGAATCCCTTCTGACGCAGCTCTTCGCCTGTCTCATCGAAAAGTTCGGTAGGAAACGGGCCGCTTCCCACCCTTGTACAGTATGCCTTGAAAACACCGTAGACTCTCCCTATGCAGTGAGGGGAGACACCCAGACCGGTACATGCTCCAGCACACGCGGTAGATGATGAGGTGACAAAGGGATATGAGCCGAAATCGACATCCAGCAATGTTCCTTGCGCTCCTTCCGCCAAAACGCTCTTGCCGCCGGAAAGATACCCGTTTACCCTATATGCCCCGTCAACTATTTCGAATTGCTTCATATACTCTATGGCATCGAGCCACTTCTGCTCGTTTTCAGAAGCGTCATACTCGAAATCATACTGCTTGAGATATATGATATGCTTGTTTTTCAGATATTGGAATCTCTCTTTGAAATTAGGCGTCAGAATATCGCCTACCCTCAGACCGTTCCTTCCGGTTTTATCCATATAGGTAGGCCCTATGCCTTTCAGTGTGGAACCTATCTTCCCCTTGCCCTTTGCGGCCTCCGAAGCGGCATCGATAATTCTGTGTGTAGGCAAAATAAGATGAGCCCTGTCTGCAATTACGACTCTCTCTCTTACCGGAACTCCCATCGCTTCGATTGCGAGACACTCCTCTTTGAATATTATTGGATCTATAACCACGCCATTGCCGATAAAGTTTACAGAACCGTCTCTGAAAACTCCTGATGGAATAGTGTGAAGCACGAATTTTTTCCCTTCGAAATGAATTGAATGGCCTGCATTGGGGCCTCCCTGGAATCTGGCTACAACCGGATAGTTGTTTGCAAGAACGTCTACAATTTTTCCCTTGCCTTCATCGCCCCACTGTAAGCCGAGAACTACATCTAACTTCATATCGCAAATCTTTTAAACCGATAAATATTTTTTCAAAAATTTAAAATGGCAAATCATCCGACGGAGTATCATCTATAGGAAAATCTTGAGATGCGGAATATTGCGATTGCTGTGCGGAAGACTGATGCTGTGCCGGAATAGCAGAATGCTGTTGGACTGGGTTATCCGCCCTCTTGCCCAGCAGCCTGATATTATCCGCAACAATTTCCGTCGTATATCTCTTCTGCCCTGTCTGGTCTGTCCAGCTCCTGGTCCTGATCTTGCCCTCCACAAAAATTTGCGAGCCTTTGACAATATAATTCTGGGAAAATTCCGCAAGATTTCTCCAACACACGATATTGTGCCACTCTGTCTGATCCTGATATTGACCGTTCCTATCTTTATACCTTTCGGTAGTGGCTAATGTAAATGTAGCTACAGCTGCACCGGACTCCAAATGTCTCACTTCAGGGTCTCTCCCTACATTGCCAATCAACAAAACTTTGTTATAAGACATAATCTATCTGATTTTAAACTTCGTTTACAATAAGCGGTTAAAGTTACTATTTTCTGCCGAATTAATAAAGCAAATGGAGATAAAAAAACTATATCCCGATTATTTTCTTCATTGCCAGAATATCGGGCTTGCACCCCGTAAAAAGTTCGAATGCCGGTACTGCCTGATTATAGAGCCAATACTCTCCGCGGAGATAATACAGGGAACGGATTCCGCAAGAGGGAGATAGGTTGGGAGCGGCATAATTCGCCTCAAAGACGATTTTACCCGACAAGTCCACCCCTGCCATCTCATTTACAGGCATTGAGAGCGAATATATCAGCAGCTGGGATTTTTCAACAGCCTTTGCAAGATCTTCAAGCCTTACATATTCGGCGCCGATTTTATTTGCAAACGCAACGGCCCTTTCAGGAGAGCGGTTCACCAGGCAGACTTTATAACCGCTATCCGCCATGGCCAAAGCCGCAGCCTTGCCGGCACCTCCGGCCCCCACCACAGTAACACGTTTTATTTCCGGCAGCACTACGGCATCTGTCATATATTCACCCGACAGCAACTCTTTCACAGTATTTTTAACACCATAATAATCTGTGTTGTATGAATATATCCTCCCGTTACATGCGTGATTTTCATCCTTTAGAAGCAGATTCGCATTTCCCAACTCGCAGGATGCCCGGTCCGGATCCGTCACATATTCAAGAACCTGCTCTTTATATGGGGCCGTGACATTTATTCCGCGATACTCCCCGTCAATAAAACGCTCCATAGCCGAAACGCAGCTGTCGGCCTCTATAAGCTCATAACTGCCGCATTTGCCTCCGTATGCGGCAGCGAAAAGCGACGGGCTTTTTGAGTGTGAAATAGGATTGCCTATAAGTCCGAACTTTGCCATAACTTCCATTTAGAATCAATATAACAGATGTGTGGTATATTTATCAAAAAAATTCCTTTTAAGCCGCTCCCACATCGGGGGCTCCCCATTTTCCAAAAATATGTAATACGATTTGTCGCAACGGACCCTGTTATATACTGAAAAATCGGTATACGGATCGGCGACTCTTCCATTGATATCCACACCGAAAAGCAATGGAGTTTTAAGTTTCGACGCTGCCGTCCAGAGGTTGCTGTACTGCGGAGTATCGGCACCGGTATAGTCCGGACAGCCCGGGGCATAAACGGCGACAGCGGAAATTCTGTTATCTATGGCCGCCGCCACCAGGGCATACGCGCCTGCTTTCCCATACCCCTCTACAAATATATTGCTCAAAGAGACCGCATCCTCTTCCTGCAGAAAATCTACGAATCTGACGATATCCACACTCTCCTCCGTCTGTGCCGTAAAACAGATCCTGTCGGACAAAGTATCCGATGCCGCATATCTTTCCAAGTCCTCCAAATCCAGAGTATCGGACAAGGCATAAGCCTTGACTACGGCTTTATAGAGCCCTTTTTGCTTGGGTACTGCATAATATCCTTCCAATGTCTTCCCGCCGAATGAATGGATGGAAACCCTGTAAATGTTTTTGCCGCCTTTAGACAACTCCTTAACCTTATATACTTCGGTAAGTTTGGGATATGTAGACAACTCTTCGATTTTGCCCCTCCAGTAATTCTCAAAACCACTGCCGGGCTCCTCCACGACGCCCTTTTTCTCTATAAGTTCAGGTTCATAGCCAATCACGCACTCATTTATAAGTTTTCCCTCCTTCCGCAATTCCACTTTATAAAATCCCGGGTCGAGGTTGAATGCGAATGAGAGTTTGGCTGAATCATTCATGGCCGCCATGAAATTCTGAGAAAACCGATATATGATTTTATCTCCATCCTTTATAATACACTCCAATTCTCCGTGCGAATTAAAATAACGGCCGGCATAAGCCATGACCTCAACGGAAGGGATATTGGAATTATAATAGACTCTGTCGTACGGATTCAAGATTTCAAACTCCACCTCCTGACCGCACAAAGAGGCGGGAATCAGAAACAAAAGCAGATGTAAAAGCAATTTATGTCTCATCAGACAACCCTTTTTCTCTTTCTGAAAGTTTCCCTGAACTCCTTTGGCGAACAATTTTTCTTTTTCTTGAAAATACGGTTGAAATTCGACAGATTGTTGAAACCGCACTCATACGAAATATCCGAAATGGAATTTGTAGAATCCAGTAAAAATCTGGATGCATAACCCAATCTCATATCAATTATATAATCCGACAGGCTCTTCCCTATCTTCTGCTTGAACAGACGGCTGAATGCTACAGGAGACATCCCCGCCATTTTGGCCAGATTCGGCAGCCTTATGTCTGTCATATAATTTTTGCTTATATAATCTTGGATATCGGCTATCCTTTTATCTTCCGATGTAGATTTCGTCTTCAAGGAATATGAAGAGAGAACACGCATCTGTTCGCACTGCGACAGTTCGTATAAGATGGCAAAGAATTTCATGACCATATAGAAGCCGGATTTTTCAGAAGAGAGAGTATCCAGCATATGATAAACCTTTAAGATGGCACTCATCGGAAACGCTATGCCGCATTCCGCCTTTTGCAGCATTCTCCTTATCGATTCAAACTGCAGTTTGTTTACGAAATTCCCCATTACCAGATCGGGTCTGAAATGGACCGTTATTTCGCGGGCCTTGTCGCATATACAGTTGTGCTGCTCCCACGCATGTTCCAGTTTCCCGTTGGCAATGAGCACGAGATCATAATCTCCGATCTCCTCTACCGAATCTCCCACCGTACGCTTTACTCCGTTTGCATTTTGGGTAAAATTCAATTCACATGCCCTGTGGCTGTGCATAGGATATGTAAACTCACTCTTGCTCCTGTCCGCGACATACAGACAATCCCTCTCGGTGAGAGGTATGACTTCAAATATGGCCTTATTTCTCCCTTTACTCTCCATAGAAAACAAAAACAAATATAGTCAAAACTATAAGAGATGCCAAGCGACAGTCAAACCGGCGACAACGATAGAGACCATGCTCATGAGTTTTATGAGTATGTTCAGCGAAGGGCCGGAAGTATCTTTAAACGGATCGCCCACAGTATCTCCTACGACAGTAGCCTTATGGCATTCAGACCCTTTGCCGCCGTGGTTGCCCTCCTCGATATATTTCTTCGCATTATCCCAGGCACCTCCGGCATTTGCCATAAACACTGCGAGCACAAAACCGCTCGAAAGGCTGCCTACCAGAAGCCCGAGTACACCGGCAACGCCGAAAATAAAACCTACGGCTATGGGTGCCACTATGGCCATTACAGAAGATGGCACCATTTCCCGTTGTGCACCCTTTGTAGAGATTTCCACGCACTTTGCATAATCGGGAGTCGCCTCTCCGGTCAAAATTCCCTTTATTTCACGGAACTGACGGCGCACCTCCTCCACCATCTTCTGGGCCGCACGGCCTACCGCATTCATGGTAAGCCCGCAGAAGAGAAACGACATCATTGCACCGATGAACACTCCGGCCAGGACATTGGGGTTCATCAGATTTACCTGATAAAATTCCATAAAGTCGGGTATGCCAGCCGATGCTACATCGACAGCCCTTCCTGCAATTTCCAATGTATGCTCCCCCGCCCTTTCGAGGGCTATCTTTATCTCTTCTATATACGATGCCAACAATGCCAGGGCAGTAAGGGCTGCCGAACCTATTGCGAATCCTTTTCCGGTAGCCGCCGTAGTATTGCCTAACGCATCAAGCATGTCTGTCCTTTCTCTGACCTTCGCATCGAGATTGCTCATCTGCGCATTTCCTCCGGCATTATCCGCTATGGGGCCATAAGCGTCCGTTGCGAGCGTGATTCCCAGAGTGGAAAGCATTCCTACGGCAGCGATGCCTATACCGTAAAGCCCCATGCTCAGATTCGGACCGGAAAGCATGTTTTTCACATCGAATCCTATGGCACTAAGATAAGCTATTATTACTGCCGCTGAAATTGTCACAACCGGTATCGCCGTAGAGACCAGCCCTGTTCCTATTCCGGAAATAATTACTGTTGCAGGGCCTGTCTCGGAACTTCCGGCAATTTTTCTTGTAGGTTTATATGAATGCGATGTATAATATTCCGTAGACTGTCCTATTATTATCCCTGCTACCAGACCTGTAATCACCGAACACGATATCCCCACCCAGTTTGGAATCTCCAGAATACGAAGAATCGCGAAAGTGGCCAGAATTATCAGCAATGAACTGAAATTAACCCCAAAACCTAAAGATTTAAGAAGTTGTCTCATTCCTGCATTTTCCTTTGTCCTTACGAGGAATATTCCTATAAGAGAGAGGATTATGCCTATTGCCGCTATAAGCATGGGAGCGAAAACGCCTTTTAACTGCATTTGGGTATCTCCATAAAATGCAGCCGCACCCAACGCCGCCGTTGCCAGTATGGATCCGCAATAAGATTCATAAAGATCTGCTCCCATTCCGGCTACATCTCCCACATTATCTCCGACATTGTCTGCTATGGTTGCCGGATTACGGGGATCATCCTCCGGTATGCCGGCTTCCACTTTGCCTACCAGATCGGCCCCTACATCCGCCGCCTTCGTATATATGCCGCCTCCTACACGGGCAAAAAGGGCCTGTGTAGAAGCACCCATTCCGAATGTAAGCATCGTAGTAGTTATAACCGTCAGCTTCTGAGCTCCTGTCACATCTATAAAATGATTCAGAACAAGATACCAGATTGAAATGTCGAGAAGTCCTAATCCTACAACTACCAATCCCATTACGGCACCGGAACGGAAGGCCACCTTCAATCCGCTATTGAGAGATTTTTCGGCGGCACAGGCGGTTCTGGCAGATGCGTACGTCGCGGTTTTCATCCCTATAAAACCGGCCAGACCGGAAAAGAATCCTCCGGTAAGAAAGGCGAACGGCACCCATTTATTCTGAACGCCGAACCCATAGGCAAGAATCACAAAAAAAATAAGAAGTACTAAAAAAACAATACCGACCACCTTGTATTGCTGTTTAAGATATGCCATGGCGCCATTTCTTACATAAAGCGCCACCTCACGCATTCTCACCGTACCTTCGCTCTGCCGGATCATCTGTCTGAAGAAATAAAAAGCGAAAAAGAGCGCCAATAACGATGACGCCGGTACCAGATAAAAAATGAGATCAGTCTCCATAATTCAAAGCTTTATTGTAGTACAATTGTATTTTCCAAACCCTTTTCTACTGCTTTTTGCCATAATGCTCCCCACAATAGAATCCAGCACCTGAATATTACTGCCCGTCGTATAGAATAAATCACAATCCTCCCGGTAAATATTACGGTGCGCGAGTCCATCCATTACGGCCTTTGCCCTTCTTGCGACTGCCGGAGCCGGATTTATGATTTTCATCTTGTCCTCTACGATTTTTTCAATTGCTCCCGTCAAAAACGGATAATGGGTACAACCCAAAACCAAATGGTCCGCACCTGCGGCCATGACAGGCTCGATATATTTTCTCAAAAGCGCTTCAGCCTCCGGTGTATCCCATTCCATATTCTCTACCAGTTCGACAAGGCCTGTCCCCACGGTCTCGAGAACTTTTATTCCGGAGGCAAACCTGTTCAGTGTCCCGATGTATAGTTCCCCCTTGAATGTGCCTTGCGTTGCCAGAACGGCAATCACGCCCGTCTCGGAATGCAACGCCGCAGGCTTTATCGCCGGTTCCATGCCTACAAACGGTATATTGAAATTGGACCTAAGACTTTCAATGGCGGCAGCAGTCGCCGTATTGCAGGCAACGACTATTATATCGGCTCCCTTCTCTATCAGGAATTCGGATATTTTAAATGTCCTCTCTATGATATACGATTTGGCTCTTGGCCCGTACGGACAATGGCCGCTATCGGCCACATATACATATTTCTCATTCGGAAGCGTCTCTATCAACTCTTTCCATACAGACAACCCGCCAACCCCGGAATCCAAAACACCTACCATACAAGAATACAGATTTTGCGTAGCAAAAATAGGGAAAAAATAAAAAGAAAGGAAGCAATAGGGAAAATCTCTATTGCCTCCATAATCCTGTATAATACTAACTGAAAAATGAGTTAGATTATACCCTGCTCCAGCATCGCATGAGCCACTTTCATAAAGCCTGCGATGTTTGCGCCTTTCACATAGTCTATAGTACCGTCAGGTTGAGTACCATACTTAACGCAGGCATTATGTATGCTCTCCATGATGAAGTGCAATTTTGCATCTACTTCTGCAGCAGACCATCCGAGGTGCATGCAGTTCTGAGTCATCTCCAAGCCTGAAGTTGCCACACCGCCGGCATTTACAGCCTTACCGGGAGCGAACAGAACTTTAGCATCCTGGAATGTCTTTATAGCCTCAGGTGTACAACCCATGTTTGAAACCTCGCAGCAGCACCATGTACCGTTTGCAATCAACTCTTTTGCATCATCGCCGTTCAATTCATTCTGGAATGCACAAGGCAATGCGATATCGCATTTCACGCTCCAAGCCTTTTTACCTGCGATAAATTTGCACTCAGGGAATTTCGTTGCAAAAGGAGCTACGATATTCTGGTTGGATGCACGGAGATCCAACATATAGTCTATCATCTCTTTGCTCATTCCGTTAGGAATTGTAACGACTCCGTCGGGTCCTGAAATGGCAACTACTTGAGCTCCCAATTCCGTAGCCTTTGTAGCGGCACCCCAAGCTACGTTACCGAAACCTGAAATGGCAACAGTCTTGCCCTTGATGTCCTTTCCTGCCTTATGCAACAGGTGCTGTGTAAAGTAGAGTGCACCGAAACCTGTAGCCTCGGGACGAAGAATAGAACCGCCCCACATAGCGCCTTTTCCTGTCAAAACGCCTGTGCTGTACTTGCGGGCCAATTTTGTATACATTCCATGCAGGAAACCGATTTCGCGGCCGCCTACACCCACGTCACCTGCAGGGACATCGGTATCCGGACCGAGGTTTCTCCACAATTCAAGCATGAATGCCTGGCAGAAACGCATGATTTCAGCATCTGACTTACCTTTGGGATCGAAATCAGAACCGCCTTTGCCGCCGCCCATAGGGAGCGTGGTAAGAGCATTCTTGAATGTCTGCTCGAAACCGAGGAATTTAAGCATAGAAGGGGTAACTGCAGGATGGAATCTCAAACCTCCCTTATAAGGGCCTATAGCGCTGTTGAATTGCACGCGATATCCCAAATTGGTCTGAACCTCGCCTTTGTCATCTATCCAGGTAACTCTGAAAGTAAAAATTCTGTCGGGCTCTACCAATCTCTCTACGATTTTAGCCTTCTCGAACTCCGGATGCTGGTTATAAACATCTTCGATTGACTCCAATACTTCACGTACTGCTTGTAAATACTCTTTTTCATGGCCATACTTCTTTTCCAGATTGGCCATAATTTCTGCTACTTTCATAAAATTATATTTGTTTTGTTTTGTTAAAGGGTTTTATTACTTTACGCTCCATGTAGCACCGCTATGAAGGAGCTGTTCCATATTCTTGATTTTGGCTTTCTGCGCAACATCCGCAACCTGCCTGTGAACTTCTGTCTCGTAAGTCTTGGCCTCTACATCCCTTATTACGCCCAGTGCGACAGGGAAATCAGGATATCTCATGTTCACAAGCTGACTGTGTATTCCAATATTGTCGGAATGGGCATCATGTACCAGAATATCCTTTTCGGTCACGCCGTTTTCTCCCAGTTTCACGACCTTAAGGTTAAGACCGTCAAGAACTATACCTTTATCTCTCTCTTTTCCGAAAATCATAGGCTCTCCATGACGCAGGACAATGGTCCTGTCTGCCCTTACAGACTTTTCAGATATATCGAGATGGGTTCCGTCATTGAATATTACGCAGTTCACCAACATTTCCATAACGGAGGTTCCCTTATGTTTGGCTGCCTGCAGCATGATTTCCTGATTGAGCTTCAACTCCGAATCCAGACTGCGTGCAAAGAAGGTGCCTCTCGCGCCCAGGACAAGTTGCCCGGGGATAAAGGGCTCCTCTACCGTTCCATAAGGTGAAGTCTTTGTTACAAGACCGTATTTGGATGTAGGTGAATACTGTCCTTTTGTCAAACCGTAAATACGGTTGTTGAACAGAATGATATTAATATCTATATTTCTGCGGATTGCGTGGATGAAATGGTTTCCGCCTATTGCAAGGGCATCGCCGTCGCCGGTCATCTGCCATACGGAAAGTTGCGGATTCGCCACCTTGATTCCGGTAGAAAGTGCTGTAGCACGTCCGTGAATGCCGTGAAAACCGTATGTATTCATATAATACGGGAATCTCGACGAGCAACCTATACCGGAAACAAAAACCAGTTGTTCCTTTGAAATATTGAGTTCCTCGCATATTTCAGGCATGGCTCTCAATACCGATGCAAGTACTGCATGGTCTCCACATCCTGGACACCATCTTACTTCCTGATCGCTTTTAAAATCTTGTGATGTATATTTCATGATGATTCTCTTTGAAATGGTGAATAACGGTTGCTAAAGTGCTCTTACGGCCTCTACTATTTCATGTACCACAAACGGCTGACCTTGTACTTTATTCAGTTGCAAGTATTTAAAGTCGGGCTCCTTGGCTCTCAAATAGTTTACAAAATGACCGCTGTTAAGCTCGCATACTATGATTTTCTTGAATTTCTTAAATACATCCGCAGTATTTTTAGGCAGCGGGTTAATATACTCGAAATGGGCAAGGCCGACACTCTTTCCTTCATCGAGCAACTGTTTTGTTGCAGTATAAAGATGGCCGAAAGTTCCGCCCCAGCCTACTATGAGTACATCTCCGGATTCTTTTCCCATTACCTCAAGATCAGGTATATAATTTGCGACTCTTGCAACTTTCTCTGCTCTCGCTGCAACCATTCTCTGGTGAACCAGCGGATCAGAAGATATTGCGCCTGCTTCGCTCTTTTCGAGACCGCCCACGCGATGTTCGAGCCCCGGTGTACCGGGCAAAGCCCATTTTCTTGCAAATGAAACCGCGTCTCTCTCGAATGGCTTGAACTTACCCTCGCACTCCTTGATTATAGGCGGGTTGATTGCAGGGAATTCATCCATAGATGGAATTTTCCACGGTTCTGAACCGTTGCCCAGATATCCCTCTGTAAGCAATATCACAGGCATCATATGCTCGAGCGCGTATTTGGCTGCATAAAATGCCGCGTTGAAACAATCAGACGGAGTCTTTGCCGCCATCACCATAATAGGGCACTCACCGTTCCTGCCGTAAAGCGCCTGGTTAAGGTCTGTCTGCTCGGTCTTTGTCGGGATACCTGTAGAAGGGCCGCTTCGCTGAACATCGACTATAACCAACGGCAACTCGGTAATCATCGCAAGACCGAGAGCCTCCGATTTGAGTGAAAGACCGGGACCGGATGTTGTCGTAACTGCAAGGTTTCCCGCATACGCGGCACCGATTGCCGTACAGATTCCAGATATTTCATCTTCGCACTGCACTGTCTTTGCCCCCAACTCCTTGTGAATTGCGAGTTCCTCAAGGATCACGGTAGCGGGGGTGATGGGATATGAACCGCAGAAGAGCGGTCTGCCGGATTTCTCCGATGCAGCCAGCAGCCCCCACGCGGTTGCAACGTTTCCGCTTATGTTCCTATATTCGCCGGAAGCCTGTTTGGCAGGTTCTATCCTATATGTATTGGGTATTGCATGTATATTGTGCGCATAATTGTAACCGTCATTCAAAACCTTTTTGTTAGGTCCTATAAGCTGCGGTTTTTTCGCGAACTTTTTCTCAAGGTAAGCCTCGGTAAAATGAAGCGGTCTGTTAAACATAAAATAACACATTCCCAAAGTGAACATGTTTTTGCTTCTCACAATAGCCTTATTGTCCAGTCCGCTATCTTTCAAGCTCTCTTTCGTAAGAGTTGTTATAGGAGCAGCAATAATGTGATAATCTTCCAGTTTCAGTTCTGCTATGGGGTCCATGGTCTTGAAACCGGCCTTTTCGATGTTTTTCTCGTCGAAAGAATCGGTATCGATAATAATGCTTGCACCCGGTTTTGCCCATTTGGCATTGGCTTTCAAGGCCGCCGGATTCATGGCAACCAGAACATCGCAATAGTCTCCCGGAGTTTTTACTTCGGTCTGACCGATGTGTACCTGAAATCCTGAAACACCGGCTACTGTTCCCTGTGGCGCTCTGATTTCGGCCGGATAATCCGGAAATGTAGAAATCTCATTTCCGTACAATGCAGAGGCATCGGCAAAAAGAGTTCCTGTCAACTGCATTCCGTCTCCTGAATCTCCGGTAAAACGGATAACCACCTCTTGCGTGTCAATAATCTTATGTTCCATAAAAGATTTTTACCTTAAGGTTTTTTAATATTATGTTAATTTTTGTTTCTTCTTACAAATGTAACAATTTTTCTTATCGCTATTCCCTATTTACACAGAAATATTTTAACCGTTCCGGACATATCCGTCATCGGCAATACAAAAAAAGAGACCGGCTGCAAATCTCTTTGCTCCGGCCCCATTTCACTTTCCTGTCTATGAACAGCACTGCGTCAATTTGCCTGTGCAGCCATATTGGTAGGCACTGTCTTGTCGGCAGGTATTCCCAACTCAGACTTTGCCATAGGAAGTATATCCGTACTGTTTACAGCATCGAAATAGATTATACTGCCTGCCGACAGATCGAACACATATGTAAAGCCGTTGGCCTTGCCTATTTTTTCCACAGCTTCCCTCGCCTTTTGCATTACAGGCTCCAAAAGCTGCTGCTGCATATTGCTGTACTCCATACTTGCATTCTGACTGAACTGCTGCAGACGCTGCTGCATCTCTGCAAGCTCCTTCTCCTTTGCCTCCAATATTGCAGGCAGCCAGTTTGCATTGTTCTCCTGATACTCCTGATATTTTTTCTGAAATTCCTCCTGCATGCTTCTCATTGTCTCATCGAGATCTTTAGCATATTTTTCCAACTTCACAACCGCAGAGTCACGTTCAGGCATCAACTGGATCAGTTCTCCCATATTGATATGGCCAAATTTAAAACTCTGGGCAAATGACTGTACCGAGCAGAGCAACACTGCTGCAGCAGTCAAGATTACAACTTTTTTCATAAATTATTAAGGTTTTAATTAATATTCAAAATTACAGGCCTAATTCTTTTAATACCGTATCACTCAAGTCTTTTGAAGGATCGTTATATATTACGCCCTGCATAATTGCGGTATCAAAGATAAGCATTATTCCGTTACTCGTTGCTATTTTATCTACAACTTGCTGTACCCGTTCCCTTATCGGAGAGAGCAACTCTTCAGACTTTTCCTGCATTACGCCTTCGGGGCCGAAGTAGTCATTTTGCAACTCCTTAACCTCTCTCTCCCTTTCTATAATCTCATTTTCTTTCTGGGACTGCTGATACTCCGTCATACGCGACTTGGAAGACATATACGAATTATACATCTGCTCTATAACCTTGTATTTGCTCTCTATTTCATCTCTGTAAAGCTCCGCTAAAGAGTTGAGGCTCTTCTGGGCCTCTACATATTCGGGAATTCTGTTCAAAATCGTATCGGTATTTATATAAGCAACATTCCCCGTATATTGCGCACCGGCCGTAAAAGCCGAAAGTGCAAAAATCGCAAAAACAATTACCTTTATCTTCATAACCAGATATTTTAAAACTGTTGTCCTATCATAAAGTGGAATTGGCTGCCGCCTCTGTCCTTGCCTTCGGTCGGTACGGGGTCGAAACCATAACCCCAATCGACTCCGAGCATACCCACAATCGGAAGCATGACTCTCAAACCTACACCGGCAGACCTTTTGATTGAAAAGGGATTGAAGTCCTTGATATCCGACCAGCAGTTACCTCCTTCCAGAAATACCAATGCAAATATCGTAGACGACGGCTGCATCACCAGAGGATAACGCAACTCTATCGTAAACTTGTCATATACGTTTCCTGCATATGCATTGTTTATTATAGGAGTAAGCGAGTTGTTAGGATAACCTCTCAATCCTATTATTTCCGAACCGTAAGTATTATAACCGCTCATACCGTCGCCGCCGAGTATGAAGCCTTCGAATGGAGAATAGCCCAAATCTCTGTTATAATATCCAAGATACCCGAAATGAGCAGCCGTCTTCAAAACCAGATCTCCGATAAGCTGAGTGTACAGATCTGCCTTGAACGTCCATTTGTGATATTCTATCCACCTGTATCTCTCCTGATCAGTCATGCTCTTATAATCGGTATCCTTGGAGCGGAAAAGCGAATATGGCGGCGTAAGCTGCAGGCTCAACGACAAATCCGACCCCTTTCTCGGATATATGGGCTGGTCCGTAGAATTTCTGCTCAACGAGACAGTATAGCTGAAATTGTTTGATTTTCCCGTAGAAAAGAGGAAGTTGTAATACCAGTCCTGCAGATTGTACGTCTGCCAGCTCAGCTGATTATAAAGTACGAAATAGTTATCGGGCCACTTGAGGCGTGTGCCTATTCCCAAAGCGGCACCGAAGACTTCCATATATTCATCGGAATTCTGATAGAAATAATATGAGTTCGTCTGTCTTGTATAATATACCGAGACATTCAGGGCAGTAGGCTTCTTTCCCCACAGCCATGGCTCCACGAAGTTGGCAGTAAGCGCAGTATAATACGTACCGTTCGTCTGGAATCTCAATGAGAGCGTCTGGCCGTCACCGAGCGGTACAGGCCTCCACGCCTTTTTGTCGAAAACGCGTTTCAGGGAGAAATTGTTGAAACTTACTCCCACGGTACCAACAAACATGTTTCCGCCCCAGCCTCCGGAAAGTTCCAGCTGGCTGTTGGCTTTCTCTTCCAGATTATATGCGATATCGACCGTATTGTTCACCTGATTGGGAAGTACGCTGAATCCGTCCGGGGACTGGAATTTTTCTGGATCGAAATGGCCTATTGAAGAGAGCTCCCTTATCGAACGCTCCAAATCTGTCTGGCTGAACAGGTAACCCGGACGCGTAAAGACGGCCCTCCTCGCTATTTTTTCGTTCGTTATGGTATTTCCGTTTATAATGATATTGTTGAATGTCGCCTGCTCGCCTTCGAAAATGCGCATCTGCACATCGACCGAATCTCCGTCGATTTTCATCTCCACCGGAACCACATTGAAAAAGAGATAGCCATTGTCCGTATACATCTTTTTCACGTCGGGCTGCTGCTGTTTAGGATCTCCATTCAACCGCTTGTCCATTGTAACGACATCATATACGTCGCCCTTTCCGATTCTTAAAACGCTGTTCAGCTGATCCGTAGTATAGACGGAGTTGCCGGTCCACGATATATCCCTGAAATAGTAACGTTTCCCCTCATCCACGACAAAATCGATTCCCAGCCTGTCGGGAGTTATATAGTAAATGCTGTCTTTTAAAATTTTGGCATCGCGATAGCCTGCCTCGTTAAAGACCGAAATCATTGACTGTTTGTCGGTCTCATACTCCTTCTCGTTGAATTTCTTGCTCTTCAAGAAGTTTGTAATACGCATGTCGCGTGTCTTTTTCATGGATTTGACCAGTTTGCCCTCTTTCACATTGTCATTTCCGGCAAAGGTTATGGTCTTTATCTTGACTTTAGGCCCTTTGTTTATATTGAATGTAACTCTTACAGCGTTTTTGATAACCGTATCTATCTCTTGCGAAATCGAGACATCCGCCTTCAGGAAACCTTTTTCGTGATAATACCGTTTGATTATCTCCATTGAAGAAGATGCTATATAATCAGACAGCGCGCCGCCTCTGCGCAGTTTGACCCTTTCCATCAGATCCGTCTTTTCGGATTTTTTTATTCCGGCAAAATTCCATTGGGAAACCCTGGGACGCTCTTTGAGCCTGACCTCGAAATAACAGGTATCCCCCGTTGGGACGACAGAGTCTATATATACCCCCACATCAGAAAGATAGCGCTGCATCATCAGACGCTTTACCATTGTCGAAAATGTTTCGCCCGGAACGGTAACCTCATCGCCTTCGCGCAGCCCTGTCAAAGAGATAATCTGTTCCTTGCTCAAATATTTTATACCGGAAACATGCACCCCTCCGATAATATATGTTTTAGGATTGTTGTAATCGACTGTAGGTTTTACTTGCGAAAAAAGCGCTACCGATAGCAACAAAAAAAGAAGGGTTGATGAAATAAATCTCATTCGTTTAATAATCTAAGATTTAACTATACTCTACCGAACCTGCGTTCTCTTTTGGCAAAAGCATCCAACGCACGCTGGAATTCAGTTTTGCGAAAATCGGGCCAAAGCACATCGGTAAAATAGAACTCGGTATATGCCGTCTGCCAAAGCATATAATTGCTGAGTCTCTCCTCTCCGCTTGTCCGTATCAGCAAATCAGGATCAGGAATACCTGCCGTAGCCATATATTTTTCAAGACCGCAAGAATCGATCTCCTTTCCCGGGTTTTCTTTCATAAACCTGTTCACGGCCTGTACTATATCCCATTTTCCGCTATAGCTCAAAAAAATAACGAGATTCAGCCGCTCATACATTTCCGTGATGCTCATACACTCCTCGATCCTGTTCCTCAACTCGCGGGACAATTTGCCGAAATCTCCTATAACCCTGAACCTTATGCCATTTTTATGAAAAAGCGGGGTCTCGTCCATTATTGCCTTCAGCATCAGATGCATCAGCCCTTCGACCTCGGCCCTCGGACGATTCCAGTTCTCCTCGGAAAAGGCAAACAGACTCAAATATTTTATTCCCTTTTCGACCGCATATTCGACACAGGCCCTCACGCTCTCCTTCCCCTCGCTATGCCCGAAAAGCCGCTCCTCACCACGTTGCTTCGCCCACCTGCCATTTCCGTCCATTATAATGGTAACGTGTTCGGGTATCCTATCTGCCATCTCCATAATCCGATAAAATCACAAAAGTTTGCAAATATAATAAATTTTATCTGAGCATATTCCTTTTATCCTCACCCCACAGGAGTTTTTGGCTCAACGCCTGCATGAAATTATTATTTATGGAGATGCTTCTCAAACGATACTCCGCTCTCGATATTACAAGTCTTTCCCTTTTCGGCAGGGAGAACGAACGATTGTCGGCGGTAAGCAACGCCCTGTCTGAACGGGTAGAGTAACAGAGTTCGACAACCGATGTCTCAGGCACTATTATAGGTCTCACATTCAAGTTATGCGGCGCTATTGGAGCTATTATCAGCACCTTGGAATCAGGCGTTACGATCGGTCCCCCTATACTCAGCGAATAGGCGGTAGATCCGGTAGCGGAACCTATCAGAATCCCGTCCGCCATATAGTGCGGCAAGGGCTCGCCGTTTACGGATATCTCTATCTCCAGCATTATCGGATTGCTGCGCTGCACGGTAATTTCATTGAGCGCCACGGGATAAAAATCTTTCGGGACCACGGAACTGTTTTCAGACCTTATCTGCAGCAAGGTCCTTTCATCGATCCTGAAACTTCCTCTCTGCAAATCATGCAGCCAGCTGTTTTGACTGTCTACACATGCGGTAGTGAGAAATCCCAATCGTCCGAAATTGATTCCTGCAACAGGTATATTGCTGTCTCTGACAACAGTAAGAGATTCCAGAAATGTACCGTCACCCCCCAGGGAGAGCAGGAACGAGGTATCGCCAGGCAACGTATCGAAATCAGAAAACGAGGTAATCCTGCACCGGCCGCCAAGTGCCCGATAAAAATAATCGAAGAGCGGAGTATAGCAGCATATCTCCAACCCTTCAACCGTTTTCAGGCTCTCTGTCAGCAATTGCAATTTTTCATTATTGAAAATCTGGGCGCCGCGCCCGAAAAGTGCAACCTTCATATCGCGTAAGAAAATTTAATGCAATATATACAATTTTGGCAAAATATACATATTTTTGCCTATGCAATCATCTCAAAGAAAAAGAACCCATATTCTTTAAAAATGACAAAATTAAGCGTAAATATCAATAAAATTGCAACACTGCGCAACGCAAGGGGAGGCAATATGCCGGATGTACTGAAAAGCGCTGCCGACTGCGAGAGATTCGGGGCACAGGGCATAACCGTCCATCCCCGCCCCGACGAACGCCACATAAGGTACTCCGATGTACTGGCGTTAAAGCCGCTCCTTACGACAGAATTCAATATAGAAGGCAATCCTATCGACTCATTCACAAGACTCGTGCTCCAGGTCAAGCCGGCGCAGGTAACGCTCGTACCCGATGCTCCGGATGCGATTACCTCTAATGCCGGATGGAATACTGTGAAAAACAAAAGATATCTGCAACAAATCTGCAAGACATTCAAGGATTCCGGAATAAGGGTTTCAATATTTGTAGATCCCGATGTAGAGATGGTCAAACATGCAGCCGATACAGGTTGCGACAGAGTCGAACTTTATACGGAAATGTATGCGCGCGAATACGGTACAGACAGAGAAAAGGCCATAGAGCCCTATTTCAAGGCTGCAGAAGAGGCTTTGAGCTGCGGTCTGGGACTCAATGCGGGGCATGACCTTAACCTGGACAATCTCAAGTACTTCAAAAATACCATTCCCGGATTGCTGGAAGTCTCGATAGGCCACGCATTGATATGCGACGCCCTCTATATGGGACTCGAAAATACGATTGCGGCCTATCTTAGGGAATTAAGCGATTTTTAATTATATTTGCATAATATTCACTTGTAAAACATTTAATATTTTAAATCTAAAAATATGAAAAAAACACTATCTACCCTTGCTGTTCTTTTAAGTTCGGCAGTACTTTTAATATCCTGCAATTCTGCACAGGAGAGTAACGGGAGCAATACCGTCCAGACATTAAATGAGGCAGCAGCACCTGCAGGAAGCATTGTCTATATCCAGATGGATTCATTGATCAACTATTATGACATGTTCAATGACCTCAAATCCGAACTTGAAACCAAGTTGCAGACGATTCAGGATGATTTGACAAAAAAGGGCAACGCATGGGAAAAGAGTGCCACGGATTTTCAGAACAAACTCAATAAAGGACTGCTGACCCGCTCACAGGCAGAAGACCAGCAGCAAAGTATTCTCCAACGCCAGAGAGAGCTGCAGGAATTGACACAGCAAAAACAGATGGAGATGCAGGAAGAGGAGGCTGTCATGATGAGAAGGGTTATGGATGCCATCCAGACATACCTCAACTCTTACAATGAGACTCACAAATATTCTCTCATACTTACTACATCCGGCGTCACCAATACCGTTATAATCGGCAATCCGTCGTTGGATATAACTCAGGACGTACTTAAGGGATTGAACGAAGAATATATAAATTCAAAAAAATAACGAATTGAAAATTGCCATACTATCATGTTTTTACCCATACAGAGGCGGCATTTCCCAATTCAACGCCTGCATATACGGCGAGTTGTCGAAAAGCCACACGGTAAAGGCTTTCAATTTTAAAAGACAATATCCGTCAATCCTCTTCCCGGGAAAAACACAGTATGTAACAGCCGAGGATAATGCCGTACCGATAGAGTCAGAAGCTTTATTGGATACGGCAAATCCGTTTTCATATCTCTCCGCTGCAAGAAAAATAAGGGCGTGGAAACCTGATCTGCTGCTGCTCCGCTACTGGAACAGCTACTTTGCGCCTTCGCTCGGCTATATTGCAAAGCACATGGAGAAAGAGTGTAAAGTAATCTCCATCCTCGATAACGTAATCCCGCACGAAACCCACTTTTTCGACACTCCGCTCACAAAATATTTTCTCAAGGGACAAGACGGCTATATCGTTTTGTGCGATGCAGTGAGGGATGATCTTCTCAAATTCGTACCTGATGCGAAATATCTGAACACCCCGCATCCTCTCTACTCGCATTTTGGAGAGAAATATGGCAGGGCGGAGTCGGAACGGGCGCTGGGGATTCCATCCGGCAGAAAAAACATTCTCTTTTTCGGTCTCATAAGGGCATACAAGGGATTGGACATTTTAATAGAGGCATTCTCCAAACTTGACGATTCGTATAATCTTATAATTGCAGGCGAACCGTATGGCAGTTTCGACAAATATCAAAAGCTTATAGAGCAATCGCCTTTGAAAGAGAATATCATCCTTAAAACCGAATATATTCCCGATAATCGGGTATCGCTCTTTTTTTCCGCAGCCGACGTATGCGTCCTTCCATACAGATCTGCCACTCAAAGCGGTATAGGATCTATCGCTACATATTACGAAGTCCCTATGATAACAACCGACGTAGGCGGATTAAAGGAGATGTTCGAAGGCAGGGGGACGGGAATAGTGGTAGACGAGATAAGCGGCGATGCGATAAAAAATGCCATAGAAAACTTTTTCGAAACGGATAAAAAAGAAAAATTCAAAGAGAGCATAAAAAGGGAGAAGGAGCGGTTGAGTTGGAGTAATTTTTGCAATAAACTTATAGACTTCGCAGAATCGATATAAGAATAGATAAAAACTAAATCAGATGAAATCAATAACACGCACAGAATTCGATTTCCCAAAACAGACCTCCAAATATGTGGGAAAGGTAAGAGATGTTTACACAATCGATGACAAATATCTCGTAATGGTCGCAACAGACAGAATTTCGGCATTCGATGTGGTATTGCCGAAAGGCATTCCCTACAAAGGGCAAGTATTGAACCAGATTGCCTCTAAATTTTTGGATGACACATCTGATATAGTAAAGAACTGGAAAATTGCCTCTCCGGACCCGATGGTGACTGTAGGCTACAAATGCGAGTCCCTTCCTGTCGAAATGATAGTAAGGGGATATCTTACGGGAAGTTCATGGAGAACATATAAAAGCGGACAACACGAAATATGCGGAATCAGTATCCCGGACGGAATGCGCGAACACCAGAAATTCGACCATCCGATCATTACCCCTACCACGAAAGCGGAAATCGGAAGTCATGACCAGGACATCTCAAAGGAAGAGATACTGGAAAGAGGCATTATAAAAGAGGATATATACAATGAACTTGAAAAGATAACCCTCGCCCTGTATCAAAGAGGATGCGAAATAGCCGCAAAGAGAGGATTGATTCTGGTAGATACAAAATATGAATTCGGCCTCAAAGATGGTGAAATATACCTGATAGATGAAATCCATACGCCCGACAGCAGCCGCTACTTCTATAGCGACGGATATCAGGAGAGATTCGATAAGGGAGAACCTCAAAGGCAGCTCTCCAAAGAATTCGTGAGAGAATGGCTCATGGCAAACAACTTCAGCGGCAGAAAAGGCGAAGTCCTGCCGGAAATGACAGATGAGATAATACAAAGTATATCTGACAGATATATAGAACTCTACGAACATATTACAGGCACAAGGTTCGAAAAGGCGGATTACACCGACAATGTATATGAGAGAATAGAAACCAATGTAAGAAACATGCTGTCACGCCTATGAAAATATTCTCCACATTAGCGCTTCTTCTCTTTCTCTCTTTGCAGACCTTTGCGCAGACAGCCATCACGGTATCCGCCGAAAAGGTTAAGGTCAGCGGCAGGGGCGGCGTATATTATCTACACAATATAAAAAAGGGGGAGACACTCTATTCGCTCAGCAAGGCATATAATGTAACCATAGAGGAAATCGTAGAGAACAATGAAAATGCCATGAGCGGGTTGAAGGCCGGTGAGGTATTGTATATTCCGGCAAAAGACAACAATAAGAGCGTGTCGGAGAAGAGCGCTGCCGATAAATCCGCAACAGCAAAAAGCAATTCAAAGAGGCAGAAGCCCAAACGCCATAGCGTCAAATGGTATGAGGAAATTGAAGACATCGCCGCAAGGTACAATGTCTCTAAAGAGGATATAATGGAATACAATAACCTCGAAAGCCCCCGTTTGACCAAAAGACAGGTATTGCTTATACCGGTATGGAAAAGCAATGCGAATAAAACGGAAACGTTGAATCAGGCCGGAACAAAGCCTTCGGAAAAAGAAGAGCCGCACGGGCAGCTGCTCTTTCCCGCACAGGATTCGGCAGAATCCGCCTCATCCGCCGTTCCGGAAAAAGAAGAGAGAGAAAAACCCGTACGCCATTATGGGAAAAAAGATGTGGAAATAGCGCTTATACTGCCGCTCACCGCACCCTCTTCCGGAAAGGGATATAACAGCCAGTATTTCGATTTTTATACCGGAGCCCTTGTTGCGGCATCAGATTTAAGGGAAAAGGGCATAAACATTACCGTAAACGTATATGACCAAAACAGATACAATACTGTAGGAGACATATTTCTCTCCAGCGGGTTCGATAAAAACCAGCTGGTCATAGGCCCGGTCCTCTCCTCTGCGTTAAAGGAGGCTGCAGATTATGCACAAAGGCTCGGAATTCCGCTTGTTTCTCCCATGGACCAGAACGCGGAACATTATTTAAACGGGAACAGATACTACATCCAGGCTCCGGCAGGAAACAATGAACAGATCAAGAACTCCGTAGAGTTGCTGCAGAATTATTGCAATGACCCGCAAACCGATATAATGCTTGTATATCAAAAAGGATACGAGGCCAGCGATGCCGTAAAAGAGGCAAGGGAATTTCTGGATTCCGCAAATGCGAGACATTCTGAATTATCTTATAACATATTGGAAGGCAGAACAATCAATGAAAAAATGATAACAATGATGGATACGCTGAAAAGACATGTTGTCTTTGTTGCATCCAATAATGAAGCCTTCGTCAATGATGTTGTAAGAAACCTGCATCTATGTATGAATCTGAAGAGAGATATAACCCTTATTGGTCTCTCCAAATGGAGAAGTTTTGAAACGATAGAGGCGGAGGACTTCCACAAAATGAATCTGCATCTTTCGCTCCCCTTCTATATAGATTACCAAAGAGAGCAGGTCAAGAGTTTTCTATTCAGATATCGGGCGCTTTTCAATGTGGAACCCACGCCGTACTCCTTTCAGGGATATGACCTGACAATCTATTTTGTCGGGTTGCTCTCGCAATACGGCATGTCATTGACAGATATGGAAAGCCTGCCGACAGAGAGTCTGCTTCAGACGGCATTCGATTTCCGGAAGATTCCCGGAGGGGGATTCAAAAATATTGCCACCAAAAATATAGTCTACAACAGCGACTACACCATTTCGGAGATTCCGATAGAGCAAGAAGAGAGTAATTAACCAATAGGAAGAGTCTCCTTTCTGAGCCATTCTCTCTCCCGCGCATCGAGCAGGGGAGAGATTTTTTTGAATACCGTGGAATTATAACCGTCTATCCACCTCACTTCGGCCTCGGAAAGCAACTCCTTTTTAATTGCGGCAGTGGAGAGAGGTACCAGCGTAAAAGTCTCGAATCCGTAGAAATCTCCGAATTTCCCCGTTTCTACAAATTTTACAGCCAAGACATTCTCTATCCTTATTCCATATTCGCCTTCGAAATAGATTGCCGGTTCATTGGAAATGACCATTCCTGGTTTTAACGTAACCGGGTTCTCCTCTCTTCTTATACTTTGAGGTCCTTCGTGCACACAAAGATAATGGCCTATTCCATGGCTTGTCCCATGATAATACATTACACCCTCGTTATAGAGAAATCCTCTTGCCAGAATATCCAGAGAGGAGCCTCTGGTACCCGCAGGAAAACGCGCAGCGGAGAGATTGATCATTCCTTTTAAAACAAGGGTATAAAACTTTTTCTGCTCATCATTCAGGATTCCGACAGGTATGGTTCTGGTGGTATCGGTAGTACCTCCGAAAGAATAATGCGCTCCGGTATCCATCAATAAAAAACCTCCGCCGGCAATCAATGTATCATTTTCGGCAGATACGCTATAATGCGGCAACGCCCCGTTTTTACCGAAGGCCACTATAGGCTCGAAACTTTCTCCGGCATACTCTTCGTTTTCGCTACGCAGCCGTATAAAAAGAGATTTTACCCCATATTCGGAAAGCCTGACTCCGGAAGCGAGGGATTCAGAGATTCTGGAGAGGACTCTGCACCATGCAACGCCGTCATATAAGAATGCCCTCCTGAACCCTTCGAGTTCCCAATTATTCTTTACAGCCTTCATATTGGCGACAATACCTCCGACGGACTTGTCCTCCGCCTCTTTGGAACCCGATGTATGAAGAATATTATAGTGCGCTACGGAAATTCCCTTGGCATAATAGACACGTGTCATATCATCCGACAAGGAGGCAAGAACAGACTCGATTGAAGAATAGGCATGCACCTCTACCCCCTGCCCGGCCAAATACCGAGACAGATCATCGTCCAGAGCGTCTGGGTCTGCAAACAGATGAGATGCCGAATTCGTTATAAGAAGGTATGACAGCGGCAAGGGATTGTATTCTATATCCGTTCCCCTGATATTGCAGAACCATGCAATATCATCGCAGGCAGACAAATAATAGACAAATCTCTCCCCATCTTCGAGATTGAGCAGGGATTTGAATCTTCTGAATTTATCTGCAGTGCTTTCGCCGCAATCAGTATGAGAAAGCGCCTTTATAGGATTAAAATCAAGTTTGGGACGGTCACTCCAGATTTTATCGAACGGATCCTCTATGGCAACCAGGCTGCAATACGGTTTCAGCTCCGATTCAAGTTTTCCATACTCCTCCAATGAGAAAAGTTTTCCGTCAACCGCAATGCGGGCTCCTTGAGGATATTCGCTCTTAATCCACTCCGTAATGGAAGGCGTATAGGGCATTCCGCTCCTCATAAGGCGTATCCCGCTCCCTTTGAGCTGCTCTTCAGCCTGAATAAAATATCTTGAATCTGTCCATAAGGCCGCACTCTTCTCGGTTACGGCCAATGTACCTGCCGACCCTGTAAATCCGCTCAACCACTCCCTGACTTTGTAATGCGGCTGGGTATACTCTCCGAAATGAGGGTCATTGGTGGGAATAATCATCGCATGCAGACCTCTGTCTGCAAGGGATTTCCTCAAACCGTTCAGAGCGCACTCTCTGTGCATTAAATTAAAGAGGCCGGATTAAGATTATTCTTTTCTATATCCTTATAGTAAATGACTGTACCGACCTTCAACTCCACGGTTGCAGCATCGTCGCATACTATAATCCCTTTGGGATGCATTTGCAAAATGCTGACTGTCCACATATGGTTTACAGACCCTTCGACAGCCTGATACAACGCTCTGGCTTTATTATGGCCGTTTACGAGAATAAGCACCTCCTTGGCGTCCATAATCGTACCTACTCCTACAGTAAGCGCAGTCTTTGGAACAAGATTT
Organism: uncultured Bacteroidales bacterium; assembly: GCA_944325445.1. Lineage (GTDB taxonomy): Bacteria > Bacteroidota > Bacteroidia > Bacteroidales > UBA932 > Egerieousia. The sequence continues at coordinate 127,453 of CALVAG010000001.1, read as the reverse complement.
ATATCATTGTTGAAAAAACGGGAATTTGCTATTATGGTATCCGTGGTAAGCGATTTGATACGTGTCCTGGAAGTCAGGGATGAGCCCGGTTCATTGAATGCTATATGGCCGTCCGGTCCTATACCGCCCATAAAAAGGTCAATGCCGCCATAGGATTTTATCTTCTCCTCATACCTTTCGCACTCCTCCTTGGGATCCGGTGCATTTCCATTCAATATATTTACATTCTCTCTCTTTATATCGATATGTTTAAAAAAGTTATTCCACATGAAAGAGTGATAGCTCTCCGGATGATCTTCCGGCAATCCTACATATTCATCCATGTTGAATGTAACCACATTCTTGAATGATACTTTCTTGTCATTATACAGCTTTATCAACTCTTTGTAAGTACCAAGGGGAGTGGAACCTGTGGGCAAGCCCAAGATAAACGGCTTTTCAGGGGTGGGATTCATCTCGTTTATCCTTTTCACAATATAGCAGGCCGCCCATTTTGAGAGTTGGGAATAAGACTCTTGAATAACTAATCTCATAACAAATAAACCATTATATATTTTCTAGTAAAAATTTCGCATTTTCGATAGCCGCATCAGACAGGACAGATCCGCTCAACATCCTCGCAATCTCCATCACCCGCTCATTTTTATCCAGCATCCTTATCTTTGTAACGGTTTTCCCGTTTTCTTCCTCCTTATAGACCAGAAGATGGCTCTTTCCCTTTACGGCAATTTGCGGCAAGTGGGTTATTGCAAACACCTGCATGTTTTCTCCCATCTCACCTATAAGCTCACCCATTTTGTCTGCAATGCTCCCGGATACACCGGTATCGATTTCATCGAAAACCATTGTCGGCATACCCTTATATCGCGCCATGATATCCTTCAGACACAACATTATGCGCGACAGTTCGCCTCCGGATGCCACCTTTGCCAAACTCTGAAGAGTTCCGCCGGCATTGGCGCAAAACAAAAAATTAACTTTATCGGAGCCATTCACGCCGAGCCTTGCCGTCCCGGATATTTCAATTTCAAAACGGGACTGCGGCATTCCCAACGGTCTGAGTTTTCCGAGTATGGCATTCGTCAGCCCTGGAGCGCATTCCCTTCTCTTTCCGGACAATCGCCCGGCGCTCTCTTTAAGTTTCTTCTCAATCTCCCCCACTCTGCCCTCCATCTCCGAAATACGCTCGCCCGACATTCCCAGCTCTTCGATATCTGATCTCAATCCATCTCTGAAACATGCAAGTTCCTTTACAGATGAGAGATTATATCTTTTCAACAAACTCTCTATCGAATCTATCCGCTGTTCGACTCTCGAAAGTTCTTCCGGCGATGCGACGGATTTGTCCAGCCTGCCCTCCAGTTCAGCCTCGATATCCTTGCATTCGACTCTGCAACTCTCCAGGCGGTTTGCGATCTCCTCCAAATCGGGCACAAAGGTATAACACTTTCTCAATAATTGGGCAGCATCCTTCAAATTTTGTACTACAGAATTCGGTTGAGATCTCAGACTCGAAAGTGCACCATACAGGTTTTCTGCAATTTGTTCAGCATTCGAGAGTCTGTTGTATTCAGCTTTCAGTTCTTCCAGTTCGTTATCGTCCGTTATGGAAGCCTGCTCGATTTTATCCAGCTGGTACTGCTTATACTCCACTTCCCCTTTAAGCCTCTCCGCACGTTCGCGCATATCTTCCAGCTCTTTGAGCAACAGACCATGCTCTTCGTAGAGTTTCCTATATTCGGCAAGCAAGGCTCCGTTTGCGGCAAAATAATCCAGAATCGAAATCTGATAATTTTCGTCTGACAGAAGCAGGTGATTATGTTGCGCATGTATATCTACCAGATGCGAAGAGAGAGCCGAAAGGGTAGCCACGGATACCGGCTCATCATTTATAAATGAACGTGAACGCCCGGATGATGATATGACTCTCCTGAATATCAACGAAGTTCCGAACAATGGAATCTCTCCCGAATCTACATCCGAACCGGAAATATCGAACTCGCCCTCTACCACGCAATTCCGCTCCTTGTCGCTTATAACCGAACTGTCTGCCTTTGCCCCGAGCAAAAGCGAAAGGGCACCCAACAAAATCGACTTGCCGGCCCCCGTCTCTCCCGTTATGATTATAAGCCCGTCAGGAAAAGAGATATCCAGATGGTCTATAAGTGCATAATTGTCTATGGTAAGTCTTTTGAGCATCCCAATCTCTCTATGGCATCAAATATATCTGTAGAAACTTCTCTTTTGGATTTGAGAGGAAATTCCACCTCGTTTTCCTCTCCGGAAATGATTCTTATTTTATTGGTATCGCTACCGAACCCGGCCCCTTTATCGTTCATAGAGTTGAGAACTATCATATCCAGCCCTTTCCTCGCCATTTTGGAACGTGCATTCTCAATCTCGTTTTCTGTCTCCAATGCAAAACCCACGACTTTGCATCCTTCCGGCCTATGCTTGCCCACCCACTCGGCAATATCCCGGGTAGGAAGCAGATTGAGCGCAAATCCCTCTTTGCGCTTTATCTTTTGGGAAGCTTTTACATCCGGCCTGAAATCGGAAACAGCTGCACACAAGACAACGATTTCGGCTCCGTCCAACTCATCTTCAACGGCAGAAAACATCTGCGCAGCCGTAACCACATCTATTATATTTATAGAAGGGTGATTCATTTTCAATGCGACAGGACCGCTTATCAGAGTTACCGCCGCACCGCGCGATGCAGCCTCGATTGCAAGGGCATAAGCCATTTTGCCTGTAGAGTGATTGGTAATGTAACGGACAGGGTCTATCTCCTCACACGTAGGTCCCGCAGTGATAACGACCTTTTTCCCGGAAAGAGAACCTTCACTGGAAAGAATATGGTGAACATACATAAGAATATTCTCCGGCTCCTCCATCCTTCCCTTGCCTTCCAGGCCGCTGGCCAATTCACCGCTGGCAGGTTCTATAATGAAAACACCTCTTTTTTTAAGAATTTCCAGACTCTGCCTGGTAGCCTCATGCTTAAACATATCCAAATCCATCGCAGGCGCTACAGCTACCTTGCACTTTGCGGAAAGGTAGGTCGTAAGCAGCAGATTATCCGCGATTCCATAAGCCATCTTTGAAATAGTGTTTGCAGATGCCGGGGCTATGATATACAGATCCGCCCAGCATCCCATCGAAACATGGCTGTGCCAATCGCCGTTTTCAGGATTATAGAAATCCACGGCAATGGGATTTTTGGAGAGTGTCGCAAAGGTCAGGGGAGAGACGAATGCCTTTGCCATCTCCGTCATAATTACCTTGACGGAAGCCCCCTCCTTTACCAGCAACCTCACCAGGGCGGCAGCCTTGTAGGCAGCTATACTGCCGGTAACCCCCAAAAGGATATGTTTTCCTTTAAGCAGCATCGGTCTTTGCTCTATTTCTCCTTATTATCGACCGTACGGTAGTAAATCTCACCGTTCTGGAACTCCTTAATCGCAACGAGGGTCGGTTTGGGCAACTTTTCGTAATGACGCGAAATCTCTATCTGCTCCCTGTTTTCAAACGTCTCCTCGAGAGTATCCGCAAAATTCGAAAACTCCTCCAGTTTCGCACTCAGCTCCTGTTTGACCTCCGCTGCAATCTGATTGGCTCTCTTTGCCATAATCATTACTGATTCATAAATGTTGCCTGTGGGTTGAGACAACTCTATCAAATCACGCGTGATGGTGTTATTCGCAACCTTTGTCTGCTCTTTTTCCATAATAGAACTATTTATTTTTATTTAACTTTTCTTCGATTTTATCGATTTTACTCTCAATATTTTCCATCTGATCGTCTACGCTTTCAGACTCTTTCTTCACGCTCTTCATGAGTTTTTCCGATTTCCTTATCTCCCTTTCGATAAACCTCTGCTCCTTCTTTTTCGCTTTCAGCTCCTTTTTTGTAAGGGTCTCATTCTCGACATCCCCGGTTACTTTAGTAAAAATCAGAGCGTCCTGATAATATTTGTCCAGTTCCTTCCTGTAAGGAGAATCGGGATATTCGCCTATATAATTGTAATAATCGTCGATGAATGTAAGATATCTTTCATGCTGCTTTTCGGGCACGGAATTCAGCGCATATTTATACGATGAAAGTGCAGTGTAGTACAATATCTCGTTGCGATAACGGTTTTCAGAATTCTCCCTCAACACGTTTTTCAATGCATAATGCGCGGCCTGATAATCTTCCATCGTATAATAAAGCCTTGCCGATTCATAGCTCTTCCTGTCGAGTCTCTCCTGGAACTCATCCAGCATATCCCTGCACTCTTTAGCATATTTACTGTCGGGATTTTCATACAGGAACTCATTAATCACCGTCATCGCCCTGTGTGTAGGCGTCTGGTCGAGTTCATATCTATACGTGCCTTCATATAAACACTTTATCCTAAGAAAGGCTGCATCTTCTGCAAACGGACTTCTTGGAAACACATCCAAAAACGAGGAGAAATTACTTTCAGCGGTAACATAATCACCGTAATTATAATTACTTAATGCATTGTAATACTTTACGGTATCTTCCTGCGGAAGCCCCTGCATGGTAAGGGTCAGCCCTTCGAAAATCTCGGCCGCCTTCCTATACTTTCCTTCATTGAAGAAATGGAAAGCGCCCTTATACTTTACATCCACGTCGGAACTGCGAATCACTGTCTCATAATATCCGACACAAGAGACGGCAAATGAAAATACCGCCGCAATTACAATCCACTTATATTTATGCATCGCTACTCTTTTTCTTGCCCTATAGGCAAATAACAGGCCAAAAAAACATTAATTCTCCTGCAAAAATCTCTCTGCATCCATTGCCGCCCTGCATCCGCTTCCTGCTGCCGCAATTGCCTGGCGGTAAACAGGGTCCTGAACATCCCCGGCGGCAAACACACCTTCTACCGAAGTCATCTGGGATTTTCCGGAAGTAATGATATATCCTTGCCGGTCAGTCGCAACGAACTCCTTAAATACATCTGAATTAGGATGATGCCCTATCGCAAGGAAAAATCCGTGTATCTTTATTTCAAATTCCTCTCCGCTTTTGTTGTTAATCAACGCAGCACCTGTAACCCCATATTCATCTCCCAATATCTCTTTAGTATTCGTGTTCCACAATATTTCGATATTGGGGGTATTCAAAACCCTCTCCTGCATTGCCTTGGACGCCCTCAGCACATCTCTTCTCACAATCATGTAAACCTTATTGCAAAGTGAGGCCAGATATGTAGCCTCTTCGCATGCGGTATCGCCTCCGCCGACTACTGCAACATCCTTTTTCCTGTAAAAAAAGCCGTCGCAAGTTGCACAGGCCGAAACTCCGGCACCTTTGAACTTCTCTTCGCTCGGTATTCCCAGATATTTGGCAGTGGCACCTGTCGCTATTATTACGGTATCGGCAAAAATCTCCTTCTGGCCATCTATCTGAACCCTGAAAGGGCGTTTCCCGAAATCCACCTCCGTAACCGTCCCGTACCGCACAGCAGTTCCGAACCTCTCCGCCTGTTTTCTCAAATCTTCCATCAAGGCTGTACCGGAAACACCTGTCGGATACCCCGGAAAGTTGTCGATCTCCGTTGTCGTAGTAAGTTGTCCTCCCGGCTGCATTCCTTCATATACTACCGGATTGAGATTTGCACGCGAAGCATAAATGGCCGCAGTATATCCTGCAGGGCCGCTGCCTATAATCAGGCATCTTATTTTTTCACTCTCCATATTGACCGGTAAAGTTAATAATTTTTGTATTTACTTTTAATTTTGTCCGACACATAATATTCCAATCTCTGCCCCCATACGAGCAACATTGCCATAGCCCATCTCGATAAGAGCATGATATACCAGATACCGCCTACGGAAGCGAGCAGAAACAGATCTTCGAAATTACTGTGCGATATCGCAATATGCGAATTGAGCAAATCTATGTCTCTATGCGAAACCTTTCCGCTCTGGCTCTCCTGTATCATAATGGCCGCCCCATACGCAAGTCCCAATATATTCGCCACTATCCATAAAAGCGAAGTCCTTGCCGGCAGGCCGAAAACGGCCAGCAACGGTTTCAGGAATTTGGATATTATACGTATAACGCCGAATTCCGACAGCAACTTCTGCATTATCGATAAAGTATAAATAAGGGTAACCATTTTCAAGACCAGACCGGCAGTGGAGACAAGCCACTCTTTAAACATCTCTCCGAGCGAAAGTGTCACGGCACTCCCCGCCGCCACCGCACTGAAATGTTCTCCCGGCAAAAACCGGTTCAGTGCAAATGCAAGGAAAAAGGCGGAAAATGTTCTGATTACAACGATTCTGATTGCCGAAGAACCGCTTTTCTTCTGTACTGCGGTTTCCGTTATCATATTGTGGGAACAAAGCACCATAACACCCAATATAGTCATTGCCCTCACATCCAAATCCAACGAAACAGCGACCGATATTGCCGTATAGACATTTACAAAATAACCTGAGACATAAGCCAAGGCAGCCTCCCCCGGAAGCCCTATATGGTTGAACAACGGACTTATCAGCTCCGAAAACCATGGAAGCACCTTAAAATACTTTAAAAAGAGAATGGCCAGAGAGATACCTACCGTAATCTTTATAATCCAAACGGCCGTCTTTGTAGCAACCGGGAAAACCTCCTTAATGCATTTCAAAATGCGTACTCTATTACTTTCAGTAGCATTCCCGATTCCCTGACTCCCATTATTTTCCATAGCTGCCATGCATTTATGAAAAAAAATAACGCCAAACTCAAAGCCAGCGTTATTTCATCGTTTTCAGTAGCGGAGGTAGGACTCGAACCTACGACCTCCGGGTTATGAGCCCGACGAGCTACCAACTGCTCTACTCCGCGATATTGGACCGCAAAGTTAGGGTTTTATTTTCAATAAAACAAAATTATTTTTCATCGCCCGACAGAAAACCTCCCAATTCACATTGAGGAATGCATATCTGCTCCCCTGTAGAGAGTCTCTTTACATTTACGGTCCCGGAGGCAAGTTCCGTCTCCCCGGCAATGACCATAAATGGAATTCCCTTCCTGACCGCATAATCGAACTGTTTTTTCAACTTTGCATTATCTGCATAAATTTCACAATTTATTCCTGAAGATCTCAAGGATGCGACAAGCGGCAACAGGGCCTTTATCTCGCTATTTCCCATATTTGCAAAAAGTACCCTGCTCCCCTCTATTGCATCATCCGGGAATTTACCGAGTCCGTCCAGTACGTCATAAATCCTGTCCGCTCCGAATGAAATACCTACTCCGGACAGCCCCGGCAGACCGAAAATTCCTGTAAGATTATCATATCTTCCTCCACCGCAAATACTTCCTATCGCAAAATCCAATGCCTTTACCTCAAATATCGCCCCGGTATAATAATTCAGGCCTCTGGCCAATGACAAATCTATCTCGACCCTCGTCCTGATTCCTGCCGACTCTATAAGGGAAAACAGCTCCTCCAGCTCTTCCACTCCCTTCATTCCCGTCTCAGATTGAGACAATACGCCTTTCATAGCCTCAATTTTCATGGCGGCAGACCCTTGCATAAGCAAGACAGGCTCCAATATTTCTATTGCGCCGTCATCGATTCCGCGCTCCCCAAGCTCCTGTTTGACCGCATCCAGCCCGATTTTGTCAATCTTATCTATAGCGACGGTTATATCCACAAGTTTGTCGGGATGCCCCATTATGTCACATAGCCCGAAGAGCACTTTACGGTTGTTAATCTTTATGCAGACATTTATACCTAATTTGCCGAAAACCTCATCCGCTATCTGCACGAGTTCCAGCTCATTAAGCAAAGAGTTGCTTCCTACGACATCTACATCGCACTGGTAGAACTCACGGTACCGGCCTTTTTGCGGCCTGTCGGCTCTCCAGACAGGCTGGATCTGATACCTCTTATAGGGGAAAGCCAATTCGCTTTGGTGCTGTACCACATATCTTGCAAACGGGACAGTCAGATCATAACGCAGTCCCTTTTCACAGACCCTCATGGCCAAGGCATTGCTGTTCTGCAGCATTTGAGGCTCTACTCCGGCGAAGGCATCTCCGGAATTCAATATTTTAAAGAGGAGTTTGTCCCCTTCATCTCCATATTTGCCCAACAGTGTCGAGAGATTCTCCATAGAGGGAGTTTCCAATGGGGTATAACCGTATTTTTTGAACACGGAACGGACCGTATCGAATATGTAATTTCTTCCGGCCATCTCTTTTGCGCCGAAATCCCTTGTTCCCTTAGGTATAGTAGGTTTCTGAGCCATTTTCTGTTACTTGATCAAACTCTTAATATAATTATCTATAGAAGTTGCAGCTTTGCGGCCGGCACCCATTGCCAGAATAACTGTAGCAGAACCGGTAACTACATCACCCCCGGCAAATACCCCCTCGCGGGTGGTCACGCCACTCTCGTCGGCCATTATTCCGCCTCTTTTGTTAAGTTCTATGCCTTTTGCTGCGAGGAGCGGATTCGGAACTGTCCCGAGCGCCATTATAACGACATCCGTCTCCACGTCATATTCGGAACCCTCTATCGGCTTAGGAGATCTTCTGCCGCTCTCATCAGGGGCCCCGAGTTCCATTTTTTCGCACCTTACAGACTTTACACGTCCATGCCCGTCCGAAATAATCTCAATGGGGTTGGTAAGGAAACTGAACTCTATCCCCTCCTCTTTTGCATGCTCCACCTCCTCCAAACGGGCAGGCAGCTCCCTTTCGGTTCTGCGATAGACAATCGTGACTTCCGCTCCGAGCCGCAGCGCCGTTCTCGCCGCATCCATTGCGACATTCCCGCCGCCGACCACTATTGCCTTACGGCCTGCATAAATAGGGGTATCCGCATCTTCCCGGTATGCCTGCATCAGATTGTTTCTCGTCAAAAACTCATTTGCAGAAAAGACCCCGTTCAAATTCTCTCCCGGAATATTCATGAATTTGGGCAATCCTGCCCCCTGTCCTATAAATATCGCCTTGAATCCCTCTTCCCCCATAAGCTGGTCTACGGTAACCGTTTTGCCTATAATCACATTCGTTTCGATTTTAACCCCCATCGACTTGAGGTTCTCTATCTCATGTGCGACTACGCTCTCCTTGGGGAGACGGAATTCTGGAATACCGTACTGCAAAACTCCTCCCGCCTTATGAAGCGCCTCGAATACAGTGACATCATAACCGGCTTTGGCCAAATCGGCCGCGCAGGCCAATCCGCTCGGTCCGCTGCCTATAACGGCGATTTTGATACCGTTGCTACGGGCCTTCTCTGTAAAATTCACCCCATGTTCTCTGCTCCAGTCGGCTACGAAACGCTCCAGCTTTCCGATTGCCACGGGCTCAGACTTCACTCCTCTTATGCAGGCCCCTTCACATTGCGACTCCTGGGGGCAAACCCTGCCGCACACCGCCGGCAAAGAGCTGTCCGCAGCTATTACCGCGGCGGCCTGCCTGAAATCTCCGGCTACAATCTCCTTTATGAACAATGGTATCTTTACAGAGACCGGACATGCCGCAACGCAGGCCGGATTCTTGCAATTCAAACAACGCGAAGCCTCCAGCAGAGCCTCCTGTTCATTATAACCGTAACTGACCTCATCGAAATTTTTTCTTCTGACAGACGGACTTTGCTCCCTTACAGGGACACGCGATATATTTACAGCCATATTTCTACTCTCCCAAGCCTATCCGGCATTTATGGTCGGCCTCCGCCTCCATTGATTTATACATTGTCTGCCTGAGCATCGCTTCATCGAAATCTACAAGATAAGCGTCGAACTCCGGGCCGTCCACGCAGGCGAATTTCGTCTTTCCGCCAATAGAGACACGGCAGGCCCCGCACATCCCCGTACCGTCTACCATAAGAGTATTCAGGCTTACTATAAGCGGCAGATTATATTTTTTGGCGGCAAGAGTGACGAATTTCATCATAATCATAGGCCCTATCGAAACAGCGCAATCATAGTTCCGGCCACTTTCCAACAACCTCTCCATTACAGATGTAACCATTCCCTTTTCTCCCTTTGAACCGTCGTCCGTACATATATAAAGGTTATCGGAAACGGATTTAAGGTTTTCCTCCAGAATAAGCATCTCCCCACTCTTGGCTCCGAGTATTATATCGACCTTTGCACCTGCCGCATGAAGATATCTGGCCTGGGGATAAACCGGTGCAGCCCCCACACCTCCCGCTATAAAAAGAAAGCGCATGTTTTTGAGGCGTTCCCTCTCCATATTCATAAACTCCGACGGCCTTCCGAGCGGTCCGGCCACATCGGTAAAACTGTCGCCCTCGTTCAAATGGTATATTTTTCTGCTTGAAGCTCCTACTACCTGCACTACAATCGTAACCGTTCCGGATTCGGCATCGTAATTGCAAACCGTAAGCGGAATACGCTCGCCCCTCTCGCCTGTCCTCACTATCAGAAATTGTCCGGGTTTCGCCGATTTGGCAATACGCGGCGCCTCGACCTTCATAAGAACAATCGAGCTGTTCAGAATCTTTTTTTCTACTATCCTGTACATTATATGTCGCTCTCTATCTCATTAAGAGACTTAAACGAGTAGCCCTTCGATTTAAGATTTTTCACTATTTCCCCCAATCTGTTATATAAGCGGTCTGTCCGCGCCTCATTCACGCCCGGATGGATAAGGATTATCGCACCGTCGAGCCCGTTGGCTTTCTCGAAATTGTATAGTCTGCCTATCAATTTTTCGGAAGAGACATAATTTGCCATCGACGGGTCCGTGTAGTCGGCAGGAGTTGCCGTACCTGGAGTATAATTGAGAACTCTGTATCCCAATGCCTCGGTAAGGAAAACACTCTCCCTGTTGTAATATTCGTAAGGAGGGAGGAACCATCCGGACTCCTCCTTGGAAATTCCGAATTTCTCCAGTTCTTTTGCATTAGCCCTGATATCCTCCACAAGAGAGTCGGCTGAGACTATCAATGAATCCCTGTTCCCCCACTCCGCATAAAGCAGATGCCTGTTGGAATGGCCGCCGAGATAATGCCCGTCCTTGATTATCTTTTCTATCAGGTTTTTGTGCTCTGCAAGCCTGAGGCAATTTCCCGTAAGGAAAAAGGAGCCCTTTATCCTTTCGCTTTTCAATGTCTTCAATATCTTCTCACCTCCCTGGAAAAGCGAGTCTGCGGTAAAGACAAGATATATGTTCCTCTTTTGCGGCTCTATCCTGACAACCGCGCCCCACTCATCTCTCACCAGATCCAGTTCGCGGGCAGCCCGTCCCTCATTCTCCATAGCCGCAAAATAGTATGTCAGCCCTGCGGAACCGTCCATCGTAGGCTCATTGCTTGCATAATCGCCTATATCGTCATGATAAACAGCTATGCCTTTGTTCAATACGGCAAAAGCGTCAGGATTTCTCAAGGAATTGCCTGCCCTCTCCTGGAATACCGTATTATAGACGGGCCCGTCTATCAAACCGCCGTATGTCAAATCTCCATTGACTACAGTATATGAAGAGTGCGGCTGCACAGGCAGGTCCCTGGCCCCTTCGGGAAGCCCTACAATCATGCTCGTGCCCCATGGATTACAGCCGAATAGCCAATCCCTCAATGCAGCTTCCATTTCCACATATGTGGAATCGCCCGTAACCTTATTATAAAGCCTTGCATGGGTAATTGCAGCGGAAGTAAGGTTGTTGGAGCACCATATATAGGGTATGCCGTTCATGAACGGGTCCCCCTCGGCCCTTTTTCTGAGAGCCTCCAGCCCAAGCCTCATAAATTCGCCATACTTCTTTGCCACTGCTGCATCATCGGAAGAGGCCAGATAGTAATGCCCCAGATTGATAAAGGGATAATATTGATAATGTCTGCCGCGGCCGAGTTCCATCCATGGTGTGACAGGTTCCAGTTCGCCCCAATAATCGGCCCTTTTAAGCCAATAATCTCCATCCGTCAAATCATAAAACGTAGCGGCTGCCAACTCTATGTCGTCGGTATATGTATCCTCCTCATAAAAATAGGGAGATACAAGGCAGGCCGTTTGGGTATTTCCCGGACGCTCCTCTGCAAAACGGAATGCCTGCTCCGCCTTAATGGCCATTTTTTCCGAGAATTCCTTATCGAGTTTCTTGAACAGATCTGCGCCGAGCGCAAACGTCGAGGCGAACTTGCCGGCTGTAGAAGCAACGCCTGTAGTTCTGTTTATCCATCTGCCCAAACCCTGGGGTTCTCCCGTTACAAAATATACAGGACGCCCCGTTCCTTTGCCCCAACCATAATCGACACTGTCTTTATAGGGCAATCTGAATCCCGCATGATCCCTGTCGTCTGCAATCTGATTGAACATCACTTTATCTTCCGGGTTCATCTTCAACATCCACTCAAGCCCCCATCTCGCTTCGTCCAGAATATCGGGAATACCGTTGGAGCCGGGCCTGCCGTCCGCATCATACCTGTCCTTGAATACAGATTTGTCCTTCTGCTGCGCATAGGCGAACATCATGTGGTATGTTGCCGTTGCGGAAGTGGTCAGATATTGCAGATAATCCGTTGCATCGTGCCAGCCGCCCCTGACATCTATCTTTTCGCCGCTGCGGGTCGGATGATCTACGATATAGCCGTCATGCTGATGGCAAAGAGTGTCATTGTACGGATTGTAACCGCATCTTTGCTGTCTCATATATACAAGCATGAAGTCCGCAGTCCCGTCATAAACGTCATAATCTATCCTGAAATTATCAGACTTCACTCCGTTGAACTCTACATAATAGCCTCCGCATTTGTCGAATTCCGAGAAGTTCAGACGGTATGCGCTCTGCATTCCCCATTTCGCCGCATCCGCAGCTTTCGATGCCTTTCCCGTATAGACAACCGCTCCGGTTGCAGCATCGCACAGATGAAATTCACCGGCATCCGCATTATCCGTGGAGATATAGACTGCCACTTTTATACTCTGCGGCATGTACCCCAATTGATTTACCCTTACCCATTGCTGCCCGAAAAAAGAACACGGGACAGACAACATCAGAAACAACAGCGATAACGTTATAAAAAAATTCTTCATTTCAACTCTGTTTTTACGATGGTTCGACCGACAAAAGTACTAATTTACCCTATTTTTTCAAACAATATTATTTTCTTAATTTTGTCGCATCATGAGTAAATCAACAGGAAAAATAAATATAAAAAGTTTATGAAAAGTTTTCTTAAAACCTTATTGGCTGCATTCGTAGGAGCATTGGCAGCCATAGCTGTTTCGTTTGTCATTCTCCTTGGCATGGCAAGCGTTTTGATAAGTATCGGCCAAAAGAGCGAAACTTCATCATTTACCGGAGAGGCTATCCTGAAATTGGATCTCTCCAAACCCATTACAGAAAGAAGCAACAACGATCCGTTTTCATCCATATCGCTTACCTCGTTCAGAATGGCTGAGGAGTCTACCGGCATACTGACAGCCGTTACGGCAATAGAGAATGCCGCCGCCGACCCGAGAATAAAATTCATATATATAAATGCAAGCGGCGTCGCCCTTGGAATGACGGCCCTCGAAGAGGTAAGGAGCGCACTTGTAAAATTCCGTGATTCCGGCAAGCCGATAGTGGCATATGCAGACAATTTTTCCCAGGGAGGCTATTACATAGCATCCGTTGCGGATAAAATCTATATGAACCGAGACGGACAGGCAATGATGACCGGAATCGGAATGAATCTCATGTTTTTTAAGGATCTGCTCGACAAACTCGGAGTAGAAGTGCAGCTTATCCGCCACGGCAAATTCAAGGCTGCGGCAGAACAGTTCGTATCGAACAACATCAGTGAGGCAAACAGGGAACAGAATCAGGCAATGATGGATGCCATATGGGACAGCTGGGCGTCCGAAATATGCGGGAGCAGAGAACTGGATACGGATGATTTCAACTCTCTCATAGATAATCTGAGTCTCGGGAATGCAGAAAGCATGAAGAAATATAATCTTATAGATGAAGCTGTTACCGAGCAGGAAATGATAGAGGCTCTCTGCACGCTGTCGAGCGTAGAGGATGAGGATGAACTGGAGTTCATAACACTTGCGAAATATGCAAAGGCTGCCGTAAAACAGAATCTGAAGGCAAAAAATAAGATAGCCGTAATATATGCGGCAGGAGAGATAAGCATGAACGCCCCTGAAGGTCTGGCTGCAAGAAAAATCTGTCCGGTCATAAAAAAGGTTGCCGAAGACTCCTCTGTAAAAGCCGTAGTATTGAGGGTGAACTCGCCGGGAGGCGATGCGATGGCCGCCGAACTTATAAATCTGGAACTGCAGAATCTCAGACAGAACAAACCGGTCATAGTAAGTTTCGGAGATTATGCGGCAAGCGGAGGATATTGGATCTCGGCCTGCTCGGATTACATCTTCACGGACAAGACCACACTTACGGGTTCAATAGGGGTATTCAGCATGGCCATGAATTACGGAAGATTATTAGACAAGCATTTGAATATAAATTCGGTATCATTGAAAACCCATAACCATTCCGATGCATTCATGGGGATAAGGCCGCTCAATTCCGCCGAAATCGACTACTTCCGCCAGGCAGTGGAAGATATATACACAAAATTTACATCTTTGGTTTCCGATGGAAGAAATCTGAGCGTAGAGTACGTCGATTCCGTCGGACAAGGCAGGGTATGGGCAGGCTCCATGGCCAAGGAACTCAAATTGGCAGATCAGATCGGCGGGATAAAGGATGCTGTCGAATACGCGGCACTGCATAGCGGCGTTACCGAATACAGAATAGTAGAGTACCCGTACATCGAGAGTTCGATGGATAAATTCCTCAAGGTGATCGAAGGCGGAGAAAGCACGATATCGCTCGACCCTATGGAATTCATAATGCAAAGCTACTCATACCTTAAAGAACAGAACAAGGTAGAACATCTGGCACGTGTACCCTACCTTTATGAGTTCGCCTATTAAAAAATCACAGCAAGGTTATTTTCAACAAAAAAGCGGATTCACCGGTAACCTTGAACTGTTCAGAGACCTGAAGTCCCGGCAAAGCGACGATAGCGCCGGGGCTTTTTTTTGTCACAAGAAGCGGAATGCGCCCCCTTACGGCATTATCGATTTTCATGTCGGTATAGTAATCCGACAGTTTTTTGCTTCCTTTCAATCCGAACGGGGAAAACCTTTCACCGGGGCAGGCGGCCCTCAGCTGCAACGGAAAAGAGAGATTGTCCGCCGATACGAAAAGCACGCCATCCCCGCGCCCCTCTCCGCGACAACATTCATTCCGCAAAATTTCGAAACGCAACCTCAACTCTCCGTAATTTATCTCGACACTCTTTCCGGGCAACGGTTTCCCGACCTCTGCCGGCAAAATATCATCCGCAACGGCAGTGCGGTATATTTTAATATATCCGCGTTCCTTTATTGCGACAAAATCCGAAGATCCGATTTTTTTTATTCCGGCCTTTTCCAGATTGAATGCCATATCGGAACACTGCGCCGGATTGAAACCGTACTCCGAAAGCATATCATGCAGCAGATATCCGCACGCCTCCTTTTCCGTCGCTGTAAGTGAAGCTATATCGACTGCAGCGACCATAAAGGACTCCGACAGGGCATGGATTATCGGAAATGCCTTGCTCTCATCCTTTAATCTGTCAAAATATATTTCAGGAGAGACAAGGGATTTCAAACGGCATCTCTCCACCAACCCCTCCAGCAAAAGATATGCCTGGCGAAAACGCCCGATATCTTCGTTGAGAGTAGATATTACGGATGGGTTTATGCGGCGCAACTCCTCGATGACCCTGTTCCTTATTCTGTTTCTGGAAAAATCATTGCTTGCGTTGGTCTTGTCTATTCTGTATGGAAGCCCGTTGGATTCGATATACTTTTCGATTTCGCTGCGGGAAAAGGGTAAAAGCGGTCTTAGAATCCCCCTGCAATCCACCATGCTCATGCCGCAGACTCCCTTTAAACCGGTTCCCCTGCACAGGTTCAGCAAAAGCGTCTCTGCATTGTCATTGGCATTATGCGCCACTGCCACATAATCAAATCCGAGACGGCTTCTCAACTCTCCGAACCATGCATATCTCAGATCCCTTGCCGCCATCTCCACGGAAATGGAGTGAACTCCGGCATAAGAGAGCGTATCGACGCTTTTAAAATATGCCTCCACACCCATTTCCCTGGCCAAATCTCTTACGAAGGCTTCATCTGCATCGCTATCTTCTCCTCTCAGGTTAAAATTCACATGTGCGATAACCAGATTCTCCTTAGGTATGGAACGGCACAGCAGATGCAGCATACAGACAGAATCCGGGCCTCCGCTTACAGCCGCTATTATACGGCAATCGCCGCCGCCCGTAAGCTGTGCCAGATTCTTATTAAACCTATACAGCATAATTATTTTTTAAACTCTCCGAACGTATATGAAAATGACAGGCTGAGCACCTCCTTAAACTGGACTCTCGGTGCAGAATGGCCGTTTTTATCTGCTATCAGCACTTTATCGTCATATATGAGATTCGTTCTCAATGAAGAGGTCAGAAATTTATTTATTCTGAAATCCGCCTGAAAATCCCACTTTACCTGAATATTCTGCGGCTTGTCGAGATAATCCGAAAAGAGGTTCAAAGTCGAGTTCAACTTCAAATTATCGAATGGAGAATAGTTGAAAGTAGCCTTTAGCTGGGCACCGAATTCGAAACGCGTCGTCTGATCCTCCTTGTTTCCGTATTTTGTCCTCAATTCCTTGTCTGTCACGACCACTATATTGCCCGTCAGCGGAGCGAAGTTCAACGAGAGCAGATTGTTTTTCAACTTATAGTCGATACCGAGACCCAACGTAACGGTTGCAGGTGCAAAAAACTTTGAAACCATCGTAGAAGCGCCGTCATCGGAATACTCGAAACCCGGAGAGAACTGCGAAGTAAAATTAAATACTGAAGAAAAATAGAGATTGTCATACGCCTGCAATCCGAACTTACTGTCCAATATGAGTTTATCGTCGCTTTTTCTATATCCGTCTTCGAATGACTGCACAAAACCATAGGAGAACTGCCCGCGGTTTTCCCAGAAAATGCTCCCTTTCTCATAATTTATATGGGCATTTATGTGCGCGTTGAAAGCGACCGACCCAGATCCTCCGGCAGCCCAGTTGGTAAGCGACACCTGAGAGAAGCCCAACTCTGTAAGAGCGCCTTTTTTCCAGAATTTGGGTGGGGTGACAGGAGTATAATTCACTACCGGGACAGGAAATTCCGCACCTATGATACGGCACAGCTCCTGCTCTCTGCTTAACGGCTGCTCAACAACAGAAACGGTGTCTACCTGTGCCGATAAAGCAAAAACCGTAAAAGAGAAGATTATCGACAATACTGATTTTCTCAACGATTTCATCTATTCACCCTCTTCAAGCACATCGTCTGAATTATACTTATAACCCATCCGTTTGCCAGTTTTCATTTTTGAATTTTCAATTTTCGTGTTGATCTGATCTACGGTTACCACTTTTACCAAATCGTAAGGAGGTACAAGCAAATCGAACTCCAGCGTATAGAGCATGGCGGACTGCACAAAGGCTATAAGTTCCTCCTTGGTAATCTTATATTTTCCGAATGCGGAGGTCTGATGCCTTTTTTGACGTTTACCCTCTATGAAAAAGTAATTTTCGCGATTTATAAACATTCTCGCCACCAGATATCCCAAATCATCATTCCTGTTATATTTGAATGAGTCGGACAGAAAATTATACACGCTTACGACACCGCAATATGTATTGAGTTTATTCTCCTTTGCATAAGGATTCTTCCATATCGCATGGTCCCTGTCGAACTGGAATATATCCGTATGCATGCTGAATACAAGGACATCATCTGCAAATTTAAGCTCCGCCTCGAATTTGCCCTTATCCCTATATTCCAATCTGACCCTTTTGTTGGTATTGCCTTCCGATGTCTCCAGAAGTTCGTTGAAATCGTTGCTCAATTCACTGAGAACATCCTTGAGCTGATTGAACAAATCGAGACAGCGTTCGAAAATCGAAGCCTTTACCGTGGCCTTTTCATTCAATGTCTTTAATATCTGCTGATCCAGTCCCATATAGGTTCCAATTATAGATTATCAGTATGACCTTGCAAAAATGACCCTCTGTTTTGACGGCTTTCCGGAATATACGCACTTGCCCTCCTCCTTCATAACGTCCGTATCCATAGGGATGCACCTTATCGTGGCTTTCGTAAGCTCTTTTATCTTCTCTTCTGTCTCTCTTGTCCCGTCCCAATGGCACAGCAGGAAACCTCCTTTCTCTATCTTCTCCTTGAAGTCATCCCACGTATCCACGACATAGGTATTTTCCTCTCTGAATTTAAGTGCCTTGTTGTAAATATTATTCTGGATCTCATCCATAAGGTCAACAATCCTGCCTGCCGCGGCATCGGCATTTACGAACTCCTTTGCAAGGGTATCCCGCCTTGCTATCTCTACAGTACCGTTCTGCAGATCCCTTGGGCCTATCGATATCCTTACAGGTACGCCCTTGAGCTCCCATTCCGCATATTTGAAACCGCTTCTCACATTGTCTCTGTCATCTATCTTTACAGAAAGAGACGCCGCCTTCAGCTTCTCTGCAAGAGCCTCCATCACAGCGATTATTGCGGCATGCTCCTCGTCGGTCTTGAATATCGGGACCATAACCACATGGATAGGGGCAAGTTTGGGAGGAAGGACCAGACCGTTATTGTCGCCATGCGCCATTATCAATGCTCCCATAAGTCTGGTAGACGTTCCCCAGGAAGTTGCCCATACATACTCCTGAGTTCCCTCCTTCGTAGTATATTTCACATCGAACGCCTTTGCAAAATTCTGTCCGAGAAAATGCGAAGTACCGGCCTGAAGAGCTTTGCCGTCCTGCATCATCGCCTCGATACAAAGAGTATCTACCGCTCCGGCAAACTTCTCGCTCTCCGTTTTTTTGCCCACTATGACAGGCAGTGCCATATAGTCGCGGGCGAATTTCGCATACACCTGCACCATTTTTTCGGTCTCCTCCATAGCCTCCTCCCTGGTGGCATGTGCAGTATGACCCTCCTGCCATAAAAACTCCGCCGTTCTCAAAAACAGCCTTGTACGCATCTCCCATCTTACGACGTTGGCCCATTGGTTGCACAAAATGGGAAGATCGCGGTATGAAGTTATCCAGTTCTTATACGTATTCCAGATTATGGTCTCAGAGGTAGGCCTTACAACCAGCTCCTCCTCCAATTTGGCCTCGGGATCGACTACTACTCCGGGACCGTTCGGATTGAGCATCAGTCTGTGATGGGTCACCACAGCACACTCCTTCGCAAAGCCCTCGACATGTTCGGCCTCCTTGCTGAGAAAAGATTTGGGAATAAAGAGCGGGAAGTATGCATTCTGATGTCCCGTATCTTTAAACATTTTATCCATAAGGTGTTGCATCTTTTCCCAAATGGCATATCCGTAGGGTTTGATTACCATACATCCCCTTACCGCCGAATTTTCGGCCAAATCTGCCTTGACAACCAAATTATTATACCACTGTGAATAATTTTCCTCTTTATTTGTTACCTCTTTTGCCATTTTATGTAAAATCCTTGGTCTAAATATGTACTATTTTGGAATAATTTTTGATACTTTTGTTTTCGAATGGCAAAAATAATAAATAAATTAAAAATGGGAGGTGAAAAATGAAAAACAGAACTTTATTTATATTGGTTCCAGCGATTTTTCTCTTTTCGGGGTGCAGTTCACTCTTTGTGTCGCAACAAACTTCCGGCAGATTCACCAACGGCATATATGTTACGCCTCAGGAGAAAGATGCCCTCTATCAGGCAAGGGAAAACGAAAGGCTGGCACAGTTGCAAAACGAAACGAACGCCTCTGTCATCAACATCAATGAGTACGGAAATACAGACAATACATACTACCTGACAGACGGTGAGAGCTACGAATCGAGATTGAGAAAATTCGACTCTCCTGTCTATGTGTACAATATAGATTTGGATGACTTATGGTACGACAATTATTGGCACCGTCCTGCATGGTATTGGGGAACAGGCTGGTACAACCCGTATTGGGGAGGTTATTATGCCTCGTACTGGTTCGGGGATCCATACTGGCACTGGTACGGCAGCCCGTCATGGTCATGGTATTGGGACTGGTACTGGCCCACTCCATGGTATCACTACCACTATTACGGATGGTGGTCTGATCCATGGTGGCACGGACACGGATATTGGCCGCACCACCACTATCCTGCAAGGGATATCTACTACGGAAGAAGAGATTCATCGCCATCATACAACAATACGATATACGGTTCGCGGAACAACGGCTCTTCCTACAGAAGGAACTATCCCGCCACAAACAACGGTTACGGGAACTACAATCTGAATTCCAATAGCGGAACGAAAAGCGGAAGCACATACAGAAGAGCTCATGTGACGACCAATTACAACAGTTCTTCAGGAACTCAGAGCCAGAATTATTACAATAGCGGCAGGACCCAGAGTCAGCGCAGAAGTACCTCTTACAGCAGAAGCAGAAACAGTGAGAACAGCTACAACTCATCGTACAGCGTTTCACGCAGCAGCAGCGGCAGCTTCTCAAGCGGAAGAAGTTCCGGAAGCGGATATTCCGGCGGAGCATCCCGTTCAGGCGGCTCTTCATACCGGAGATAATAATAATTATGTAATTGCAAAAAAGAAAAAGATATGAGACAAAACAGACGCATGAAAACAGTCATGGCTGTCATGCTTGCCTTCCTGGCGGGTTCTGCAGCCGCACCTGTTTACGGTCAGAACATGTGGGATGCATACAGATACTCCCAACAGTTCAATGAAGGGACAGCCAGAAGCGTGGCAATGGGTAATGCCATGGTCGCTCTCGGAGGAGATATGGGAGCCATATCGATAAATCCGGCAGCATCGGGAGTCTATACATACAACGAGTTCATTTTCACTCCTTCAATAACAGTAGCAGATAACCGGACAGATTACCTTGGCACCAGAACCAGTACCGGCAAGACAAGGTTCGGAGTCCCCAACTTCGGATTCGTATCTACATTCAATACAAGACAAAGCAGAGGTCTTGTAAGCTGGAATCTGTCTCTGGTTTTCAATAAGACCAATAATTTCACCGACAGGATGAGCGCGCAAGGCACATCTGCCGGAAGCAGCTACCTGCAGAGCATCGCACAGGGATTGAACGGACTGCATGCTACCAATTTGGATATGAACCCCACTTCGGACCCGTTTTTCAATACAAACGCATCATGGCAATCCATTTTGGCATGGAACACCTCCCTTCTGGATACTCTGCCGGATTCAGGATATGATTACTATGCGGCCACAGAGAATCTCAACGGATACAATATAAGTATGGGAGGACCTGTCAATCAATACTATGTACGCGAGCAGACAGGAAATATCTCCGAGGCTGTACTCAATTTCGGAGGAAACATCTCCAACAAATTCTATTTCGGTGTAAACCTCGGCATTGTAAACGTATGGTACAACTATAACGAATCCTATTCCGAGAGCGCTGTCGATTCCCGTAATTTCGATTCTGGATTCCAATCATTTACACGTCATTACAGACAAAAGACATCTGGAACCGGTGTAAATCTCAAAGCAGGCATAATATATCTGCCTTTCAAGGGGCTGAGAATCGGTGCCAGCATCTCCACCCCTACATGGCTCTACCTTACGGAAGAGTGGGAAGAGAGAGTGACATCCAGCTTCAACGACGGATATTCACAGGATCTGCTTTCACCCTTGGGACAATATGACTACAGACTGAATACCCCGTTCAGATGGAATGTCGGAGTGGCATATACGATAGGGCATTTTGCCGCTGTCAGCGTAGATTACGAGAGTGTAAACTACTCAAAAATGAAACTTACCGATTACGACTATCCGGGCTATTTCTCCGAAGACAACATGGCCATAAGCAATGACTTTGCAACAGCCGACATTTTCAGGGCCGGTGCGGAATTGCACCTTACGCCCCAATTTGCACTCAGGGCAGGCTACCAATACTATAACGAAGGATACAGATACGACGATCTCAAGACGCAAATCGGATCTGTAGGTATAGGATACGTCGGAGAGAGCGGCCTGTTCATCGACGCCACATATCAGCAGAGACTGAAAAAGAGCAGCGAAAACTTCTCGCTATACGATGATATAATATATAGCGACGGCATTGAAGCTGCACCTGTCGGGACAAACAGATATATGAATTGGAAATTGCTTGTATCAGTCGGAATACGCTTTTAAATAGGAGATGGCATTGGGCCCTTCATTACAGAGCAGATCCAACATGGACAAATTCGGTATAAAGCCTTGCTTGTCGGAGAAAACCTGATAGTAAGGCTTTTCTATTTTCAGCTCCTGCAGCAGCGACATACCTTTATATTTAGGATGTATCCGCTCCCTCAAATCCGTTATCCCCATATCCTTCAGCCGTTCGCCCTTATAATACTCTTCCGTAAGCGAAATGTTGCAAGTTATTCCTGCAAGATTGGAAAAGAGTTCTATTATAGAGAGATTCAACGAAAAGAGGGAACTCTCCTTTCTGTCAAGCAGCGCATAGATATCATCCATGTAATATTCAAAAAAGGGAGTGGTCATATATGCCGCCTCCATCGCTCTTTTATGCTGCAAAATCCAAGGAGTCTTGTAATCTATCTCAACGCTCTCTATTCCTGTTTTATGGGTAGGGTCCCGCTTTACAGGAACTATCAAAGAAAGCAACCCGTTGGCACCATATATGTTGCAACGGGTTCTATAGGATTGTTTCTGGAATGTTTCGCACCTTTCAAGCAACACGGCACCTGCATTTGCAATTGCCGCAAAATACTCTATCGGCGGGAAATAGGCGGTAGAGAGCAATACCGTATCAATCTTCATCTGCAATGACGGTAGGATTCCGTTTTATGATACCGCGTTTGGACGAAGCTATAAAATCGAGAATAGTCCTCTTTTCCTCACTCTCCTCGAACTCTGCCTCCACCTTTCTGCATGCGTCCGAAACATTCAAATCGCTGTCGTATATTACCCGGTATATATCTCTTATCCTCTCTATCTGTTCAACGGAAAAGCCTCGTCTTCTCAAACCTACTATATTGATTCCCACATACGACAAAGGACGTTTTCCTGCCAATGCATACGGAGGCACATCCTTCCCGACCATAGAACCGCCGGAAAGCATGGCATGTTTCCCTATCTTCGAGAATTGGTGTGCGGCCGAGCTTCCGCCTATGATTGCATAATCATCCACGTCCGTTTCACCGGCCAGCCCGACAAAACTTACCAATATGCAATTATTCCCCACAACGCAATCGTGCGCCACATGTACATAGGACATAACCAACGTATTGTTCCCTATTTTGGTAATGCCTTTTCCGCTCGCTTCGGTGCCCCTGTTTATCGTTGCACACTCCCTTATCGTAACGTTATCCCCTATCTCCACATATGTTATCTCTCCATGGAACTTCATATCCTGGGGGACAGCTCCGATTACGGCGCCCGGAAACACTTTGCAATTCTTCCCCATTTTCACATAATCGAAAATAGTGGCGTGCGGGCCTATCTGGCAGCCATCGCCAATCTCTACATTCTCTGCTATATAGCAAAAAGGGCCGATTTGCACGTTGGCACCGATCTTGGCGTTTGGATGTATGAAAGAGTTATTCTCCATTTTACTTACTCCTTATTCTTTATAATCTGGGCTATCATATCGCTTTCGCACACAAGCGTGTCGCCTACATACGCCTGACCGTGCATGCTTACCATGGAGTGCCTTACAGGCTGTGTCAATATCAACTTCAGAACCAGCGTATCCCCCGGCACCACTTTCCTCTTGAATTTGGTATTGTCTATCTTCGCAAAATATGTAGAATATTTTTTAGGCTCATCCACCTGGCGCAAGCACAATATTCCTCCTGTCTGTGCCATCGACTCGATAATAAGGACTCCCGGCATGACAGGTTCATCGGGGAAATGGCCTATAAAGAATCCTTCGTTTATACCGATATTCTTTATTCCGACTACATAATCATCCCCCATCTCCACTATTCTGTCTACCATCAAAAATGGCGGACGGTGGGGTAAAAGTTCCTTTATGCCGTTAATATCCACAACAGGCGCCTTGTTCGGATCGAAATGGGGTATATCCTCTAATGTCATAGCTCTTTTTTTTAATTGTTATTACTTTTTCTTATCGCTTCTCTTATCATTCTTGCTACACTGGTATTGATCTTATGCCCGGTCTTATACCCTATTACCTTGGCTTTAAGGGGCATGCCGATAAGCGAGAAATCTCCCATTATATCCAGCAGCTTATGGCGGGCACACTCATTCGAAAAACGCAATTCAAGATGATTCAAATAACCCTCCGGCGCTCTCTCGAGACTCTGCGCATTGAAAAGGGTCGCCAGCCTGTCCAGCTCCTGTTGAGCCACCGGATGCTCGACTATCACTATCGCATTATCCAAATCGCCGCCCTTTATCAGGTTATTCTTGAAAAGGGGCTCCAACTCATGGAAAAAGACGAACGTCCTGCATGGAGCTATTTCAGATGCGAATTCGGTGGAAGGAGTCAATCTTGCATATTGATTTCCGAGCACTCTGGAATTAAAATCTATCATCAGGTCTATACTGAAATCATCATCCGGCATCACTACCAGTTCGGACCCGGAATGCTCATCCCTGTAGCAAATCTTTGAAGCGGGAGTAAAATAGATTCTCCCTGCATCCTGTTCGGCCAGTCCGTCTCTGGTAATTTCACTTACATATGGGAGTGCGCTGCCGTCCAGAATGGGCACCTCCTGGGAATCTATACATATAAGGGCATTATCAACTTTAAGCCCGTAAAGAGAGGCCATCAAATGTTCCAGAGTTGAAATCTTGACATCTCCTTTCTCCAAAGTAGTTCCCCTCGAGGTAGTGGTAACATAATCTACCGAGGCATCTATTACCGCCTCATCACCCAAATCCACACGTTTGAATTTTATTCCGAAACCGGCAGGGGCAGGCTCCAATGTCATTCTCACGCTTTTGCCCGTATGGAGGCCTTTTCCGGAAAATATATATTTTTTCTTTAGAGTATGCTGATTATCACGCATTTAAGCTATATATTAATAGGTTTAAGTCTACAAAGATATAAATTTTATTTATTTTGAGCCGCTTTACGGAATAAAGCATAGGCCCTCATATACTCCATGTAATCTATCGCCGGAGTTCCCAACAATGTCGCCTTTTCGCGCCTTACGCTGCCCTGCACTCCCGCCTGCGCTCCTATCTGCACTCCGTCGGCGATTGTAGCATGCCCTATTATTCCCACCTGGCCGCCGAACTGGCATCCGCGGCCTATTTTTGTAGAACCGGCAATTCCAGTCTGGGCTGCAATGACGGTATTCTCCCCTATCTCCACATTATGGGCGACCTGGATAAGATTGTCCAATTTCACCCCTTTCCTTATTATCGTAGAGCCCATTGTAGCACGGTCGATAACCGTATTCGCACCTATCTCCACATTCTCTTCCACCACTACGTTCCCGGTTTGCGGGATCTTTTTATATGAACCGTCAGCGGTCGGGGCAAAACCGAAGCCGTCGGAACCGATAACGGCATTTGCATGGATGATGCAATTGTCCCCTATCTTACAACCGTCATAGATTTTAACGCCCTGATAAAGCGTCACATTTTCGCCTATCTGCACATCGTTGCCTATGTAGACCTGAGGATATATTTGGGTTCCCTTCCCTACCACGCTTTTACGTCCCACATAAGAGAAAGAGCCGATATAGACTCCCTTTCCTATTTTACTGCTCCATGCCCTCCTTGAAAGCAGTGAACGTCCGCTCTTTCTGGCTTTTTTCAAAGCATTAAGCAAATCGAGCAGAGAAGCTACCGCCTCATATGCATTATCGACCAGTATCAGCGTGGGCGTCACATCCTTTGCCGGTTTGAAACTCCGGTTTATAATAATTATGCTTGCCTTGCTCGTATACAGATACTTCTCATATTTGGGATTTGCAAGAAAACAGATATTCCCACTCTTTCCGCTCTCTATCTTGGCTACAGAAGAGACCTTTACCTGAGGATCGCCTATAATTTCGCCGTTGAAATGTTGCGCTATTCTCTCGGCCGTAATTTCCATACCTTTTAATATTTATTCTGTTTAAAATCTTACAAATTTAAGAAAATATGTCTATCTGCACCCATTTTATTTCCAAATGAGGGAAAACAGAAGAAAAAAAGCGAAGAATTTGCATTTTAACCAAAAAAATATTTTCTTTGCGCGAGAAATGAAATGTGGGCTTGAGGGTGACCGGGAACGGTTGCCCTCAAGTTTTATAGAAAGAAAGGAATGATTACGAATGAGAGCATAGCCGGTCTTATAGCCGATTACCTTGCCGGGAACGGACTTTTTTTGGTAGATATCGATATTTCCAGAGAAAACGACATCGTGGTTACGATAGAAAGTTACGACGGTTCGGTAACTCTCGACAATTGCACTGCAATAGACAGCATAGTGACAGGCCATTTCGACAAAGATGCGGAAGACTATTCCCTTACTGTCACTTCCGCCGGGCTGGACCAGCCTTTCAAGGTCGCTCAACAGTATATCAAATTTACCGGAAGCGAAGTTGAAATCACACTTAAGAAAGGCGGCAGGATAAAAGGGATTCTGTCGAAATACTGCGACGATACAAAAAGCATAGAGATTACACTCTCCAAAATGGTGAAGATGGAAGGGATGAAGAAAAAGGTAGAGCAGAAGCAGACACTTCTCTATCCGTTAAGCGAGATAAAAGAGTGCAAGCCGGTAATCAGATTCAAGTAGAAATATTAAAAAAACAGATACAATGGAAGGGCTAAACTTAGTAAGCACATTTGCAGAATTTAAAGAGCTTAAAAATATCGATCGTCCTACGATGATGAGCGTTTTGGAAGACATTTTCCGTACGCAACTTGCAAGGATGTACGGCAGCGCCGACAACTTCGACATCATTATCAATATAGATAAAGGCGATTTTGAAATCTGGAGAAACAGGACCGTAGTGGAAAATGTGGAGGATCCGAATACCCAGATTTCAAAAGAGGATGTAGACAAGATAGACAGTTCCTATGAGATAGGCGAGGAATTCGTAGAACCGGTAAGCCTGGCAAGTTTCGGACGCAGGGGGATTCTGAACCTGCGTCAAAATCTGCAGGCGCGAATTGCCGATATAGAAAAGGCCAACCTCTACAACAAGTATAAGGAGAAGGTAGGCGAAATTCTCGTAGGAGAAGTTTATCAGGCATGGAAGAAAGAGACGCTTGTAATGGACGAAGACGGCAATGAGTTGCTTTTGCCCAAAAGCGAACAGATTCCGTCTGACTTTTTCCATAAGGGAGATTCCGTAAGGGCCGTCATTTCAAGAGTCGAGATGAAGAACAACTCTCCTGTAATAATCCTGTCCAGAACTTCTCCGAAATTTTTGGAGAGGCTGTTCGAGCAGGAGGTGCCGGAGATATTCGACGGGCTAATTACAATCAAGAAAATAGTAAGAATCCCGGGAGAGAGGGCTAAAGTCGCCGTAGAATCATACGACGAAAGGATAGACCCGGTAGGAGCTTGTGTAGGCGTAAAAGGTTCCAGAATCCATGGCATAGTGAGAGAACTCAGAAATGAGAACATAGATATAATAAACTGGACAAGCAACACACAGCTTCTTATCCAGAGAGCGCTCAGCCCGGCCAAGGTCTCATCGATCAAAATAAGCGAAGAGGACAATAAAATATATGTTTCACTCAAATCTTCCGAGGTCTCTTTGGCCATAGGAAAGGGAGGAAGCAATATCAAACTGGCAGGAATGCTCGTCGGCAAGGAGATTGAAGTGTTCAGAGAATTGGAAGAGGGCGAAGGAGAAGAGGATGTGCTTCTCACAGAATTCAGTGATGAAATAGATCAGTGGATTATCGACGCACTCAAGTCTATCGGATGCGATACGGCAAAGAGCGTACTGGCTCTGCCTGTAGCGGATATAGTAAAGAGAGCCGATCTCGAAGAAGAGACCGTAGTTGAAGTACAGCGCATTTTAAGGGCTGAATTTGAGTAGTATTTTATCAATTAAACTCCGGGAGGAACATTATGGCAGTAAACGAAAACATAAGAATCAGTAAAGTATTAAAAGAGTTCAATATCGGGATGGGGACTCTTATGGAATTCTTGCAGAAGAAAGGTATTACAGTCGATGCGAATCCGAATGCCAAACTCTCTGCCGAGGCATATTCGCTCACAGAGGCAGAATTTCGCAAAGAGCAGATAGTCAAAGAGGAGTCTAAAAAAGTGGCAATCAAGGTAAAAGATATTACCGAAACAGAGAAACAGGTTGAAGAAGAGGCTCCAAGGGAGATCTTCATCAAAACCACAATAGAAGAAAAACGGCCTAAAATCGTTGGCAAGATAGATTTGAACAGCCGCAACAAGACGGCAGTAAACAGCGCGTCCGAAAAAGCCGAGGCAAAGCCGTCTCCTGTCCCGGAAAGCAGACCGGTTGAAGTAAAACCGAAAACAGAAACGGCTCCCCAGAAGGAGAGCGCGGTCATACACGGCGCAGAAGAAAAGGCACATGCAGAGCCTGCACCGGAGCAGACCAAAGAGCGGCATCCGGTAATCGAACATATCGAGACAAAAGTCGAAAAGCTTACCGGCCCTAAAATAAGCGGAAGCATAGATCTCTCGCAATTTGAAAGAAATAAAGAGAATAAAAACAAAGGCAAGAGAGAGCGCATACACAAACAGAAAGAGCGCGTAGACATTATGCAGGAGGCCGGAAAGGCCGGCAACAGGCAACACCAGCAAAATAGCGGGAAGAATCAGAACAGCGACCTTAAAAATCAGCAGCAGGGCGGCGGCAAACATAAAAAGGACAAGTTCAAGCCAGTAAAGATAGAAGTCGATGAAGATGAAGTTCAAAGACAGATAAAAGAGACTTACCAGAGGATGGTTGAGGGCAAGGGTAAAAGCAAGGGCTCAAAATACAGAAAGGAAAAGAGAGAGCTGAATACCCAGAAAATGATTGAAGAGGAGCAGCAACAGCAGCGCGACAGCAATATCCTGAAGGTGACTGAATTCGTAACTGTAAATGACCTCTCTATCATGATAGGCGTACCTGTGACAAAGGTAATAGAAGCCTGCATGAACCTTGGTCTTATGGTCTCGATAAACCAGAGGCTTGATGCAGAAGCGCTGGTCCTTGTCGCCGAAGAATTCGGATACAAGGTCGAGTTTGTGACGGCGGACATTCAGGAAACGATCAAGGAGGAAAACGATGTGGACAAACCTGAAGATATGCAGGAGAGGCCCCCTATCGTCACTGTAATGGGACATGTAGACCATGGTAAGACTTCGCTTTTGGATTACATCAGAAAATCGAATGTGATTGCCGGCGAGGCAGGAGGCATAACCCAGCATATAGGAGCATATAATGTGGAGCTTCCGAACGGAAGACGCATTACATTCCTCGATACTCCGGGCCACGAGGCGTTTACTGCCATGCGTGCCCGCGGTGCAAAAATTACCGACCTTGCCATTATAATCATCGCTGCCGATGACGCAATAATGCCTCAAACCGTTGAAGCCATAAATCATGCGCAGGCGGCAGGTGTACCGATGATCTTTGCAATCAACAAGATAGACAAACCGGGAGCCAATCCCGAAAAAATAAAGGAGCAGCTTGCGAACATGAATATCCTGGTAGAGGACTGGGGCGGTAAATACCAATGCCAGGAAATATCCGCAAAAAAGGGTACAGGTGTGGAGGAGCTGCTGGATAAAGTGCTTCTGGAAGCCGACCTGCTGGAATTGAAAGCCAATCCCAACAAAAGGGCGATGGGCTCCGTAATAGAGTCTTCGCTCGATAAGGGACGGGGATATCTTGCCACCATTCTGGTGCAGGGCGGAACATTGAGAGTCGGCGATGTGATATTGAGCGGGTGCTATACCGGCAAGGTAAAGGCCATGTTCAATGAGCGTGGGCAGAAAGTCGCCGAGGCAGGTCCGTCCACTCCCGTTTCGATTCTCGGTCTGAACGGCGCCCCTACCGCAGGTGAGAATTTCAATGTATTCGAAGATGAGAAGGAGGCAAAAGAGATAGCCAACAAGCGTGAACAGCTGTTGAGAATACAGGGATTGAGGACACAGAAACATATAACCCTGGAAGAGATAGGAAGAAGGATTGCGATAGGCAACTTCAAGGAGCTGAATATAATTGTAAAAGGTGATGTAGACGGTTCTATCGAGGCTCTGTCAGACTCGCTTATAAAGCTGTCTACGGAGGAGATTGTGGTAAATGTAATACACAAAGCCGTAGGCGCGATCTCGGAATCGGATGTACTTTTGGCTGCCGCATCCAATGCCATCATCATCGGATTCCAGGTAAGGCCGTCCGCTTCCGCACGCAAGCTCGCCGAGAAAGAGGATATAGAGATCAGGCTTTACTCTATAATATACGATGCGATAAACGAAGTCAAGAGCGGTATAGAAGGTATGCTCGCGCCTGAAGAAAAAGAGGAGGTTACAGCAACCGCCGAGGTAAGGGAGATTTTCAAGATATCAAAGGTCGGTACCATAGCCGGATGTATCGTAAAAGAGGGAAAACTTGCCAGAACGGCCAAAGTGAGGGTCATAAGAGACGGCATTGTAATCTATGCCGGAGAACTCGGCTCGCTGAAACGTTTCAAGGATGATGTAAAAGAGGTACAAAGCGGATATGATTGCGGACTGAATATCGCCGGATATAACGATATAAAGGTCGGAGACATTATCGAAGCTTACGAAATCGTAAAGATTAAAAGGGTACTATAATCTCTTCCTTTTCCAATAGATTCTCTTTGAGACATATCTGACGATAAAGACCATGAAGAGGATTACAAGCAGCGTAACCTGTAAAAAGAGCTGGGCCTCTATCGTCTGGTTTGCGGTGATCTCTTCATAATCCCTGCTGAGAATCCTCGCTATTCCATTAAAAGGGTAATCGAATTTAGACCATTTGTTTACAATAAGCCCTCTCTTCATGTAAACCAATCCTCCGTTGGAGCGGTTTAAGGAGAGGGCTGTTTTATAATCCGTATATAGCATAGGGATATCCAACGGCAGCTGCTTTCCGTCGCCGCTTATGATATAGAGCTCCGCACCGTTTTCCGCCGCTATCTGCGCAAGCCTCATTATTCTTCTGCACTCGCCGTTTCCTATATTCCCGGCATTATGAACGATAATGAAAAAGATGGGCGAATCTGTCGAGAGCAGCTCTTTTGCCACATAATTTTCCGAAGCGTCTTTCAGAACGAAATCCGTTATCTGGCCATGCTCATCGCCGCCCGATATGAGTTTTGTTTCAGAAGAGAGATAACTCCATGTAGAATCCGGCAGATTATCGATCGTAAATTCTCTCGATTCCCCCTCTTTGGAGTAGACAAATACCGTTTCATACACCCTTTCAGGAGGATTTTCCAAAACTTCCAGCAAATCGGTCCCGGCCTTGTACGGGGTAAAGTCTATCTTTGGCAGATATATTATCGCCAATACGGTTATATAAAATATAAATGCCGTATAACATAAAGTATATACCAATTCCCACAACGGCAATGCTATTGGAGAAAAAGTTTTTCTGCGTATATATACCAGCAGTACGGCGGCAAAAAGGATTATATTTTTAAAGAAAGTCTCCCAATTCGACAGATGGAATGCCTCTCCGAAACAGCCGCAATCCTCAACGGGATTAAAAATTGCGGAATAAAGGGTCAGAAGTGTAAAAAAACTTATCAGAATCAACGCCAGCGAAGAGAACAGGCGCATCTTCATGCCTTTGAGGAAGGCTATTCCCGTCACAAACTCTGCACAGCACAATATTATTGCAGCCGGCAGCGAGACGAAGTCAAAAAACTGCAGATGAAATGCTCTCAGATATTCTTCGATTTTCAGCGCGCCGCCGACAGGGTCCAAAGCCTTCAGAAACCCCGATAACAGAAAAACGATTCCTGCTATAATCCTGCAAATATTCTGCAATACATTCATCTGCGTTACATCAATTTACCTATGATATTCCTTATGGAACCGAATATCACCTCCGCCGGCAGCATCTCCCCATCGCCGTCTGCACATTCAACCCTGATAAAATTTTCATCTTCGCGGCATTGCTCCAGATATATCTCCCTCACCCCTATCTGAAATGCAATATCCGCCTCGTGAATATCCGTTTTACCCTTAAGATAACCCCTGTCATTTCCTTCACGGTTTTCCTTCAGCTTCCTATCTACAAAAGAGATGGGCACGTCCAAAAAGATATTGACATCCGGTTTGGGAATGGCAAAAGTTCCGTATTCAAGTTCAAGAATCCACTTTTTCAACTCTTTTGCCTCATTTTCATCTTTTAATTTAGAGCATTGATATGCAATATTGGAATAGACATAACGGTCCAGCAGGACACAGCGACCCTCAGAGAGCCATTCTTTAATCATTCCGGATGCATCGGCCCTGTCCTGGGCGAAAAGCAATGCCACAAGCTGCGGATGGACCATCTCGTTTTTTCCGAATTCCCCGCGCAGGAATTTTGCAATCAATTCGCCGTAAACCGGAGCGTCGAATCTTGGAAAGTGCAGATATTCCAACTCCTTTCCCGACTCCTTTATATACTCCTTTATCAATTTTACCTGAGTGCTTTTTCCGGCACCGTCGAGCCCCTCTATTACAATTAACATATCTCTATTCAGATTTTTCGCAGGACAAAATTACAAAAATTAACTCAATTGAGTTTAAATCTCTAAATTTGCCGCGGCAAGACAACTTTATACCGATATGAAACAGATAATGGGTATAATAAATGTTAACGACAATTCCTTCTACAGAGGAAGCCGCTGCTCCACTCCCGTTGAAATAAGACAAAAGGTAGAGCAGATGATTGGACAGCAGGCAGACATTCTGGATTTCGGAGCATGTTCCACAAGACCCGGCTCGATGCCTGTAAGCGAAGAGTGCGAATGGAACGGGATAAAACTCGCCCTGTCCGTTATAAAAGATGAGCTTAAAAAGAGTGATTCTGCATGCAGCCGGCTGTTCAAACGCAAAGGGCAGCGCAATGCGCTGTCGATAGATACTTTCAGAAGCTCGATTGTAAAACGGGCGTATGATTTTATAGGTGAATTTACTGTAAACGACATCAGCGCCGGAGAAGATGACCCGGAAATGCTGCCGCTGGCCGGCAGATTGAAACTGCCATATATTGCAATGCACAAAAAAGGCAGTCCCCTGGATATGCAGCAAAGATGCGATTACCAAAGAGGAGTCGTTACCGAAGTCATAGAGTACTTTAAAAATTTCCAGGCCAAGGCTCAGAAATACGGCATAAACGAATATATCATAGATCCGGGATTCGGATTTGCAAAGACAGTCGAACAAAACTATCAATTACTGGCCGGAATCGGGAAATTGAAAAGCAGTATACCGGCCCCCATATTGATAGGTCTGTCGAGAAAAAGCATGATATGGAAGCCATTGGGGATAACCCCTCAGGAAGCCCTATGCCCCACTGCGGCCCTTAATCTGCAAGCGCTCCTGCTGGGAGGCGATATTTTGAGAGTGCACGATGTCGCGGAAGGGGTGGAATGCGTAAAACTTTACAACCAACTGTACCCTTATCTTGATAAAGATTCTTAAATTTGCGGTCTAAAGCTATTATACAGCATTAATTATAAAAACAATCATGTTCGACAACGCACTTACCGCCATTTCTCCGGTAGATGGCAGATATCACGACAAAGTAAAAGAGCTGGAGCACTATTTCTCTGAATATGCCCTTATAAAATATAGAGTAAGAGTTGAAATAGAGTATTTCATAGCACTCTGCGAAATACCCCTTGAACAATTGGAATCTTTCGACAGCAAAAATTTTGAAAAACTGAGAGATATCTATCGTAAATTTTCTATTGAAGATGCTGTGGGAATAAAAGAGATAGAGAAGACCACCAACCACGATGTAAAGGCTGTGGAATATTTCATAAAAGGGCGTTTCAAAGAGCTGGGGATAGAGCGGTTCGGAGAATTCGTACATTTCGGCCTGACATCGCAGGATATAAACAACACCTCTATTCCGCTTTCACTTTGCGAGGGGATAAACCGCTCATATATGCCGCAACTCGACAAGGTTGTTGAAAAACTGGAGGAATATGCACAACAGTGGAAAGATGTTCCCATGCTGGCCCATACACACGGGCAGCCTGCCTCACCTACCCGCCTGGGCAAAGAGATAATGGTTTTTGCAGTAAGAATCAGGGAGCAGCTCAAACAATTGGAGCAGATTCCACACTCCGCAAAATTCGGGGGTGCCACAGGCAACATGAATGCCCACTATTTTACCTATCCACAGATAGACTGGCATTCATTCGCAGACCGTTTCGTAAGCGAAAAACTCCACCTGAAGAGATCTTTTCCCACAACGCAGATCGAGCATTACGACAACATCGCAGCTCTGTTCGATTGTCTTAAAAGAATAAATACCATTCTGATAGATCTTTCCAGGGATATATGGACATACATCTCCATGGAATATTTCAGACAGAAGATCAAAGCCGGCGAGGTAGGTTCATCTGCAATGCCCCACAAGGTAAATCCGATAGACTTCGAGAATGCAGAGGGCAACCTCGGCGTGGCCAACGCGCTATACGGCCACATGGCCGGCAAACTCCCGATTTCGAGAATGCAGAGAGACCTCACGGATTCAACGGTTCTGAGAAACATAGGAGTTCCCGTCGCACACTCCATCATAGCCTTTAAATCGCTTTTGAAAGGATTGGACAAACTTATCCTCAACGAGGCAAAACTGAATGCGGACCTGGAAGCGAACTGGGCTGTCGTAGCCGAAGGGATTCAGAATGTACTGCGCAGAGAAGGCTATCCTAACCCGTACGAAACATTGAAAGCACTCACCAGAGGCAACAACGGCATAACGGAAGAGAGTATCCGGGAGTTTGTAAATGGACTTGAGATACCTGAACCCGTAAAAAAGGAACTTCTCTCGATTACCCCCCGTAATTACACGGGCAAATAACAGAAAACCGGCCATATATAGATGAAAATCCTGATAGTTTCAGATGCCAGGAGCACACATACCAGAAGATGGGTGAAATCCCTGAATGATGCGGGAGTGAAAGTCGTGTTGTTTTCTCCGAACCTGATTTCTGATGACTTTTTTAGGAAAGAGGGCATAAAAACATACTTCTATGACCTGTTCGATTACAAGGGGAGCGGAATATCCGCACCGGTAAAAAAACTCTTCAGGCACATAGGTGCTGTGCGCGCCCTGAAAAAGGCTATAAAAATCGAACAGCCGGAGCTGCTTCATGCTCACTATCTTACAAGCTATGCCCTCATAGCTGCACTGGCAAAATTCCATCCGCTGGTAATCTCCGTATGGGGCTCTGACATATACGAATTCCCAAAACTCTCCGTAATAAATCGCTTGAGCGTAAAATTCTGTCTCAAAACTGCAGAGAGAGTCTGCTCCACTTCCAATATAATGGCAAAAGAGATTGCAAAATATTACAACGGGGAGATTGCCGTAATTCCTTTCGGAGTAGATACCTCCCTGTTCAGAAAAATGGAGGAGTACGCACCTGCCCCGGAAAGTTTTGTGGTAGGAATTGTAAAGACCATGTCTCCCAAATATGGAATAGATATTGCAATCAGGGCTTTTAAAAAGGTAGCTGAACATTATCCCGAAAAGAAGTTGAAGATGGTGATTGTAGGCGACGGGCCCAACCTTGAAGAGTACAAAAACCTGGCAAAGGCCCTCTCGATACAAGATATCCGCTTTACAGGCAAAATGGAAAACTCTGTATTGCCCCAAATATACAATTCGTTTTCAGTCACGCTCTCGCTCTCGAGGAGCGAAAGTTTCGGAGTCGTCGCCATTGAATCCATGGCTTGCGAGTGCCCGGTGATAACTTCCGATGCCGACGGCTTTAGGGAGGTGGTTGAAGACGGAATCACCGGCATCATAGTTCCCCGGGAAGATATCGACCTTGCAGCAATGGCAATAGAAAGGTTCATAGAAGAGCCGTCGCTGCTGCAGACCATGGGAAGTGCAGGCAGAGAGCGCGTTTTACGTCTCTACAGATGGGAAGAGAATGTCGGCCTGATGATTGAGACATATAAAAATTGCATTACCGAATATGAACAGTGAGCTTAAAGACAAGACCGCCAAAGGTGTAAGCTGGGGATTTGTAGACAATTTCCTCAATTATGGCATAGTGGCGATAGCCAATGTCGTATTGGCAAGATTGCTCACTCCATCGGACTTCGGAGTCATAGGGATGACCACAATCTTCATAACGCTTTCCACATCGCTTGTAGACAGCGGATTTACCGGAGCGCTCACCAGAAAGAAAGAGGTCGATGATTCCGACTTGAGCACTGTCTTCCATTTCAATTTGGCTATAAGCTTTCTTCTATACGCCATTCTCTTTTTCACCGCCCCCTGTATTGCCGATTTTTTTGGCGAAGATATACTTGTGCCCATAATAAGAATCCTCTCGCTTTCGCTTGTGGTGAATGCCCTGGGCATAGTGCAGAAAGTCCTTTTCATAAGAAAAATAGATTTCAAGACACAGGCAAAGATATCGCTGCTCTCTTCGGTCGCCTCATCATTGCTCGCCATCGGCGCCGCATTTTGGGGTATGGGAGTCTGGAGTCTCGTGGTTTTGCAGTTGGGCAAATCCGTAATAAGCACATTAATGTTGTGGGGCATCTCCGGATGGCGTCCGCATCTGCTGTTTTCCGGCAAAAGTTTCAGGGAGATGTTTTCATTCGGAAGCAGACTGCTGATCACATCTATCATAAGTGCAATCTGGACAGAAATGTATTCGTTCATCATAGGAAAGTTCTACACTTCATCGCTGCTGGGACAGTACACACGTGCAAACAAGACAAAAAACATGGTCTCTTCAAATGTAAGCATAGTAATGCAGCGTGTAAGTTTTCCGGTACTCTCATCTGTACAGGATGAACGGAAACGCCGAGTAGAAGTATATAGAAAAGTTCTGAAAACCACTGTTTTAATTGCATTTACCGCAGTTTTCGGTCTGTGGGCCATCGCCTCCAACTTCACTGTAGGGATCTTCGGCGAACAATGGATACCGTCGATACGCTATATAAGGATACTCTGCTTCTCCGGATTCTTCATACCTGTAATAATGTGCAGTGCAAATGTCATAAATTCCGACGGACGTTCAGATATAACCCTGATATTGGAGATATTGAAAACGCTGCTGGCAGTCATTCCGCTCCTTCTCGGCATATTCATAAGCATAGAAGCATTGCTTTACGGCATGATCTTCACCCATGCCGTACTCTTTACCATACATGCGCTATATGTCTCGAAAATAATAGGCTACAGTTTTACCGAACAGATCAGGGACCTGCTGCCTCCATTGGCAGTGGCCGCAATCATGGGAAGTATCATAAATCTGCTCAATTTCGTTCAGATGAACCCTCTCATCGGACTTGCAATCCAGCTTGTTTCAGGAGTTGCCATTATCATACTCACTTACGAGTTCATCTACAAAAACAGCGAATATTGCGACATTAAGGCACAACTGTTCAAAGCATTAAAAAAGAAAAAGTAATGGTTGTCTCTATTATCATTGTCAATTATAATACAGGAGATCTGCTATATAATTGCCTTAAAAGCATCACGGAGAACCTGACAGTCGATTATCAGGTCATCGTGGCCGACAATGCATCTACCGACAACTCCTTTTCAAAATGTTGCAATGAATTGAGGCATGAAAGGGTCCTTTATCTCCCGCTCTGCTGCAATTATGGTTTTGCCAAAGCCAACAATATCGCTGCAGCAAAGGCGACAGGAGAGATTTTCCACTTCCTCAACCCCGATACGGTAATAGACGGAAGGTTGAACGGAGATTATCTCGAGATTATGGAAGCCCCGCAGCATGTCTATGTAAATCCGCTCGTAAACAGAGACGGTTCAATGGAAAACGGAGCAATGCCACTACCATTCATAGGAAACATTTTACGCTGGAACTTCAACCGTGACAAGGCTCTCCGCTGGTATAAGGGAGCTTCTGTAATTATCTCTGCAGAAAACTTCCGCAGAATAGGAAAATGGTGCGAGGATTATTTCATGTATGCAGAAGATTTGGACCTCTTCTATACAATAAACAGTTCCGGCATAAAGATAAAAGACGCAAATGCTCCAATCTGCCACTACGGAGGAGGAAGCACGTCTGCAATATGGAGCAGTTTAGAGAGAGAAACCATTGTACAACGCTCCATGCGCCATTTTTACAGACGGCACTCCAACATGTTGCAATATGTTGCAGTAAAATTGTACTATCTGCTGCACTATATCTTCAAAAACCCAGCAAGAGTACCGACCGATATATCCGCATGGATAAAGAGTTATAGGAGCAAGCCTTGAAATTCCTCCTTTTGGGTCGTGTGGGGTCGCTCCGTTCGAACACACTTTTGGCACATCCATAAGAGGCCTGATGAAAAATAAGGGTGTCTTTCCGGATATCAATAAAAAAGAAGAATGACTTTCAAAGCCATTCTTCGGTAAATCTGAGGTGAACCTTAAAATAAATTTGGATTTAACTTAAAATTCACCCTCTTGCGTTACGCTTTTATCCGGAAATACTACTTCTCCTCTCCGAAATATCTCTTATAGAGACCTGCGAATCCCTGGCCGTGACGCGCCTCATCCTTGCACATCTCGTGAACAGTATCATGGATGGCATCCAGATTGAACTGTTTTGCCTTTGTCGCGATTCGTTTTTTGTCTTCGCATGCACCGGCCTCGGCCTCCATTCTCTTCTTGAGGTTTGTCTTGGTATCCCATACTACCTCGCCTATCAGCTCTGCGAATCTTGCCGCATGCTCAGCCTCCTCGAAAGCATATCTCTTGAATGCCTCGGCAACCTCGGGATAACCCTCCCTGTCTGCCTGACGGCTCATTGCAAGGTACATTCCCACCTCTGTACACTCACCGTTGAAATGGTTCTGCAAACCTTCCCAAATCTCAGGATCACAACCTTTTGCCACTCCGAGTCTGTGCTCGTCCGCCCATACGGGAGCGCCTTCTGTTTCCACTACCTCTTTGAACTTACTTGCCGGAGCCTTGCAAAGCGGGCAAAATTCAGGAGCTGAATCGCCTTCATGTACATAACCGCATACTGTGCAGATAAATTTCTTTTTCATAATCTTTACTTTTTAATTGTTATTGTTATTGAATTAAATTTTAATTATTAGCAAATAATAATTTTTAAAATCTATTGCAAAGGTAAGACAATTTTTCATAATAGCAAATTTTTATGACTTTTTTTTGAATTTTTACCCATAAATTTGCACCTCTGCAATTAAAACAGGTAAAATGAAAACAGGAGTGAAACTTTTTATGACAGGTGCGCTTTTATGCACTTCCATATTTTCCAACGGCCAGCAGGATAAAATATACAGTATAACCGCCTGCCCCGGAGAGAATGTCTCTACGCAAATAAACATCAGCTGGGCTGCAGATACATCGCTCAAACATAGTTTTGTAGCCTATACGGAGTTGAAAGACAAAAAACTGAAACGGATAAAATATGCAGCCCCTGCCATGGAATACTGCGATATATTCAACGGCATTTATTCGAAAAACTCCGAAAACGAAAATTTCTATCAGGATGTAATATTCTATAAATGCGGTGCAGAACTGAAAAATCTGAAGCCAGACAGCGAATATATCTATTGGATACTTCCGGGTGAGAAGCCGGAAGAAGAGAGAGAGGCACTGGAACTTTCTGAGGCAAGACATTTCAAGACCGCCGGGGCGAAGGAGTGGAGCGCCTGCATCATATCGGATTTTCATGCATACGACCCGCTGCCAGGACGTCTCGAAGCCGCATCTGCAATGATGGACAAAGTCTTCGAATACGATAAAGAGACAGATTGGGTTCTCCACCTGGGAGATGTATGCGCATGGGGAGGCAGCTACTCGTTTTGGCAAAATCTCTATGAAAACGAATACTTCAAGAAATTCATGTGGGCAGGAGTGAACGGCAACCACGACAACATGAGCCGTAAATATGAACTTACGAACCAATACTTCAAGAATGCCAGCTTCTATCCGCGCAACGGATACGGTGGAGAAGAAGGGGTATGCTATTTCTTTAAATACAATGATGCCCTCTTTATTATGCTCAACAATGAGAATATGCGCGAAACCGACGGGCTGGAGGCAGCGATGCAATGGGTAAGAAAGGTCATAACCGAAAATCCGTCAAGATACATTATAGTATGCGAACACTACCAGTGGTTCTTCGGCAACGACGGGAGCACCTCGCAATACGGCCGCTGGAGCGAACTGTTCGATGAATGCGGCGTAGACCTCGCCCTTTCCGGCAACAACCACATATATGTAAGGACAGGCTGCATATATGACGGAGAAGTGACAGACGGCACAAAAGGTACCGTATATATACAGACTCCATCCTCCGATAATGAAAGAGGACAGGAAAAAGTGACCGGAGCGCCGCTGCACAACGGAGATTTTATAAAGTTCAGATGGAACGAAGGACCGAATACCGTGGGAGCCCTGCATCTTGGCGCAAACAAAAGGATGATGACTGTAAAACTGCTCGACAGGAATGGAAATGTTCTTGACAGCGTGAATGTTTTGGCAAAGAAAAAAAAATAGCATATCTTTGCGCCCTACAAAAAGTGCATCTTTTTTGGTGCAATGGGGTCCGGAAAATCCGGACTGAGTAACACATTTTTTAGAATTTCACAATGGAAACAATCAAACTTAAAGGAGTTGCCAGAACTATCGGCAACAAACAGAGCGTTAAACAGCTCCGTCTCTCTGGCATGGTTCCGTGCGTCATTTACGGACAAAACGTAGGCAACATCAATTTTTCTGTAAGCGAAAACGACTTAAAGAAGATTACACACACACCAAAGTCATATATCATTGACATAGAGATAGACTCTAAAGAGTACACCTGTATTTTCCACGATATTCAGTATCATCCTGTAACAGACAAGGCCCTGCATGCAGACTTTTTGGCCATATCGAAAGCAAAACCTGTCGTTATAGATATTCCTATCAAAATTACAGGTAATTCAGAAGGTGTAAGACAGGGTGGAAAACTTATGGTTTCTGCAAGAAAACTCAAAGTTTCCGCTCCTTATGACAAACTTCCAGATGAACTTGTCATAGATATTACTACACTGCAACTCGGCAAGTCGATACTTGCAGGCGACCTCTCATTCGACGGTCTGCAGATTATCTCTCCCAAGAGTACAATCGTCTGCGCTGTCAAGATGACCCGTGCCGCTCTCGGTGCTGCCGCAGCTGCCGCTACAACAGAGAAATAGTATCAGTGGGGTATGGGCTATTTAATTACCGGATTGGGAAATATCGGTGCCGAATACCAGAATACCCGTCATAATATTGGATTTATGGTGCTGGACTGCCTTGCAAAGGAGTTCGGCACCTCTTTTGTTTCAAACAGGTACGCATCCGTTGCCGAAATCTCCATAAGGGGACGCAAGGTAACGCTCATAAAGCCCTCTACATATATGAATTTGAGCGGCAAGGCCGTAAATTACTGGATGAAGGAGAAAAAGACCGAAAGGGAGAATCTCCTGGTAATTTCCGATGACCTTGCACTTCCGTTAGGCACAATCAGAATGCGGAAGCAAGGGAGCGAAGGCGGGCATAACGGATTGAAAAGCATCACGGAATCTATCGGAAGGAATGACTACGCGCGGCTCAGAGTCGGAATCGGGGACAATTTTTCAAAAGGCTCGCAGATAAATTATGTATTGGGAACATTCAGAGATGAAGAGCGGAAAGAACTTCCGTTTATTCTGGAGAGAGCCGTAAAAGCCATAGAGGCATTCATTACCATGGGCCCCGACAGAGCCATGACAATCTGCAACGCCAAAGCTGCGCAAATCCTTCCGGACAAGGAGTAATCCGGAAACCCCATTCTCAGTCCAAACTCTCCAGCAACCTGTCGATTTCGCGTCTCTCACGCTTGGTAGGACGGCCGCTGCCCCTGTCGCGTTTCAGGAATACCGTTTCATTCGGGGCGGAAAGTTTGTCCAATTCATATTGGGGAGTTATATCGAGCGCATAGTTGGGGACAAGTTGCGCACCCTGCCTCTTTTCTACAGGCTCTACGACCTGATAACTATAGTGTACGGCACCTTTCCTGACCTCGATGACATCTCCTCTCCTCACCTGTTTGGAAGATTTTGCAGCATTGCCTCCTACGGAGACTTTACCGGTCCTGCATGCCTCCGCTGCATCCGAGCGGGTCTTGAAAACCCTTATCGCCCATAAAAACTTGTCTATTCTTACCTCATCCATAGCAAAACGTCAATGGTTGTGATGATGGCCGCATCCGCAGTCATCATCAACATCATCATCTATATATTCACCGGTGTAACTGTCTTTTTCAGGCTCATCCAGATGCGTCATGTACACTTCAATCACTCTGGCGCCTTTTCCGTCTGCAGGCATCAGCACGAAATCCTCCATGGACTCAGGTATGAAAATCACCTCCCCGTCGCCCAACTCATAAATCGTATCATCATTGGTCTTTATAAGGGCGGCTCCGCCGACGCATACATATATGATAAAACTCTCGTACGAAGA
The DNA here is from genome assembly GCA_944325445.1 of uncultured Bacteroidales bacterium. GTDB lineage: Bacteria > Bacteroidota > Bacteroidia > Bacteroidales > UBA932 > Egerieousia. Next base: position 84,766 of record CALVAG010000001.1, on the reverse strand, counting down.
GGGTATTATTCTGTTTTCTTTTGAAATATCCCGCAGATTTACCGTAAAATGGCTCTCCCCTACCGCCGGATTTTCACCGGTCACGGCAGAATAGTCCAAAATATCCATAGCCTCTCCAAGTTCAGGGATCTCTTCCAGGTGATATGTCACAGGGGAGTTCTGCGAAATCTCCACCAATCTCATATCGCCGTCAGCAGAAAAGGCCATACCTCCCTTTACATATAGGGAATCTCCCTCATGAGGGGTAAAAGAGTACATTTTCTCTCTGACGGTTCCGTCCATCACCGCATTATACAGCGATGTGGGATCCATCTCCTCCTTAAAACCGTAATATACCTTCGCCCCCGGCTTTACCTTGCTGAAATACCAGAGAAACGGACGTCCCCACACCATATACCGCTCGCGTGCAGTCGCATCGTCGGGGCACGCCATGACAGGCAGCCTGTCGTTGATATCAGAAATTCTAACGGTGACCGGCAATTCCCCGCGATAATATTCCAAAACCTTTGGACCGAGCAGATCCGCTAGATAGGTTTCAATAACATCATCGATACTGTTCTCGGCCAAAAAGCCGTTGGCAATGATGCTGTCGCTATTGAGGACAGATATATCATCCTCGAATTTAAACGGATATAACTTCATTTTATTTTGCATCGCCTGACATTTTATTCAACCTGTATATTATGATTCCGAATAACGCAACGGAGATAAGATACAACAAAATATAACTTATGACTCCCGATTTTTGCACTATGATTTCATACATGGTCGTCTCCATATCCATATCTGGAAAGAGCAAAACCATTGCTGCGCTAAAGCCGTTGTTTATAAAGTGAATAAGTATCGCATACAGCAGCGAGCCTGATTTGTAGTAAATCCATCCAAGAAAGAGCCCCATTGTAAATGCTCCCAAAGCCTGGTAAAAATTGAGATGAATCACCGCGAATATGAATGCGCTCCAGACTATGGCCTTTGCCGGAGACATTTGCCGCAACATTCCCCTCAGCATTATCCCTCTTATGAAAAACTCCTCTATTACAGGGGCCGCAACCGCAACGGAAACGATATTCCAGAAGGGCTCTCTCAATATCGCTCCATACAAACCGTCTATCAGGTATTCCGGAATCTCGACAAGGGATGAAAGAGGTTCCAAAACGAAAATAAGCAAAATGGTCGCAATACCCAACATCAATGCGACAGCGAACGTATGCCTGAATGAACCGTATTTGCAATTCTCTACTGGAATTTCCGCCGCTTCCGACTCATTGCGCGCATACTTTCCCTTTACGGCAACATAGACAAACGCCGGGACAAACGGTATCACATATAAAATAAGAGGATTATCTGTAAGCAATGCCAAAGGCAATGCCAGCAGGCTCCCCACCACCACTATGAAGAAGACGATAATCCAACACTGCCTGAATGTCGGGAGAAAAAAATTGATATTTCTAAACATTATACAAATTTGCAGGATATTCTCCCTTCTCTATCATCTCCGATATTTTCCTTATTACAAGGGCCTTATCCTCTTTATATGTAACTCCGAACCATTTATCCGGCGTAGAGAGCACCTTTACGGTAGCCTTTTTAGCCTCCAGTGCGCAATTTACTATATAAGGGATATAAAACTCACGCTTCAAATCCTCTGCAGATTCAGAAAGGAACTGTTTGAACAACTCTTCCCCGAACTCGAAAATGTCCGGAGTAAAGCCCCACATATTCATGGATGTAGGAGTATGACTGCAAAGCCTGTACCTCTTGCCGTCCATTCCGTCGCCATAAATTCCGTCGGCCTCTGCCATTACATTATGATGCTCCTCCACTCCGGTCAGGAATCCGCCTGCATCTACCGAACAGATTCCCCTGGAAACTGTACCGCTCTCGGAGAGCGTCTTTTCCAAAGAGAATCCAACCATGGAATATTCCCCGTTGTTCTTGCACCCGACAAGAAAATCCGCCAGTGTCTCAAAAGAGGTTTTCCCGTAAAAATCATCCGCATTTATAACGGCGAACGGAGTCTTTATGACATCTGCCGCCATCAATACGGCATGGCCCGTTCCCCAAGGTTTTTCTCTCGCGGGATTTACGGCAAACCCGTCAGGCAAATCGTCGAGTTCCTGCTCGACAAGAACCACGTCTGCGATTTTTTTATATTTGGAAACGATTTTCTGTTCAAACTCATCCCTGAAATGACGCCTTACTACAAAAACTATTTTGCCGAAACCGGCTCTTACGGCATCATATACAGAATAATCCATTATGGCTTCGCCATTCGGGCCTACTACATCCAATTGTTTAAGCCCTCCGTATCTGCTGCCGGCTCCGGCAGCCAAAATAAGTAATGTAGGTCTCATTTTATTTTATTACTTTTGCAAATATACTCATAAATATACTTAAATAGTATAGTAAAATTACACCTGATGTCATTCAAATCCATAAAAGAGAAAATAAAAGTGTCTCCGCTATTCAGATTGCTAAAAAACAAATATTTGATAGCGACAGTGGCTTTTCTCGTATGGATTATTTTCATAGACTCCAACAACATTATAAGGTGGGCTTCCGATTTGGAAGAGCTGTCGGTACAGCAACGGCAGATCGAATATTATAAAAATGCCATAAAACAGAGAGACGAGCAACTTAAGGAGTTGCGTTCAAACAAAGACAGTCTGGAAAAATTCGCCAGGGAGCAATATTTTTTCCACGCTCCAGATGAAGAGGTCTTTATCATAGATGAGAGCGAGTAGACTTCCGTTCCGGATTCAATCCAAAAGCGAAAGCAGAGTGTCCGATTCGTATGTAGGACCGCCGTCGCATTCCTTATGGTACGGATTGTAATAGAACTGATCTATCCCGAATATCTGGGCTCCCTCTATATCGTTCGCAAAATCGTCGCCGACCATAAGCGTCTGGCTTTTTATAAAATCACGCCGCTCTTTATCAGAGAGCGCTTCAACGCCGCACAGCCGTTCCAAAGCCGTCCTGAAAATAACCGGAGATGGCTTATGCGCCCCGACCTCCTCGGATATTACAATCGTATCCATATAATCCAGTATACCCGAATTGCCCAACTTGCCATACTGGATCTCCTTGAAACCGTTGCTCACCGCAGCGATTTTGCACCCTCTGCCTTTTAATTTTTCCAGTACCTCACGCGCCCCAGGCTCCAGCTCCTTTTCATAAGGCATCCTGTAAAGATAATTTTCAGAGAATCTGCAACTGAAATCACGCAAGGCATCTCTGTCGAGCATTTCGCTTTCTACTTCTCCTCCCTCTTCAACATACTCGATAAACGTACGATAGAAACGCTCGGTCCTCAACTCCTCCTTAGAAATCATTCCAGCCTCATATTTTTGCCACAGGAGCCTGTTTACACTGTCGTATCTTCTAAAAAACTCCTCCTTGGAGAAGACGCACAGTCTGTCGTGCAGATTATAAAAGTCCAAAAGGGCGAAAATCACTCTTTTCGAATTGGCATCGAAAGCCCACAATGTCCTGTCTATATCGAAAAGATAATATTTATAACGCTTCATCTGCAATCATTTGCGTCTCTACATTCCAATCCAGAGTCTTATAATACGAAATCAACTCCTCATCGGAATAATCCGGAATATAGGAACTCAACCCCGAATATTTGTCATTATCTATATACAGTTCTATGAAATAGGGTGTAGATGCCTTATATATTACAGCCTCGTCGAGCGCAATTCTAAAATCGGCGATAGAGTTGCCCTCGCCGGCAAGATTTTGCATGAAATCCTGAAGGTCATAAAAGAAAGGCACGCTTTTTTGTCTGAAATAACCCTGTATTTTCTCTTTATTCAGAGATTCTATCCTGTCGCGATACAGGTCGAATAACTTTTTTGCCTCTTGTGCAACTCTATCCAATCCGGCTGTCCTTACAAGAGAGACTGTTGCAGACCTCATTACACCGCTTTGGCTGTTGTAAAAGTTATAAAACTCCTCAGCCACGCTTTGCAAATCAGGAGTCCCGGCAAAGAGAGGCTGCGCAATCTTATCGTAAGGGAACCCGGTAGAGAGCACTTCGGCAGGCGAAAACAAAAGGTAATCCGTACTGTCCTTCATTTGATATGCCACCTCTATACCTCCCATAAAACAGGCATCGAAAATAACGAACGAAACCTTGTAGGGCAACGCTTCCACCATTTCCGTTATCTCCATTTCCGATGCGCCGTCACGGCCGAAGGATCTGGTATCTGCTCCGCAGCCTCCATATTTGAAGGCAGATTTGTCCAATTTTACAAGATGCTCATAACGTCCGGACTGGCTTTCCACGCCTTGCGCAAAAGAGGCAGCCGAATGTCTTCCGCCCGAAACAGATTCGCTGTAAACCCCTTCAGGCAGCCAACCGGTTGCATGCGACCACAAAATCAATCCGTAATCCTTTGCCGGAAAAAGGGTCCTGGTGACATTCATCGCGGAGGAGAGAGCCTCGCCTGTCGCCGAATTGAGCGCAGGGAATCTGTAAACCGTATCTACGGCGACTGCTCCCTGCCCGCCATTCAAATGCAGCAGCAAAGGATTGGAACCGGGAATATGATAATATACCACCAAATTCCCCTCCTCTTCCGGGATATATCCGGATTTCAATGCGTCAAGATTTGCTGCAGCATTGGGAGAAAGGTCGTTATTGGCCGCCATGTATATAAGCAGCGTTCTGTTTTTCTCCTCTCTGACCGGAGGATTATCATCAACGCCCTCGCACGAAACCAGAATGGAGAGTGACACTGCCAGAAAGAGCAGAATCCCGCAGATATTCCTTAAACACTTTATCATACTGCAAAAATAGCATTATTTAAAGATAAAGTAGACGGCCAATACTAAAAAAACGCACGCTATGAGATGATTCAGCCTGAATGTCTCCGTCTTGAAAAACAGCATGGAGAAAAGCACGAAAACTATCAGGGTAATTACCTCCTGGATTACTTTCAGCTGCATAAGCGTAAAAGGCCCGCCGAAGTTTTTGAAACCTATTCTGTTGGCCGGAACCTGAAAGCAATATTCAAAAAAAGCCACGAGCCAGCTTGTCACTATTACTGCAAACAGCCCCCATTTCGGGAACAGTTTGGATGCATCGAATTTAAGATGGCCATACCATGCCAATGTCATAAAACTGTTGGATATAAGCAACAGTAATATTGTAAGAAAACCCTTTCCCATACCGTAAAAATTGTGCGCGCAAAAGTAGGAAAAAAAACATATATTTGTCTGTTGGTACTTTAAAATTCAGCTATGGAAGAGAACGGTAAAGGCAAAAATGCTGCTGATGAAATGATTTCATCTGTAAAAGAGTATGTTGCATTAAAAATTGATGAACTTAAACTGAAGGGGGTAGAGGGATTGTCGCTACTTTGCAGCAAAATGATCTTTATCTTCCTTGCAGCCATGACAATCGTAATCGCGCTTCAGCTTTTGGGGCTGGCGCTCGGCTTTTTAATAGGAGAGTACTTGGGCTCGAATGCCCTCGGGTTTCTGGCTGTCGGGGCATTCTTCATCATTGTCTTTATAATCTTGTATCTGTTCAGAAACAAGATATTCGTAAACAATTTCGTAAAATTTTTCATTCAGATTTTCTTTAACGGCAACTCCAAATAGCGCAATATGGCAACAGAATACAGCTCAATCACCACTTTAGGGCAACTCAAAAACGCACAGACAGAGATAAGGTATAAAATAGAGGCAAAAGAGAAGGAACTGGCAGAAAATTATTCGGCATTAAAGGCCTACTTCAACCCTCTGACATATATACATAAAATCATAACGAAACTGTACGCTTTAAGATATCTGGGAAGATATGTCGCAGCCGCCTACGATTTTATAAAGGGGCTTTTCCATAAATCCGGACAGGACGAAGCGCCTGGCACACGGCAGGCCGTGCGGCATGAAGGCGACCAGGCCCCCCGACAATATGCAGGAGACTATGCCGGAACGGCAGGATACGAAGAAAAACGGGACGATACGGAAGAGAACCAAACGGTATCCGCGGAATGAAGAGTATAATTCTAACGGCATTAACCGTTATCTGCAGCTATACGGCCTGCCTGTGCGGCCAACAATTCTCCTTCGCATGGTTGAGCGATATCCATCTCAATTCGTTCGCATACGCCAAGGAAGATTTCAAGGATGCGATTGAAGATATAAACTGCAATCCGGAAATTGATTTCGTCATTCTGAGCGGAGATCTGACGGAATTCGGAGACACCCGCGAATTCATGATGCTGGACACCCTGCTTAAGGAGTTGAAGAGACCATATTTTATGACGACAGGCAACCATGATGTAAACTGGAGCGAAAACGGATGCACGGCATTCGACAGGATATTCGGTCCGCCTCACTTCTGCCACGATTTCGGAGGATACAGAATCATAGGATGCGGCGCCGGACCCTCCCTGCGCATGGGGCCACCGCAAATACCGCGCGAAGAGCTCGTATGGCTCGATTCCGCCATTACGGCAACCCCTCCCCGACTGCCGATAATATTCATAAACCATTTCCCGATAGACGATAACCTGAGCAACGTTTCAGATCTGCTGCGGATATTGGAAAAGAGAGATGTAAAATGCATCCTCTCCGGCCATCTTCATGTAAACAAAAATTACGATGCTTACGGCATACCGGGTATAATAGGGCGCTCCACCCTCAGAAGGGCCGACCCTGCAGGCGGATACAATATCGTTTCGCTCAAAAACGACACCCTTGTTTTCAAAGAAAGGATTATAAAAAGGGAGACAAAACCGGCATGGTCTGCCATTGCTGTCGGAAATGCCGCCACCCATAAGGTAAGCTATACCGGGCCGGACTACTCGGTAAACCTCCGCTACCCGGAGATCGAAGAGAGCTGGAGCAGAAAAGAGATTTCCGATATCGCCTCTCAAGGTGATTCGAAAGGCAATATATACCTCTACACAAACACGGCCGGAATTCTCCATGCGGTAAATGCGAAAAGCGGAAAAGAGCTATGGAGTTTTCAAACAGGGAACAAGATATTCTCCGCGCCGTTCGTCACGGAGGGAAAAGTGATAACGACATCTTGCGACGGCTATGTATATGCCCTACGGCTCAATAACGGAAAATTGATTTGGAAGTATGATACAGGTTACCCGATAGTGGCCTCGCCTGTTGCCGCAGACGGATTCGTCTACATCGGAAGCAGTAACGGCAAATTTCTCTGCCTTGACTTGGAGAGCGGGGAACAGGTCTGGGAATCCGCCGGTCTTCAAGGCTATATCGAAGCCAGACCGGCAATGGACCGCAGCAACATCTATATAGGTACATGGGGCGCCAAATTTTATGCTATAAGGCGTTCCGACGGTAAAAAGGTCTGGGAATTCGACACCGGGAAAGGACGCTATTTTTCTCCTGGAGCATGCTGGCCCGAAGTTATCGGCAGCCGGGTTCTGGTATTGAGTTCAGACAATTTTCTGCGCAGTTTCAATCCTGCGGACGGAAATATAGCCTGGGCATCCGATGAAGCCGGAGGTCGCGAATCCATAGGCTTCTCTCCCGATAAAAAAACGGTTTATATAAAGGGAATAGGGAACAAAGTGACGGCAGCCGATATTTCAGAAGGGAAATATAAAGAGATATGGAGCATAGAGATGCCCTACAAAAGCGACTTTGTGCCGACCCGTATCGAAAGTTCCGGAAAACTTATCTTCATCCCTACCGAATCCGGAACCGTCCATGCGGTAAAAAGCGACGGAAGCGCAATAGTCTGGAGCCGCAAGGTCTCGCATTCCGCTGTCACATCGCTATGTAAAACAGGTAAAAAGAGAATTATAGCCATGACTATGGACGGTACCGTAACATGCTTGAAATACAGAAAGAACAATTAAAAACAGAATTATATGAAAATCGTAAAAATCATGACCATTTTATGCGGACTCTCGCTGTTGGCTACATCATGCAGCGAACCTAAGAAAGAGGCGGACTTCAAATATGTGGTAGACCAGTTCGCGGACTTGCAGATATTAAGATACAAGATACCGGGATGGGAATCGCTCACGCTCCGGCAGAAAGCCTATATCTACCACTTGAGCGAAGCCGCAAAATGCGGGCGCGACATACTTTTCGACCAGAATTTCAAATACAATCTGAAAATCAGAAAGGCTCTTGAAAAAATAATCAAAGAGTACAAGGGAGACACATCGTCAAAAGAGTATCAGGAATTTCTGGTCTATGCAAAACGCGTATTTTTCAGCAACGGAATACACCATCACTATGCAGAGGAAAAATTCACTCCTGAATGCAGCAGGGAGTATTTTGAAACCCTGCTCTCCGAAACGGGACAAGGTTCCGTTGCAGAGGAGCTGCTGCCTGTGATTTACGACATGGAACTTTATACATGGCGCAGATATACCGGAGAGAGCGGAGACAAACTCCTTAAATCTTCGGTCAATTTCTATAGCGGCGGCATAACCAGGGCTGAGGCTGATGCGTTCTATGCGAAAATGGAGGATCCAAAAGATACCACTCCTGTTTCATACGGGCTTAACAGCCGCCTTGTAAAGGAGAACGGAATCATAAGGGAAGAGGTTTACAAAGCTGACGGGCTCTACGGAAACACTATCAGAGAAATTGTAAAACACTTGGAAAAGGCAAAAGAGTATGCAGAAAACTCCACGCAGGCGAAATGTATAGATTTGCTGATAAAGTACTACGACACCGGTTCACTCGAGACATGGGATGAATACAATGTCGCATGGGTTCAGGATACGGAATCGGTCGTAGATTTCGTAAACGGGTTCATAGAGGACTACAACGACCCTCTTGGGAGAAAGGCGACATGGGAAGGGCTTGTAAATTTCAAAGACATGGAAGCCTCAAAAAGGACCGAAATAATAAGTGCGAACGCGCAATGGTTCGAAGACAATTCCCCAATCGACGACAGATTCAAGAAAGAGCAGGTAAAGGGAGTCTCGGCAAAGGTAATAACGGCAGCATGCCTTGCAGGCGACTGCTACCCCTCCACTCCCATAGGCATAAACCTGCCTAACGCGAACTGGATAAGAAAAGATTACGGTTCAAAGTCCGTAACAATAGCAAATATCACCGATGCATACAACAAGGCTGCCGAAGAGTCGCCGAAGAGCCTTACGACAGAATTCTACTACAGCACGCAGGATATGGAGCTTATCAAGAAATACAGAGACCTGACAGACAACCTTCATACAGACCTGCACGAATGTCTCGGACACGGATCTGGCCAACTTCTGCCCGGAGTATCCTCATCTGCGCTCGGTGAATACAATTCGGCATTGGAAGAGGCAAGAGCAGACCTCTTCGCGCTATACTATCTCGCAGATCCCAAATTGGTGGAACTTGGAATAATACCCGACGACCAGGCGTACAAGGCGGAATATTTGAGCCAGACAGTAAACGGTCTCTTTACTCAATTCACAAGAGTGGAACTCGGCAAGACAAATACTCAGGCGCACATGCAAGACCGTAAACTGATTGCACAATGGTGCTATGAAAACGGCCTTAAGGAGAAGATCGGTGCCGAAAAAGATGTTATAGAAAAGATTGTAAAGGATGGCAAGACCTACTTTATAATCAACGACTACCCTGCCCTCCGCAATCTCTACGGAGAGTTGCTCAAAGAGATTCAGAGAATCAAATCCGAAGGAGACTACAAGGCAGGCAAGAACCTTATAGAGACATACGCGGTCAATATAGATTACGACCTGCACAAAGAGGTTCTGGAGCGTTATGCCTCGCTCGACCTTAAGCCGTACAAGGGCTTCATCAATCCGGACATAGTGCCTGTAACCGACAAAAAGGGAAATATAACGGATTACAAGGTCGTCTATAACGACGACTATTTGAAACAAATGCTCGAATACGGAGAGAAGTACTCTTTCGAGTAGCGATAGAATCATACACATATAAAAAATGCTGCCTGTTTTTCAGTCAGCATTTTTTATTGTCCGTGCACGCAGGTCATATCTGCGGAATTTCGGTATCGTCGTAATCGTCGAGACGCTTGTTCCAAAGATACTTCCTTGTCTCCGCAACGATTACTCCGCTTAAAAAGACGAGAGATATAAGGTTAGGTATTGCCATAAGGGCATTTGTACCGTCCGCGATATCCCATACCAGCGACAGGTCGGCAACCGCACCCACAAAGACGAGTATAACCCACAAAACCCTGTAAATTTTTATGAATTTTTTTCCTGCAAGATACTCTATCGCCTTCTCGGCATAATACGACCAGCCCAATATCGTGGAAAATGCAAACGTGACAAGGCCTATGGTGAGAATAATCGAGCCGATATATGGAATTTTCCCGAAGGCAAGTTGGGTCAGTTTGGCTCCGTCCGAAGATGAAATATCGGGATGGGCTATAATACTGCTTACAAGCACCAGACCGGTAAGGGCGCATATCACTACCGTATCCCAGAATGTTGCCGTAGACGAAACCAAAGCCTGTCTTACCGGATTCCTGGTTTTTGCGGCAGCTGCCACTATAGGAGCGGAACCCATTCCGGACTCATTGGAAAAGAGGCCTCTTGCAATACCGTAACGGGCCGCCATCATAACGGTGGAACCTATGAATCCTCCTCCCGCAGCCTGAGCGCTGAAGGCAGATCTGAATATTACCGATATTGTCTCACCCATATAACTCCAGTTCATGAATATGATGATAAGGCAGCCCAAAACATAAAATATGGCCATGAAAGGGACAAAAGCCGTACAGACCTTCGCTATTCCCTTTACCCCGAAAATTATTACGAGCGCCACCAATACCGCCATTGCCAGACCGGATACAGTTGTGGAAATTCCGCCGAAGTTTTCTCCGAAAAGTCCCGGTTCGGAAAGCAAGGTGGATATCGCATTTGCCTGAACCGTATTTCCGATACCCAAGGCTGCAACAGCCGTAAAGACGGCAAATGCAACGGCCAGCCATTTTATCTTAAGCCCTCTCTCTATAGCATACATCGGGCCGCCCAACATCGTTCCGTCTGCCGTCCTCACTCTGTATTTTATAGAGAGCAGCCCCTCTGAATACTTTGTCGCTATTCCGAATACTCCTGTAAGCCAGCACCACAGAACCGCACCCGGGCCTCCGAGTGCCACAGCGGTAGCTACGCCCACTATATTGCCTGTCCCGACAGTTGCAGCCAATGATGTTGCAAGCGCACCGAACTGGCTCACGTCTCCAGAAGCGCCGTGATCCTTTTTAAAAGAGAGGCGTATGGCCTTGAAAATTTGAAGTTGAGGAAATCTTAAACGGACCGTTAAGAAAATGTGGACGCCGAGCAGCATCACTATCATAGGCCAGCCCCATAGAAAATCCGTAATCTGGCCTACTACCCTTTCGAAAGTCTCCATTGATTACTATTGTTTAAGTGTAGGTTTTTTTAAGCTATCTTTGCAAATTTAAAAAAATGTATAAAAAAATTTACATATTTTTTGCATGGATTTGCGTAGGGGCGGCGTTTATAGGCATATTTTTGCCGCTTGTTCCCACCACGCCCTTTCTGCTGCTTGCCATATTCCTGTATATGCGCTCATCGAAAAGCGGCATAAAAATGATACTGCGCAACCGCTGTCTGGCTCCCTATATACGCTCCTATTTTGCCAAAGAGGGCATCGATGCCCCTATTCTGCTTAGAACAATCCTGCTGCTTTGGACAAGTATCGGTCTTTGCATTGCCTTTGCGACAGACAACAGCCTCATAAGGCTATTGCTGCTTGGCATAGCCATAGGGGTAACAATCCATCTATATTGCCGCAGAAAAGGGAGAATCAGGAAAACAGATTCGCGACATTGGTGACAAAGAGTTTCACCGACATGGCCAGCAGGATAATCCCGAAAAATTTTCTCAGGACAAAAATCACCCCCTTGCCCAGGAACCTCTCTATCCATTCCAATTTTGAAAGTACTATATAGACTACCGCCATATTGAGAATTATGGCTACTACTATATTCTCTACCCTGAACTCCGCACGCAGTGAAAGCAGTGTCGTAAGAGTGCCGGCACCTGCTATGAGCGGAAATATTATAGGTACGACAGTGGCACTTCCGGCCGGACCGTCATTTTTGAAGAGTTCCACCCCCATAAGCATCTCTATCGCCAGAATAAAGATTACTATTGCACCGGCTGCGGCAAATGATTCTATGTCCACTCCGAAAAGCGAGAGCAAGCCGTCTCCTGCAATAAGGAATATAATGAAAACCGCGAATGATCCCAAAACCGCCTGCAAAGGATAAACTTTGCTGCCTCTGTTTTTCAAATCCAGTATGACCGGAATAGAGCCGGTAATATCTATTATCGCAAAGAGCACCATGAAAGCGCTCAATATCTCTTTTGCGCTGAATACTAACATTTTTTTTTGCAAAAATACAATTAATAGTTAATTTTGCAAGGTAAAACTAACCTTAAAAAATTAAACGCAATGAAAGAACTTGTTGATTCAATCAAAGCTCAAATGGAAGCTTTTGCAAAAGATGCAGATGCCCAATTAGTCAAAGGTAATAAAGCCGCAGGCACACGTGCAAGAAAAGCAGCTTTGCAAATAAGCAAAATGATGAAAGAATTCAGAAAGCTTTCAGTAGAAGCCAGCAAGAAATAATCAGCAACAGGAAGTTTCCGGAATGGGAATCATAGCTCTAAAATTCCGCTATGATTCCCATTCTGTTTTCCATATTCCACAGCCAATACTTATCCGCCTCATCTTTCAGAATTACAAAGGACATCGCATAAGTCACAATCTTTCCATCGCTGGAAAAGGTTATTCTGCCCTCTATGGCGCCGCTGGAATAATCCATATACATGGGGAATGATAAAAATTCGAAATGGACGAATTTGGATTGGTCATCATCCTGATAGCGCAAAACCATTCTCTCTGCATTCATAACCTTCTGGCACATCCGGTCATTGTATTCATAAATATAATCTCCGCCCATTACAAGGCCGGCAGAGTTCAACGTGATGAATTTTTCAGCATATTCAGAATCTGTGACAAACTCATCCCTGCAGGCATTGGCAGCCAAAAGCAGCAATATGAAAATCATATACTTCTTCATTCCGTCACCTTCACGATTTTTTTAATTATATCCCTGGAACCGTCTGAATACTCTATTATAGCCATGACCACATAGGTCCCGCTGCTTCCGAATACGACATAATCATCGCAATAATCCGAGTTTACCGTATATCTTATCGAAGAGATCTCCTCATTTCTGTTCATCACCCTCAGATAGACCATATCCCCGCTTTTGTACTCCCCCTTAATCTTCATATACGGATACGGAGAGGTTACGGTATCGGTCTTGAATTCGAGCCCATATACATTGCCTGCCTCCCCGTCTTTTTCAAAAAAAAGCTCGGCATTATACAGGTGTCCGGGCTCCAGACCGGAAATGAGATAATTGCATCCGCTGCTTACGGCCTGTCCTGCAGTACTGCCTGCCGAATCCCTCCAATAGATATTTGTAACGCCACCCACCGTATCGGCCTCCGAAGAAAAGCTCCATTTTATATGGGCATCTTCATCGAATGCGATACATGTTGCATTAAGAATGTTTACCGCCCCCTCGCTCCATTCGGTATCATCTTCTACCGTAAACTTCAAAGCCGTACCGTTATAATTTATGTCCGACAGTTTCAACCCCAACGGACGTCCGTCCCAATTCCTCAACGGGAAAGCCGAGCGGTAACTCAACTCCTTTATCTTATTTTCGCCCGGAGGCATCAGCGACCTTGCGCATTCATGCCCTGCATAACTGTTTATCACATTCAGGCTCCAGCGCCGGCTTGCGCTCAGGCCTCCGTACACGTTTTCCGACTTGTCGATATGATATACGACTATACCGTCCCCGCCGCAGTAGCGGTCCCATTTTTCCGCATTACGGCACTCTACCAAAAAATACTCTCCGCTATTTTCCGACGGGATTCTGTACAGCCGTCCCTGTTTGTCCACGCTCGAAAGGATATAATCATTTCCGGCAACCAGATCTTCCACATCCGCTATGCCCAATATCTCCCTTTCCAATGAGTTGAAATATGGAGGTGTCCTGCCTTCATTAAGATAGCTGCCACCATCCATCAGTGACAATGAACCGTACAGAGCATCCGACAGTCCTTCCGTTTCACCGTTCACATCATACAGGTCGGGCAGTCCAAGAACATGTGCGAACTCGTGGCAGAACAGCCCTATCGTAGCCGGATACGATTCTCCCGCATCTGTACAATTATATTCGGAGGTGCAGGTATAACTGCCTATAGTCACCCCGCCATACGAAACCCCTCTATGCGAAATATCCCCTTTCTGAGGCCATATCGCCTGGGGCTGTGCAGACTGCGCTTCGTTTACGCCGGCAAAAACTATAGCGACATTATCCGCGTACCCGTCGCCGTTATTATCATATACCGCAAAATCCGCCCCGGATTTCGAAACGGCCTCGCATGCAGATACTACAAGCTCTTCAATATTGGCATCCGCCGCAATTTCCGTCCTTCCTCCGTAATAGGCCAACTCCTTATCCAGAGTTACCATATCCGATATTACGAAAGAAAAATCGTATGCCCCGCCGAAGTTGTCGTTAAAATAATCGGCAACGCTGCCAGTCGCCCCGTCGTATGAATATCCTTTGCAGTTAAAAAAATCGTTGAAAAAACCTTTCGGATTTTCCAGTGTGAATTTCACATCTTTGAATTGCACAGGTATCACCAGATATGTAAGTTTTTTCCCACCCGGGCCGCTTTCCGGAAGAGCAGATGACGCCCGTACGGAGATTCCCTGCAATCCGGACATTCTCTTTTGTCGTAAATCAGACAAAACATGTAGATTTTCAGACGAAGCAACAGTGGAGCTTTTTGTATTGTTTTGCAAGGTTATTCTCACTCCCGAGGAATGTATACCGTTTCTGTCGAGTGTAGCATAATAAAAAAAACTGTCACCCCCCGGCGTTACGATATTTCCGTCAGGCGTAGTGTAATAAGAGAAATATTCATCGCCATGCGGGGCAAGCAGAACAACCGAACCGTCGGGTTGTTTATATTTTATTATATTTGCAGGTGGCCTTGCCGCATCAGCTGCAATACAAGATATTAACAACCAAATTATTACAAAAATTAACGTTTTAGTCGGCCAACTCATTTCACAGTAATTGGAATCTACTAAGTTAACCATTTATTTTCAAATAATGATTTTTAGAATAAAATATTGCTTTTTTGCCATATTGTTCAGCCTCTTGTCATTAAATATGGCGTATGGGCAGTGCGACAATGCAAAGCTCATAGAAAAATGGGGAAATTTCGACAATTGGATTGTACGGGAAATAAAAGAATCGGGGATAATAGGCGGAAACACCAGACATCTCTACGAGATAGCAAAAGGGGACAGCATCAAGGGAGAGATTCCTTATGTAAATCCGGACGGCTGCGTCTGGTCGAATTCGAATGTCATGGCAATAGTAAAGGGGGTAACAAAAACCAGTTGCTCCGTTTACCCTGAAAAGAGAGACGACGGCTATTGCGTAAGGCTGGAAACCAGATTGGAAAGGATAAAGGTCATAGGGCTGATAAACCTGAATGTAATAGCATCCGGCACGATTTTCCTCGGAAAAATGCTGGAACCCATAAGAAATACGAAAAATCCGCAGTCCAAACTCGACGTCGGGATTCCTTTCACGGACAAGCCCAAAGGGATAACTTTCGATTATAAAGTCGTAGTGGGCCATGCCCGCCTCAAAGCAACGGGGTTCGGGGCGCCGAAAGAACTGAATGACAACGACTATGCAGACTGTGTGGTCATGCTGCAGAAGAGATGGGAAGATGAGGCCGGAAATGTCTACTCGAGAAGGGTCGGGACGGCATATCACCGGTTTACCCAAACCGACACTACGTGGAACAACGGTTATTTCCTTCCCATTCATTACGGAGATATCACAAAAGAACCATTTTACGAAGATTTCATGGAACTTATTCCGTTCGAACTGTCGAACTATACGATAAATTCCAAAGGAGAATCGGTTCCCATCAGGGAAATAGAGTGGGGAGATGCAGACGATACTCCCACCCATATCATCATGAGGTTCTCCTCGAGCCATGGAGAAGCATACGAAGGCGACCCTGTAAACCGTTTCTGGGTAGACAATATTAAGATTATATATTAAAATGAGGCAATATATAATAACTCTGCTGCTTTTCCTTTCACTTTTCCTTGGGACAGATAATTTTACATCCGCATATACCGGTGGGCAGGATTCCATTGAGGTGATAACGGTAAAGGATACCGTAAAAAAGAGAAGCGTCTGGAAAAAAATATACAGCTACTTTGCCGATGCCAACAAGACAAGCGACAAGAAATTCGATATAAGCCTGATAGGAGGGCCGCACTATTCCACCGATACCAAGCTGGGCCTCGGGATGGTGGCGGCCGGAGTCTATAACACGCACCGCGGCGATTCCCTGACGCCCGATTCCAACGTATCCCTGTACGGAGACATTACAACAACCGGATTTTATCTGTTGGGAGTAAGGGGCAACAATATTTTCCATAGGGAAAAATGGAGAATAGATTACACGCTCTACTTTTTCTCATTTCCCAGCGCATTCTGGGGAATAGGATTCGAAAACGGAGACAACGACGACAACTCCTGCAAATATATGCGCAAGCAGGCGGAGATAAAGACCGACTTCATGATAAAAATCACGGACGGATTCTATATGGGCCCATCTGTCGGATTCCAGCTGATTCACGGTTCAGATTTCGATGACTTCGGCCTTTCACTGCTGAACGGAGAAGAGAGAATAACCAGATATTTCAGTTATGGAGCCTTGATTTCATACGATTCAAGGGATTTTATACCGAATGCCTACAAGGGAGTCTTCGTAAAATTGCTTCAAAAGGGATATACCGACTTTCAGGGCAAACCATTTTTCAATACTACCGCCACATTCGACTTTTACCAAAAGGCATGGAAAGGTGCGGTATTCGCCTTGGACTTTTATACCGAATTGCAATACGGCAACGTTCCGTGGACAATGAAGGCGACGCTCGGAGGCTCCAACCGGATGAGAGGTTATTACGACGGAAGATATAGAGACGACAATGCGCTCTCCTTTCAGATAGAATACAGGCAAAAAATATACAACAGGCACGGCATTGCCATATGGGGAGGATGCGGTACGATCTGGGGAAAACAGAATCCGTTTCAATGGAATCATTTCCTGCCCAACTACGGAATAGGATACAGATGGGAATTTAAAAAGAGAATGAATGTACGTCTGGATTACGGATTCGGCAAAAAGGGCCAATCCGGATTCATGTTCAGCATAAACGAGGCTTTCTAATGAAATTTTTGTCAGACATAAGAAGAGCGGTAAGCGCTCTTGCACATAATCAGGAACGGCTCTATATCCTGTTTTGCGTGGTTCTGATGGTGACGAACTGCTGCCTGCTCATCACGGAGCGGATGAACATCTATGCAAGATTCGCTTACCTGCTAATCCCGCTTGCCGCCCAAATGCTGCTGCTCGCAGCGACAAAAAAACCGGGAATCTTCTTTCTGATACTGTTTCCCAAGATTATACTGGATGCGTTCCAGCTTGTACTGCTCAAGCTGTACGGCAACTCCGTAATCGCCGTAGACATGTTTTTGAATCTTGTTACAACAAGTGCGACAGAGGCGGGAGAGTTGTTGGGAAGCATTGCCACGGTAATAATATTCATGTTGATAATATACATCCCGTCGATATGTTTTGCGGTAGTTTCGGTCAGAAACGGCATGGCGATAAAAAAACGGTTCAGAAAAAGGGCGCTCATAACAGGATCCGCGCTTTTATCTCTGGGAATAGCGTTCCTGGCGGCAGCAAAATGCCACCCCGACGGATTCCGCGTAAAATACGACCTCTATCCCAATAACGTGATTTACAATCTGGATTTCGCCATAAAAAAATGGCACAGAATAAATGATTACGCAGCCACTTCAAGGGATTTCACGTTTGAAGCGGCAAGATGCGATTCGCTCAGGGGCAACGGCCGCGAAATATATGTATTGGCAATAGGGGAGACTGCCCGCGCCGACAATTGGGGATTATATGGCTACAGCCGCAACACCACGCCTATGCTTGACACATTGCCGGGACTTCTTAAATTCGAAGATGCGCTCTCCCAATCGAACACCACCCACAAGAGCGTTCCCATGCTTCTTACACCTGCAAGCGCAGAAAACTATGCATTGACATACAGATGCAAAAGCCTTATAACGCTCTTTAAGGAGGCCGGGTTCAAGACTGCATATCTCACCAACCACGAATATCATCATACATTCATGGCACATTATTTCAAGGAGGCGGACATTGCCGTTTCCGTTAAAAATCCGGCAAGGAACAGCCATGATATCGAAATGCTTGAACCATTAAGAAAAATAGTGGACACTACATCCTCCAACCTTTTCATAATAGTCCATCTCTACGGTTCGCACTTCAATTATACCCAGCGGTACGACAGTGCAGATGCGGTATACAAGCCAGATGTAGCCGAAAATATCTCCAAAAGATATAAAAAGGAGCTTGTAAACGCTTACGACAACTCCATCATAAGTACAGACAGGATTCTCTACCGGATAATCGAAACCATAAGGGAGCAGGATTGTATCAGCCTCTTTCTTTATACGTCAGACCACGGCGAGGATCTGTTCGATGACAAACGAAACAGATTCCTGCACGCCTCGCCCGTTCCCACATTCTACCAGATTCATGTACCGTTCGTAGCATGGAGTTCCGGATGCTACAGGGAACATTACGGAAAAAAATGGCAGAACATGGTTGCAAACAAGGCTCTCCCCCTCTCTACCAGCAGCGCCGTTTTCCACACTTTGGCCGATTTGGCCTCAATTGAGACAAAATATTTAAATTCTGAATTATCTTTGTGCTCTGAAAACTTCAGGGCGGTGCCAAGAAGATACCTTACAGACCATGAAGAGAGTGTAAGGATAGATGAGTTGCCGCTCACGAAGTATGATTACCAACAATTTGAAGAGAAAAATATAAGATTGCATTAGAATTTACAAAAAGATGCAGATGAACAAGACAGCACAATATACTTTCACAATCCTCGTACCGTTCTACAATGAAGAGGATAACATATACAGGTTGGAAAAGGTACTCGGAGATTTTTTGAAAATTTCAATCATACCGTCGGTAGCCGTTCTTTTTATAGATGACGGTTCTAAAGACAAAGGACTTGAACTGGTAAAGGAGGTTTGTGAAAGGAACGAACACTTCTATTATATATCGCTTGCAAGGAACACCGGGCTGAGCGGAGCGCTCAAGGCGGGATTCGACAATACATGGTCTAAATACGTGGGCTACATAGATGCAGACCTGCAGACCTCTCCGGAAGACTTCAACCTGCTGCTTCCCCATGCAGAGGAGTACCCGCTGGTAATGGGCATAAGGGCCAACAGAAAAGACAGTTTTTTCAAAAACCTGCAATCCAAAATCGCAAACGGATTCAGAAGAATGATGACCCACGACAACGCAATAGACACGGGCTGCCCCCTGAAGGTATTCCAGACGGAATATGCCAAACGCATTCCCATGTTCAACGGCATGCACCGCTTCTTTCCCGCGCTCATCCAACTGCAGGAGGGGGGGAAGATGATGCAGATTGCCGTAAGGCACTTCCCCCGTCAGGCCGGAGTCTCCAAATATAACCTCTGGAACAGGCTCATAGCCCCATTCAAGGATTGCTTTGCCTACCGATGGATGAAAAAAAGATATATAAACTATACCGTGGCAAACGGCAACATAGAATCTTAAGCCACCCCGAATGAGTGCATACATATACATCATAGGCTTTTTGGCCCAGGCTCTCTTTTCTGCCAGAATTCTGGTACAGTGGGTAATGTCCGAAAGGGCGAAGAGAGTGGTTTCGCCGTCGATATTCTGGATACTGAGCATCATAGCCTCTTATATGCTCTTCATATACGGATTCCTCAGAGACGATTTCGCCATAATGCTCGGACAGGTAATCTCTTATTACGTATATATCTGGAACCTGAACGAAAAGGATATATGGAAAAAAATCCCGTATATCTTCAGGCTGATAATAGTAGTAACCCCCGTGGCCGGGATCACATACATCCTTTCGGATTTCCAGCAGTTTGTAGAACAGTGCCTGAACAATGCGCAGATCCCGCCGCTGCTGGTGATATACGGTTCGATGGGGCAGGTAATCTTTACCCTGAGATTCGTCTATCAGTTCGCATATTCGAAAAAACACCATGAATCGCTGCTCCCGGCCGGATTCTGGATAATTTCGCTCGTCGGCTCCACCATAATAGTCTCATATGGAATCATCCGCCTCGACCCGGTATTGATACTCGGACAATCCTTCGGATTTTTATCATATACCAGAAATTTGATACTTTTGCACAAAAGCAATTCAAACAAAAAGAGGGAATGAAAAGACAATGGATCTACTTTGCCCTGATATTCATTGCAATTCTGCCTATACTCCTTTTAAGGGACTTTACGGCGGACAATGAGTTGAAATACCTCAGCATTGCCGATGAAGCGATAGAAAACTCCCATATATTCGCCTTTTATAACCATGGAGCCGAGTATGCCGACAAACCGCCCCTCTATCTATGGTTCGTAATGTTGGGAAAGATTCTTTTCGGAAAGCATATAATGTTGTATATATCTCTGCTTTCTGTAATTCCGGCCTTTGTAACGGCATGGACAATGGGCAGATTCACCGAACGCGTACTTACAGGAAAAGAGAGGAACTCCACGCTGCTGATGCTCTTTACAACGGCATTCTTTCTGGCGCCCATAATCGTACTCAGGATGGACATGCTCATGACCATGTTCATTACTCTGGCGCTCTACACCTTTTACCGGATGTACGAATACAACTCGCTCGAACCGGAATACAAAACCCCGCAATACAGAAGATGGCGGTGGCTGCTGCCGCTCTATATTTTCCTTGCCCTGTTTTCAAAGGGACCTGTCGGACTCATATTGCCGCTTCTTGTAATAACCGTATTTCTGACCATAAGCAGGCGGTTAGGCTCAATCGGAAGGTATCTGGGATGGAGATGCTGGCTTATACTTCTGGTTCTGTGCGCACTCTGGTTTACAGGAGTCTACTTCGACGGAGGAAAGGAGTACCTCGACAACCTGCTTTTCCACCAGACCGTAGACAGGGCCGTAGATGCCTTCCACCACAAAAAGCCCATCTATTACTACTTCATAACCTACTGGTTCACCATGGCGCCATGGTCGCTGCTTGCATTCGCGGCAATCATTACGGCATACAGGAAACGGCTGATAAACAACTCCCTTACCAGATTCTTCATTACGATTTTCCTGACAGCCGTCGTAATGCTTTCGCTTATAAGTTCCAAATTGGAGATTTATCTGCTGCCTGCCTTCCCTTTCCTTATATATTTTACGGCAATCATCATCGGGAAAAAATCCAATCCGGCATTTAAAGCCTCCGTTGCAATCCCTGCCGCACTCTTTATAATCATATTCGCCGTATCATGCTTCTTCAAGCCTGTGGCCAAACACTTTGCATTACCTGAAATAGAATTGGCGGCACCTCTGTGGTGCTATACACTCATATTGCTGGCAGGAGGAGCGGCGGCAATAGCATCGCTCTGCAAAAACGACATCTTCAGGGCGACCGACTCCATTGCCGTCTCCCTGTTGGCCTTTATCTTCTTTGCCTCGCTCTCCATACCGTCGTTCAACAGATATATAGGGATGAAAGAGGGCTGCATGGTAGCAATGGAAAAGGCAGAAGAGTACGGAAGCTCCCGGTATGTACATTACAATTTTCACACTTCCGAGAATTTCGATGTCTATTTCAAGGAGTTTTTAAAACAGGAGGGGAAAAGCAGGAAAGAGATAGAGGAGTTCCGGATACATGAGATTGCAAAAGATGAGATTGCCGGTTTGAGCAACTCCGTTCTCTTTCTCAAGAGCACCCATATTGCAAAAGACCCGGAACTGGCCGAAGTCATAAAGGGACGCGAAAGTTACAGATACGGAATAAGTACAATAATCATTTTCAGATAATTTTATTGCAATGAAGATATTGGTTACAGGAGCGGCCGGCTTTATAGGGTTCCACCTCTGCAAAAGGCTCATGAAGACGGGATACGATGTCGCAGGGCTCGACAACATAAACTCTTATTATGATGTGAATCTCAAATACAGCCGTCTTAAAGAGCTGGGAGAATTCAATTTTTATAAGGCGGATCTGACAGATCTCCCAAAACTCAGGGAAATTTTTGAAAAGGAAAGATTCGATATCGTATGCAATCTTGCGGCCCAGGCCGGGGTGCGCTACTCTTTCGAAAATCCATCGGCATACATCCAGTCCAATGTGGTAGGATTTGCCAACATAATGGAACTCAGCAGAATCTATGCCATAAAACATTTCATATATGCAAGTTCAAGCAGCATATACGGCAATAACAACAAGGTCCCTTTTTCAGAAGACGACAGGACAGACAACCCGCAAAGCCTTTATGCCGCCACCAAAAAGGAGAATGAACTTATCGCCCATGTCTACAGCAGGCAGTGGAATATGGCAACGACCGGACTCAGATTCTTTACGGTTTACGGACCATGGGGAAGACCAGATATGGCACCGTTCCTCTTCATGCGCTCCATTCTTGAGGGGAAAAAGATCAGGATATTCAACAACGGCAATCTCAGCAGAGATTTCAGTTACATAGACGACATAATAGAAGGAGTCGTAAAAATCATAGAAAGCGTACCTGAACGCGGATGCTGCAAAGTGTACAATATAGGCAACAGTTCACCGGTAGAATTAATGGAGTTCATCAAGACAATAGAAACCGTTACCGGCAAAGAGGCTGTCAAGGAGTTCGTGCCGATGCAGCAGGGAGATGTCTACACCACATACGCCGACACTTCAAAACTTGCACGCGATTTCGGATTCAGGCCGAATACTCCGCTGGAAAAGGGAATACGGGAATTTTATAATTGGTACTGCGAATTTTATAAAATCGGGAAACAATAAATATTGTATATTTGAACTGACAAATCAAAAAACAGATATACAATAAACGCCATGAAACAAAACTGCGACACATTTGCAGAGTTAGAGATCAGCTATCCCAACTGCATACACAATTACAACTATTTCAGATCCAAATTAAAACCCTCTACCAAGCTGCTCATTCTCATAAAGGCCAACTCGTACGGGCATGGAGGAGTGGAATTCGCCAAAATAATGGAAGAGGCCGGCGCCGACTATTTTGCCGTTGCCCATCCGATAGAGGGAATAGAGTTGAAAAAGGGCGGAATAAAAAATCCTGTCATAATCCTCACTGCAGGAACGGACAATTATAAGGATTTGATAGAGTACAGCCTTGAACCCGGAATCCCCAACATAGAATCTCTCCGGATATTCGACAGCACTTTGGAGGAGATGGGTATAGAAAACTATCCCGTCCATATAAAACTGGATACCGGAATGCACAGGTTGGGATTCATGGAAAAGGAACTTCCCGCACTGCTGGATTTTCTCAAGAGCCATCCGAGAATCAGGGTACAATCGATATACTCGCATTTGGCTGCAGCCGACGAGCCGCAGCACGATGAGTTCACGCTCGGGCAGATACAACTATACCGGAAGATGGCATCACAAATCGATGCGATACTGGATTACAAGCCCATACACCATATACTCAATTCCGCCGGAATAGAGCGTTTCACACAATACCAGTTCGACATGGTAAGGCTCGGAATAGGAATCTACGGTATAAGTTTCGTAAACGGCTCCGCTTTGAAACCAGCCGCCACATTGAGATGCAAAATATTACAGATCAAAGAACTGATGCCCGAAGACGGAACTGTAGGATATGGCAGGCACGGGAAACTGCACCCCGAAGGCGTTACCAAAACCGCGACTCTGCCGCTCGGTTACGCCGATGGTATCGACCGCCATCTCGGCCGCGGAAATGCCAAATTCCTGCTTAACGGGAAGCTTGTACCTACTATAGGAAATATCTGCATGGATATGTGCATGATCGACATTACGGGAGTGGATGCCAAGGTAGGCGATACGGTAACTATCTTCGGTGAAAATCCCAATGCTACCGAACTTGCAAATATCCTTGGAACCATTCCATACGAAGTATTCGTCTCCGTAGCCAAGAGAGTAAAGAGGATTGTGATTAAAGATCAGGCGTAATCAGGTCCGACTACAACCCTTATGCCGTGGGGGACCAGTTCGAACACAAACGGAGAGTTCCCTACGGCTTCTCCATCTATTTCGATCCTGCTTTCGGGAACCGTCCCGATTTCGATTTTTTTTGCCTGTACATGCATGACACCCGGCACATCGTATATGCTGCCGGAGAACAGCAGTCCGAAATTTCTTATTATCTTGAATTTGGACATTTTCCTTATAATGGTCATATCCATTAGCCCGTCGTCGAAAAGGGCGTACGGAGTCTGCTGCATGCCGCCGCCGTTATACTTGCCTATTCCCACCGCACCCGAGAAGACCATGCCGTCATAAAAATCCTTTCCGTCCACCTTAACCGAGAATTTCTTGGACCTGTAACCTAAAAATGTCCTGATAGTACACAGGATATAGAGCCATTTTCCGTAACGGCCGTTATCTTTCATCCTGTTGTACATCAGATTTACGACAGCATCGTATCCCAAACCGGAAACATTTGCCATATAACGTATATGGTTTACCCTTGTCTGGTAATAGCTGACCTTGCCCACATCCTGCAGAACCGTCCTCTTTTCCACAAGCGAACGCACAGCCTCCGAATATGTTTTTGATATACCGAACATCCTGATCCAGTCGTTTCCCGTTCCGGTAGGTATTACCGCCAGGGATATATCGGTTGTCGGGACCTTTTTCTGAATGAAAATTCCGTTTACCACCTCGTGAATCGTACCGTCTCCGCCTACCGCGACTATATTCCTGAAACCGTCGTTTATAGCCTTGACAGTAAGTTCTACGGCATGATATTTATGCTCGGTAAAGACGCATGTGAAGCGCAAGCTGCTATTGTACATCTGATTGGAGATGATAGGCCAGTCCTTGAGTCCTCTACCGCTTCCAGCCTTCGGGTTCACGATGACCAGCCAAGCCTCATTGCTCTTCTCCATATATAAAATGTTTATATGTTGATATTTTTACGCCCGCAAATGTAATAAAAACTCTCTGCTAAAAAAAGATTTGTTATTTTTGCAGGATAGCACTCACACATATAAAAATAATCTGCATGGGAAAGACTATAGCAATTGCAAATCAGAAGGGAGGGGTAGGAAAGACCACAACCGCCATAAATCTGGCGGCATCGCTGGCTGTATTGGAGAAAAAGGTTTTATTGGTAGATGCCGACCCACAGGCGAACAGCACATCGGGGCTGAACTTCAATCCCGATTCAAAAGAGAGAAAGACGGTTTACGAAGTTCTCATAGGCGAGCACTCGTTCAGAGAGATCATATTGAAAACCGAAATAGCCAATATGGATCTCGCTCCCTCTCATATCAACCTGGTTGGGGCGGAAATCGAAATGCTTAAACTTCCCGAAAGAGAGACGGTAATGAAAAAGGCCCTGAATACGGTAAAAGCGGATTACGAATATATCATTATCGATTGTTCACCGTCACTCGGGCTGATAACCATAAATTCGCTTACGGCATCGGATTCCGTAATTATTCCGGTCCAATGCGAATTCTTTGCATTGGAAGGACTTGGCAAATTGTTGAATACATTAAAAATAGTCCAGACCAGATTAAATCCGTCGCTCGAAATAGAGGGGTTCCTATTGACAATGCATGATGCAAGGCTCAAATCCGCCAATCAGGTAGTGGCAGATGTAAAACGCCATTTCGGCGATATGGTATTCGAAACCATTATCTCCAGAAACGTGCGTTTGAGCGAGGCTCCCAGCCATGGCAAACCGGTAATACTGTATGATGCCATGTCGAACGGTTCCAACAACTATTTGAGTCTGGCAAAGGAAATCCTTACAAGGGAATAACTTCAGAATATTAAAAGGAAAGAATATATATATGGCAAAGATACAGACAGGATTGGGACGAGGGTTGGAGGCGTTGATTTCAGATGCCGCCTTCTTGAAAAGCAACCACGACAAGAGCAGCAAAAGCGACAATGCCCTCTTGAATACGGCGGAGATAGAGATAGATAAGATAGAACCCAACCCATACCAGCCGAGAACCGAATTCAATCAGGAATCAATAGAAGA
Source organism: uncultured Bacteroidales bacterium (assembly GCA_944325445.1). Classification (GTDB taxonomy): domain Bacteria; phylum Bacteroidota; class Bacteroidia; order Bacteroidales; family UBA932; genus Egerieousia. Next base: position 58,509 of record CALVAG010000001.1, on the reverse strand, counting down.
ACTCGCCGCTTCCATAAAAGCCATAGGTCTGATCCAGCCGATTACAGTCCGCCCTATAAACGGCGGAAGATATCAGATAATAAGCGGTGAGAGAAGATATCGCGCCAGCAGGATGGCAAACCTTGCGACTATTCCGGCATATATAAAAGAGACCGATGACAACGGCATGCTGGAGATGGCCATAATTGAAAACATTCAGCGTGAAGATCTGGACCCGATTGAAATCGCGGTAAGCTTCAGCCGTCTCATTGAAGAGTGCAATCTCACGCAGGAAGCCATGGCGGAAAGAGTAGGCAAAAAGAGGGCTACCGTTACAAACTACCTCAGGCTGCTGAAACTTCCGGCAGAGATCCAGTTGGCAATCAGAGCCAAAAAGCTTACAATGGGGCATGCAAAATCAATTTTGGGGCTGGAAAGCGACAAAGACAAACTCAAAATCGCCAATCTTATCATAGAAAAAGGATTATCTGTAAGGGATGCGGAGGCTAAAGTCCAAAAGATGAACGGACCAAAAAAAGAGAGACCCGAAAAAGAGACCATAGAACTTTCAGAGAACTATTTCAAGATAATAGAGACTCTTGGCAAATATTTTGATAATAACGTCTCCATTAAAAGAGATGAAAAGGGTTCGGGAAGCATAACTATCCGTTTCTCGGGAGACGATGAAATAGACTCTTTTACAAAAGCATTGGATAACTGTAACTTATAACATACCGTGCATATTTACAAAGCCTTGTCGGCAGGCAAAATTTGCAGAATCGTTGCGCTCGTTCTGGTTCTTCTCCTTGCAATGCAGGAAAATGCATCTGCACAGAGGAACCTCTCTTCCGGTACATTCACTGCAGCCGGAGTTCCTGGAGCGGGCAGCATGCAGACAGATTTGAGCGACACGGCCAGCGCTGTGGAGGCTACAAAGCCATCATTTACCATACCGATGTACTTCAGGGCTCTGGCGCATAAAGATACCATGAAAATCGCACACATGTTTGCCGGAAGCGTAGTATTGCCGGGAAGTGCCCAAATCTACAACGGGCAGGCATGGAAACTCCCTATAATTTACGGAGTTGCAGGAGGGTTTATAGGAGGTGCCGTTGCCTGCAACGTAAACTACCAGCGCACAGGCAAAACAAGTGCGAAAAACATGCGCAATCTCATGATTGCAGGCTCTATTCTCACCTATTACGGCAGCCTGCTTGACGGAGTAATATCATTTAAAAGCGACCAGAAGCCATTGCCGGCGAGAGCTTCCCTATACTCCGCGCTGCTCCCCGGCCTCGGTCAGGCATATAACGGGGATTATTGGAAAATTCCCATTTTTTATGGAGGACTTGCAGTCTCTGGCTATTGCTGGGCATTCAACCAGAAGCAATACAAGAGATATAAGAACATGTATATAGATGCAGTTGCTGCAGGAGACGATTACAACGGCTCCATATCTCTCGACAATATGATATGGTACAGGGACAAATTCCGCCGTTTCAGAGATTACTCCATTATAGCGACCGTTCTGGTCTATGTACTGAATATAATAGATGCCAACGTCTTTGCCTATTTCAATGATTTCGACATATCCGACGACATTACGCTGAATGTGGCGCCCGGAATGATAGAGAATATAGCCCCTGAAAGCACGGTCACGAACAACTATTACGTACAAAGTGTAGGATTGAAAATAAACTTGAACTTTTAAACGATATAAAATAAAGGAGACGAAATGCTTATAAGAAAATTCCCGACAGTTTTGCTTTTGGCTGCATTCTTAACGGTGCCTGCTATTGCGAATGCGCAATTTCTGAAAAAGATATTCAGGAAAAACGGAGAACCGAACCGAAAAGAGCTGAAAGCCCAGATAGAACGGCTCACAAAACAGAGAGATTCGCTTCAGATAATTATAAACGACGGGGCCATTGCGCTTTCCGACACTACCATGATAGAGGATACTCTCAATGTAGGCGAACTGGACTATGTGACCAGCCAGATTTTCGGAAATGCAGAACCGGGCAGCAACCCCGATTCGCTTTTGAGCATCTGGTACCGGCAGAAAGCGATTCCCATAGACCGCTTCATCACCGAGACCGATAGCGTAGAGTACTTTTCGAACATTTCGGACTCTGTCTACATAGAAAAAATCAAGGATATGAACTCTTTCATTCCTATTCCATACAATCATGTGGTAAGAAACTACATCATACTCTACACAGAAAAAATGCCCGAATTTTCGGAACAGATATTGGGATTGAGCCAATATTATCTGCCGATATTCGAGGAGATTTTAGACCAGTACAACATGCCTAAGGAGCTTAAGGTCATGGCAATCATAGAATCAGGCCTTAATCCTGTCGCAAGGTCGAGGGCAAATGCAAAAGGCATATGGCAATTCATGTTCAGGACGGCGCTGCAATATGATCTCAAAATAACCTCATTCGTAGACGAAAGATACGACCCTATAAAATCCACACATGCCGCCGCAAAATATCTGAGCGATGCATATACCATATTCGGGGATTGGGCGCTTGCCATATCTTCATACAATTGCGGGGCAGGCAATGTGAACAAGGCCATAAGAAGGGCCGGTTCAAGGGAGTTCTGGGACATCTATCCATATTTGCCGCGAGAGACGAGAGGCTATGTGCCGGCATTTGTGGGGGCCCTTTACCTTATAAACTATTACAAAGATTACAAACTTGAACCTGCAAAAACCGAACTTCCGGTACAGGTAGATACGTTTAAAATCCACAAAAACCTGCATTTCAAACAGATATCCGAGCTTGTCGGCATACCTCTGGAGACAATCAAGTCTTTAAATCCCCAATATGTAAACGATATCATTCCTGGGAATGAAAAGAGCGACTATACCCTGAGGATACCTTACAATTACACCGCAGCATTCGTAGACAATGAAGACAGTGTCTACGCATTTAAGGAGAATATCTATTTCACCCCTGTGATATATAATAAGATCAAAGAGGACAAGATGCTGAGCGAAAGCCGGACGATATATCACAAGGTCCGTTCCGGAGAGACTTTGGGAGGAATCGCCCTCAGATACAAGGTTAGGCTCGCCGACCTTAAAAGATGGAACAATATAGGCAGCAGGAACCTTATAAGAATAGGGCAGCGCCTTGTAATATACAAAAACGGCGGCGCACCTGCATCTTCATCGGGCAAGGCGAAAACAACATCAGACGGCAACTACCAGTACTACACTATCAAGAAAGGAGATACGCTGCTGGGTATCGCCTACTCCTGCGGTGTACGGCTGAACGATATACTCAGCTTGAACGGACTTTCCAAAAATTCCAAGATATATCCGGGCAAAAAACTGAAAATAAAGAAGATTTAATTCAACTTCACCTTCAGGCCCAACTTTATATACTGCGACCCTCTTGCACTGCTGAACTTTGCATAGAGGGCCGTGTTTTCAGATACTCCATACTTTAACAGCATATATCCAGATACTCCCCTGCCATACAGCAGAGCCGCACCATACGTAGAAGGAAGATCGCTTTCATAATCATACAGCCTGTTTGCCCACAAACGGACATCATATAGCGTGATACCCCCTTTCATATCGAATTTACGCAAATTGCAGCCTGCCTTTATGCCCGTCGCGATGCTGTATTTCTTTAAAATAACCGAATGCCGGCTCCTCACTCCCAATGAAAAACGGTCTCCGATCAAAAAATCCGCATTAACGGCGAGAGCCACCTTGTTTGTAGGGAAGCTGTATAGATTTGAAGCAGACAACCATGTATTTGAAAGTTCGACGGAATAACTGGCGGTTTCGCGTTCCGATTTATAAGTCAATTTTACACTGCCCTTCAAATGGGCGCTTTTGCCCCTTATATTGAACCGTGGCTTAGGATAGTAACAGCCATCCAGCATTCCCTCAATGGAAAGAGCCCCTAGCAGTTGCCAATTCATGAGCGCAACAGCGCCAAACTGATTATAACATCCCGAAAGGGAACTGAATGCACCGGCATGCGGGGCTATATACGAAGCAGGGTAATATCTGATTAAAAGAGCTGTCTGCACATCCGCGAACCTGCGGGTGAATCCGGCCAGAAAAGCGATGGTGCCGCCATGGTCGGCGGCTACCTCCCCAAAAAGATTGAATTTTGCCAGATTGCCTGAAAAAGAGAGTGAAAAATTTCCCCACAAGGCATCATAAAGCCTGTAGCTGTTGTAATAGTTCGGTTTTACACCGCTTTTTCTGTCGTACATATATGCTGCATAGTTCAGGCCTATTCTAAAATGTGCCGAATTATAGACAGCATTGACTCCGAAAAGCGATTCAGCCATGTTTTTCCTTCTGTCAAGGCTTGCCCCGGTATTATGGAGACCGTCGTCGTACAAGGTTACATATTTCCCATTTTCCAGCTTCGCATCCCTTTTTTTATGCGAAAAGAGCAATGCGAAATCTATCTTCCTGCCGGAAACCGAAAGTGCCGCTCCCCTATAAAAGCGGCTCTCCCCCGCCGAAGTATAGGGCAAGACGGCAGCGCCCCGCCTGCAAAGGGCAGAGGGGTTCGATGGCGAGCCGAAAGAAAACGAATTCCATAGTACGAGCCCTTGGCCGAACCTTGCGGAAAAATCGCCCAACACAAAAGTATTCAGGGTATAATTATTCAAGAAGCCGCTGCGGCGTTTGCCGCCTAATGCCACATTATCGCACGACAATGCTATTGAGAAGAAATCCACAGGACGTTTCATAGAGGCAAAAAGCTCCTCCCCCATATCGTTTTCAGCAGTAATGTTCAGCCGGAATTTATCTCCGTAACTGCACCTGTACTTTAAGAGCAGGGCAACCGGAGGCCCCAACTCATCCTTCTTTTCAAAGGCATACTCTTTAAGTTTCGTAAAACTTCTCAGATAGAAGTCTGAACGGAATTTCGCATTTTCTCTGTCAAAACCTCCACCGGAGGGACCGAATATTATAAAAGGGCGCAAGAATTCCGCCAGACGCTCATTGAATCCGTTAAGGAGAGAGAGTTCAGACAAAGAGAGCAACGCCCCTCCCCTGCTTCTGTAATCGAGCAAAACCTCTATCTGGAACGGAGTGAGTACAAACAGTTTCTCCAGATCATACCGGGTAGCCCTGTTTATATTTACAGGATTTGCCGCCAACGACGCGAAATGGTCCAATATCTCCTCCGTATCGTACCGGGATTTCTGTTCGGTTTCATCATTTATATACTTTCCCGGATATTCCGATAGCAAAGTTTCAAGAAACGATTCGGTATCGGCATAATCTTGGGCCGGTACAGAATATGGAAATAACGATACAGCTATGACAAGAAAAAGAAAAGGCCTCATGGATTCCCGTTTTTGCAATGATAGCGGAATTCCGCAAGGCCTTTATCGTAAAAAGATAAAAAACTAATTTGTCTTGAATTTGTATTTTATTTTTGAAAGTTCATCATTCGCCTTGGCTATTTTCTGCGCCAGATCTTTTTTGAAATCCGCGAACTTCTTAAAAAGTCCCGGGTCGGACGATGCCAGAATCTGAACCGCAAATATGGCCGCATTCTTTGCTCCGTCCAACGCCATAGTGGCTACAGGAATACCTGAAGGCATTTGCAATATCGACAGTACAGAATCCCACCCGTCCATCGAATTGCTTGATTTGATAGGGACTCCTATTACGGGAAGAGGAGTCGTTGCGGCAATGACTCCGGGAAGGTGTGCCGCTCCGCCTGCACCGGCAATTATGACTTTAACTCCCCTTTTATGCGCATTTTCCGCAAATTCGGCAACCATTTGAGGAACGCGGTGTGCAGAAAGAGCGTTGATTTCGAACGGAATTTCCATCTGCTCCAAAAAGGCGGCAGCCTGCTCCATTACTTTCATATCGGAGGTGCTGCCCATTATTATACTGACTTTAGGTTCCATAAAATATCTCTTTTTAAATTGGCAGGAAACAAAATTAATACATATTTTTGCCGTAACAAATATATCTATATAAATCCTGTTTTTTATGACACGTATCAAACTTCACGACAAATTCTTCAAACTCTATATGCCATACCGGGAAATAGAGGAGTCTGTACAGAGAGTGGCGGATAAACTTAACAGGGATTTGGCAGGAATAGATACACCCATATTTCTAAGCGTTTTAAACGGCTCGTTCATGTTCACAGCCTCGTTGATGCAGAAGATAGAATTCCAGTGCGATATAGTTTTCATAAAATTGGCGTCATACAGCGGCACACAGTCTACAGGCGATGTAAAACAGATTATGGGACTTACTACAAGCGTAAAGGGCAGGACAGTTGTCATAGTGGAGGATATTGTCGATACTGGGAATACTATAGAAACTCTTTATGATATTCTCAAAAAAGAGGGAGCCGCCGACGTAAAGGTCTGTACCCTGATGTTCAAGCCGGATTCATACGGAAAGAGCGTTCCCATAGATTATGCGGCCAACGCCATTCCGAACGATTTCATAGTCGGGTTCGGTCTCGACTATGACCAATTGGGCAGACAATATAAAGACATCTATGTAATCGACGAAGACCAAAATTAAGAAATACTCATCATGAAATATTATCTGTTATTCGGACCTCCGGGAGCCGGAAAAGGCACCCAGGCCAAACTTCTGGTAGACAAATACAATCTTCGCCATGTCTCTACCGGGGACCTGTTGAGAAAGGAAATTTCGAATAAGACCGAATTGGGGCTTGTAGCAAAAGCGCTTATAGACAATGGGAATCTTGTAGACGATTCTATTGTGGAAAAGATGATAGAGAATGAGATAGACGGCAACCCGGATGCCGTAGGATTTCTGTTCGACGGATTTCCAAGGACTGTCGCACAGGCGGAAGCGCTGGACGCGCTGCTTGCAAAGAGAGGCGAAAGTCTTGACAAAGTCATCTCCATAATAATAGACGACTCCCTTGTATTTGAAAGGATAGCCCATCGCGCAGCCATAGAGAACAGAAAAGACGATTCCAATCCGGAGATTATAGAAAACAGAATCAAAACATATCATCAAAAGACCGAACCGCTCATAAGATATTACAAAGAGAGGGGCAAGTATTTCGAAATAGACGGGAGTGGAGCGATAGAGGATATTTTCAAAAAAATTTCAGAATTAATCTGACAGACTTATGCCGGGTTCCAACTTTGTAGATTATGTCAAGCTCTTTCTGGCTTCAGGCGCAGGAGGAAGCGGCTCCACCCATCTGAGAAGGGAGAAGTATATCCCCAAGGGAGGCCCAGACGGCGGGGACGGAGGACGCGGAGGCCATATTATCTTGCGCGGGAATCCCCAATATTGGACCCTTATCCACCTCAAATATAGAAAACACATCAAGGCAAAGCCGGGTGAAAGCGGAAGCGGCAACCTGTGTAAAGGGGCAAACGGAGAGGATATAATATTGGAGGTGCCGTTAGGGACAGTTGCCAGAAATGCCGAAACGGGCGAGGTTCTCTTTGAAATCACACAACCCGGAGAGGAAAAAATCATAGTGAAAGGCGGCCGCGGGGGATTGGGAAACGCCAACTTCAAGTCCGCAACGAATCAGACTCCGCGCTATGCCCAACCCGGCGAAGAGGGCGTTGAAGGATGGTTCATACTGGAACTCAAGATTCTTGCCGATGTGGGACTTGTAGGTTTCCCGAACGCCGGAAAGTCTACGCTTCTTTCAACGATTTCGGCGGCAAGGCCTAAAATTGCCGACTATGCCTTTACCACTTTGGAACCGAGCGTAGGCGTCGTAAGATATTACGATGACAAATCCTTTATAGTGGCCGATATTCCCGGCATCATAGAGGGGGCAGCCGAGGGCAGAGGCCTCGGACACCGTTTTTTAAGGCATATCGAGCGCAATTCCGTACTGCTCTTTATGATACCGGCAGACAGCAATGATATAAAGACAGAATATAATGTACTGCTGAACGAATTGAAAAAATTCAACCCTCAGCTTCTGGACAAACAGAGAGTGTTGGCAATATCCAAATCGGACATGCTGGATGACGAACTGGAAAAAGAGATAAAAAGGCACCTTCCGCGTAAAGTTCCCCATATATTCATCTCTTCACTTACAGGAAAAGGTATAAAGGAGTTGAAAGATCTGCTCTGGAAAACATTAAACGAATAACCGTCGATGTTAGATAAAATCATAGAGTTCGACAAAGAACTGATGCTTTTGCTGAACGGTTGGAACTCGCCGTTTTTCGATTTTTTAATGCCTGTCATAACAAATAAGTATACAGGCATTCCCATATATCTCGCCATACTCATATTCATTTTTTACAAATATGACCTGAAAAAGGGGCTTGCCATAGTAACGGCGACTCTCGTAACGTTCGCCCTTTGCGACAGCCTTTCGGTAGCGCTCTTCAAAGAGACATTCCAAAGACTCCGCCCCGGATGGGACCCGGAGATCATGGATATGGTCAGGATGCTGGAATATAAGGGAGGGCAGTACGGTTTTGTCTCGAGCCATGCCGCCAATCTTTTCGGACTGGCGACAATTACATCCCTCTTTCTTAAAAACAGAATATATACGATACTCATATTCGTATGGGCGGCCCTGGTAGGCTATAGCAGAATTTATGTAGGCAAACATTTTCCGGCAGATGTGGTTTGCGGAGCGCTGTTCGGAATACTTATAGGTTACCTCGTTTACAAAAGCACGATATGGCTCTCCGATTATATCCGTAAAAAAAGATGCTCTGCATAATAGACAAATCTACAGACCCCTGTTTTAACCTGGCGGCCGAAGAGTACCTGTTAAAAGAGTTTTCGCAGCCGATATTCCGTCTCTGGAGAAACAGCGATTCCATTATAGTGGGACGCTACCAGAATGCGCTTGCAGAGATAGATATCCCTTATGTGGAAAAACATAAGATAAAAGTCGTACGGCGCCTTACCGGAGGCGGGGCGGTATATCACGACTTGGGAAACCTCAACTATACTTTTATAGAACGGCAGGTCAAAGGAGAAGATAGCGCAGCCATGTTCAAACGTTTTACAACGCCTGTCACGGAGGCGCTGCAGAATCTGGGAATAGCGGCAAAGCTCGACGGCAGGAACGACCTGGTCATAGAGGGCAGAAAATTTTCAGGCAATGCCGTCTGTCTCCATAAAGACCGCCTTTTGCAACATGGGACCCTGCTCTTCTCATCTTCTGCCGAAAAAATTTCAGCGGCGCTTAAAGAGAAGGGGGAAAAGTTCAGAAGCAGGGCTGTAAACTCCAACAGAAGAGAGGTTACCAATATCCGCGACCATCTCCGTGAAAAGATGGGGATAGAGGAATTTATAGCGTATCTGGCAGAATATATATGCAACCGCTCCTCTTATAGCGGGGATATTGTTCCATACTCCTATACGGCCGCAGACATGGAGGCTATAAACCAGCTTTGCAGGGAAAAATATTCTACTGCAGAATGGAACTTCGGAAAGTCGCCGTCATATCGGTTTTCAAACAAAAGGAGATATGACTGCGGTACCCTTGAGGTCTGTTTCGATGTCAGGTCCGGAAGAATTGCCGGGCTCTCGATCTTCGGGGACTACTTTTTTGCAAAGCCTACGGAAGAATTCTGCTCGTTTCTCGAAGGGACTCCGCATGAAATAGAGGCAATCAGAAAAAAAATAGGCTCCGTCGACCTTAACGGGTATTTCTACAATATTTCACCCGATGAGCTGACGGAGCTGTTTTTCTAATGACTATATCTGATATTGCCTATTGCCCTCTTTTCTTCTCCTTGATTTTCACAAGCTGTCCTTTCAAGACATCTACACAATCCACAACCGCATCTTCAAATGTGGAGGCATTTTTCTGAATAAAGAGGTCCTTTCCGGGCAATGCTATCTTGATCTTTACCTCCTTGTTTTCAGTATCCGGAAGCAATGAGAGTACGACCTCCGCATTAATAACATCTTCATAGAACTTCTCAAGCTTACCCACTTTCTTGTCGATGAAATCCAACAACTTGGTATCGGCATCGAATTTTACTGACTGAATCCTTATGTCCATATCATCCTCCTTTTTTAGCCCTTGGATGGGCGGTTAAATAAACTTTTTTCAATTGCTCAAAAGAGTTGTGCGTATAAACCTGCGTAGCTGCCAACGATGTATGCCCCATAACCTCCTTTATGCTGTTTAAATCCGCGCCCTCATTGAGCAGATGCGTTGCAAACGAATGGCGCAATATGTGCGGGGTATTTTTGCCTCCGAAATCGCAACGTCCGGAAAACTCCCGTTTCACTACATTATTAACAAAATTAAGGTATATAGGGTTGCATTTATTGGTCAAAAAAAATGCAGATTCATTCGATTTTTCATGTTCGGCAAGAAAATCCTCACGTTTGGCCAGATAGACGGCAAGCAGCTCCGAAAGAAACGGCACTACGGGAATCTCGCGCTCCTTGTCGCCCTTGCCCACTACTCTGAAAAGAGAGCGTGCACTATCGTAATTCTCTATTTTCAAAGCCGATATCTCTGCCCGTCTCATGCCTGTACAATAAAGGGCAGTCACAATTGTTCTGTCCCTCAAATCATCATAATTATCCGGCAAAGGAGCCAGAAGATAGCGCCTGATGGCATCCTCTTCATAAAAAAGAGGGAGCATTTTCTTCACTTTGGGACGGTGTACCAGATTGACCGGATTCTCGGCGAGAAGTCTGTTTTTAACCAGATAATCGCAATAACTGCTCAATGCGCTTATTTTAAGATTTACGCTGCGCGCCGACAGCCCCTCCTTCAATGACTCGGCGATGAAACTCCTGATATGGGTCGTAGTCAAAAGAGAAAGCTGCTCCTTTTCGGGAAAATCATCCAGAGCGAGAAGTTCGTTATGCGTAGAGAGCCCCTGCATATAACAGTAGAAATCGCAAACTGCACTCCGGTACAACATAGCCGTCCTGTCTGAATAGCGTTTTTGCACCTTGATATGCCCGATAAATCTATCTAAGGGAGCCAACATTTTCTACAATCTCTTCTCAGGTTAAAGATAGGAATTTTTAACCTAAGAAAAAATACATCCCCTTAAAAATAGCAAAGTATAGGTATTGACATTCTGACAAATTTCTCATTATTTTGCACCGTAATTTTGAGTCGGAATGCATCTATCAGATCTTAAAAGCGGAGAATCCGGAATAATTGTAAAGGTTTTAGGACACGGAGGTTTTAGAAAAAGAATCCTGGAAATGGGATTCGTAAGAGGGCAGAGAGTCACGGCGATACTCAATGCGCCGCTCAGAGACCCCATCAAATACAAAGTGATGGATTACGAAGTCTCGTTGCGCAGAAACGAGGCGGCAATGATAGAAATCGTCACGGATGAAGATTCCGTAGCAAAAAAGACCGTAACCGCATCCGGAGAGAGGGAGACTCCATCCGAGGGAATGCCACGGGCCTCCTTCTCGGAAAAATCAAAAGAGATAAACGTTGCACTGGTAGGCAATCCGAACAGCGGAAAGACATCTCTGTTCAATGCCTTGGCAGGAAGGCACGAACATGTAGGCAATTACAGCGGAGTCACGGTAGATGCCAAAAGCGGGCACTTCAAATACAAGGGGTATAACTTCAATATTACGGATTTGCCTGGAACATACGCAATTACCGCATACAGTCCCGAAGAGGTCTATGTCAGGCGGTTTCTTATGGAACAGGCTCCCGACATCATACTGAACGCGGTGGTAGCGTCGAATCTGGAGAGGAATCTTTATCTTACTACCGAGCTGATAGATATAAACCAGAAAACCGTCGTGGCCCTAAATATGTATGACGAGCTGGAAAAGAGCGGTGCAAAACTGGATTATACGAATTTGGGCAAGCTGATAGGTATTCCTATGGTGCCTGTCGTGGCAAAGGAAAAAATCGGTCTTGACAGGCTGCTCGACACAATTATTGCAGTGTATGAAAGCGATGGTGTGACCGGAAATGAAGAGTCCGAAAATGAGATTACAAAAATAATCCGTCACATCCATATAAAATACTCTCCTGCAATAGAGAAGGAAATCGCATTCATTTCCAACGAAATAAAACGCAACGACATCGACTTTCCAAAAGTCTTCCCTCCGCGATACTGGAGTATAAAACTTTTGGAATACGACAGGGAGCTGGATAAGATTCTCAGCAAGTCTAAAGACTATTCCAAATGGGCAGAAATGCGCAATGCCGCTGCGGAAAGGATAAAAAAACAGTTGGGTGAGGATGCGGAAAGCGCCATAACCAATGAGAAATACGGTTTTATCTCGGGAGCGCTGAAGGAGACCTTCATACCCGGGGTCAAAGAGCAAAACAAAAGCAGCGAGATTATAGATTCGATTGTAACTCACAAAGTCTTCAGTTTCCCTATATTCCTTCTGCTCATGTGGCTGATGTTTTACGCCACATATACATTGGGGGCATATCCTCAGGCATGGTTGGAAGCCATTGTGGGGGCATTGGGTAACGCTGTCTCCGCAATGATGGGCGACGGACCTCTGAAAGACCTGATTGTAGACGGAATCATCGGAGGAGCGGGCAGTGTCGTAGTCTTCCTGCCCAATATTCTGATCCTGTATCTGTTCATCTCCCTTATGGAGGATTCTGGATATATGGCAAGGGCCGCTTTCATTATGGACAAGCTTATGCATAAAATAGGGTTGCACGGCAAATCGTTTATCCCCCTTATAATGGGGTTCGGATGCAATGTCCCTGCAATAATGTCTGCCCGTACAATAGAGAGCCGCTCGAGCAGGATTATAACCATACTTATAAACCCATTCATGTCGTGCAGCGCACGGATACCGGTTTATGTGCTTATTGCCGGCACATTCTTCCCCAAAAATTCGGCAAATGTACTGATGCTGCTCTATCTTCTCGGCATAGCGGTCGCCGTGGTCACTGCAAGGCTTCTCAGAAAGTTCATGTTCAAGGAGGATGAAACCCCGTTTGTAATGGAGCTCCCGCCTTACAGGACCCCTACCCTTAACGCAACGCTCACCCATTTGTGGGAAAAATGCGTACAATATCTCAAAAAGATAGGAAACATAATACTGCTTGCATCCATAATAATTTGGTTTTTAAGCTACTATCCCGTAAAAAGAGAAACTGCGCAACAGATAGAAAAAGGCTCTTACCTTGAGCAGGTCGGAAAGGCAGTGGAGCCGGTTGTAGAGCCATTGGGGCTTAATTGGAAAGCATCCGTCGCCCTTATCTCAGGTGCCGCCGCAAAAGAGATTGTGGTAAGTACGCTCGGAGTTCTCTACTCTGCAGACGCAGACAATACATCTGAAAGTGTAACGGAGGGCGACTCTCAGGAACATGCCCTTTCGGCGCAGCTTATCAAATCCGGAGACTTTACGAAAAGTTCGGCCATGGCCCTTATGGTCTTTGTCCTGCTCTATTTCCCATGCATAGGAACCATCGCCACCATAGCCAATGAAGCCGGCAGCTGGAAGTATGCACTCTTCTCGATTATATACACTACCTGCGTAGCATGGATTATAGCCTTCCTTACTTACAATATATGTAATTTGATATGGTAGATACAAGCATACAGGAAATTCTGGTTTGGGTAATAGCTGCCGCCGTTCTGATTCTGCTGGCAGTTAAAATCCGCAGAAAGGGCAGAAAAGGAGGTTCCGGCAATAACGGCCGTTGCAGCGGTTGCAGCAATAACGATAAAGGCTGCAGCTGTTGCGGATAAAAGAGAGACGCCTGCACGCAAATTACAAGGCATCAAGGTTTAGGGCGAAGGGGTCTTCCGAATATAAAAAGCCGGCAGCCCCAACAGGCTACCGGCTACATTCAATCACGAATTTCTTGTTATAATGAGGAAAATACAAGGCCTCCCTCATTACTTGCAGTAGTATTATAATGGCAAATTACAAGGCATCAAGGTTTAGGGCGAAGGAGTGTACTGTAGTACATGACCGAGCCATAATACCGAAGATAACACAGTAATTTGTCATTAGAATACGCTGCAATTAGAATTTCTGATTCAAAATCTCAATAATCTTAACCGCAGCATAAGCAATCGGAGTACCGGGACCGAAGATTGCTGCAGCGCCTGCCTTGTAAAGGACATCATAATCCTGAGCAGGAATTACACCGCCGGCAATCACTATGATATCCTCTCTGCCGAGTTTTTTGAGTTCTGCAATAATCTGAGGAACGAGTGTCTTGTGCCCGGCAGCCAGAGATGAGACTCCGACAACATGCACGTCGTTCTCTACAGCCTGTTTTGCAGCCTCCTCGGGAGTCTGGAAGAGAGGCCCCATATCTACGTCGAATCCGCAGTCTGCATAACCGGTAGCGACTACTTTCGCTCCACGGTCGTGACCGTCCTGGCCGAGTTTTGCAATCATGATACGAGGCTGACGGCCCTCTTTCTTTGCGAACTCAGCGACCATCTCTTTTGCCTTTTCGAATTCCGGATCATTCTTGACCTCAGAAGAATAAACACCTGTATTCATACGTATAACTGCTTTATATCTTCCTACTACAGCTTCGCAAGCATCGGAGATCTCTCCCAATGAAGCGCGGGCCTTGGCTGCCTCTACGGCAAGTTCCAACAAGTTGCCGTTCTTGTTCCTGACAGCCTCGGTAATGGCTGCAAGGCACTTTTGAACCTTGGCATTGTCGCGGTTTGCCCTGAGTTCCTTGAGCCTCTGAATCTGCTGCTCCCTGACTTTGGTATTGTCTATATCGAGTATCTCGATAGGGTCCTCTTTCTCGAGTCTGTACTTGTTGATACCTACGATCGTATCCTCTCCGGAATCGATTCTTGCCTGCTTGCGTGCGGCAGCCTCCTCGATTCTAAGTTTAGGAATACCTGTCTCGATAGCCTTGGCCATACCTCCGAGTTTCTCTATCTCCTGGATATGCTCCCAAGCCTTGTGGGCAAGTTCGTTGGTAAGAGACTCAACATAATAAGAACCTGCCCAAGGATCTATAGAACGGCAGACATTCGTCTCCTCCTGTATGTAAATCTGGGTATTTCTTGCAATACGTGCAGAGAAGTCTGTAGGAAGTGCGATAGCCTCGTCCAAAGCGTTGGTATGCAGAGACTGGGTATGTCCCAAAGCGGCACCCATGGCCTCGATACATGTTCTGGCAACGTTATTGAACGGATCCTGCTCTGTAAGCGACCATCCCGAAGTCTGACAGTGGGTTCTCAATGACAAAGACTTGGGATTCTTTGGATTGAACTGTTTAACGAGTTTCGCCCAAAGCATGCGGGCCGCACGCATCTTCGCAATCTCCATAAAGTGGTTCATGCCTATAGCCCAGAAGAATGAAAGACGCGGCGCGAAAGCATCGACATCTATGCCTGCCTTGATACCTGTCCTGAGGTACTCCAGACCGTCTGCCAAAGTATAGGCCATCTCTATGTCGTTGGTTGCGCCTGCCTCCTGCATATGGTAACCCGATATGGAGATAGAGTTGAACTTGGGCATATATTTGGACGTATATGCGAATATATCCCCGATGATTCTCATTGAGAACTCAGGCGGATAGATATATGTGTTACGGACCATGAACTCCTTAAGAATATCGTTCTGGATCGTACCTGCCATCTCTTCGAGCTTTGCACCCTGCTCCAGACCCGCTACTATATAGAAAGCCATGATAGGAAGCACTGCACCGTTCATTGTCATTGAAACCGACATCTTGTTGAGAGGAATCTGGTCGAAAAGGATTTTCATATCCTCCACGCTGCATATACTTACACCGGCTTTACCTACATCGCCTACAACTCTGGGATGGTCCGCATCATATCCGCGGTGTGTCGCCAGGTCGAATGCGACTGAAAGTCCCTTCTGGCCTGCGGCAAGATTTCTTCTGTAAAAGGCGTTTGACTCTTCAGCTGTAGAGAATCCCGCATATTGGCGGATTGTCCACGGCTTTTGAACATACATCGTACTGTATGGTCCACGCAGGAACGGTGCTATGCCGGCGGCATAGTTCAAATGCTCCATTCCCTCCAAATCTGACTCGTCGTAGTTGGTCTTTACAACTACCTTCTCAGGTGTAACCCACTCACTGTTTTCCAACTGACCGCAAGCGGCACCATCTTTATATTTTATTTCTGAAAAATTCGGACGCATGACTATTTAATTCCAAGTTTAGTTTGATAATCTTTTAAAGTTTCAAGAACGTTGCTCTTTACGCTGATAAAGTTGGTAACACCTTTCGCTATCAGCTCATCCTTGCATGCAGGCTCGCCTGCAACGACTACGATTGCCTTATCGCCTACAAGCCCGGCCATTTTTGCCGCGCCCTCTGCGTACTCGTCATCAGATGAGCAGGCAACTATAATGTCGGCCTTAGCCTCCAGAGCAGCCTTGACTCCCTCCTCTACAGATGAGAATCTGTTGTTGTCTACGACCTTGAAACCTGCAACGGCAAAGAAGTTACATGCAAACTGGGCACGTGCGCGGCACATTGCCAGATTACCGTATGTAACCATGAATGCAACCGGCTGTCTGCCGCTCTTGTCGGTTTTGAATCTCATAGCCTCGAAAGCCTGTGCACCTCTGTATTTCTCGAGCGGCGCACCCAGCATGGCTCCGCTTACGGCAGGTGCGGGTTTTCTTGTAACGACCTCCAGCGTAATATCCTTGTCTGCCTTCTCGTTGAAGTTAGGATACTGGTTCGTGCCGAGAATGGTTTCTCTGCGGGTTGCAATATTTTTATCGCGTTTCTCTGAACTCTCCTTAATCGCATTCTGAACGAATGAAGCCTTGAATGCCTCTATATAACCGCCCATGCCTTCGACCTTCTCGAACAGCGCCCATGCGGCATCCGCGATAGACTCTGTAAGGTTCTCCACATAATATGAACCGGCAGAAGGGTCTACGACCTTATCGAAATGCGACTCCTCTTTAAGGATTATCTGTGCGTTTCTCGCAATACGGTTGCTGAACTCTCCCGGAGCGCGGAATGCATAGTCGAAAGGCAAGACCTCGAGAGAATCGACTCCCGCTATAGTGGCGCTCATCGCCTCGGTTGTACCACGGAGCATATTCACATAAGCGTCATATACTGTCTGGTTCCATTCGCTTGTTACCGCATGCACCTTTATCTTCTTGCTGCACTCCTTCTGTGCACCGTAAGCCGCTACGATATTCGCCCACAGCATACGGGCTGCACGGAATTTTGCAATCTCCATAAAGTATGTAGAACCTACGGCGAATGTGAATTTGATGCGTTTTGCGGCCTCGTCGGCGCTTACGCCTGCATCAGTCAGTTTGCTGAGATATTCGCTTCCCATTGCAAGACCGAATGCGAGCTCCTGAACAATCGTAGCGCCTGCATCATTGAAAGCGTAAGCCTCAACACCTACGACACGGATATGAGGGTAATCCTTCACGGCCTCTACGACCTCCTTGAGTCTCTCCATGGAGTTGTCGCTGCAGAAAGCGCCCTTTTGATTCAGCACTCTGAGAGGATCATAATCGAATGAAGCCTTAAGATCCTCGGGTTTCACCCCTTCCGCCTTTGCTACGTTCAAAAAGGTTTTTACAATCTCCACGGAAGCGCAGCAGCAACCGGTAAAGTTTACCTCCACCTTGCCGAGGTCTATACCTTTGAGCAGGGTTTTCATTTGAGCTTCGCTTATCTCCTTTTCCCCGTCTATGCAAAATCCTACGGCGGTTACACCTTTTGCAAGGCCGTCTACAGCCTGTGCGTTCGCTTTTTCATAATTACCGTCATGTGCACAATAGTCTTGACGTATGAGCCAATCGTTATTATCTTTTGTGCCCCTTACGAAAGGAAAACATCCCGGAACTGTTCCCAGATGCTTCACATCCTTCAGATTTTCGGCACGATAATAAGGGCGGACAGAGAATCCTTCCGGAGTTCTCCATACAAGTTTCTTCTCATAATCAGCGCCCTTCAGGTCTTTGATTATCACCTGTTCCCACTGCTCTGTGGAAACCGGTGGAAATTCAGCAAATAGTTTTTCTGCCATGTTGTTTTGTTTAATATAATGGATTCAAATTGTTTTCTTTACCCTATATCTTGCAAATTTAACAAAAATTGTTTCCAATTACACCCCGTTCACAACAAGTTTAACAGAAATTCCCATTAAAAGTGCTTTCATATATTTCCGCCATTCCCGTACAGCAGGACAACATGGGAGTCGAAGAGGCTCGTCGGGGAAAAGGGAGAGCATTGCCGCAACAGGAATCTTTTTCATCAGGAATAAAAACCGGACCTGTAAAATGATTGATTATTAATGAAAAAGAATGCACGTCTCTATGAAAGAGACAGACAAAATTAACAAAAAAAGTTCTTTTTTCATATAAAATCGGCGGGCAGAGGGAATTAATGTCCAATTACCGGAACAGTTGAGAATTCATATTATATATATTATTGTAATACAGTTAATTATAAAAGCATCCATCTCTTTCATAGAGACAGATTTTATACACAAACCTTAAATTTTAATTTATATGAAAAAATTACTGTTTCTTATTGCCGCAGCCGTGTCATTGGCATCGTGCGGCACACAGGTAATCGTTCCGAAAGCATTGAACACCGTAAATTCCGTCTCCCTGGACGAGCTGAACCTCGAGCGCGAAGATTACGACATTCTCAATACAATTACAGCAGAAGCCGTTGTCATATACAGGGAACGCGGGTCGAAAATTGAAATCATAGACCAGAACAACGAATTTTCGCTCAGCTATACGAAAAGCAAAACCGGCTGGAGGCTCGAACATTCGGGCATCCTGAAATTAGGCTATCTGTCAAATGACTATAGAGGAGAAATCGTAAATATCATCCAGCCCGAAGAGGTTGTCAGGAGGCTCGCCATGTACCGGCTTATAAATGTAGCCAAAACCAACGGGGCCGACGGCATTATAGAGCCAATCGTCTCAACGAACGTGGAACAGTCCGGAAAAGACGATATACTGTACAAGACAACTGTCGAAGCCAAAATAATAAAACTTCATACGAATAACTGATTACAGCCATGAGAACAAAGAACTTGATTGCCATATTATCGGCTGCGCTGCTGCTGTTCGGATGCTCGCCTAAAAGGGTCTCTCCCGTAGCCGCCCCGGCCGTACCGGTCATAAATCTGACCCTGACACAAAACGCCTACGCCGACAGGTTTGTCGATATGGATTATGGAATACGTCTGAACATACGTGACGGCAGAGCGAACCACAATATATTGCAAAAATATGATGCCAGCGCCATATCGTTGCCAGCCGTAAGGGTAAACCCCGAAATCACTTCGTTCGTATCTGAAAGCATGAGACGCTATATGCGCACAATGGGCTTCAATCTGGATGCAGACATTGCCACGGATTACATGATGAGCGTTACGATAAAGGAGTTTTCGGTAAACTTTCTCTCGGGCATCGGCTGGGCCGGCACGGTACATTTAAATGTAGAAGTATCGGATTCGGACCGCCAATTGGTCTATCCTAATGTAACCGTAACAGGCAGGGCGAGCGCCAATTCTTCAGCTTCGGACTTTGCCGCGGCCAACAGGGTGATGAACGAGGCTTATGCCAATGCATTGGAAGATGTGGACTGGGACAGGATAGCATTCTTCCTTACAAAATCTTCAACTGCCGCACTGGAAGGCAACAAACAGGTCAGCGGAGATGGCGACACTGCATTGGAATCTACCGTAATAAGATGGTTTATAGACTCTTCACCCAAAGGAGCGGATGTCTCTATCCGTGTCGTATCTTCAACTCCCGAAGTTAAAAACACAAATTCCAATTATGTAGGGAGCACTCCTTACGAAACGACAGAGACATTCGACATAAAGGGTCTCACTTTCAACAATTCGGGAAATGTGCAAATTGAAGTAAGCTGCGAAAAGGCAGGCTATGTGACGCAAAGACGGCGGTTCAATTTAAGGCAGGCAATAGACCAGAAGGAGATTTCCGCAAAATTCAATTTGGTAAAAGAAGAAAACCTGTAAGAAAATTTTGAGATTCGCGTAAAATGATTACCTTTGCAGTCCTATAATAAAAGGAGGTGGTTAAGAGATGATTATAGTTCCGGTCAAAGAGGGTGAGAATATCGAGAGGGCTTTGAAGAAATTCAAACGCAAATTCGAAAAGACAGGCGTCGTACGCGAGTTGAGAAACAGAAAGACTTTCGTAAAGAAATCTGTTGCAAGAAGAGAAGAGATTAAAAAAGCCATATATGTAAAGCATCTTCAGCTGAAAGAGGAGTAAGATGCCTTGCAGAAGCGAGAACGGATGTATTGCCGCGCGGCAGTACATCCGTTTTTATTTGGCCAATCTCCGGACGTCATCCCGCAAAGGTTCAGATGCATCGTTTTGCGCATCAACATCATATCGAATTCAGAATAAGACTGTTCGCTCTGTCGATAACCGAAACGTCCAGCGAAGCGAGGTAAATCTGCGTCGTACGTTCGGAATCGTGCCCCATTCCTTCACTTATCACCGAAATAGGTATATTCTTGCTCTTTGCGACTGTAGCCCAAGAGTGGCGGGCAACGTACATTGTAAGCGGCAACGGCACTCCGGCCATCCTGCCTACGGACTTCAGATTCCGGTTCACCAGGCACATCGCGCTCTGATACTGAATCCTCGAATCTCTGTCGGAACACTTTATTATCGGAAGAAGATACTTGCTTCCGCCCGTATCGTACCTGCCTGTAATCTCCTCCATGCACCGTTCCCACTTCACGGAAAGCCGCTGGCCCGTTTTCCGCCTGCGGTAGGTGAGCACGCCGTTGCGCAAATCTTCCTTACGCAAAAAGGCCATATCCACAAAGGACATTCCCCTGGTATAAAAGGAAAAGAGAAACATATCGCGGGCAAAGGCCATACTGCGGTGCCCCGACAGTTCCAGCTCCTTTATCCTTTTGATATCGTCTATCGGGAGCGCCCGTTTTACGCTTCTGTCCACTCCCGTATAGACATGTCTGAAGGGATTCCGCTGGATTGTGAGTTCTTTTTCAACCGCCCTGTTATAGACAGCCCGCAGGATTCTCATGTAAAACGAAGTGGAATTTTTTGTAAGTCCGCGGTTGCGCAGATATGCCTCGTAAAGCATCATTATGTCGGAATCCATTTCGGAAAGTGCAAGATCGTTGTTTTTGCGGAATGCCGTAAAACTTTTCAGTGTGGAAGCGTAAGTCTCGAACGTCCTCTGCCGCCCCATAACCTTAAGCCTCTCCATTACGGAACTCATGAAATTGAAAAGGTAATAATCCTGCAGTTCTGATTTTTTATTTGCCATAACCATAGTTTTATTTTGTTATTTTTACAATAAGGATCTTGCATCTTATTGAGAGCCTAACCTAAACTATAATCGGCAAAACGGGGTGCATACGGGCAGAACCCTTGCACCCCCTATCGGCACTTTCCGGCATCCGCACCGGAAAATCAGATATTTTTACAGATATATTCTCCCACTTCCGTAGTGGAATAGCCTTTCCTGCCCTTTGCCCGCTCCGCCGCAGCAATCAGATCAGGCGTAACCACGCCCTCCTCTATGGCTTTTTTGCAGGCGCTTTTGATTGCGGCAGCCTCCTTTGCAAACCCGAAGGAACACTCTATCATCATTGCCGCAGAGAGAATGGTAGCTATCGGGTTTGCGATATTCTTCCCCTTGGCCTGAGGGAAAGAGCCGTGAATAGGCTCGTACAGCGCCACCTTCGCACCTGTAGAGGCAGACGGGAGCAACCCTATAGAACCTGTAATTACGCTCGCCTCATCACTCAGGATATCGCCGAAAAGATTTTCAGTAAGCAGGACATCGAAAAATGCCGGAGCTGTAACAAGCTGCATGGCGGCATTATCTACAAACATAAAATCCAATGCAATATCGGCATATTCGGAATCATGCAGCGTTTTGACAGTTTCACGCCACAGACGGCTTGTTTCCAAAACATTGGCCTTATCGACCATTGTAACGTGCCGTTTTCTGCCCCTTGCAAGCTCGAACGCCACCCTTGCGACCCTTATTATCTCTTCCTTGCTGTACAGACACGTATCGAAGGCCCTGTTTCCGTTTTCATCCCTTCCGCGCGGCTCTCCGAAATAGAGACCGCCCGTAAGTTCCCTTACGATTACAAGATTCACACCCTCTATCCTTTCGTTTTTAAGAGGCGAACTCTCCCTTAATGAAGCGAACGGCTCTATAGGTCTCAAATTGGCAAAAAGCCCCAATGACTTGCGCATTTTCAGAAGCCCCTGTTCCGGCCGCACCTTTGCAGAAGGGTCATTGTCATATTTAGGATCGCCTATCGCTCCGAAAAGCACTGCATCGCTCTCCATGCAGAGTTTATGCGTCTGCTCCGGATAGGGGTCACCGCACTCATCTATTGCGCACGCCCCCACAATACCCTCAGTAAAGACAAACTCATGCGAATACTTTTCCGCCACGCTTTTCAAAACGGCGACAGCCTGAGCCGTAATCTCCGGTCCTATTCCGTCACCGGGCAACAGCGCTATATTCTTTTTCATGCTATTTATTGTTTGAAATTTCAAAATTCTCTATGATTCCGCGGGTGGTTATGAGGTAGTCTATATCGCTCAAACCGTTTTCAAGGCAGTGCCTTTTATATTCGCCAATAGGGAAATACTCTCTCCGCCCGGCCTCTTCGAAACCGCTTCCTACAATTTCTATATACTTTTCCGGAAGGTCGATTTTCAATTCCAGAGCGCTGTTTTCCTTACGGAGGCGCAAAATCGTCTGCAGAAAATCCTCGCTCACCTGTACGGGAAGCAACCCGTTGTTGAGCGCATTGTTCTTGAAAATATCGGCAAAAAAGCTGGACACTACAGCCCTGAAACCGTAATCCGCAAGAGCCCATGCGGCATGCTCGCGGCTGGAGCCGCAACCGAAGTTTCTCCCTGCGACAAGGATTTTCGCCCCCGCCGGTGCAGTCGCAAAGACAGAATCGCGCACAGGCGAACCGTCGCTGTTGAATCTCCAGTCCCTGAACATGGCATCGCCGAACCCTTCACGCGTAGTGGCCTTCAGAAAACGGGCCGGTATAATCTGGTCTGTATCTATATTCTCAACGGATGTAGCCACAACCGGAGACTGCAATATGTTTATCTTTTCAAAAGACATATCTCTGTTTTTTTATTTCATATCAATAACATCGAAACACGCATATATCATGCAACTGAACGCGGGTCGGCAATGACACCGGCAACGGCAGCGGCGGCAGCCACTACCGGGCTGCAGAGCATTGTCCTTGCCCCGGGGCCCTGGCGCCCTTCGAAATTTCTGTTCGAAGTGGAGAGAGCGTATGCGCCGGCCGGCACTTTGTCATCGTTCATTGCAAGACATGCAGAACAGCCTGGCTGCCTCAATACGAATCCGGCCTCATTGAGGACAGTCTCTATTCCCTCTTCCTTTATCTTATTTTCAACTTCCACTGAGCCCGGCACCAGCCAAACGGTTATACCGGGTGCAGCCTTTTTTCCCTTTACGAAATCCGCGAATGCCCTGAAGTCCTCTATCCTGCCGTTGGTGCAGCTTCCTACGAAAATGTAATCCACCTTTTTGCCCAGCATCTTTTCACCGGGGGCAAATCCCATATAGGCCAGCCCTTTCATTCCGCTCTCGTCGCACTCGGGGATAATACCGTCTATGGCAATCCCGCGGCCAGGGTCTGTACCGTATGTTATCATCGGCTGGATATCGGCCCCGTCAAAGGTGTACTCCTTATCGAAAACCGCATCGGCATCGCTGTAAAGCATGCTCCACTGCTCAACGGCTTTGTCGAACTCCGCACCGGCCGGGGCGAACCTGCGTCCTTTGATATATCCGAACGTAGTCTTGTCGGGCGCCACGAATCCTCCGCGCGCCCCCATCTCTATACTCATGTTGCAGACAGTCATCCTTCCCTCCATGCTCATATTTTCAAACACATCGCCTGCATACTCTACAAAATAGCCTGTTCCGCCGCCTGTCCCGACCTTGGAAATGATATAGAGAATCACATCCTTCGGAGTGACGCACTTTCCGAGCCTGCCGTTTATGGTTATGCGCATCTGTTTGGGCTTGTTCTGCAACAGGGTCTGGGTGGCAAGCACCATCTCCACCTCGCTCGTACCTATTCCGAAGGCTACGGAACCGAACGCCCCGTGAGTTGCGGTATGGCTGTCGCCGCATACGATGCACATGCCCGGCAGAGTAAGTCCCTGTTCCGGACCTATGACATGCACGATTCCGTTGGAAGGGTCGCGCAGCGGAAAATATTTTATTCCGTTCTCCCTGCAGTTTTCTGCAAGCACCTCTATGGGAACTCTGCAAGAAGCGTCCTCTATCGGCCTGTCCTGATTGAGAGTAGGCACGTTATGGTCGCACGTGGCAAATGTGCGGCCCGGCCTGAATACCTTTATTCCCTTTGCCCTCAGCCCCTCGAATGCCTGGGGAGATGTAACCTCATGTATATAGTGTCTGTCTATATAGAGTTGTGTGGGGCCGCTTTCAAGCTGTTGCACTATATGGGCGTCCCAAATCTTGTCGAAAAGTGTCTTACCTGTCGCCATACTTTATATGAATTTTGATATTGCGTCTACAAAGGCTTCGACCGATGCCGTTATTATATCCGTATTGGCGGAGAATCCGTAATAGAGATTGCCTCTGTTCTCGACCTGCACATGCACCTTTCCAACATCGTCGCTGCCGCGCGTTATCGCCTGCACCAAAAACTCCTCCACTACTATTTTCCTGTTTACCAATTTCTTTACAGCAGAAAAAGCTGCATCTATAGGCCCGTTGCCGGATGAGGTCGCCTCGCAGATCTCACCGTCTATGTTCAATTTTACGGTAGCCATTGGAACAGAACTCTTTCCGCAGACAACCTGCAGGAATTTGAGCCTTACCTTTCTGGCCGCCTCGCTTCTGTTTACGCCCACTATTATGAGCAGATCGCTGTCGTTCACATCCTTCTTGCGGTCTGCAAGGAGCAGGAACTTCTCATAGGCAGCGTTAAGCTCCTCGTTGGTGAGGTTGATACCCAGTCTCTGGTAATGGTGGTTGAGAGCAGCCCTGCCGCTGCGTGCCGTAAGGGCAATTACGGAATCGTTCACGCCTACGTCTACGGGATCTATGATTTCGTAGTTCTCCCTGTTCTTGAGCACTCCGTCCTGGTGTATGCCCGACGAGTGTGCAAAGGCGTTGCGCCCGACTATAGCCTTGTTCGGCTGCACCGGCATGCGCATGAGCGTGGAGACAAGACGCGAATTCTTGTATATCTGCTTCGTATCTATATCCGTGTAGAAAGGCAGGTCCTTCCTGCACTTGAGGGTCATTACAACCTCCTCGAGAGAGGTGTTCCCGGCCCTTTCTCCGATTCCGTTTATCGTAACTTCCGCCTGGCGCGCCCCGTTCATTATGCCGGATATGGTATTGGCCGTAGCCATTCCCAGATCGTTGTGGCAGTGGGTGGAAAGAATGGCCTTGTCTACGTTGGGCACATGCTCCACGAGATACTTTATCTTCTCCCCATACTCCCACGGAGTGCAATATCCCGTGGTATCCGGAATATTCACCACAGTGGCGCCTGCTGCAATTACGGCCTCCACTACCCTTGCAAGATACTCGTTATCCGTCCTTCCCGCATCCTCGGCATAAAACTCTACGTCGTCTATGAACTTCCTTGCATATTTCACGGCCTTTACCGCCCTCTCTATTATCTCCTCCCTGTTGGAGTTGAACTTGTATTTTATATGAGGGTCGGAGGTGCCTATTCCGGTATGGATCCTGCCCCTCTTTGCAAAGTGCAGCGCCTCGGCGGCCACTTCAATATCTTTCTCCACGGCACGCGTAAGGGCGCAGACCGTGCTCTCCTTTATGTTTTTTGAAATTTCAACTACCGAATTGAAATCTCCGGGGCTCGAAACCGGGAATCCGCACTCGATTATATCAACCTTGAGCTGTTCCAGCGATTTTGCCAGCTCCACCTTTTCTATCGTGTTCAACTGGCATCCCGGCACCTGCTCCCCGTCTCTGAGGGTAGTATCGAAAATGTAAATCTTTTTCTCTTCCATATCTCAAAAAATGGTTACGATTTATAACTTCATCATAATTCAAAGGGCTGCCCGCATATTCAAATGAGAGCAGCCCCAACAAGTATCTTTTCTATTCCGAACTGTACAGAAGCATCCTCTCACGCTTTGCAGGCGAGCAACAAATGCAGTAGTGACAGTCGGAAACTTTTCATAAATATCATATCAGGCAACCCGACGGATTGCGTCTACAAAAGTAGAAAAAAAAATTATTGTAACAAACCGTAAGCATAAAAATATGCAGCGGAGGCGTTATTCGTAGGTAAGTTCGAATTCGTCCGCATAGAGAACCGACGAGGTGCTGCCGGTAAAGTAATCTCCGAACATGCTGGCAGAGGCGACAATCAGAATATGGGTAGGCTTGCGCTCCAGACTTCTGTAATCGAACTTTATATCGAACTCCACATAGCCGTCGGTACCCTTACCGTCCTTGAGCGAGGCAAGCGCGATTATCCCGGGATTGTTGTTAAGATCCAGAAGCTCTCCCGTAGTGGTATTGAGCGGAAAAGGGGTTCCCCAATCGGCCAGCACCGCATAAATATGACAGGTATCGTTCTGCCCGAGCAGATACGAATGCGCATCATCCGCCTTGTCTACAACCCCCGGAGTATAATAGTAGTACCCCTTAATTCCCGTAGGGCGCGAAGTAAAGGGAATTCCGAAATCGAGCCTTGCGCCTATTCCGGTAGTGCTCACATACTTGCCGGTATATATATTGCCTGCCGCGAATATCCCGAGAACCGCCGTAGAGGCCATTTTCGCGCTTTTGCCGCTTATGACCACACTCTCTTCGGGCATGGTAGGATTCTTTTCGGAAAGCGTGTTCGCCCCCTTGTTTCCCGTATCCCAAAAGTAGTGGGCATCCGAAAGGTCGAGATTGGGAAACCAGCTTTTACCCTCCTTTATCCAGTTTTCGAAATCCATATTCTCCACATGCTGCTCCGCCTCGGTTGTAAACAAAACCTCTGCCCCCTCCATTCCGCCTGCCGAAGCCTTGACCGCATACTCCGTAGAGGGCTCCAGCCCCGTAATGGTAGCGGAAAAGGCGCCGCCATTGACAGTTACACTGCCCGAAAAGGTACTCCATTCGCTCTCCGAACTCTTTCTGTAGAGAAATGTAGGAGAAGCGGAACCGGCCTGGAACTCCCCGTTCACGATTGCGCGGCGCGCAAAGGCATTTACCGCCCCGGTAACGGTCCCTTCCGGAGACTGCACTACCTTAACGGTCCAGGTCTCGCTTCTCTCCTTGTAATGCCATGTAAACTCTCTCGAAACGGAGAAATCAGTAACCGAGGTAAAATCGGGAGTTATGGAGCTTCCCTCCGGCCCGAGTTTCATCTCCGTAACATGCATGTTGTCGAGCTGCGTTTCAGACGAGACCGTAACCAATGCTATTTTGCTGTATTCATCGAAAATGGCATTTCCTATCTGGTTCTCCGCCCTTACGTAACGCTCTATCGTCTGGGTCGCATTTATTGTCCAGAGGTAATCCTGATATGTTGTAAGCGTAA
This sequence comes from uncultured Bacteroidales bacterium, assembly GCA_944325445.1. Lineage (GTDB taxonomy): Bacteria > Bacteroidota > Bacteroidia > Bacteroidales > UBA932 > Egerieousia. Next base: position 31,020 of record CALVAG010000001.1, on the reverse strand, counting down.
ATATGCGAGGTTCCGAGAGGTCCATCGATGCAGCTATCTCCGGCGTAACTGCGGCATTGTTTGAGACCTCGAACTGCAGCAGGGTGACATGCTTGAGATCCACAGTATCGGCCAGATCTACCGTAACGTTCCTGTCGGTCGTATTTATTACGGCATCGGATGTCTGCCCCTCCACCCTGAAGGCAGTTATCTCTGCAACTATCTTGGGATAGGGAATATCGTTGTTTATACAGGAGACTGCGGCCGCAAACAACAGCGGTGTCAAAACCGCTTTTACTATTTTCTTCACCCGCTCTCTCATATCTTCTTCTTTTTCTTGAAAGGCCCCATAAGGTTCAGTTTGTCGAAATAAAACGAGACTCCTATGTTTATGGAAAATATATCCACCTTAAAGTCCACCCCGCTATGCTCGAAACTGCCCTCATATATGCGGTCGCGTGTCTGTGAATATTTTTTATAGCTGAAACCCAATACATTCACAGAGGCTTCGACCGCCACATTGTTGGCAATGAAAATGGTAAGGCCCGGTATTATGCCCAACTCCAGTTCCAGTATATCCTGATACGACCCTGTGAGGGCGTCTCCGGTTCCGGAAATATGCTTTCCCTGGCCGCCGCCCGCAGTAAGGCGCACTTCGTTGAAAAAGGCGAAGGTCTTGCTCTTGCCGAAACTTATATAGTTTCTCATAAAGAGCGAACCGGAATAGACATGGCGCAGGTTGTAAAAGTTCTCGATATCGAAGTTCAAATCATCCGAAATGTTTATGGAGGTGGAATTCAGCTTTATCATCGAACGGGTATAGCCGAATCTCGCCCCCACGCACAAATTGTCTTTCAGGAAATAGGCGAAATAGGGGCTGACCTTAAAGGAGTAGTTGGTCCCCCTTATGTCATCTATTATGAGCAGTTCATAATTGTCGGCCGTATTCTCCCCGTATGAAAAGGAACCTCCCATAAGCCACTGGCCCTTGGGGACAAATACACTGTTCTCTATACCGCGGTCGAAAGCAGTGGTCTGCTGCACCTCCTTCGCTTCTGGGGCAGCAAGCGCATGCTGCTCCTGCTGCCCCGCCAGTGCAAGGGGGAGCAGCATAAGCAGCAATGCAGATACTGTTTTTACGGAAAAACTCATTTCTTGTAATCGAAGTTAAATTCAAACTCATCTACCAGCAGAGTGCTGCCCACGCCTCCAGTGAAGTAGTCTCCATACTTGCTGGCCGTACATACTATCACGCAGCATGTAGGCTGTCTGTTGTTTCTGTACTCCAGTTCTATTTCAAAGGGCTTGTAACCGTTCGTATTGGTATTGTCTTCAAGCGAGCCGTAGGCGATTATGTTGGGGTCGTTCTCGAAGTCTATGAAGGTGCCGGTATTTGTATTTACCTGGAATGTCCCGGACGGCCAGTCTGCCAGCACCACATAGATATTGCAGATATCCGTCTTTCCCTTAAGATTCTCATAGGGAGCTTCCGCTTTGTCTATCGCTTTTGGCGCATAACTGTAATAGCCCTTAAGCGAAAGCGGCTTGCAGTCATAAGGCCGGCCGAAATTCAATGACGCCCCAGACATTCCCTGTACACTTCCGAAATCACCGAGGAAGAGACTGCCGGCCGCCAGTTTTATAAGGACATATTCGGTCTTCAGTTGTGCCGCTTTTTTGTTCTCACCGGATACTGCCACCACATCGGTCCAAGATGTAGGATTCACTTCACTCAGAGTATTGGCCCCTTCATTTCCGGAATCCCACCAGAAATGCTCTGCCGAAAGGTCGATATCGGGATAATAATGTTTCCCGTTCTTGTACCAGTTGTCGAAACTCATATTCTCTATCTGCTCCGCCCCGAGGGTGGTAAATGATATTTCATTGGAAGGCTCCTTGTCTGAAACCGTTCTGAAAACATATTCTGTACGTGGGTCGAGCCCGGTTACAACGGCATTGAAATTCTTGTCTTTTACGGTAATATCCGTTACCGGAATCCACTCCTGCTCGCCGTTTTTCCTATACTCGAACCTGAGCCCTGCCGGCTGCTGGGCCGTATTATAGGTTCCGTAAAGGAAAGCATGCCTTCCCCATGCATCCGCTTCAATGGCCGTCGTCTCCACATCGGGGATTACCTCTATGGCAAACTCTTGGGTTACCAACTGGTACTGCCTGTCCAGAGCTTCAAGTTTAAAGGAGTAGCCGCCTATCTCCAATCCCTTGAAGAGTGCGGTAAAATCTACTGTAACCCCCTCTTCGGTCCTTACGACGCCTATCAGGTTGTCTGCCGAAGCCAGGGCTGCGCCGCCGAGCAGTTCTACGGATTCAGGCAGCCTCTTCGCAGTAAATGCAGGTTCGCTGTGGCTCAGCACAAGGCTCTCGAGCCCCGCCTTTGCGGTAATGTCCAACTTGTATTCGACAGCAGAATTCTGCGCTATATATGTATTGCCGCCGATATCGAACACTTCCGATCCGAAAGCGGGCTTCTCCTTTTTATCAAGTATGACAGGGATATTGAAATATTTGTCATTGGTCGTATTGTCTACGCCTATTCCCGGAACGAGCGCTCCTCCAAGATCCTCGCCGGACATGGCAAGATTCAGGATATAATGCTCCTTGGCCTTAACGTTGTCCAGAGTGCCGGCAATCTCCCCGTCCGATATTTCATTATCGTGGTTTACAAGATATACCTTGTAATTGAGCACTCCCGTGCAGGCGAAGTAGCCCTCATTTTCCATTGTACCGTCGGTATAACTGTATATGAGATTGTTTTTTGTGCCGAAACCGTCCTGGTTGGTGACTGTCACCATCACCTCCTTGAAATTGTCGGTCACATCGCTGCCGCACTTAACGGTAACCTTTACCTGAGAGAGCGTGCATACGACTTTGGCGGTGGAGATTTTTCCGGCCTCCACCGTCACCTCCGTCTCGCCGCTATAGAACGGCTTTCCGAATGCCGCATCGCCTCCATACTCCCCTGTACTTCCCTTTACGGTATAGGTCCCCGGAACGAGTTTGAGCGGATTCTCTACAAGTTCATTATGGTTGTCGTACGATTTTACTATAACGCCCTCGGAATTCATCACCTCTATCCTGAATACGGGTTCCTCCCCGGCCTTGGTTACCACCTCGACCGACTTGTCCTGCGATATGTTCAGGACTATATAGCCGGCATTGCCGTCAAGCCCCTCCTTTTCGCACCCCTGAAAGAGAGCGGAAAGGAGTACGGCCATAAAGAATATGCCAAATCTCGAACTTCTCATATCTCCTCCTACTCGACAATATTTATGGTGCAGGTTGCAGAAGCCTCCTTATTATCGCTGTCGATGACTTTTATTTTGAAGTTCACAACATCTCCGGCAAATGTGATAGCCGCCAAAGGCCCCATGAAACTGCCTATACTGAATGTATAGTTCGATGTTCCCTTTATCTGAGATACCGACGGATCTTCTATCAAACCAAGACCGACAAGCTTCTCTTTCCTTGCCTCCCCGGCTGTACCACTGAAATCCACAATGCTGAACTCACCGCCGAGCCCCAACATATTGACCGCACTAACAAAACTTTCAGGGCCTGAAATGGTAACAAGAATATTGTCAATAGTCTTAGAATTGAGGGTCGCTATGTTTACATCCACAGTCATTGCAAAGCCTGTTGCGGAAGAAGCGGCTTTCGACAATGTTATAGGAGAATCCTCGATTCCGTTTCCGCCTATCGCAGGCAGGTATTCGTCCTCCGGATCAGGATCGACCGGAGTCTCGTCTTCTCCCGGGACTATTATATGCTCCTCCCTGTTGTTCAAGGTATAATCCAAAGTTATCCCGTTCGCTCCCAGACCTATCTCGCCCGTGAGCACCGCATCGAAATTCAATATGAAATGGTCCTTTGCAGCGCCGTCGGATATGCTCCTGTGGTCTATTATCTTGTCGCCCGTTCCCTTTCTTTTGGCTGTAAGGTCTATCGTAAGCGTCCCGACGCTGAAATATCCGCTCTCCCCGGCCTCTATCTTCGCCTTGTTATAGATAAGCGTCCCCTTGCCGTTGGTTATGGCGATTTCGAAATCATCCTCCATCTCGTTGAAGAAGTTATCTGTACAGGTAACCGTAACCTTCATATTCGAGAGAGAACAGGTCACGCTAAGCGAGAGCACGTCTCCGGCCTTTACATCGAACTGTTGCGTACCGTAATATACGGGCTGATCCCAAGCCGCATCCGCAGCGGCCGCGCTGCCCGCCTCAATGGTATAGCTTCCGGGAGCGATATCAATCGTATTCGGCATATCGGAATATCTGTCATACGATTTTACAGTGGTCTCGCCCTGTTTTATCTTTACATAGAAGGCGTTTACATCTACATTCTCCCCGGATTTTGTAACGAACCGTCCATCGCTTGCAAGCTTTATGGAAACCGTTCCGTACTCTCCGCCGATGTTATTGAAATTCCCCTCCTTTGAGCAGCCCGACAGTATCATGACTGCCGAAAGCGCCAGAAAAATAAATCTTTTCATATCGTTATTTTCATATTGCCAAATTAAACAACGGTCAATAGACCATTTCGAGATTATCTACGGTAAGGATACTTCCGCCGTGAACACTCGCGGTTTTATCTCCGCCGTAGGTTATGGATTGATTATACTTCCACGGCGGTGTTCCGCCCGCGCTGGACGAGCTGAACTCTACTGATATGTCGGTCGCGGTTTTTGCAGTGTCGCTGTAGACAATCTCTACATTTGCCGTTTCCCAGCCGGAAGAGGCCGCCTCTTCGAGCGTACCAGTACCTATTGCAGTACCGCTGCTCCAGACTGTTACATTCACCTTGAATTTATCCGATTCATGCTGTACATATTTGTAATCAAAACTTATTGCAGAAGGCCTTGATGCAAACGGACGGCTGTTCTGTCCACCGTAATCACCTGAAAAAAGCCTCCCGGCGCATACTGTAGGAAAAGGAGCGGTACTCGAAATTGCATAATTGCTTATTGCAATGGTCATTATCTGTGCAGCCCTGCTGCTGCCGTTCCCCGGCACATACGTAACCATCGGGAACGACTTATATGTGTAGTTACTAATTGTTCTGTCTTCCGGTGTAGTTTCAGAATTGTTGCAGTCCCACCATTTTGAGTCTGAAGAGGCATACGGGCCATAATTGGTCTGATATACATCATTTGATGAAATCACCGCATTATAAACTCTATACTCCCACTCGCTCCACTCCTCGAATCCGCTGTTCGGCACCTGTGCGGCCGCCTCCGTTGTCCCGGCAGCATCTGCGGAACGGGTGGAGAGGTATGCACCCCTGAAATTATATGAAGTCTCCGGTGCAAGCCCCGTAATCTCGAACCTCTTTGAAGAGGCATCCGACGAAACTTCGTTCATCTTGGGGGTTGTCCAATTCAACCCTCCGTCCGCGCTCATCTCCACGGAGAGATTGGAGGCATCGCCGGTTTCAGTGCTTACAGTGACATAGGCCTTTTTGGCCCACATATCATAATCGTGCACCTCTGCCAGAGAGACATCAGCCTCGGCAATGGCAAAATCGAGGACAAAGCTCTCCTCCTTCCCTTTTCCGTCAGTAACCTTGAGAGTCATCTTTCCCGTGCCGCCGGCCCCGTCTATCCTGAGGTTCTTTACGAGAGCGGAAAAATCCACATAGGCGTTACGCCCGTCCGAGAAATCCCATGCGAGCCCCTGCTCCTTTAAAACGGCAAGTTTCTCCGTCTCCGCGCCCAGCAAATCTATCGATGCGGGCCACTCCACGCCCGAAGGCATAGTGACTTCGCTTACAAGCTCGCAGCTCTTTACATAGCCCGGTGCAGATATTTCGAGTTTCAGGCTCTCTTCCGGAGTCGTACCCTCCACGGCAGAGACCGATGCGGAACTCTGTTCCGCCGCACCTCGGAACGTGAATGAAGGTGCGGCCTTGGCCACAAGTATTGCCGGAATGGTAATCTCCTCCGTAAAATCAACGGTTGTCCTGTCTATCTCTATGCTCAACTCCGTCTGTTCCGGATCCGGCTCCTTTGTATCTATGGTCAGTTTTATGAAATCGTTCGGAGCCGCCTGCAAGGGCTGCGGCGAGTATGTGCGACTTTTGCCCCCGTTATCTGTAAGGGTTATCTCCATCTCGAGTTCGCCTGCCGGAATATAGCCGCTGCGCTTCTCCTCCTTTCCGAAAAGAAGCTCCCCTTTCGCCCCGTCCCTGCGCATCCTTAGAGTAAAATCGGAATAATCCCGCCTTATATATTCACCCCATTCCACCGCAATCTCCACATTGGATTGTCTGCAGGTTATGGAAACAGGTGTGGTACTCTGCCCTGCGACCGTAAACTCGCTTTCGCCTGCAAAGTAGATTACATCGAAACCGGCTGCAAGCGAATCTCCGTAAAAGGCCACAGCCTTCTTATAGCCGGCATTGAGCCTTACGCTCTCGTTTTTTATCTCACCGTATTTCCACCTCTTTATCTTTACCCCCTCCTCATTGAAGATCTCCAGCGTAAAATCATCTATGCTGAAATCCCCCTCGCTATATGACTTCACCGCAGATGTCACATACTCGGCAGAGAGCGCAAAACAGACCTCTCCCTCCTCTTTGAAGTCGTACTCGTCCTTTCCGCATGAGACGAGCAGCAGGGCAGAGAGCAACATGGAAATACAGCCCTTCCGATACCGTTCCATAATTAAAAGATTAAATTTCATAACGCACTTTCAAGTACGGTGCAAAAGTCCGTCAAAAAAATTGATATAACAATAGCATATCGCACGATTTTATATACAAATTTGTCGATTTTACTATTTTTTTGAGAAAAAACCGCTATTTTCGCAAAAAATAACAATCAAAACCGAGCAAAGAGATGAGCATAAACGAAACCATTCCGCTCTTTGATTTGCCTGTCGACTTTTTGGTGGACGACAACATCCGCGGCAATATCCTGCAACTTTACAAAATGTTTCCGTGCCAGATCAAGGCCGGGATTTTTGCACTATGTATAAAAGGCGAGATAAAGGTCACCCTCAACCTTCACGAATACACCGTAAAGGAGAATGATTTCGTGGTCATAATCCCCGGGAGCTTTATCCAGATACACTCCGCGAGCAGCGATGCAAGGGTCGCCTTCATGGGATTCTCCTCCAATTTCATCCAGGCCATGAACTACTGGAAGTATATGACAGACCACCTGTCGATTGCCCTCATCCATCCTATAATACCGCTTCCGGAGAGCAACGCCGCATTTTTCGTAGATACCTTCTCGCTTCTGATCAAGGCCGAAAACGGCCAGATACAGCTCTTCAACAAGCAGATTATCGCATCCATCATGGATATATTCTACAATACCCTGAAAATCATATACGAAAACACATTCGCGGATTTCAAGGAAGATGAGAAGAAAAAGCCGCGCGAATATGCAGTATTAAAGGAGTTCCTGCAGCTGGTCTTCGAAAATTACAAACAGGAGCACAAAGTCTCCTTTTATGCGAATGAAATCGGGCTCACGCTCTCCCATTTCTGCGCTACCATTAAAAAAGCTACCGGAAAAACGGCCCAGGATATAATAAGGGAGTTCATAATAATGGATGCCAAAGCCCAATTGAAGAACGGCGACGAAAAAATCAATAAAATTGCAAAATCGCTCGGGTTCAGCGCAACCGCATTCAACAGATTCTTTTTGGAATATGTAAAGATGACTCCTCTGGAGTATAGAAATAATTAACCCTTCCGGGGTTGCATTTTGTCTTAATTTTCCTATTTTTGTAAAATATCTAAACCACACGCGAAACTTATGGCATTTACAAATAATGTGATGATAGTGCGCCACAAGCTTTTGGCCACTCTTGTTAAATTATGGAAAGAGAACTCTTTAATAGACGAAATAGACAGACTCCCGATAAAACTTTCACCGAGAAAGGCCAAGGTAATGGGCCGTTGCTGCGTCCATAAGGAGCGCGCAGTATGGAAGTACAAGACATTTCCGCTTTTAGGGTTCGACATGAGCGATGAGACAGACGAGCTCACACCGCTTTCCCACTATGCCAGACTCGCATTGGAGAGAGAAAAAAATCCGAAAGAGAATATAATGTGCGTAATAGACGAGGCATGTTCTTCCTGCGTGCAGGTCAATTATGTCATAACCAATCTCTGCAGAGGATGTGTGGCGAGAAGCTGCTACCTTAGCTGTCCCAAGGATGCAATACGCTTCAATTCGGAAGGGAAGGCCGAGATAGACCACGACTACTGCATAAGTTGCGGCAAGTGCTATGCCAACTGTCCGTACCATGCAATAGTATATATCCCCATTCCCTGCGAAAATGTCTGTCCGGTAAAGGCCATAAGCAAGGATGAGAACGGCATAGAGCACATAGACGATTCAAAGTGCATCTATTGCGGCAAATGTATAAATGCCTGCCCGTTCGGAGCCATCTTCGAGATTTCGCAGGTTTTCGATGTGCTCCAGAATATAAGGAAGGGCAACAAGGTCATTGCAATGGTGGCCCCCTCTATTCTGGCACAATTCACTGTCCCCATTGAAAATGTCTACGGTGCAATAAAGGCTATAGGGTTTACGGATGTAATAGAGGTGGCGCAGGGCGCTATGGATACCACCGTAAACGAGGCGCACGAACTCATGGAGAAGATAAAGGAGGGGCAACCGTTCATGACTACAAGCTGCTGCCCTTCATACATACAGCTTGCGGAAAAGCACATTCCCGAGATAAAGAAATATATCTCTACGACAGGTTCCCCGATGTACTATACCGCAAAGATTGCAAAAGAGAAATATCCCGATGCCAAACTCGTATTCATAGGGCCGTGCATAGCAAAGAGGAAAGAGGTAAAGCTCAATCCTGATGTAGACTATACCCTCACCTTCGAAGAGTTGGGTTCTATTATAGACGGCATGGACATAGACATAAATACGGCAGAGCCCTACAAGATGAGTTTTGAATCCGTAAGGGAGGCTCACGGGTTCGCGCAAAGCGGAGGAGTCATAGGTGCAGTCAAATCATATCTTGCACAAAACAACCTGAATACGGTGAAAGTTGCAAATCTCGACAAGAAAAACATAGGGCTGCTCAGGCTTTACGCAAAGACAGCCAAGGCTCCTGCTCCGTTCGTGGAGGTAATGGCATGCGAAGGCGGTTGCGTAACCGGACCATGTATCTATACAGACAAGGCGACCTCCCAAAGGCAGATTGTAACGGAACTGAACAAAATCACAAAAGATTTTGGCAATTAAAATTTATTGCATAATTTTGTACCTTGTAATTACTATTCGGTAATATTCACATGCAGGGTGCGAATCATATCATCGGCGCAATGACCATGCGAATGCATCGTTAAGATGCATCACCTTTTTTATTTCCCAAACAGAAGACATATATTGTGTATTCCAATCAAGCATAGCTTGTGATATGCACTTGTGCTTCACCCATCTTACAAAAGTCAAACCTAAAATCCAGAAAATGGCAAAATATAAATTCGATACTCTTCAGGTACATGCCGGAAATACTCCGGACCCCACAACGGGCGCTTGTGCAACGCCGATTTACCAAACCGCAGCATACGCATTCAAAAATATAGAACACGGACGCAGACTCTTTACCCTGGAAGAGGAGGGAAACATCTATTCAAGACTTACCAACCCTACTACCGCTGCCTTCGAAAGGAGGATTGCCGCACTTGAAAACTGCTCCAATGCAGTGGCTGTCTCATCTGGAATGAGCGCCCAATTCCTGGCGGTCATAAATCTATGCCAGGCCGGCGACAATATTATAAGCTTCATCTCTCTCTACGGGGGCACATTCAACCAGTTCAAGGTAACGCTCCCGCGTTTGGGAATAGATGTAAAGTTCAGCAGTTGCAAAAACAGGGCGGAGCTGGAGTCCCTGATAGACGACAAAACAAAGGGAATATATGTTGAGAGCATTGCAAATTCAGACCTGTCGGTACCGGATTTCGAACTGCTTGCAGATGTATGCCGCAAACACGGGATTCCGCTTATGGTAGATAATACCGTAGGCTGCGGAGGCTATGTCTGCACACCGGCAGACCTCGGAGCCGATGTAATAACGCACTCTGCCACGAAATGGATTTGCGGCCATGGAAACTCTATCGCCGGCGTACTTCTGGATGCCGGAAAATTCGACTGGGCATCGGGCCGCTTTCCGCAATTTACCGAACCTGTGGCTGCCCACAACGGATTAAGCTATTACGAATACTCGAAGAAGGATGCCTTTGGGGTAAGGGCCCGCAACGAAGGGTTGAGAGACATCGGCTGCTCGCTCAGCCCGTTCAACTCATTCCTTCTGCTTACAGGATTGGAAACCCTTTCATTAAGGGCCCAAAGGGTTTGCGACAATGCGCTCAAACTTGCAGAGTGGCTGCAGGCCAATCCCAAGGTGGAAAGGGTCTGCTATCCGGGACTCGAAAACCATCCGAGCCACGAAAATGCGAAAAAATACCTGAAACACGGTTTCGGAGGCATTATAATAGTGGATCTCAAGGCAGACAGGGAGAGCACGGCAAAAGCGGTCGAGAAGCTGGAAATCTTCACCCTTTTGGCAAACCTCGGAGACAACAAATCCCTGGTGGCACACCCGGCCACGACAACACACAGCCAGATGACAGACAAGGAGCTGCTCAATGTAGGCATAAAACCGGGAACGCTCAGGCTTTGCGTAGGGATTGAAGATATAGACGACATTATAAACGACTTGGATCAGGCATTAAGCATAATAAAATAGAGCTGTCATATTGTGGAAAAGAGATTTTTCAGACATAGCGGAGAATTCGTACTGGAAAGCAAGGAGATATTGAAGGATATCACCATCTGCTACCACATTTCGAGGGAGTGGGATTCCGACGGGGAGCAGAGCACCGAGCAGAGGGGGAAGAAGGTTGTCTGGATAACCCATGCCCTTACCGCCAACTCCAACCCCTGCGAATGGTGGGAAGATCTGGTAGGCGAAGGCAAGTTTCTGGACCCGCGCAAATACACCATAGTATGCGCCAATCTTATAGGTTCATGCTACGGCTCCACCTCACCGCTCTCAATAAATCCGGAAACCGGGAAGCCGTACCTGCTCGATTTTCCCAAAACGACCGTACGGGACATCGTAGCAACCCTCGACATGCTGAGAGAATATCTCGGGATAAAGGAGATAGACCTGCTCATAGGAGGGTCCGTAGGGGGATTCCAGGCCATAGAGTGGAGCATTTCGAGACGGGATGTAATAAAAAACGTGGCCCTGCTTGCATGCAATGCAAGAATAACCCCCTGGGGAAATGCCTTCAACGAATCGCAGAGAATGGCGCTCTTCTCGGACCCTACCTTTGAAGGGCAGGAATTCTCGATAAAAAACGGGGAAATCGTTGCCAAAGGAGGGGCCAAGGGACTCGCGGCAGCCCGTTCCATAGCCCTTATCTCCTACAGGAGCTATCAGGGCTACAACAAATCCCAATATGAAACGAGCAACGAGATAATCTGGAACCATAAGGCAGCCTCATACCAGCAGTATCAGGGACAGAAGCTTGTAAGGCGTTTCGATGCCTACTCCTACCTATCGATGCTCAACCTCACGGACAGCCACAATATAGGGCGCGGCAGGGGCGGAGTGGAGACAGCACTCAACATGATAAACGCCAATGTAATATGCGTAGGGATAGACAGCGACATCCTCTTTCCCTCAGAAGAACAGAAATATATTGCAAGCCACGTAAAGAACGGGATATACCGGGAGATTACCTCCCTTTACGGACACGACGGCTTTTTACTTGAATGGAAACAGATAGCAAATATTTTAAAGGAGATTTTATAATATGCAAGTACTCAAATTCGGCGGCTCTTCAGTAGCCAATGCCGAAAACATCACAAGGGTAATCGAGATCGTAAAACAGGCATTGACAAAGGATAAGACGGTTGTAGTCTCATCTGCGATAAGCGGATGCACCGATGCCCTGATAGCGATAGGCAAGGCGGCCCTGGCCCAGGACAACGGCTACACCGGCCAGATAGACGCCCTGTTGAAAAGACATATAGAACTTATAGACAATCTCATTCCGTTGCAGGAAAGCGACGACATAAAGGCAGAATGCAACGGGCTCTTCGAAAAATTGAGGGAGATTTGCAAAGGAGTCTACCTTCTCAAGGAGTTGAGCGATTTCAGCCTCGACCACATAGTGAGTTTCGGGGAGCTTCTCTCGACAAAAATCATAAGCGCAAAGCTCAAATCGCTGAACATCAGCCATAAATGGAAAGACTCGAGGGAACTTATAAAGACCGAGCCGGCAGGCGGCAAGAACTCCGTCATAACAGATATTACATTCAACAATATCAGACAGTATTTCGACAGCAACAACACTTCGCTCTACATTCTCCCGGGCTTCATAGCCATGGATATGATGGGCAGGACAACCACGCTCGGACGCGGCGGATCGGATTACACCGCCTCCATAATTGCAGTGGGGGCACAGGCCCGCAGACTGGAAATATGGACTGATGTATGCGGAATGATGACCGCAGACCCGCGCATAGTCCCTGATGCAAAACCCATCAGGAATATCTCGTACAAAGAGGCCCTGGAACTTTCGCACTTCGGGGCGAAGGTAGTCTATCCGCCCACAATACAGCCCGTAGTAAAACAGGGAACTCCCATATATGTAAAGAATACATTCGCCCCCGATGACCCGGGAACGCTCATAGAACGCAATCCGCCCGAGGGGAAGAGCAAAATAAGAGGAATCTCGAGCTCCAACAAGATAGCGCTGCTCTCCATGGAGGGAAGCGGCATGGTCGGCATTCCCGGCTACTCCAGCAGACTGTTCGACACTCTGAGCAAAAACAACATAAACATTATTCTCATCACCCAGGCATCATCGGTACATACCATGTGCATAGCCATTGACGAAAAGGATGCGGACCTTGCAAAAAAGGCTTCCGACGAACTTTTTGCATATGAAATCTCATTGGGCAAGGTAGATCCTCTCAGAGTAGAAAAGGGATTCTCCATAATATCCCTTGTAGGAGATGACATGAAAAACCAGTCCGGCGCCAGCGGAAAGATGTTCGATGCACTCGGCAGGGAAGGGATTAACATAAGGGCTATAGCCCAGGGCTCTTCTGAAAAGAACGTTTCGGCAGTAGTCAGGACAGAGGATGTAAACGATGCTATAAGAACCATTCACAACGAATTTTTCAGTGAAAGCAGCAACAGGGTCAATCTGTTCATCGCAGGTTACGGTACAGTTGCAAAGGCGCTTGTCGAAATTATACGCAAACAGGGCAGGCCGATTGCAGACAGGTGCGGAAAGGAACTCGTAATCTGCGGTATAGGAAACAGCAGAAGATATGTGGTAGACAGGAATGGAATAAGCGGAGACCTCTGTTCGAAACTCGAGGAGGGAGACGACAATAGCGAAAACGGTTATCTTGCCGCGCTTTATCAGATGCAGCTCGGCAACTCCATCTTCGTGGACTGTACTGCAAGCAGAAGCATAGCCTCGGCATATACAGACCTTTTCCGCCACAAATATTCTGTCGTAGCCTGCAACAAAATCGCATGTTCGCTCTCCCAGGATTTTTACGACGAACTGCTTTCAAGCGCAAGGAAAGAGGGGGTTTCATTTAAATATGAGACGACCGTGTGCGCCGCGCTTCCGGTACTGGGGACAATTTCGCAGCTTGTAAACGCAGGAGATAAAATCACCGGATTCGAAGGAATCGTAAGCGGCACCCTCAATTATCTTTTAAGCAATTACGACAGCAGCTGCTCTTTTGCCTCCCTTGTAAAGAGGGCGAAGGAACTCGGTTACACGGAGCCGGACCCGAGAACGGACCTTTCCGGCAGCGATGTGATGCGCAAGTTCATAATCTCGGCAAGGCAGGCAGGCATAAGGATAGAGCGCGCAGATGTCGAATTCAAAGGCATTCTGCCTGAAGAGATAATAGACCCGGGGCGCTCCATGGATGAATTTTACAAAAAGCTGGAGGAGTATGAGCCTCAAATGAAAGAGCTCTACGGAAAGGCCGTTTCGGCAGGAAAGAGGCTCCGCTTTGCAGCCTGTTACAAGGCTGCGGAAAAAGAGGGTGGCAAACCGCTCTGCAAGGTATCCCTTACAGCCGTAGAGAGTTCGCATCCGTTCTATGCAATAGAAGGAAGCGACAATGCCTTTGCCATTACATCGCTTTTCTATCCGAACGGCATAGTAATCAAAGGTGCGGGAGCCGGTGCGGTACAGACAGCCGGCGGAATATTGAACGACATATTAACAATTTAACAAAATAACAGAAGATGAAAGTTGCAGTTGTAGGTGCCACAGGTCTGGTAGGCACAAGAATGTTGGAAGTTCTGCAGGAGAGGGATTTTCCTGTAACGGAACTCATTCCGGTAGCATCGGAGAGGTCTGCCGGCAAGAAGGTAAGATTCAAAGGCAAAGAATACACTGTCGTCACCCCTGAAGAGGGTATTGCCAAAAAACCTGCTCTGGCCATATTCTCCGCCGGAAGCGATGCATCCAAAAAATATGCGCCCATGTTTGCACAGACAGGTTGCTATGTAGTGGACAACTCCGCATGCTGGAGAATGGACCCTACGAAAAAACTGGTTGTACCGGAGATAAACGGGGATGTGCTCGAAAAGGAGGACAGAATCATAGCAAACCCCAACTGCTCCACTATACAGATGCTTATTGCCATTGCCGACCTGCACAAAAAATATAAGATAAAAAGAATAGTGGTCTCTACCTACCAATGTATTACCGGTACAGGCCAAAAAGCTGTGGACCAGCTGGTCGAGGAGAGAGGCAGATGGGAAGGCATAGAGAAGAATATAATAGGGGGCGAATATAAATGCGCATATCCGTACCAGATAGACCTGAACCTGCTGCCGCACATAGACAAGTTCCTCGAAAACGGATATACCAAAGAGGAGATGAAGATGGTGAACGAAACGCATAAGATTATGAGGGACGACTCCATAAGGGTTTCCCCTACTGCAATCAGGGTTCCGGTACTCGGAGGCCATGCAGAATCCATAAACCTCGAATTCGAAAAAGAGTTCAAGGATGAAGAACTTATCGAGGTACTGCGCAATACTCCCGGAGTAGTAATACAAGACAATGTGGCGCCGAAAGGAGATGAGCAGAATCCGGCAATCGGAGACAAGAGCGTAAAAGAGGCCTGTGCGGAGAGAAAAAATCTCGATGCGCTCGGGAAACTGCCATATCCCATGCCTCTTTACAGCGAAGGCAGGGATGAGGTCTTTGTAGGAAGAGTCAGAAGGGATTTTTCGGTTGCAAGCGGTGTAAATCTCTGGTGCGTATCCGACAACCTCAGGAAAGGTGCGGCCACCAATGCAATCCAGATTGCGGAATTGCTTCTGAAGAAAGGATTTATTGCATAATTTCTATTTTTAAAAGATTTATTATCTTTGCAAATTGAATGACCCAAAAGGGTAATTTCTACGTTACGCTTGATTCGAAAATCCTCATGTACATCAGTACACTGCGGTTTTCTCATCTTCGCAAGCCTTGAAATTCCTCCTTTTGAGTCATCCTCTTTCTATAAAGTATGAGCGAAGAACCACAGATCCACCAATACACTGAAGACGATTTTGAAACGCTGAGCTGGAAAGACCATATCCGCCAGCGCCCGGGCATGTATATAGGCAAACTCGGGGACGGTTCCAATCCCGACGATGGCATCTATGTGCTTTTCAAGGAGATAGTAGACAATGCCATAGATGAGTATATCATGGGATATGGCAAGGTTATCGATATCACTCTGCAGGACAACATGGTTACGGTAAGGGATTACGGACGTGGAATACCGTTCGGGAAACTCACCGAAGCTGTAAGCAAGATGAATACCGGTGCAAAGTACGGCAGTGCGGCCTTTAAGAAATCGGTAGGTCTGAACGGTGTGGGAACCAAGGCGGTAAATGCCACCTCAACCTATTTTTACATACAGTCTTTCCGCGACGGGGAGAGCCGTTTCGCCTCTTTCAGCAAAGGAGATCTGGTCGAAGAAGGGAGCGTCGCCACCAATGAGAAAAACGGCACTTTGGTAAAATATACGGCAGACCCCGCCCTCTATGAAAATTACTCTTACAATTTCGAGTTCATAGAGACCATGCTCAAAAATTACGCCTACCTCAACAGGGGGCTTGCAATAAAATTCAACGGCACCGAGTACAAATCCAAAAACGGCCTGCTGGACCTTATCAACGATTCTCTCGTGGAACCTCCGCTCTACCCCGTAATACACCTTATAGGGGAGGATATAGAGATAGCGCTCACGCACGGTACGGAAAACGGGGAAAACATAAGTTCATTCGTAAACGGGCAGAATACTATCCACGGAGGAACGCATCTTGCCGCATTCAGGGAAGGTATAGCCAAAACCATCAAGGAATTCTATAAAAAAGACTTCGACCCTAAGGATATAAGGCAATCCATAATAGCGGCGATCAGCATAAAGATAGAGGAACCCTCTTTTTCGAATCAGACAAAGACATTCCTCAATTCCAAGGATATAGCGCCCGGCAGCAATGTAACCGTCAGGAATTTCATCGTGGAATTCCTCTCCAAGGAGCTCGACAACTATCTGCATAAAAATCCGTCCGTAGCCGATATACTCCAGAAAAAGATACTCGAAAGCGAAAAGGAGAGAAAGGCGATATCGGGCATACAGAAACTCGCACGCGAAAGGGCTAAGAAGGTAAGCCTGCACAACAAAAAGTTGAGAGACTGCAGAATCCATTGCGGCGACAAAGACCCGCGCAACCAGGAGACCATGATTTTCATAACCGAGGGAGACTCCGCAAGCGGCTCCATTACCAAAAGCCGCAACGCAAATACCCAGGCTGTCTTCAGTCTCAGGGGAAAACCGCTGAACTGCTACGGGCTCAGCAAAAAGGTGGTCTATGAAAACGAGGAGTTCAATCTGCTTCAGGCAGCCCTCAATATTGAAGAAGATATAGAGAATCTCAGGTACAACAAAATCATAATAGCGACCGATGCGGATGTGGACGGAATGCACATAAGGCTGCTGATGCTTACATTCTTCCTCCAGTTTTTCCCCGAAGTGATAAGACAGGGGCATCTATATATCCTGCAGACACCGCTGTTCAGGGTGAGAAAGAGAAAAAGCAATAAAATGGAGACACTCTACTGCTACTCGGAAGAGGAGAAGGAGCGTGCAATCAGGAAACTCGGCAACGGCTGCGAGATCACCCGTTTCAAAGGGCTGGGAGAGATTTCGGCAGACGAGTTTGCGAACTTTATAGGCGATGACATAAAACTGGATGCCGTCCGCCTGAGCCAGGACGACTCCATACCTGAACTGCTGGAGTTTTATATGGGTAAAAATACACCCGAAAGACAGACATTTATTAAGGACAACCTGCGTTCCGACCTCATATTGGAGGAGTTGCTTGAAAAATAATGAGAACCATCTGCAAATTTTTACTGAAACTTTTGGGCTGGACAGCCATGGATGGCCCCGTAGAGGAGGATAAGGCCATTATTCTTGGAGTGCCACACACATCGGCATGGGACTTTCTGATCTCCTATCTTTTTTATACATCGGTAGGCGGCAAAGCCTATATCATGATAAAGAAAGAGTTTTTCGTAGGGCCTCTCTCGCCTCTGCTCAAGGCTTTGGGGGGTGTTCCCGTAGACAGGAAAAAGGGGGCGGCGATTACCCTTCAGGTCATCCATGCAATGAACAGCGCAAAAAAGATGCACCTCGCCATTGCGCCGGAAGGGACAAGAAAGGCCACCACGAGGTGGAAAACAGGATTCCACACAATTGCCAGAGCCTGCAATGTCCCGGTATATTTAGGCTACTTCGACTGGAAGACAAAACGCGTCGGACGCGGAGTCAGGTTCGAGCTCACGGACGATGCCCGGGAAGATCTGAAGAGAATCAGAGAGCATTATGCCGCAATGGATATGGAGGGAAGGCATAAGGGCATGTACACTGCCTAAAACCAGATATCTATCCGGCCTACATACTCTCCCTTCTCACCGTCCTGAACGACCGTAACGCTCTTCCCTGCCCTGTTTTTATAGAGTTTCTTCTCCGTAAGTTTGGTATGGGAATGACCGCCTACGATAATATCCACATTCTCAGACATCGCCGCAATATCCTCATCGCCGGGATTTTCGGGATTGCCGCCATAGAAACCGCAATGCGAAAGCAATATCACAAGGTCGCACTTCTCTTTAAGCTTAAGCTCTGCAGCAAGAACATTAACGGTATCTATAGGATTTATATAAGATAGCCCTTTGATATTGTTCTTTGCCACTATGCCACCTATATCGGTAAGGGCACCGATAATGCCGATCTTACTGCCGCCGCGTTCCACAATAGTATATGGTTTGACTACGCCATCCAACGGAGTTCCCGAAAAGTCGTAATTCGCACAAACACTTTCAAAATCCGCATCCTTAAGCCTGCGGGCCAGTTCCGCCTGGCCGTTATCGAACTCATGGTTGCCCAGGCAGGCGACATCATATCCCAGAGCATTCATAAGTTCGATCTCCACATCTCCCTTGAAAATCGAAAAATAGGGAGTCCCCTGGCTGAAATCTCCGGCATCGAGAAGAAGTACCTTTCCCTCTCCCATCTCGGCGCGGACAGAATTTATATACGCCTCCCTCCTTTCGTAACCTCCGAGACCGGCCCCTTCTCCGCTTGTCTGAGGCACAATCTGGCTGTGGGTATCATTCGTATGGAGTATTACAAGGTCCTGGCCGTTCAACGATACCGAAAGGCATACGGCAAGAAGCAATATCAGTGTCATTCTCAAATTTTTCATATTACTGTTCCTCCGCTTTTATCACTACGGTTCTCCCGTCTTTTCCGCTCTCTATCATCATCCCCGCAGCTGTCTTGTCCTTAATGTAATCTGTCACCATATCGCGCATGAATACGCCTGTATCCACATAACTTCCGCACTTTTTAAAGGCCTCCGCATTGCTTCCTCCGAAGAGTAGGAAATCTATCGTGGCCACCTTGTAGATTCTGCCGTCATCTATCTCCTCTCCGGCGACCAAAGCCTTCTTCAACTCCCTGTTTTCTATTACCAGTCTGACTCCGCTCAGCGCCTCTACCCTTTCGCGCCTTGCAAAGTTCTCCAACAGCTCCCGCACATATCTGCCTTCCAGATCGAGGATGACTATTTTATTGTCGAACGGAAAGATCGACATTACATCGTATGCAGTCACATCACCGCCGGGAAGAGAAGCCCTTATGCCTCCGAAATTCGTCATGGCCATATCGACCTCTGCATCCCGCTCTCCAGTACTCTTTTTAAGGTAGTCAGAAGCGAATTCGAACATGATGTCGGCCGCCAGGTTTGAAAGAGGGCTTTCCGGAGCATAACTCTCCATCTCTTCCGCCGTACGCCCGATCGGTATCATCAGTGAATCTATTGTAGGCCTGTATTTGCCTATAATCTCCGCCGCCCTTCCTTCAGGGGCATTCCATGTGGAGTCCATTCTGACTCTGCTCCACTCAAGTCTTTCAAAGTTCTGTCCCCGGCTGCCGTACGAACAGAGCAGCATCGCCAGAAACAGGGGGAATAACTTTTTCATGATCTTATATTATGTTTCAATCTTTATATTTCAACCATTTCGACAGATCCTTCCAGGATGCCTTCTTGCCGTACATCAATATTCCGGTCCTGTAGATCTTGCCCGAAATATAAGTAAGGAAGAGGAACGTTACAATAAGCAGCGATATCGACAGCAGCAGTTCCCAAAGCGGAACGCCGTATGCTATTCTGGCCATCATAACCATCGGTGAAGTAAAGGGTATAATGGAAGCCCAGAACGAAAGTGAACTGTCGGGGTACTGGAATGTATGCAACATTATAAACAGCCCCACGATAAGCGGAACGGTTATGGGCAATGAAAGCTGTTGGGTATCGGCTTCATTGTCCACAGCAGAACCGACAGCTGCGAACATCCCGGAATAGAGCAGGTATCCCAGAAGAAAATAGACAAGGAAGCAGAGGATTATCTGCGTAAAATTTATGCTGGAAAGTGCATCGATGAAACTTTCGACACCGGACTCTGCCCCGGCGACAGGCATCGCTGCAGAAACGGCATCCATATCCACCCCGTTGTTCTCCATTATGGCCGTAACCTGGTCTGTCTGCACCGTAGCTCCCTGCATTATCTCTTCAGGGCCGAAAAGCGGAATTGCCACCGCCACCAGTACGAGAGTCAGGACTATCCATATCAAAAACTGGGTGAGCCCTACGGCCGCCACACCGATTATCTTGCCCATCATAAGCTGGAACGGCTTTACAGACGATACAATAACCTCGACTATGCGGTTCGATTTTTCATCTATCACACTGCGCATCACCATACCTCCGAACATGAATATGAACATGTAAATGAGGAAACTCGTAATGTATCCGATTACCATGTATATTTCCACTTTGGAAGCCTTCTCCCCTTCGGAAGAATCGTCTATGAGAAACGTATCGATTTTTACATCGGCCTTTATCTCCTCGACTATTTTATCCAGTTGGGGAATATTGTAGCTCTCCAGTTTGTACTCTTCAACCGCCTCTTCCGCCATAGACCTTATCCGGCTTTGATTGTCTGCATTTATCTGCTTGCCGGAATAGAGCGAAAGAGAGACATTCTTATTGCTGTCGAGCTGCGAAATGATCAAGACAGCAACTGCCTCATCGCTCCTTGCCTCGGATTTGAGCGTATCGATATTTATTCCCGAAGCGTCTTCGAACAGAAGAGGTCCGCCGCTCTCAAGATACGGCATCACTATTCCGGAGTTGTCGGAAACCTTTACCGTGAGCGTGTTGCCATCTTCGGAATATGCCGCTATAAGCATAGGCACCACAAAGATCGCCGCCATCAGTATAGGAGCGAAAATGGTCGTAAGTATAAAGGATTTCTTCTTTACCCTTATGGAGTATTCTCTGGATATTATAACCGATATTTTGTTTTTTCCCATGATTGCACGCAATTAGTTGTTGTTTGTCACCAATTTTATGAATATATCCTCCATGCGCGGCATAAGTTCCTGGAATGAGACCACCTCCACGCAATCTACCAGTTCCTTCAGAACCCGGGAGTTGCTCTCCGCCTCCCTGACATCGAGAACCGCCTTGTGCAAATTCTCCCTGTCCGGCATATCGGAAACTATAGAGAAGGGTACAGCCTTATCTCCCAAACAGTTTCCCAAAGTATTTCCGGCCTTGTAGACAAGCTCCACATGGTTGTTGCCATACTGACGGCGTATCTGCTCCACATTGCCGTGGGCTATGAGATTCGATTTGTTTATAAGCGCTATATTGTCGCAAAGTTCCTCCACGCTCTCCATATTGTGGGTAGAAAGGAGGATTGTGGTTCCCTCGTCGCGCAAACGGAGTATCTCGGAGCGTATGAGGCTTACATTCACAGGGTCGAATCCTGAAAAGGGCTCATCCAGAATAAGGAGCTTGGGTTTATGCAATACCGTTATTATAAACTGCACCTTCTGTGCCATTCCTTTTGAGAGCTCCTCTACCTTCTTGTTCCACCATGCCTCGATCCCGAACTTTATGAACCACTCCTTGAGCAATCTTACTGCATCGTTGCGGCTCAACCCTTTCAATCTGGCCAGATACACCGCCTGCTCCCCTACCTTCATCTTCTTATATAGTCCGCGCTCTTCCGGAAGATAACCTATCTGCTCGGTATCGAGAGGATCCATGCTCCTGCCGTTGAAAATTATCTCTCCGCTGTCGGGCATCGTAATTCTGTTCAAAATTCTTATAAGCGTGGTTTTTCCCGCCCCGTTGGGGCCCAGCAATCCGAATATTTTTCCTTGGGGAATATCTATACTTACGGAATTAAGAGCAGTGTAATCGCCGAATTTCTTGGTAATATTCAAACACTTAATCAGCTCCATATACACAAATGCATTATTTTGCCCGCAAATTTAGCATTATTTTTCAATTATATAGTGTCGTAAAGCAGAAGTCGCCTCCGATGTAAGCAGCCCCTCCCTTTCCAGATTTTCGAGCGTGCAGTATTCTGCTCCGAAACGTTGCCTGAGCAGCAGAATACCCCTTGTGACATATGAACCGATGTAAGGATGCGACGACAAAAAATATCTTGAGGCCGTATCGAGTGAGAACTTGCGGATTTTTGAAGTATCCGCCGTAATATTGTTTTTGAAACCGCTGAACCTTGTGCTGTCTATACCTCTTATCTCCATAAGCTGCTCCGGTGCATAGAAATTCCCGAGCCGCTCGCGATATTCGATAATCCTTTTCGCATAGTAGCCCCCTATTCCGTATAACTTTACGAGTTCCGCACTGTCCGCACCGTTTAGCTCCACTACTCTCTTTTTTCTTTCCGGCAACCGTGACGCTCCACTGCGTCCGGCCGTATCGCGAGGAGTCCGCTGCCGGTATTTCCACTGCCGTACCTCCGTTTTCCCGGAAAATCTTCTTTCATCCTGTTTTTCAGGCCGGCCGTCAGCCAAAGCAGTAGTTTTCGGGGCGACATATTCCGGAACTGTCGGGATTGCTATATAATTGTAAAGTTTTTTGAACATCTCTTCGGAGACCGAATAGATTTTTGCGAAATCCTCCTTTTTGCGGAACCGTCCGCCGCTTGCCCTGTAATTGAGCACGACCTGGGCCTGCTTCTGCGTAAAGCCGAGAAGCACAAGACTGTCTGAACTTATTGTATTTGGATTGAATTCAAATGGCAAGGCTGTTTCCGCCTGCTTCTCCTCTCCGCGCTTTTCCTTCCTTATGAAAACCGCAACCTGAAAAAAAAGAAACGCCCCCATAAGGATTACAACGCCCAAGGCCCGGCTTTTAGTCACGCCGTCTTTCCCATAGTAACGCTCCTCGCCTTCACTGCTCTCCGTCCTCTCTTTTCTCCTCCTCATAATCCTTCCCCGCAACAATTATAACTATCTCGCCTTTAGGTTCATTTGCGGAATACCATTCGTACAGTTCCCTTAATGTCCCTCTGCGGCACTCCTCATGCACTTTTGAAATCTCCCTGCAGACTGCCCCGAGCCGCTTCTCGCCATAAAGTTCCGCCATCTGTCCGAGTGTTTTCACCAACCGGTACGGAGATTCATATACTATTGAGGTACACTCCATATCCCCGATCTCCTCCAACCTTGCGAGTCTTCCCTTTTTCATGGGAAGAAAACCTATGAAGCAGAATTTGTCGCTCGGATAGCCCGAATTCACAAGCGCCGGCACAAATGCCGTCGCTCCCGGCAGGGTCTCCACCTCTATCCCGGCACGCAGGCAGCTCCTTACAAGAAAAAAACCCGGGTCCGATATTCCCGGAGTACCTGCATCGGATACGAGCGCCACATTCATCCCTGACAGTATCTTCTCACACACTGCCGCCGAACTTTTATGCTCGTTGAACTTATGGTGGCTTTCCGTTTTAGTGTGTATATCGTACTTTTTGAACAAGACAGAACTCGTTCTGGTATCTTCGGCCAGAATCAGATCCGCCTCTTTCAAGACCCTTATTGCCCTTAATGTTATATCTTCTAGGTTTCCGACAGGTGTCGGCACTACATACAACTTTCCCATCGCATCATTCAATTGAATTTCCTTCTCACTATCATATAGAACCGATAAACTTCATCGCTGTATTCATCCCATTGCGGAAATCTCGCCCTTGTGTAGACAAGTACCTCCTTGAAGGAGGAGAGACGATTAAGGTCATCTACGGTGCGTTTGAACAGCAATTCCGCCTCGTGCAGATTGCCGTTCGGGTTGAAAAGTTCCCTTACAAACTCGTAACGGTCGTTTATACCTATTCCGTCATAAATATTATCGATATGGGAAGCCGGATAGTCCACCTCCCAGTCGTACCAGTCTGCTTCCGCCTTATACTCTTCCTCTCCGCCGGCGTTCTCCGCCTCTTTGCCCTCTTCAGGCTCCGTTGCCGCTTCCGCATCCGGTTCGGGCAATACGTCCTCATCCGCAGGTTCGGGCAAACTGTCCTCCGTTTCGCTCGCTGCAACCGTTTCAGGCTCATTATCATAAAGCGGCATCTTTTTCTCCTCCGCATCCGGTTCGGGCAATACGTCCTCATCCGCAGGCCCGGGCAAACTGTCCTCCGTTTCGCTCGCTGCAGCCGCTTCAGGCTCATTATCATAAAGCGGCATTTCTCTCTCTTCCGCATCCGGTTCGGGCAATACGTCCTCATCCGCAGGCCCGGGCAATCCATCCGGCTGCACCTCCGGCAAGCTGTCACTCCCATATAGCGACTCACTCTCTGCCGATACCGTATCATTGTTTTCGGCAAGCCGCGCCACCTCCCGTTCCAGATTCTCTATCCTTTCAAAAAGCCTTTCTATGGATTCAATCAGATTCCGCCTGATTTCCTGTAAACTACTCTCCTGCTCCATATCGCAATATTTTATAAGACAAATTTAACACTTATTTTTATTACATTTGTCCCGTACGTAATCGCAACTGAAATGTTTTTAGAGAGCAGCAGCAAGGCAGGAAGCATAGAGGTTATCTGCGGATCGATGTTTTCCGGCAAAACCGAAGAACTCATAAGAAGGTTGAAGAGAGCCAAGTTTGCGAACCTCAAAGTAGAGATATTCAAGCCAGCCATAGACACCAGATATTCGCAGGAAGAGGTCATCTCACACGATTCCAATGCAATACTCTCCACTCCCGTGGATTCATCTGAGAGCATTCTGCTTCTGGCCGGCGATGTAAATGTCGTAGGAATAGACGAAGTGCAGTTTTTCGACGAAAACATAGTCGAAGTCTGCACCAGACTTGCAAATAACGGGATAAGGGTTATATGCGCCGGGCTCGATATGGATTATACCGGCAAGCCGTTCGGCCCCATGCCGGCGCTCATGGCCGTAGCCGAAGATGTCACAAAAGTACATGCAATCTGTGTAAAATGCGGAGAACTGGCGCAATTTTCACACAGGCTCACC
Source organism: uncultured Bacteroidales bacterium (assembly GCA_944325445.1). Classification (GTDB taxonomy): domain Bacteria; phylum Bacteroidota; class Bacteroidia; order Bacteroidales; family UBA932; genus Egerieousia. The sequence goes on along the minus strand of CALVAG010000001.1, from coordinate 6,077 downwards.
CATAGCAGCAAACTGGTGGAATTGGGAGAAAAAGAGAGTTACGAGCCGCTCTGCCGCCGCTGTTTCAACAAAGCCGTTGCAGCAGAGAGACCGGAAGATTAAGTAAGGCTTACGCCTATAAGTCTCATAAACTCCTCTCTCGTCCTTATATCTTTCAGGAAAACTCCGGTAAAGGCAGAGGTGGTCGTTACGGAATTCTGCTTTTGTACGCCCCTTATCTGCATGCACATGTGGGCTGCCTCTATGACAACCGCCACTCCCAACGGATTAAGGGTATTCTGAATACAGTCCCTTATCTGAACCGTCATCCTCTCCTGTACCTGAAGCCTGCGCGCAAATGCATCCACGACTCTCGGAATTTTGCTGAGCCCGGTAATCCATCCGTTTGGAATATATGCGACATGCGCCTTTCCGTAAAACGGCAGCATGTGATGCTCGCACATAGAATAAATCTCTATATCCTTTACAAGCACTATCTGTTTGTAATCCTCCTTAAAAAGAGCAGATTTGAGTATTGCGACAGGATCTGCATCATAGCCCTGCATCAAAAACTGCATCGCCTTGGCCACACGTACCGGTGTTTTCAACAGCCCTTCGCGTTGCGGGTCCTCTCCCAGCAACTCGATTATCGCCTTGTAATGTTCAGCCAGTTCTGCTGTAATCTTCTCATCGAACTGCTCGATCTTGTTATATGACATATCCGACTCTTTTTAATAAAATGGAGCGCAAAGGTACAAAAGTGTTATTTATTTTTCCAAATATTCATCCAGAATCTATATCTTTGCGATGCAAGTCCATCCCCACATACGAAATATGGAGAACAAATCTAAAAATTACAGGATTCTGGTAGTAGATGATGAAGATTCTATATGCGACATTCTGCAATATAATCTGCTGCAGGCCGGCTATTCCGTAGATACCGCCAACAGCGCGGAAGAGGCCCTATATAAACTGAAAGGCAAATACGACCTGCTGCTTCTGGATATTATGCTCGACGGAATAAACGGGTTCAAACTTGCAAAACTGCTTAGGCACGAATACCACAACAATATCCCCATCATATTCATATCCGCACTTGATACGGAACCGGATATACTCAGCGGGTTCGATGCAGGCGGAGACGATTATATTTCAAAACCATTCTCCGTAAAGGAGGTGCTTGCACGGGTAAAGGCCGTCCTTTCGCGCAGCGAAAAGAACGCAGCCATGCAGCCTGGCAATACTCCGGCAGCAGGCGGCACTGAGGAGGCCCAATCCGAAGGACCGGCAAAAATTACCGTACACGACCTTGTAATAGACTGCAATGAGCACAGGGTCTACATTAAGGGCAAAGAGATATTCCTTACAAAAAAGGAGAACGACATACTTGTACTGCTTGTAAAATATCCGAACAAAATCTTCTCCCGCGACGATATTCTGAAACTTGTCTGGAAAAACGAAAGCTTCGTACTGGACAGGACTGTAGATGTACATATAGCAAGATTAAGAAAAAAGATGGGCAATTACGGAGATATGATTATCAACAGGTCGGGCTACGGATACTGCTTCCAGCCATGACATGCAAACCGGTAAAGGCGTTTTGAGATGCAGGTAAAATATCAATATTATATCCTATTCTATTTTTTGCTGGCACTCTCTGTTTTGGCATTGGCATTCCTCTTCTTTCTTGTAGGGAAGGAGCGGGATTACAGCATCAAGGCCATAAACAGTTCGCTCATACTGTATAACGACATAGCCTACAAATCCATAAGGAACAACAACATCCCGTACGATTCGCTGCCCATTCCCAAAGCGGTGAGGGTTACACTCATAGATTTGGACGGAAATGTGATTTTCGACAATACCAACGACCGGATAACCGAAAACCACATGACGAGGGAAGAGATGGCCGAGGCGGAGGAAAAGGGGATAGGCACCGCAGTAAGATTTTCAACTACAAACCACAGGGAATATGTCTATTTCGTAAAAAAGTATCCACAATACTATATCCGTACGGCGCTGGAATACAATGCAGACATTCTGCCTCAAATTGAGAACAACAACAAGTATCTCTATGTGATAATCATACTCTTTATAATCCTGCTTGCCATAATAGCCTATTTTACCAGGAAGCTGTCGGCCCCCATAGATTCCCTAAGCAAATTTGCAGATATAATAAACGGCCCTGACAAAGATTACAGCAAGATACAGTTTTCCGGAGACAAATTCGGAATGGTGGGAAAGAAGATACTGGATACCTTCGACCAGCTGGAAAAGACCAAACTCTACAAACAGCAGATGAGCCATAACATAGCCCACGAACTCAAGACACCGGTCACCGGGCTGAGCGCCTATCTTGAGACAATTCTGCATGACAGGACAATGAGCAAGGAGCAGATACTCTCTTTTCTGGAAAAGGCATACGCACAGACCATGCGGCTCTCCTCGCTCATAAACGATGTCTCCACTCTCAACAAACTGGACGAGGGGTCGAAAACATTTACAAACGAGGTCTTTTCCATCTCCGCCTGCATAAAGGACGTGCTTGAAGAAATCGGTTACAAACTGGAGGCGAACAACATAAAACTGGATATGCTTATAAGTTCCGACCTTAAGATAAAGGGATGTTACAGTTTAGTTTATTCATTATTTAAAAATTTGATAGACAATACTGTAGAGCATGGAGGGGCAAATTGCCGCATAACCATTTCTGCAGGAGTGGAACAAATCTCGGGAGAGGGAGGATATAAGGTCAATTTCTCCTATGCGGATACAGGAAAATCCGTTCCGGAAGAGGCCATTCCCAGGCTTTTCGAAAGATTTTACCGCATAGAGAAGGGAAGGACGAGAAAGACGGGAGGTACCGGGCTCGGGCTTGCAATCGTAAAGAATGCAGTACTCTACCACAAGGGGGAAATAAGTGCCGGGAACAATCCGGGCGGCGGACTCATATTTAAATTTACACTATACTCGCTTTAAAGATTATGAAACGTATTCTTGTAATGGCGGCCGAACAGGAGGAGCTCGATGCAGCGATTGCCGCATATAACGGATGCCGCGGACAACTAAAAAACATTGCGGAAGTCAAGTTCATGCTTTGCGGAATCGGAGCGGTCTCCACATGTTACGCCATTACGAAAGAGATTTATACGGCAGCGGCGGCAGGGAAGCACTATGAAATCGCCATACTTGTAGGATTGGCCGGGAGCTACGACCTGCAAAAGTTTCCCATAGGCAGCGTTGCACTTATTGAAAAGGCCTATCTGGGAGACCTGGGATTCGACACGCCTACAGGCCTTAAGACCCTTTTCGATACAAAAGTTCTCGATTCCAACATTTTCCCTTTCAAAGAGGGCGCACTCTGCAGATTGGAGGCCGGCGCAGAGACCGAAGAATTCCTGAAAAGGTTCAAACATGCATCTGCCGTAACCAGACAGACATTTACGGGTGACCGTTCAAAAAGAGACGAGATTGTCTCGAAGTTCAATTCAGAAATTGAGGATATGGAGGGAGCCGCGCTTCATTATGTATGCCTTATGGAGAAAATACCCTTTTTCCAGCTGCGCGGAGTCTCGAATGAAGTTGGAGAAAGGGACCGCGGCAAATGGAATGCGCCTCTGGCCCTGGATGCCATTAAAAAGGCGATGCTGGAGTTTTTCAGATTCGAGTGCAAAGGATAATATTTTTAAACGGTAGATATATGGAGGTAATAAAGATTGAGGGGATTAAAAAAATCTACACTTTAGGGACACAGACCGTAAAGGCTTTGGACGGAGTCAGCATATCCATAAACAGAAACGAATATGTTGCCATAATGGGGCCGTCGGGTTCCGGAAAATCCACGCTTATGAATATACTCGGTTGTCTGGATACTCCTACCGAAGGGAACTATCTTTTAAACGGTACGGATGTAAGCAATATGGACGACAATGAGCTTTCAGAAGTAAGGAACAGGGAGATAGGTTTCATATTCCAGTCGTTCAACCTGCTTCCGCGCTACAATGCAATGGAGAATGTGGCACTGCCGCTCATCTATTCCGGTATTCCGCGCAGCGAAAGGGAACAGAGGGCTGTCGAAGCGCTAAATAATGTGGGGCTTGGGGATAGGACGGAACACAGGCCGTCCGAACTCTCCGGCGGACAAAGGCAGAGAGTGGCAATTGCGAGGGCGCTGATAAACAAGCCGTCCATAGTTTTGGCAGATGAGCCTACAGGAAACCTCGACACCAAAACGTCGATAGATATAATGCAGCTGTTCGAGCAGATCTATAAAAGCGGCAATACCGTGATTATAGTAACGCATGAAGAGGATATTGCAAATTATGCCAGACGGATCATAAGGCTGCGCGACGGAAAGATAGAGAGCGATACCGTAAATGAACATAGAACTGTTTTCAATATATAAACAACTTAAAATATCTGATATGAAAATTTATACAAAAGGCGGAGATAAGGGGACCACTTCGCTGGTGGGCGGCAAAAGAGTCGCAAAAAACCATCCGCGAGTCGAGGCATACGGAGATGTGGATGAACTAATCTCTTTCATAGGCCTCGTAATAAGCGATGCACCGCAAGGACACGAAAGGGATGTACTGGAAAAGATACAAAAGGAACTGATGCTTGTGTCTGCCCATTTTGCATCCGACAGCAGCGCGAAAAAGATGAAGGAACTTTCAGAGGACGATGTAACGTTTTTAGAGAAGGAAATCGACAGAATGACAGACGAGATTCCCACCCAGACCGCCTTCGTTCTGCCGGGAGCTCCGAGGGTCTCTTCAGAGTGCCATGTGGCAAGGACAATCTGCCGCAGGGCGGAGAGGCATTCGCTGGCAATCCTTCCTTCAGAAAAGGGGGAAACAGAGCCTGAAAACATTGATTCTGTGGAGAGAGGCATTAAATATCTGAACCGTCTGTCCGATTACCTTTTTACCCTCGGAAGATATTATTGCCACAAATGTGGAGGAAAAGAGATATTTTGGTTGCCATAATCATTTTTTTACTATATTTGCAGCCCATTAATATAAGTCAAAAGCATTTATTAATCTAATTATTAGTTTGATATGTATTGGACACTTGAATTGGCATCCAAACTTGAAGATGCTCCATGGCCTGCTACCAAAGACGAACTTATAGATTATGCGACACGTTCAGGTGCTCCGCTTGAAGTTATAGAAAACCTGAATGACCTCGAAGATGATGGTGAAGTGTACGACAGCATAGAAGACATCTGGCCCGACTACCCAAGCAAAGAGGACTTTTTCTTCAACGAGGAAGAATATTAGTGCAATTTTAAGCGCAAAAACTACTATTAAATCCCTGTTAATCAATAAGATTGGCGGGGATTTAATTTGTTTGGACAACAGTGTTTGACCGCCTCAAATGGCGTGGTTTATTTGGACAAAATACGTTTTTCGGAGGAAAAAATCGGGATTTGTTTGGACAAAATTCATTACCTTTACAGAGGTTTGTGAGTATTACCGCAACCTCTGTTTTTTAATTTCAAACATCTCCAGTATGGGACGACCGAAACGACTATATCCATTGGGACGCTATCGCCTGCATATCCGGGGTGAGATCGATCCAGCCAAACAGTATCTTGTCCAGCTTGAATACACCTGGAACCGGCAGGTGATACGCAAGGGCATGAACATCTTTGTCCGGCTGGGCGACTGGAATGAGAAAGCCAACAAGGGACGCGGAGGTGTGAGGGCGAGTTATGGTCCGGAGGCCAACCGGATCAACAGTCTGCTGCTTGCCCGTGCGGACAAGATCGACGGACTGCTGGCCGAATATCAGGAAAAACATCCCAATCAGATTACGGCTCAGGTGATCGCCGACTTTCTGGCAGACAAACCGCTCACACGGGAGGACAAAGGGAAGGATTTTATCGAGTTTGTTTTGGAAAGGCTCGAATCTGACTATTCCCGGAACAGAATCGGACGCAGCCGCTATGAGAACGGCAAGAGCGGCATGAATATCTTCCGTATCTTTCTCCGTGCAACAAAGAACGGTACCTACAAGCCGGACAGTATCTATTTAGGTGAAATATCGGTTGAACTGATTGACGAATACATCAGGTGGCGGCGTGAGATAAAACA